>JAMPEH010000421.1 GCA_023665245.1 Muribaculaceae bacterium
AAGATTGAACTGTGTCTGACTCTAATGACTTTAACAAAGTATGACTTTAACAAAATTATAGATAATCTATGAGATTTCAAAATCTCGGGTTGAATTTTTCACTCGAAATCACCCCAATGAATCAGAATCGCTCTTTTCTGAACTAAAAATTATGTCATGCCCCTTGTCTGCCGAACGATTTATATCGAAATATTTGCAACTTGAACCGAATCACGATGATTCTGACTGATTATTGACTCTCCGTATGAAAGCAATTGACTAATTTTGCAAATGAAAAAATGATAAGGTCATAATGCTCCGCCCTGCGTGTTATGATAAAGATGTTAATTATAGGTAATGTTGTATTAGGGTAAGGGGTCTGGTTTCAATTTTGCAATCAGACCCTGTTTTTCTTGAAAAATATTATTAACTTTGCATATAAATTCAATTTCGACCCAACCATGAAAAGATTATTGGCCTTGAGTTTTCTCTGCCTCGCATCAATGTCGGTTTCAGCTCAGGACGTGACATTCATCAATACCGGAAATCCGCTCGTGAAGCATATACACACAGCTGATCCGGCTCCAATGGTGGATGGCGACACCCTCTGGCTTTATGCCGGTCATGACGAAGGTGGCCCCGATATAAAGGGATACCGTATGTCGGAATGGGTGCTTTTCTCCACCACCGACATGAAACACTGGACCCAGCACCCCTCCCCCTGCCGCATCAATGAATTCTTTCCTTGGGCAAAGCGTGGCAAGGCTTACGCCGCTCATTGCATAAAAAGCCGCAAGGATGGCAAATATTACTTTTTCGTTTCTACCAACGGACCCGGTATTGGAGTCGCAGTCAGCGACTCCCCGAAAGGTCCTTTCAAGGATGTTCTTGGCAAACCGCTGCTCACGACTGCCGATTGCAAAGGCACCACCCACGGCTGGGCTTGCATCGATCCCGCTGTCTTCTACGACCAAAAGGGACAGCCCTGGATCACCTGGGGAAACCAGAAGTGCTACATAGCAAAATTAAAACCGAGTCTTACCGAAATTGATGGCAAGATCAAGGAAATTACCCCCGAAGGGAGCAATTTCACCGAGGCTCCCTGGATTCACTATGCCAATGGCCAATACTACCTGACATTTGCCAACAACTGGCCGGAGTCTCTTGGCTATGCCGTGAGCAAAAAACCTGACGGACCTTATAAATATATGGGAGTCTTCTCCGACACTGTCGTTGGCAGTGAAACCACACACCCGGGGTTCGTGGAATTTAACGGACAGAATCTCTTTTTCACCCACGACGGATGGATGCCGGGTGGATCCGGAAGCAGCCGCAATGTCTGCGTGCAACCATTTGAGTATAACCCCGATGGCACTCTGCCTCAAATGAACGTGAAAGATACCCTCTATTGGGATGTCACTCCCTCCGAGAAGAAAATCCCTTACGATGCATATCTCTTTGCATACTTCGAGGGCCAGGGCCCAAGCAATCTCAGGGAGCAACTGAGGTTTGCTGTCAGTGAAAACGCCACCGACTGGAAAGCCCTCAACGGCAATCTGCCCGTGGTCTCAAGCGATTCCATTTCCTTGTCGGGAGGAATTCGCGACCCTCATATCCTTAGAGGAGAAAACGGTGAATTCCTTATTGCCATGACCGACATGATGACCTTCAAGAATGGCTGGGACCGCAACACCGGCATTGTGCTGATGCGTTCGGACAATCTTACCGACTGGACACATTCCGCCATTGATCTTGTCAGGGATTACCCGGAAAAGTTCGGCAATGTGCAGTGGGTATGGGCTCCTCAGACCATCTGGGATCCGGAAGCCGGAGCCTATCTCGTGTATTTCACCGTCAAATTCCAAGGCACCGACACTGACCCGGAAAATCCGGAAAAATCCGTGCTTGACCTCTATGCAGCCCATGTCGACAAGGATTTCTCCAAATTTATCGAGGAGCCATATCTGATGCTTCAATTGAAATATGGCGCCATCGATGAGGATATCGTGTATAATCCCGACGACAGACTCTATCACATGTTTTTCAAAGGCAACACGAAAGACAAGAATGGCAAGGAGTATATCAATGGCATAAAGCAGGCTGTGGCCCCCTCGCTGAAAGGCCCCTGGCGCGAGGATTACCGCTACGTGGATGCCTACGCCGGCAAGGCAAGCGTGGAGGGAAGCGGCATATTCCGTCTGAATCCCGCAGAAGAGAAGAGACTCGGCCACAAGTGGTGTCTGATGTACGACATGTATCGCGACCACCGCTATGAGTATCAGTTGTCTGACGACCTTTTCCACTTCACCGAGCCCAAGGAGTTCACAAAGGATTTCAATCCCCGCCACGGCACCGTCATCGGCATAACCTCCGACGAACTCCACCGACTCCAGACCCATTTCAACAAATAAAAAAACAAACATATCTGATATTATGAAATTATTTAAGACAACCTTATTGCTTACGGCTGCCCTGTCGGCGGGATTCTCCTGCTATGCACAGACTTTCAGCCATTATGCCACCACCAACACCGACCGCTGGAAGGAGGGAAAGAACCTGAAAGTTCAGTCGGCACCGAATTGCGAGAATGTGGTCAAGACCGACCTTGACAATCCCATCACCACCTTCCGCCGCTGGGGCACCACTTTCAACGAACAGGACTGGCGTGCTCTCTGCATGCTCTCCCGCAATGAACAGGATGAAATCCTCAGCCGCGCCTTCTCTCCCGATGGTGAACTCGGTTTTTCGCTTGGCCGTATATCAATGAACGCCAACGACTATGCTCTCGAATGGTATTCCTGCAGCGATGTGCAGGGCGATTTCGACCTGAAACACTTCAACATCGAACGCGACAAGATGACCATCATCCCCTATATCCGCGCAGCCCAGAAATATTGCCCCGACATGTCGTTCTGGATGTCGCCATGGAGTCCGCCGGCTTGGATGAAGGCCAACAATCACTATGCCGTGCAGAGCAACAAGCACAACGACATGGATCCGAAGATGGACCATCTTCTCTTCGGCGACGGCGACCGCTCCGACAATGAGCAGGTGAATCCCGACAAACGTCGGTTCCCGCGTCGCATGGCGGTGCAGAGTTATTTCATCCAGGACCCGCGTTATCTGCAGTGCTATGCCAACATGTTCAGCAAAT
>JAMPEH010000422.1 GCA_023665245.1 Muribaculaceae bacterium
GATTGATCTCAACGACCTTGCCCGATTGTTGTTGTTGGGTGTCCGGCTTGACTTCCTCACCGTCCTTTTCATCGTGCTTGGGGGCTAACTCGGCGGCGATTTTGCGGTCGAGGGCGGCAAGTTCGGATTTGAGCTGCTTCAACTCGTCCTCTTTGCCCCATGTCTTTGCCATAATGCCTTCAAGTATGGGAACATCGGCTTTCAGTTTGGCGGTGCGTTCCTCGTACTGGGCGATTATGCCGGGGATTTTCTCCAAAGCGTTGACGAAGTTCATGCAGGCTGCGTGGGTGTCAGCCATTGCCAACTGACCGTTGTTGTACTTGTATTTATAATTGCCCTCGACAACAAAACGGTTCTGAACTTTCTCAACCCCGTCAGCCAACACTCTTTCGGAGATAATGCTGATCGGGAAGCCATAAACCTCGCCGATACGCTGGTATAGCCCGTGGGTGTCTGTGCACTGTGCCAGCCCTTGCAGGTGGATACCCATGTTCTTTTCGTCGGAAAGGTTGCAGGTGTCAATCGTGAGATTGTTGACAGGGTTGCCCTCCTTGTCACGTTGCACAACCTTGTCGTAACGCTCCCAGTCAGCTTTCATGCGCTCGATCGCCGCCTCGTTGTTGGCGATGTCATGGGTAATGGTCTGGAGTTTGAACTCGCTGTCACCACGTCCTTTGTTGAACGACTTTCGTTCACTCTCCAACGCCGCTATCCGCTTTTCAAGTTTTGCCTTGTCGAGCAGGTCGGTGTTGCCGGAGAGTATCGCCATGTATTCTGAGAAGTTCATGCCGTTCTTCTCGTCCATCGAACCCTCGTCGATTGTTCGCGCTCCCAAAGCACCGCTTTTGAGCTGGGCTATGAATGTAGCCTTGCAGTGCAGAAGATTGAACTTGTAGGAGTCGAGCGACTTTTCAACCGCATAGATAATCACATCAACCTTATTGTCAGCGTATAACTTGGCAATCTCATTACCTGCGCGAATGGCTCTGCCATCGCGTTGAGTGAGGTCTGACGGTCGCCACGGCGTATCAAGATGATGGATGCAAACCGCTCTTTTCTGGGCGTTTACACCCGTTCCGAGCATACTTGTTGAGCCGAAAAGCACACGCACATCGCCGTCGTTCATAGCCTGAATGACAGCCTTGCGTGACCGTTCAGTCTTGCACTCTTGGATAAAACGTATCTCATGTGGCGGAATACCGTAGTCCTCAATCAGCTTGCGCTTAATCTCGGAATAGACATTCCACTCGCCGGGCTTGAAAGTGCCGAGGTCACTGAAAACAAACTGTGTGCCACGTTGAGCATCATATTTGTGATAGTATTCGGCAATCATCTTGGCACAGTGCGAAGCCTTGTTGTTCGGATCATCTTCATACGTCGGAGAAATCATGCGCATATCCAGTGCCATTTTACGAGCATAGTCCGTGGCGATGAGCATCTTCGCTTTTTCCTCTGTTTCCGATAACGGTTCACGCCCCAATATTGTGGCATCGCCGCTCTTTGCGAACTCCATCAGCTTTTGGATAAAGTCCTCCTGCTGTGGCGTCGGCGGAATGTTGTGCAGTATCTCATTCTTTGCCGGACGGTCAACACCAACATCCTCTGCCGTCTTGTAGTCAGTTATCTCATTGTAGAAAGCCGCCAACTCCGGCACTTTGATAAAGTAGCGGAAACGCTCCTTTGCCACTATGCTGTTCGTTACGTTAAACTCATAGTCAGTGGTTTTCTTTGCGAAGATAGCCGCCCATGCGTCAAAGCACCGGATGTCTTGTCTTTCAAGTTCTTTCGGACGTAAGTATTTGAACAACAAGTAAAGTTCAGTCAGAGAATTACTGATTGTAGTACCCGACAGGAATGTCGCGCCGAGGTCTTTGCCTGTCCGTTCCTGAATGGTGCGTATGGCATAGAGAAGATTGAGCGCACGTTGGGAGCCTTCCGAGTTGCCCAATCCAGCAACACGGTCGTGGCGGGTGTTGAACATCAGATTTTTGAACTGGTGGCTTTCGTCAACGAAAATGTGGTCTATGCCCATTTGTCGGAAATCCACGATGCTGTCCTTGTTCTGCTCCATCTGATATTGGAGCGTTTCAAGTTTGGCGGTCAGGTTCTCCTTGCGCTTGATAAGCCCTTTGAGCATACCGCGTGAAACGTCCTTGCCCTGCTGCTTGACAACTTCGAGGTTTTCCTCCACCGAGTCAAGTTCAGCCTGAAGGATCTCCTGCTGAATATCCGGCGACTGCGGTATCTTGCCGAACTGGTCGTGCGACATTATCACGCAGTCATAGTCATTGTTCTTGATTTGGTTGAAGAAATCGACACGCTTGTCAGCCTTGAAACTCCTTTCGTCGGCAAACAGTATGCGGGCATTGGGATATGCAGTCTGGTATGTCATAGCAATCTCGGCTACGTTGGATTTCAGTCCGATAATCATCGGCTTGTGCGCCAATCCCAGACGCTTCATCTCATGCGCAGCCATGCACATTATCAGCGTCTTACCGGTTCCCACCTCGTGATCCGCGATGCCACCGCCATTCTGTAACAGCATCCACACACAATCCTTCTGCGACTGATATATTGACTTGACATTGCAATGCTCTCCCAACAGTTTCATGTTGAGGTCGGGGAATGTCTGGTGCGACCCATCGTAGCGCGGACGCACGAAACAGTTGAACTTGCGGTTATACATATCCACAAGCTGCTCCTTGAACTCCGGTGACTGAGCTTCCAGCCATTCGGTAAAGCCATTGCGGATCTCATCAATTTTGGAGTTGGCGAGTTGTATAGCCTCGGCATCAGGTACTTTTATGTCGTGTCCGTTCTCATCCTGACCGATACACTTCTTGATTTCCGGCACAGTGTTGTGCAGGGCGTGTTTCAACAAGTTCATGCCGTCATAGGTACGATAGTGTCCACGGACGCAATACTCCTCCCATATCTTCATGTTCTTGTGTTGGGTAGTGCAGGAATATTCGTCCATAGAGGGCGTATATGCGATTTGCACATCAGTACCGTAGAGGTTGCTCATATATGCGGAGTATATGCCTGTCGGTATCCATCGCTCTCCGAAATTAAAGTCCAGTTCGTCAAAGGTAATGCGGCGGGGTGTCGCTTCCTCCAACGCTCTCAAAGACT
>JAMPEH010000423.1 GCA_023665245.1 Muribaculaceae bacterium
TTTCTCTATGTCGGGAGATTTGTGTCGAACTGATGCGAGAAATTCCGGCAGATGAATTGACGAAAGCCTATAGGGAAAAGTCAGGCCTCAGAGATTAAAAGAGAGCGTTGGGCTCTCTTTTTAGTTAAGGAAGTGCAGCCATGATTTTGGAGACGTTAAATGATTGCTTCGTCTTTACGGATATTGATTTTGTGCGGTCGAGTGGTTAGAAAGGTCTGTAAAGTACGGCGGTCCGAGTTACTCACTTCTGAACTTGAAAATGGTAGCAGAGATTGTAATACCGTTTCCTTTTGTTTTGCATTTACTTAATAATACATGAAAAAATGTTGTGTAGTGCAATAAAATTCATCTTCTAAGGTATATGTATAAGAAAAAGATTATTTCAACTTTTGACCTTTTTTAATAAACATGGGATTGAAATCTGCTTTGCTTAAAGGTAGTATTTTTTCATCTTTGCGCTGTAATGGAAAGAATTCCTTTTCTTGGATTAAAGTTATATATTCGGAGATGTCTGGATCTGATATACTGATCGCATATTCAATTCCCGAAATTACTAAAACATAATATATTTCAGCCTCTACAACGTTATTTGGGTGTTTGATATAATCTTTGACAAAAAAAGACATTTCGTGTAATATTTCATAGGGAATATCTTTGCTTTCTTGAATGAAAAATGAACCTTCGGAGTAAATTCGACGTTGGCTGTATTGCCAATATTTCCCTTTCCCAAATCTTGCGTACTCTCTAAGTGTTTTAAGTATATCTGTATTTTGCCCCAAGAGTTCATTGACACATAGATCGTATTTTTCTTTACCCATGTGGAATAAAAAATATTCATATGCGCATTTGGCTAAAAATCGAGACATTAAAGGATTGGGATATTCGGGCTCCGGAAGATATTTTGCAATCATCCTATGGCTTTTTCCTTCAATTATACTGTTAATGACGTCTTTGTCATCTATATGGATCAGTAATGTGTTTCCTTGAGTTAGAAATGATACTCCAGCCTTTTTTTGAGCTCCTGGAAATATCATGTCTTGTTTTATGAGCCTATTCTTTTTGGAAAGAATTTCATTTCGGGATCGAAGCGATATAAAATAAGGTTGATTTAGCAGATCTTTTTCTATTTTTATTGCAAAATAGTGGTTGCATGCATTGCAAACATATCCTTTAGGGAGATAGATATGTTTATTCCCTAAAGATTCCGGAACGATATGCTCAACACTTGTAGAGGCAGAAGCATCTTTATGACAAAAAATACATTGCATATATCTTATTGTTAGATCAATCGGTATTATGTCAAGTTTTTGCGGAATAGTTCTTGGCCGCCTATTTCCCTTTTTGATCTCGCATAGCGTTATCTGTCGCTACGCCGATGTGTGTATCCGCTTGTGCTGCGATGGCCGACCAACGCTGTATTCGGCTTTTCTATGATGTTAAAACCATACTAAAATTAGACAAAAAATCGACTGTTACAAATTAGACATATCTTTTGATAAATTACGTTGTGCAAATTTCGGTGAAATTACAGCAGTAGTGTTCAGAGCTTGCCATTTCCTTTGGTAGCGACCAGCCGATGCCGCCGGAAAGAATATCCGCAAGGTTTGCGGAGCAACTTGCATGACCTTGCGGATTTCTTTTGGCGGCAATACCTTTGCGGACGAAGGGAATGGCTTATTTGTTTTTCAGACGGGAGGCATTTTCGTTTAGGCGATTAGCTTCCTGTTCTTTGAGTCTCGCCTGTTCTTCGAGTTGCACTTTTCGTTTTACGGTTTGTTCATATTTTTCGATATCTTTTTTCATTCGGCGGATTTTGGCGTTGTCGCGGTTCAGTTCGAATATTTCTTCCAGTTCGGTAATGCGTTTGGGTGTCGCTTCGCCTTTCATTTTGATGTAGCGGTATTTCAGGTCATTGTCGATGCGGTTGTAGTCCGGCTGAGTAGTGAAATAGAGTGCCGACGACAAAATCATGCAACCGATGAAAAGAAACAGCACCAAGTAAAGGGTAAATGGGGATTCTGAACTGAAAGTTATCCGGTGTTGAGTTATTCTCGGCGGTAGTTCGGCAGGGATTTCGATTGCGTCTACAGACGATTGCAGGTTATCTATATCGGCTTGCATTTTCGCATTGCTCCGCTCGATGCTTTCCAATCGTCCAGCAAGCTGGGTTATTATCGTCCGATGCCGCTCTTGTTGGGACCGAACGATATGTTCCACTTTCTGCGGTAAATCGCTATCGACTGATTGATTATTATCTTTTGCCGATAGTTCGGTTTTGATGGTTTTGACCATTGCGTCCTTGAAGTCTTCGTACATTTCATAAGACATCATAACATTATTTTCTTTCATAACAAATTGTTGATTTATGTTTATAGCTTCATTTTAGATTTATTTGCTTTTCGGTCTCGCAGTTTGCGTTTCCGCTCCATGTCGGCAATCGCTATCGCTTCAGCAACGGCGTTTAGTAATGCAGTAATACGTGCAATATGTTCTTCGGGGCTTTCGCTGGATTTGCGTTGGAGTTGGGCGGTGGATAGTCCGACAGGTGAATCTTTGGGTGGCAGCGGCAGTGCTCCAATCTTGCTACCGAAGTTTATCGAGCCGGCATCTGCTTGTCCCTTATTTCCGCTTCCGCCTGTATTGCCGAATAAGTCGGTGAATGCCGCCCGATAATTGTCTATGGCCGCATGAAATCCATTTGCAAGTGTCGCCCAATGCTGGGTTTGGTGCTGTGCCTGTGCAAAGTGTCGGTTCAGTTTCGAGTAGCTGAATTGCCTGTCTATCTTTGAGCCTGAAAACTCGAAGCCATTTTTACAGAACAACACCCCTTGTTTTCGACTGGTATCGCCGCAATACTTGTAGTGCATGGCAATCCCTTGATTCTTCAATCGAAGTTCCAAATCGTCCCAATTATTGCAATTCGGTAAACCCGTTTTGATTGCATCGTATATTTCGTATTTGGTTTTGTTGGGTTCTCGCAGGCGTTCCCGTCGTACCGATTCTTTCCCCGGTGCAAGATGCAACCCGTATTTCTCGGTCAGTTCCCGACAGACTTTGGCGTTTCGAATTTTGATATTCTTGTCCGAAATGGTCTGTCCGTTATTTCCTACCCGATTGTAGACCAGATGAC
>JAMPEH010000424.1 GCA_023665245.1 Muribaculaceae bacterium
ATTAAATCTATCCACGAACACCATTTTTCTCTCAAGTCTTCAAAACAGCTTCATCAGTTTGTTCTTTACATTTTCATCCGCCCACGATACCTCTACGGCATTTTTCATCATGCAAATAATTTCATCGTCCGTGATACCGTAATTTTTCTGTATAAAGCCAAGCTCTTTATCCATGGTTGTCGTGCTCACGGTACGGTTATCAGTATTTACCGTTACCATGATATGGTTATCTAAAAACTGCTTCATGGGATATTCGGACATATCCTGTACTGCCTTTGTCTGGAGATTGCTGATTGGACAAAGCTCCACGCCAATTCTCCTGTCGGCACAAAGCTTCATTACAGCTTCATCATTTCGCATGGCTATTCCATGTCCAATTCTCGCTGCTCCACACTCTATGGCATCCGTGATGTTTTTTACGCTTCCACATTCACCTGCATGTATCGTAAACGGCATTCCAAGTCTATGGACCTCCCGAAACAGCTCCATAAATTCAGACATGGGATATGCAGCCTCATTTCCTGCAAGGTCAGCACCACAGACACCGTTTCCAAGAAATTCCCTTGACGCCTTTATCATGGCAAGATTTTCCGCATGGCTGTGATGCCGCATGGCACATACAATCACACCATATGCAACTCCATATTCCATTTTTCCCTTTTCTAATCCGTCTATGACTGACGCTATTATCTTATCCACTGCAAGTCCTTTTTGCGTGGATAAAAGCGGGGCAAATCTTACCTCCACATAATCCATGCTCTCGTTATGCATCGTTTTCATAAAATCATAGCCTGCACGTTTCAGACCTGCCTCGTTTTGCAAAACGGAAAGAGGCAAGTCAAATTTCTCAAGATACTGTGCAAGGTCGCGGCAGTCAACCGATACTCCAAGCTCCTCATCCTCCACTGGTCTTCCCAGCAGCTCCTCAATACAGCCCTTGGAAAGCGAGCCGTCCAAGTGACAATGAAGCTCCACCCTCGGCATTTTATTTTGTATCATTTTCCAGCCTCCTCATAAATATCCTTCCAGCCATGGTATACATCACCCCATACTTTCTCCTGCAAAGCTTCTCGGCAAAAGCTCCTCCAAGGTCATGGAAAATGTACCGCCCTTGCCATCCTCAAGGATAACGCTAAAGTCCTTCGGCTCACAAAATTCCCGCATGACCTGACGGCATATGCCGCAAGGTGCACATGCATCCTTCGTATCAGTATCACTTGGTGCTCCCACTATTGCAATCGCCTTAAATTCACGTTCCCCCTCTGACACAGCTTTAAAAAACGCTGTCCGTTCCGCACAATTTGTTGCCCCAAAGGACGCATTTTCCACATTGCAGCCTGTGTATATTTTCCCGTCACTGGCAAGGAGTGCCGCACCAACTTTAAAATGGGAGTATGGTGCATATGCATGTTCCCTCGCCGTCTTTGCAAGACGTATCAATTCTGCTTCGTTTATCTCCATATAAACCTCCTTACCACAAAACATAGCCCTCGAATTTCCAGTCTCTGATATCATTATCCGTTCCTTCATAATCAAAATAACAATAGGTTATGATATATTTCCTGCCACTCTCCGACACAATTTCATACGGCAGTGTGCCATCATCAAGGTCATTCGGGTAATCACTGTTTATCATGCTCCACACAAGCTCCTTTACATTTATGGTGTCATGGATTGAATTTCCGTTTCCTATATCTTCAATGTCAATCACCATATCTATGTGTTCTCCCCCGGCACTCATTTCTTCGTAATAATCACCATCGACCCTAAAGCTGCACATATAACTGTAGCCTTCTATGGAAACGGCAGCATCAGTTTTCCGCCTGCGAAAAACCCACTGTCTCCCATCATATGTCTGCTGTCCAAAAAAGCTCTTTATTGCAGTCAGCTCTGCTGCCGTATATTTTTCTTCTAAATATTCCTCGCCGTATCTGTTCCATTTTAAAACATTGTATATACTTCTTGCACTTTTAAACGCATCACTATTTTGTTGTAAATCAATATCATATGCCGTCTCATAGGCACCCATCAAAGCCTCAAACCGTTTTTTCTGTGACAGAAATTCTATTTTTTCCACACTGAAAAACGGTAACATAACACACAGGATATAAACCAAAATGCCAATATAAAGGAAATGCTCATACCCCTCGGCATAGCCACTCTTTTCCTTTTTGAACAGCTTACGCACCAAGCCGTAAATCGGCTCCCATGCCACATAAATAATCTGCAATATGATAAATACCACAGCCCAGTAACGGGAAGCGGTAATCCCATAATCATTGATACGAATACCGATTGACCAACATTCAAGAAGGATAAACGGTGCATAAATATACTTTGCATATTTTATTACAGTCCTGTATATCACACCCGCCTTCAAATCCTGGTATGCATTTGCCGCAAACGGATATGCCGTTGTCCAGATAACCGCCCCAATGCAAAACAAACCCGCACAAATGCCAAACACTTCATTTTTCGGCATATAACCCGTAACAAGAATTTTCAGCACGTACATGTAAATGATAATCATTGCTGCCATTACCATCGGCATCAGCACCCACAGCAAAAGTCCTTTAATAAACCTTGATTTTGTTTCCGTTTTATCCGTCAAACAAATGAGAGCATAGGGTGCATACACGATACCGACAAGGAGTATTTCAACATAGGTCACAAACTGCCACTCGTCAACATCGACAATTAAAATATCAAATATTGTCACCAAAAGAATAAACCCGATGTTAAGCAGGAGTAAAACAGTGCCTACCTTGATGGCACCCACAACAAGGCTTACCATATATTTTTCAAATGCCATACCACTTAATTTTATCAGCCTGTGAAATGCAAGGACTACACATAAAAGAATATACAGCACCATCACCTTATAAAGCATGTCCTGTCCCGCTTCCGAAAATATGTCGATATTGTTTCCGAGAATGTCAAAGACAACACTGAAAATTGCAAATATAATGTAGTGCAGTATCAGCCTTTTTCGGTTGCTTCCATCCTCTGTAAAAATACTTTCCACAAAAAAGCTTCCGACTGCAAACATCATAAGAAAGCCAAATATATAATCAACCACCTGCCGTGCGGCATCGCTGCTTCGTGAATAAAAGTCGCTTGCGTCCAAAGC
>JAMPEH010000425.1 GCA_023665245.1 Muribaculaceae bacterium
CGAGCAAGGCATTTGATGCTGTAAAATCCGAGGAAATTCCCAGGTTAGTGTTCACGGCCTCTGCCACAAGATTTTTTTCGGTCAATGTCTTTGGACCTTTGATATTTGCCTTCGAAAAGACATACCATGTGAATCGTGGGGCGTAATCCACTGTGCCTTCACCGTTTGATATGTAACGGTGAACGCCAAGGGGCTGATCACAATAATACTTTATTTCTATGGTGTCGCCTGCGGCTGCCTCTACATCCTTTAATCTGATCCACCCGGAAATTTCGGCCGGGAATGTCACTTCCCACGACCCGTCTGCATTGCGTGTGAGCGATGTTGGGGCGAAACTGCCCATAACCTTATCAGTTGGCGACGTATGAGCCGTAAGTTCCCCATAGGGGGCCTTACGGTAGGCTGCACGCTGCCAACTGCTGTCGTCGAATCCGGCTGTATCCCAGCCTTTCTGCTCTTTACGTGCATCGTAGACCTCACCGTCAAATGGACCATCGGCCACGATTGCCGACATTGATGCCCGCCAGCTGTCATCGGTAACGATGGTCTCTGTCGTTCCATCTTCATAGGTCAATTCAAGTTGGCAAAGCAAGCGTGGTGAACCAAACGGACACACCCACCCTGTGGTATTGTCGAAAAAGCCATTACCGAGAATCGCACCCACGGCATTTTCACCCGGTTGGAGCATATCCGTCACATTATAGGCAAGATAAAGTACCCGATAGCCGGTAAAATTGTCATCAACAACGATGCTGTACTGATCGAGGTCGGGACGCTTTGAATAATTGGTGAAATTTGGCACCAACATGTCATCGCCAACCTTCTCTCCATTCATATGAAGCTCGAAATATCCCAACCCGGTCACAAACGCCTTGGCTTTCTTCAGACCCGGCTTAACTTCAAATTCCTTACGCAGGAGGGGCGCAGGATAATCTCGGCGCGATTTCTTGGAGTCGATGGTTTTCTTGTGCCCTTCACCTTGCCAGGGGGCACCGATCCAACGGGCTTGCCAACGTGAAGGATCCATAAAGCCCATACCCCACGAGGCGGTCTCACTCCAGTCCGATGGATTCCCATCGTTATCCCAAACCATGACACGCCAATAGTAATCTTGGCCATCGACAAGCGGTTTACCGGCATATTCCACGAGATATGCCTGCTCACCGGCTGTCTTCCCCGAATCCCACACATCGAAAATCCCACTCTCGAGATTTTCTTTTGAAGATGCTACAACTATACGGCTCGCACTCTGCGAGGCATTTTTAACCTTTGCAGACACCGGCTGGTTAATCCACGACAGACGCGGCGCATGGGTGCCAATAACCCCGGGATTCTCCATATGCTCGGTACGCAGCCTTTGCGGCTGGAGCTTTGACGTAGCCGCATAACCTTGTATAGCGACTGCGGCAAATACCGCCCCTAACAATACATATCTATTAAAAATCATTGTATGTCAAATGTTTGTTTTTACGGTTTTGAGAATGTGAATGCGAACGATGATGCATTAGGTGTCACCGTGAATGCCCGCAGTGCACCCACTTCATTACGTGGCAACGTAGAGCTGTTTGCAAACACTCCGTTACGCACACTGAAAGCGTACGGGTAGTCCCTGTAGACACCCGATACTTTGTCAGCACCCACATTGCTGAATGGCAATTCTGCTGCCGGCGCATGTTCCAACGCCGCATACCACACCGGTAGCTTGTCGGCTTTGTTGCCCGATGCAGCTCGAAGGGCGAAATCTGCAGTTTCCTCATTAAGTGTGATTACCATTTCGGCATCCTCACCCTTAACAGGCACCACGACCGAAAGTGTTTTTCCATCGTTGGAAATGTCGGGTTCTCCGAAGACCATCTCTTTGCTCAATCCATCGGGCATTACCTTATAGAACCGCAATGCTCCTCGCACACTGTCATTGCTCCATACATTTCCATCGACCACCGGCAATGTCCAATAATGGCAATATTCTGTAGTGCACGGGGTTTTGAGATATAGCGACTCCTGGTTTTCATCGAACAGATGAATGTCGCGCACAAACATACGTTCACCTTCCCACATCAAGTTCAGGCGATAGTTACGCGAGTTGAACCAAATTGTGCGTAGACTGTCGTTACCAAAGCCATCGAGTGCCGATATAGCCGATGGAGGTGTCACATCATGTGCCGCACGGAATGCTCGCCCTGTCTCACCGAGGGTTTCCAAACGGATGTCGCCTTTCTGAGCCATGCGTGCAAGTGCCGGGAACTGATACTCAAGTCCATGGCGCATCCTCCGCCATGTAAACATATTTTCCTGCCCGGCCTGGAAATAGCTTAGATTCATCGCCGGGTCATATATCATCTTCTCGAAAAACCAGTTTATCCATCCTTCATTACCTCCGGCATTGCCGTACACGGGCTCTAATGTGACAACGGCTTGGTGCTTTCCGCCAAGACCACAGTCATATTGGGCTATCGGATCCGACCCCAGCAATCTGAATACCGGCACATCAATTTGGTTTTCCTTTGTCTGAGCAGGTATATAGAAGTTCTTGCGCGAAGGATAATATCCTCCTTGCCAATATCCGCCCCAAAGGTTATAGCCATCGGTTCCTAATTGGTCACGGCAGGCTGCAGATGCCTCGATACCATACTTATCGCGCATATATGCAAGTGAATGCGAGTCGATAAACCACGACCCAACCGACTTTGGATATTCACCGAACACTTCCTTGAACTTGGCCATATACACATCCACCAGTTTCTCACGCTCCTGTTGCGTATAGCCTGTCGAGAAACCGACATTTGCATACCAGTCCCACGGATAACGGCCACGCCATTCTATGCCGGCCGCTTTTACATGCGGTTCTGTGATTTCCCACCATCCGCCAATCTCAGTGCCCGGACAAGCCTTCTCCTTTAGCAGCTTTTGGTATTCGGGCATAATCAATGCATCATACTGAAGCAAGAACGACCCTTTGATGCCATATTTGTTCATCAGTTCTATCTGGCTTACAACTGTTTCATACAGCACTGTGTCAGACACATAGTTCAACGACGGATGCTCCCAGCGGCGCGGTTCGGTCTTGCGGATAAAATTTATCACATTTACAACGCGAGGTGCATCAGTTGCCGCATCCTTACCGTAT
>JAMPEH010000426.1 GCA_023665245.1 Muribaculaceae bacterium
TTTTCTCCTTGTCGCTCACGTTATACACCAGCGCGTTGCGGAACTCGCGGAATACATCCTGGAAAATATCCTCGCCCTTCCGGTTCCAGTCCACCGCGCAGAGCTTTTCAAACTCCTCCCGCTCATGCTCCAGCGCAAAAACCGCGTCATTGTAAGAGATGCATAGATTCTCAAGCCCCTTTTTGACACTGCCCCAGATAATCCTCGGCCTGGTCTCCAGCTCATCGTTCAGGATCTCGATCAGCTGCTCCGCCAGCTCGTTCTCCTTGCGGCCCTCATCGCAGAAAAAAGCCATGGTGATGCGCCGCTTTTCATCCGAAAAAGTAATTCCCCTCTTCTGCCCGTCAATCAGTCCGAGACAGATCTGCTTCACGGTCTGCATACGAAACCCCTCACTGTCCAGATCTTCATCGCTGGACACCCCCGGAATCAGGATGCCGATCCGCATCGCCTGGTTCTTCCCAAAATGATACTCCTGTCGGAATAACTCCGTCCGTTCCGTCAAATCTTCCTTTCCCGTGACGATCGAGCGCATGGCGCTCTCCAGCTCGATCTGCTGCTTCATGCCCTGGGCGCGGTTTGCCGTAAGCCTGTCCTCATGCCGGATCCTGCGCTCTTCCAGCTGTTCCACCTGCGCAAGAATACTCTTTTTAAGCTCCGTCTCGTCGATCGGCTTCAGCAGAAAATCATGCACCTGCAGCTGCAGCGCCTGTCTGGCATACTCAAAACGGTCATACCCCGTCAGGACAATAATCCGCATTCCGGTATTTTTCTCGCGAATCTGTCCGACCAGCTCCAGCCCCGACATCTCCGCCATGCTGATATCCGTGATCATAATCTGCGGCCTGTGCTCCTCGATCACCGAGGCAGCTTCCTTGGCGGAAGCCGCCGTGTACACCTCCGCAATACCCATCTGTTCCCACGGCATTGCGTTTTTGATGCCCATGCGGATCATTTTTTCATCGTCAACGATCAAAATCCTATATTCCACGCTTTCCCTCCATGCCAAAAAAATCCCTGGCCGCATTTCATCCCGCGCAGATTCTCAATCCTCTGCCTGCTGCCCCTCCTCATATTCCTCCGGAAGCCAGATCTCCACGCAGACACCGCCGCCCTCCCTTTGCCGGAATCTCAGTCCGTACCGCTCCCCGTACATCAGTTCGATCCGCTTATTGATATTGGTGATGCCGTAACCAATAGCGCGGTCCGTATTCGATATATTCCGGTTAATGTAATCGATCCGCTCCTGCTCCATGCCGACCCCGTTGTCCGACACAGTCAGGCAGACCATGTCCTCCTTCCCGCTGACCGCGATCTCCACGGTCCCCCGGACACCTTCCTTCACGCGGATGCCGTGGTAGATGGAATTTTCCACGAGCGGCTGCAGGGTGAGTTTCGGTATCATCACGGATGCATACTCCTCCGGTATCGTTTCCACGAGCGTGATGATATTTCCATAGCGCATATTCTGTATGATCAGGTAATTCCTGATGTGCTCCAGCTCCATCGCAAGCGTGATAATCTCCTTGCCCTCGCTCAGACAGATTCGGTAGTACTGTGCCAGTGCCTTGACCATCGTGGAAATCTCCCCGTTGCCGCCCGCCAGCGCCTGCCAGTGGATGCACTCCAGCGTATTATAGAGAAAATGCGGCTGTATCTGCGACTGCAGCGCCACAAAACGCATCTTGTCAAACTGGCGCTGTTCCTCCTTCACCCGCTCCATCAAAACGTCGATCTCATCCATCATGATGTTAAAACCGTCCGCCAGCTTCCTGCCGTCGCTGTCCATGTCCTCCACCTGAATGCGGGTCCCAAGGTCACCCTGAGACACGTCATTCATCTTGGCGACCACCTTGTTGATCGGGCGGTACAGCCTCCTCGTTATGTTTCTCGCCAGCATCAGCGCAACTCCCGTCGCCGCCAGCGTCACAACGACAAGCACGAGGATCGTGCCGAAACAATTCTGGTACAGAGACCATGCCGGAACCTCGCTTATGATATAGAAATTCCAGTCATCCACCTTGCGGTAACTGATCAGGCTCTTGCCCTGCCAAAACATCCCCTGACTGTCCTTTACCTTGTCCCAGTCCGCAATCTTACGCCCGATCTCCTCCTCGTTCTGTGTGGACACAATATTTCCGTCCATATCCGTCAGATACAGGTTGGAGCTGTAACGCAGATCCCTCTGGCTAAAGCGCTGCAGCAGATTATCATCAAAATTGACGATAATCATGCCGTTGCTGCTCACCATCCTCGTCACAGAATACGCCGGGAAATAAAAAGTGAGCGTATACTTCCTGCCCCTGTAATAATTGTCGGAAAAGCTGACCCGCAGGCTTCCCTCCGTTTTCGCCTGCATACTTTCCCCGTAATCCTTCCCGTACATCGTCTCGAACCCGCTTTCCCGGATTCCATTATTTCCGTTGTAGACGAATTGGTCCAGATGTTTGTTGGTAACCGCTATAAAATTAGCGTTATGCTGCAGATACAGCATGTTCAGGAATGTGCTGTAGACATTTCCCATCTCGCTGTAAATTCCTTCCTGCGTCTTGCTCTCACAGTAATTCTGTACATGAGAATCCAGAATGATCGAGGTGGCGAGCGCCTTATACTGCTCCAACCTATCCTCATAATCCTCCGCCAGAATCGTCAGCTGTTCCGCCACATACCGGCTGTTCTGGTCGGTGACAGAGACGATAAAGGAAAAAGTGGAAACTACGATCGCCGCGACCGCAATCACTGTAATCGTCCAGATGATGACGTAGTCCATCTTCTTTTCAAAATTCCAGTTCTTATTCCACTTCTCCCAGAACGTCATACAGAACTCCCCTCATTCCTTCAAACATGATCTGCCCCATCTGCCAGGACATCCGTCCGCACGCAGGAAGAATGCACGTTTGCAGAAACGGCATTCTTCCAGACATGGTTTAGGGATTAAGCCATATTTTAGCCTTTGACAGCACCCGCCGTCATACCTTTCACCAGCTTATCCTGCGCGAAAATAAACAAGATGATCATCGGCAGCACCGTCAGCGTCAGTACGGACATGATCATCGGCGTATTCATCGAATACTGCCCCTGAAAATCCCACACCGCAAGAGGCAGCGTCCTGTTCCTGGGCG
>JAMPEH010000427.1 GCA_023665245.1 Muribaculaceae bacterium
ACGGCAACTTTGCGAAGGTGACGTTCAACGTGACGGACGGCGCGCTGACGATCGAGAAGAAGGCCATCGAGGTGACGGTGACGGGCAACAACGCCACCGCGACTTACGATGGCAAGGCACACGCGGCCACCGGGTTCACCACCAACGCGCCTGAGGGCGTGACGGTGAGTCTGGCGGCGGAGAAGACGGCCCACGCGGAGCGGACCGCGGTCGGTACCAGCAATATGGGCCTGACCAAGGACAGCTTCGTGGTGGAGAGCGCGAACTACGCCGTAACGATCAGCGCCGTGGTGGACGGCTACGTGACGATCAGTGCGGTGGACGAGGTGATCGTGACGATCACGGGCCACAAGGATACGGTGACTTACGACGGCGCGGAGCACACGGTGTCTGGGTACGACGTGAAGATCAGCAACGCACTGTACACAGAGGATGACTTCGCGTTCACGGGCACGGCCAGCGTGACGCAGACGAACGCCGGAACGTACCCGATGGGTCTGAAGGCGGAGCAGTTCAGCAACGAGAACGGCAACTTTGCGAAGGTGACGTTCAACGTGACGGACGGCGCGCTGACGATCGAACCCGCGCCTAAGGTGACATTGAAGTACGCAAGCATGGATGAGAGCATGGGTACGGTGAACCCGGCTAGTGAGACGTTGGATCCCTATTTCGGAAAGGCTACGGGTGCTGTTGCCGTTGCGAAGCCTGGCTACATGTTCGGGAGCTGGACGAAGGATGGGAGCGAGGTGAGCAAGGATGCCGCCTTTGTCCCGGAGAAGGAAGCGAGCGATAAATGGGTGGATGGCACAACCTATATCGCCAACTGGCTGGTTGACCGCAACGGGAACAATGTGGATGACACCACAGAGTACCGCACAGTGATCTATCGCGACGGGCTTAACGCTGCGGTGTTTACCGACCAGACCTACACCCAAAATGCTGATGGCCAGCAGTTGCTGGACGGCGATGCGACACCCGCTTTTGTGGGCGAACTGATCCGCTCTGGCTACACCTTCGTCGGTTGGACGCCTGTTGTGATTGAGAAAGTCAATGGAGATGCGGTCTATGTGGCCGGCTGGGCGCCCAATGTCTACACGGTCACCTACGACCTGGACGGTGGCGCGATGCCGGAGGGTGTGACCAATCCCACCAGCTACACGGTGGAGGATGCCGACTTTACCCTCAACGCGCCCACCAAGGATGGCTATGTGTTCGATGGTTGGACCGGTAGCCGCCTGACGGACAAGACGGTCAACGTGATGGTGGATACGGCCTGGATTCAGAATCTGGCGTACACCGCCAACTGGTTGGTGGACGCTAACAGGGACGGCGTGGCTGACAAGTATCAGGTGACGCTGGAGTATAAGGCCGCCTCTTACGGCACAGTTTCCGGCGAGACCACGAAAGTCATTACGCTGATCGATGCCGACGGAAACTACGTGGAGCGTCTGGAAAATCGTGTGCCTGGCACCGATGGCATCAGCGTGATCGCTAACACGGGCTACACTACGAACGGCTGGGATGTGGATCCCACGCGGGCTATGACCTATGTGGGTGGTGAGACCTACACCTTCACCGCGCTGTTCAGAGTGCTGAGCGGTGGCGGCTCTGGCGGTGGTGGCGGTTCCCGGCCCACGCCTCCTGCCGAGGAAGATCTGGACGATCCGGACGTGCCGCTGGCCCAGTTGCCTGCGCTGAATACCAAAGACCACGTGGCCTATCTGATCGGCCGGCCTGACGGTACCATCGCGCCTATGGACAACATCACCCGGGGCGAGGTCGCTACCATCTTCTTCCGTCTGCTGACCGAGGAGAGTCGCAGCGCCAACTGGGCTACCAACTGTGACTACGTGGACATGACGGGGGCGGAGTACTTCAACAACTCTGTGAGCACGATCACAAAGGCCGGCCTGATTCGCGGCTATGACGATGGCACTTTTGGTGGTGGCAGGAAGATCACCCGTGCTGAGATGGCTACCATTGCCGCCCGGTTCCTCAGCGATCCTTATGATGGCGAGAACCTCTTTACCGACATCGACGGTCATTGGGCCGCTGAGTATATCAACCGGGCCGCCAAGGCTGGCTGGTTTAAGACCACAAATGCCGATGGTTCCTCTGTGGGTAGCTTCCGGCCTGACGACTACATCACCCGTGCAGAAGTGGTCGTTATGATCAACCGGATGCTGGGCCGCAAGGCGGACATGGACCATCTACTGCCTAACATGAAGTACTGGCCTGACAACGTTTATTCTGACGCCACCGCGTGGTACTACCTGGATATCCAGGAGGCCAGCAACAGCCACGATTATGAGATGGACGGCGAGAACGTCGAGACTTGGATCGAGCTGATTGCTACGCCTGACTGGGCCGCGCTGGAGCAAAGATAAGCGAAGTTTTACAATAAACCCATAGCATGACAAAGCACCCCCTGACGCCTTTGGGCGTCAGGGGGTGTGTTTTGCTTGCAATATAGATGAAGAGGACTGGCAGCCGTTACTGCGGATGGGACAGGGACTTTTCCAAACAGCGCAACAGGGCTAAACGGTCGTTGGGTACCGCACCGATGATCACCTGGTCTAGCAGGTGGGCCAGAGCTTGACCCACCTGGGGACCGGCAGGCACTCCGGCGGCCATCACGTCCCTGCCGTCCACCGCCAGATCCTTGAGAGAAAAGCATTGCCCCTGCGCAATGATTGCCCGGGCTGCCGCATTCAATTCCTCTATGGCGGTCAGGCGTTCCTGGACCAGAGTATAGTCCTGACCCATGTTGTCGCAGCGCTTGACCTCCAGGAGCTGGAAGAAGGTCTCCTCGCCCAGCCGTCCCAGCCAGCGGCGGATGGATTTGTCCGTGGGGTGTATAGGGGTGTCGTGGCGTTCCACCAGCGTGACCACCCGTTCCCGTGTGGCGTTGTCGAATTTCAGAGCCCGGAGCATGATATCAGCCAGAGCGGCCCCCGCCGCCGGGTGGCCGTAGAAGTGGTCGATGCCAGCCTCGTCGGTGGTCTTGCAGCCGGGCTTTCCGATGTCGTGGAGGAGGACAGCCAGCCGGACCGTCTCGTCCCCCGGCGCCGCCGCCAGGGCGTGCAGGGTGTGCTCCCAGCCGCCGTAGCGGTGGT
>JAMPEH010000428.1 GCA_023665245.1 Muribaculaceae bacterium
ACGCGAAGAAGGCGGTGGAGCTGGGGTTTGCGGATGAGGTCATGTTTTCCGGCGGTCCTGGCGGCAGTGGTGGCGGGGTGCAGGTATTGGATGAGATGTGTGCGCCGGTGATGTTCTCCAGGCAGGCGGTCATGAATTCCATGCTGGGGAGGCTCATCCCGCCGAAGGGGCAGGGGACGCCGGTGGAGCAGCTGGAGAAGCGGCTGAGCCTGCTCCTGCATTAGGCGCCTGGCAAGGATTTTTTGCAGGATGGGAAGATGGCTGGTTCTGGTTTGGGTGGCCAGGGGAGCCGGAAAGGCTGGCTTGCCATTGTATGGGTGTTCAGGGACAGAAAAGCTGGGTTGCCAGTGTAATGGATTCAGGGATTAGAAAGGCTGGGTTGCCAGTGCAATGGGTTCAGGAATCGGAAAGGCTGGGTTGTCAGTGTAATGGGTGTTCTGGGGACAGAAAGGCTGGATTGCTGGTGTAATGGGGGTTCTGGGCAGGGAGATGGGGTTCCTGCTGGGGATCGGGATGTTAAGGGATAAGGGCTGAGGGGTCGGCTCTTTTTTTGTTTCAAGGGGGTATGGAGCTTTGGGGAAGGAGAAGGGGGATTACCATGCGGTGTCTTTGTCCGGGGGGAAGGATTCCACGGCGATGCTGCTCATGATGATAGAGAGGGGGATGCCTATTGACGGGGTTTTCTGGGCGGACACGGGCATGGAGTTCCCGGAGATGTACCGGCATATCGGGGAGGTGGATGCGTACCTGTTCCGGGAGCGGGGGCTGCATGTCCGGGTGCTGCGGCATCCGCGGGGGTTTGAGTGGCTGATGTTCGATGAGCCGAAGCAGAAGAGGTCCGCGGTGGAGCGGCGCATCCGGGACGGGGTGCCGCTGTGCGGGAACGGATGGCCGGGGATCCGGGTGAGGTGGTGCACGGGGCAGCTGAAGACGCACCTGATCACGAAGGAGGTCAACCGGCTGAAGGGGGAGCACAATGCCGTCTCCTATGTCGGGATCGCCTATGACGAGCAGGGGCGGTGCAAGGGGGAGCGTTACCCGCTTGTGGAGTGGCGGGTGACGGAGGGGCAGGCGCTGCGGTACTGCTATGGGAAGGGCTTTGACTGGGGCGGGCTGTATGAGGTTTACCACCGGTGCTCCTGCTGGTGCTGCCCGTTCCAGAGGATCGGTGAGCTGCGGAAGCTGAGGAGGCACCACCCGGAGCTGTGGGCGAGGCTGCTGGAGATGGATGCGCGTGCGCTGGGGCAGTTCGGGGAGACCCCGCTGGGGATGTTCCGGAAGGGCTGGACGGTCGCGGCGCTGGATGGGCGTTTTGAGGCGGAGGAGCAGGGCAGGGAGTTCTGCCGCCGCAGGAAGAAGGAAGAAGGGGCTGGGGGACCGGCCCTTTTATGTTGCAAGGGGACGGGCATCCCGGAGGCGGGTGCCGCAGATTGAGAAAGAGAGGGTTTGGAGATGAGCAAGGTTTTGGAGCTGAGGGAGAAGAGGGCGAAGGCATGGGATGCCGCGAAGAAGTTCCTGGATGCAAAGAGGGGCGCGGACGGGATGCTGTCGGCGGAGGACACGGCCGCCTATGACAGGATGGAGGCGGACGTGGTGGCCCTGGGGAAGGAGATTGAGCGGCTGGAGCGGCAGGCGGCGATCGATGCGGAGCTTGCGAAGGCGACCAGCGCGCCGATCACCGGCAGGCCGGGAGGCGGCGCGCCTGGGGAGGAGAAGGCCGGGCGTGCGTCTGACGGGTATAGGGCTTCTTTCTGGAACGCGATGAGGGCGAAGGCGCCTTCCATGGCCGTGTATGACGCGCTGCAGGTGGGGACGGACTCGGAGGGCGGGTACCTGGTGCCGGATGAGTATGAGCATACGCTGGTGGAGGCGCTGGAGGAGGAGAATGTGTTCCGGCAGATGGCGAAGGTCATCAGGACTTCCAGCGGGGACAGGAAGATCCCGGTGGTGGCGGGCAAGGGGACGGCATCCTGGATTGACGAGGAGGGGGCGTTCCCGGAGAGCGATGATTCGTTCGGGCAGGTGTCCATCGGGGCGTATAAGCTGGGGACGATGATCAAGGTTTCGGAGGAGCTGCTGAATGACAGCGTTTTTGACCTGCAGTCCTATATCTCCCGTGAGTTTGCCCGGAGGATCGGGGCGAAGGAAGAGGAGGCGTTCTTTGCGGGGGACGGCAAGGGGAAGCCGCTGGGGGTATTGGCGGCTTCTGGCGGCGCGGAGGTGGGCGTGACGGCTGCTTCCGCGGCGGCGGTGACGGCGGATGAGCTGATGGACCTGTTTTACAGTTTGAAGGCACCGTACAGGAAGAAGTCGGTGTGGGTGCTGAATGATTCCACCATCAAGGGCGTGCGCAAGCTGAAGGACAGCAACGGGCAGTACCTGTGGCAGCCGTCGCTGGTGGCGGGGACGCCGGACACGCTGCTGGGGCGGCCGGTGAAGACTTCGGCGTATATGCCGGCGGCTGCTGCGGGGGCGAAGACGGTCGCGTTTGGGGATTTCTCTTATTACTGGATCGCTGACAGGCAGGGGCGCAGTTTCAAGCGGCTGAATGAGCTGTATGCGGCCACCGGGCAGGTAGGGTTCCTGGCTTCCCAGCGTGTGGACGGGAAGCTGGTCCTTGCGGAGGCGGTGAAGGTGCTGGTGCAGAAGGCGGCGTCTGGCTCTTAAGGGGCAGGCAGAGGGCTTGAAGGGGGTGTGGGTGTCGGCATGGGGCTGGTACCTGGTTTATCAGGAGCGGGGAGTCCCCTGGCGGGGCTGTGGAAGCGCTGGTGCCAGTGCGGGGGCTGGCAGGCAATCCGAAGGGAAAGTTTTTTTGGTTGTAGGAGGGTGGTGTAGCATGGTGGTGACGCTGGAAGAGGTGAAGGGCTACCTGCGTGTGGATTTCGATGAGGACGATGCCCTGATCGGGGGGATGATTGGGGCGGCGGAGGGGATCTGCATGGATGTGGCGAGGATGGATGACCTGGGGGAGTTTTCCGGGGTGGGGAATGCGAAGGTGGCCGTGCTGTATGCGGTGGCCTATCTGTATGAGCACCGGGAGGAGGCTGACCACCATGCGCTCATGCTGACCCTGCGGGCGCTGCTGTCCGGCAGCAGGAGGGAGGCGTTCTGA
>JAMPEH010000429.1 GCA_023665245.1 Muribaculaceae bacterium
CGTTTCCAGCATCTGCCCGTCTTTTAAGGTTCCCTTATAAAACTGCCCGGCGTTCTCCATCACTTCCTGCCGATAGGACAGCTTCTGCAGCGCCTTCACGAACGCCTTGTCCGTCTCCTCGCTCTTGCCGATGATGCACATCACGTTTATGGAACAGCTTGCCGTGATGGCATTGACGAGCTGCCGCTCCTCCTGATCGGACAGTTCACGTCCCTCGAAGGAAAGCGCCATGCTTGCATCCTTGAAAAAGTGCGCCGATTCCTTGAATTTAAAGGCAATCTCATCGAGAAGCTGCGCAAAGGGCATCTCGTCGTCGAGATAGATGGACAGCCCGTTCGGAAAACTCTTAATAATAACCGGATTCTTCATAAATAATCCTCCACATCGTTTAATCGCCGTTGAGTCTGCCGCCCTGCAGGGAGCTGGCAGTCCCGGTGATGATCTCACTTTCGTCTTTTAGTCCATAATAATACTCATATACATCTTTGGCAATCTGCGCGCTGTAATCGGAAGTATAGCCGTTTGCCACACGGACGGTGACGGATATCTCCGGCTCCTCATAAGGGGCATAGCTGATAAAAAGCGCGTGGTTGGGACGGTTTAGATTCTCCTGCGCCGTACCGGTCTTGCCCGCCACATTGACGTCCAGGTCAGCGTAGTAGGCCTTGCCCTCCACCACTCGGCGCATTCCGGTGTGGATCGCGTCCCAATATTCGGAATCCATGTCGATCTGATTGCGGACTTTTGCCTGATTGTCCGTGACCAGCTCGTTATTGTAATCCGCTATTTTATCTACTAATGTTAAATTATAACATGTCCCGCTGTTGGCAACAGTTGTAACATATCGCGCAAGCCCCACCGTGGTATAGTTGTTGGTGCCGTGCCCGATGGCGGAGCGGACAGCGTCCGTGTCGGACACTTCCGGCGTGTACTCTTCGATCTCCACCCCGGAGGTCTCGGAAAGCCCGTACAGCTCCGCAGCCCTCGCCAGCTTTTTTAACGCCACATCGTTGTTGTAGGCGCCGCCGACAGTGCCCAGCCGGTATCCGACCTCGTAGAAGAACCAGTTGCAGGAATGCTGGATGCCGCCAGTGACATTCAGCGAGCCGTGGGCTCCGGGGGCGATCCAGCATCTCGCCGCAGGGGTAATCTTGTCAAACGTGCCCGTACAGGTGATGGTATCCGTGGTCGATATGAGCCCTTCCGTTAAGCCAGCCGTGGAGGATACAAGCTTAAAGGTGGATCCGGGCGCGGTTCTCTGCTGTGTCGCGTAATTGATGAGCGGCTTTGACAGATCATTCTGCAGGCTGGCGAAATAAGAAGCATTTACGCCGTTCGCCATCTTGTTGTTGTCATAGCTCGGATAAGAGACAAGCGCAAGAACATCTCCGTTCGTGACGTCTGTGACGACAATGGAACCGGAATAGGGATCCAATGCCAGCTGCGCAGGCGTAATATCGAGATTTTCGATACGATTTCTCATAAAAACAAACGCTGTCTCATACCCTGCCTCAAACTGCGTCGCTTCCTCCGTGGAAAGTTCCACCACATTCTGCTCGAGGAGAAGCTGGCAGATCTGCCGTCCGGTCAGTTCATCGTTGTTGATCATGTAGCGGTACATACGTTTGTCGAACTCGCCGTCGGCATCCAGCCGCTCGAAAATATAGTCGAGAATCTTGCGGTAAATCTCAACCGAATCCGAATAGCGCGAGTCGATATCCAGCCTGGAAACATCGATCCAGTTCTGCGCTATGGCGTAATTCAAATATTCGTTCAGGCTGATGACCTCCTCCTTGGTCCACGCAATATAAGTCGCGTCGTTTTGATCGACCGCGGATCGCGTAATGATATTCTGGTCGTAGAGCATCGAAGCGATATAGCTCTCATAGTTCTGATACTCTTCCGACAGATTCTCATATGCGGTGCATGTCTCCTCCAATTCCTCCCGGAGCGTAGCATATACCTGCGCCTTCTTGTCCAGATAAGTCTCGTACACAAGCCGCTCCGTCTCCTTGGCGTGTGCTGAACCAAGGTGCGAGATATCGATAATATTGTTATTGATGCAGGCAAAGTAAACATCGTAGACCGGAATCGGAATATTGCCGCCGCTGCCTCCCTCGGGGACATGGTATTCCTTGATATTCTCGATCTTCAAAAGCAGGATGCCCGCGAGCTTGGACTCCAGCATATGATAGGCGGCTTTCTGCAGCTCGGAATCGATTGTGAGATAGATATCGTTGCCCGCAATGGATTCCACCCGGTCGCTGGTCTCAATCACCTTACCGAGATTGTCCACGTAGACGGTCTCGGAACCTTTTTTCCCCTGAAGCTCCATCTCCATAGAGGCCTCAATGCCCGACTTCCCTACCGTGTCGTTCAGGTCATAGGAGTCATCCTGCTCCTGCAGTACCTTTAATTCCTCCTGATCGACCTTGCCCGTATACCCGATAATCTGGGAAAAATAGACGCTGTCGTTATACTTGCGGATCGTGCCCTCCGCGATGGCGACGCCCTCCAGGACATCCGCGTTCTCCATCACCACGGCGACGGTCTTCTCCGACACGTTGTTGGCGACGGTGGTGGCGATGTATTTCTGAAAGCTGTTGGCGCTCATGGCATAGCGGACCGTGATGATCTTCAGCACCTCCGCCTTGGTGTAGCCGTAGCCCGGCTCAAAAGTCGAGGAATCGTCCTCCACCCTGCACGCGCCGATGCCGTAATGGGAAGTCGGCGAAGTACCGCACAGATATTCCACGACCTCGGCAGCCGTGGCCGTCCGCTCCCGCTCCTTCAAGTCGTCGATCAGGGCATACCCGTAGACGTCCGCCAGAAACCGGAGCAGCTGCGTGCCCTCCACGTTGAACTGATAATTGCCCTTGCTGTCGAGAACGATATGGAAATCGTCGATAATCTGATCGCCGTTTTGCTCAATCATCTTGATGAGCTGATAGATCGTCGCATTCAGGTTCGCGTTCTTGTTCCTGCCCGACTCGTACACATCCTCTATCGTGACCGAGTAGGCCAGCTCGTTAAAGGCGAGCAGATTGCCGTCCCGGTCCAGAATATTCCCCCGGGTAGGCAGAATCGTGCGCTCTTTCGTGATGCTCATCT
>JAMPEH010000042.1 GCA_023665245.1 Muribaculaceae bacterium
CACTCTCAACACACAATATAGCATTTTTCTTACAAATGTGTAAACGTAAATATAACTTGGCATTATAATACGTGACTATTATTATAACTATTTGCTATAACCAATTTTTATAACAAACATTGACAGCTATAAGCAACAGTTATATAATATAACATATAGAGATGGAGGTAAAATGTATGGACATCTTAAACTACATAGGAAACGTCGGCTTCCCGGCCGTTCTTTGTATACTCATGTTTTACTATATCTACGAAAACAATAAAAATAACGCAAAATACTTTGAGGAGGATAAGTCTCGTTATGAGAATCTTACCAGACATGCCCTTGACGTTATTGAAAAAAGCACCAAAGTCACAGAGGAACTTATACACACTATTAAAGAAAGCGAGGTGATAAATCGTGGCGAAAAAGTCAATTAAAACAATCGCGCAGGAAGTCATCGACGGAAAGTGGGGGAACGGCGTATACCGTAAAGAACAGCTTGCAAAAGCAGGCTACGATTATGCCAAAGTGCAGGAGGAGGTGAACAAACTTTTGAGCAAGGAAACATCAACGCTTGACCGTATGGACATATCGTCTGTCGGTCTTGAGCTCATCAAACAGTACGAGGGGTTTTGTGCGAAAGCCTGCAAAGCTTTACCGACCGAGAAGTATCTCACTATCGGGTATGGACACTATGGTGCAGACGTAAAGTCTGGTCAGACCATAACAAAGACCGAGGCACTAAAGCTTTTAAAGAAGGACGTGCAGGGTTTTGTTGCAAAGGTCAACAAGTACCAGAACAAGTACCACTGGAACCAGAACCAGTTTGACGCGCTTGTATCTTTTGCGTACAACGTCGGCAACATTGACGGTCTTACGGCGAACGGGACAAGAAGTAACGCTGTCATATCTGACAAGTGGGTCGCCTACTCCAATTCCGGGGGAAAGTTCATTCAGGGGCTGTATAACCGCAGAGTTAAAGAGCGGACACTCTTTAACAAGAAGTAATGGCGTACAGCTGGAAAGATAATGTCAGGTCTATCTTTGCAATACTCAAAGCCGGACTCGACAACAATGAAATTGCCACCGCAGGAATCATAGGGAATTACCGTGTTGAGTGCCCACCCCTATACGGTTGGCAAAAGCAGGGCGACGTGGGTGATCCTGACTTTGCAAAGTCCATGCAGTATACCGCAAACATTAACAGCGGAAAGATAAGCAAGGACACATTTGTGCATGACAGCATTGGATATGGGCTTGCACAGTGGACTTACTACACATTAAAAGATGACCTTTACGAATACTGGAAATACAGCAAGGTGACAAGCATCGGTGACACGGACATGCAGGCAAGGTTCCAGCTTGCAAGTCTTGCCAACAACTACCCAGCCCTGCTTAAGAACCTTAAAGCCGCCGACGGATTAAGGGAAGCCACGGAACTATTCCTTTATGGGTACGAGAACCCGGCCGACCCGGATGCGACCAAGGAACTTAGATACCAGTATGCGGTTGCTGTGCTGGATTACTGTACCGGGACAACACCCGACCCAGACCCGCCCACACCAGTAGACCCCGACCCGCCTGACAGACCATCACCTTCGTTTGGGTCAGGTGGTAAGTGGATATATTACATGAAACCATACCAACTATACTGAATGGAGGTACAAAATGAAACTTGAGCGTGATGAGTACGCGAATGTCGTCAAGTCACTGATTGGTGACCGAACGGACGACGAATCACTTTCCATTGTGGAAAATTTAATGGACAGTTACGGTGCAGGTGGTGAAGCTGAAGCAAGTCTTGCGGAGGTAAAGGCCGAACTTGATAAAATGAAGGCCGACTATGAAGCGAACGACAACGCATGGCGCACCCGCTATCGTGACAGATTTTTTGGCGGCGCAGGTGAAGAGCCTGCACCAGAGCCGGTGATCACACCTGAACCGGTTGTAACTGATACAGCTGTCGAAGTAACCTACGACGACATTTTTGTGAGTGAGGAGGAATAATCAATGGCAACAAAACCGAAGGCGCAGGCCTTAACCCCGAACACAGCGGATATCCTGAACGCTATCCGCAATAACGCAAGTGCCAACTATCAGGCAAACGTCCCGTACGCGGTATCCGGAAACATGGATACTCTGCGGGCAATTGGCTCCGTCATTACCAGCTACGAGGGGATCCGCAATGAGTTTGTCGGTGCGCTTATGAACCGTATTGCGAGGGTCATTGTGACCAGCAAGAGCTATCAGAATCCCTGGGCAATGTTCAAGAAGGGTATCGTCGATTACGGCGAGACAGTTGAGGAGGTTTTCGTAAACCTTGCGAAGCCGTTTGAGTACGATCCGGAGCGCGCAGAGCAGACTGTGTTCAAGCGTGAGCTTCCCGACGTCCGGAGTGCATTCCACGTGATGAACTACCAAAAGTTTTATAAAGTGACTATTTCAGACGACCAGCTTCGTCAGGCGTTTTTGAGCTGGGAAGGCGTGACAGACCTTATCGCCCGTATTACCGAACAGCTTTATAACGGTGCGAACTACGATGAGTTCCTGACCATGAAGTACCTTCTTGCAAGACGGCTGCTCTCCGGGCTCATGCATGTGACCACTGTCAACAACCCCACAGACAAGCAGGGCTACCTTGACGCTGTATCCGAGATTAAGGGTGTATCCAACAGTATGGAGTTTCTTTCCAGCAAGTACAACCTCATGGGTGTGTACAATGCAACGCCGAAGGACGACCAGTACCTTATCATCTCCGCGGCGATGGACGCCAAGCTCGACGTTGAGGTGCTTGCTTCGGCATTTAACATGGATAAGGCCACATTTATGGGACACCGGGTTCTTGTGGATAACTTTGGCGAACTGGATACAGCAAGGCTGGAAATCCTTTTTGCAGACGACCCGTCCTATGTGCCCATCACCGAAGATGAGATGACGGCACTCAATACGATTTCCGCAGTGCTTGTCGACAAAGACTTCTTTATGATTTTCGACAACCTGCTTAAGTTCACGGAGAACTACAACGGCGAGGGACTGTACTGGAACTATTTCTGGCACGTATGGAAAACATTTTCCGTTTCGCCGTTTGCTAACAACACCGCATTTATCGCAGGCACGCCCAGCGTCACAAGCGTTGAGGTAACGCCCGGCACGGCAACCGCGATGCCCGGCATGAGCGTCCAGTTTATGGCAAATGTCACAACCGAGAACTTTGCACCACAGTCCGTCACATGGACGTCCAGCAATGACGCAGTTACAGTCGGATATGACGGCAGGGTGACAGTGCCGCAGGGCGCAAGCGGGTCAGTGACTATCACGGCCACAAGCACCTTTGACACCACAAAGTCGGCTTCAGCTACACTTACCATTCAGTAGCTTTCACTGTCATAATTCTACTCCTAAGCACGACGGGCGGGGAACGCAAGACCCCGCCCGGGAGGAAAGAGCATGATTGAACCAAACAGTACCGTACGGTTTCACGCGTTCACGCCACTGGACGCAACATATGAAAATACCATATGGTTTCCGGACAAGGACACACAGACGCAGTACTTTACAAGCACAGCCGATGTGACATTCAGCAAGTTACAGTACGTCCGCCCCGGGCGTGGCATGATAAAGCTTCCGGTCAAGCCTGATGTGGGGTACACGTACAACTATATGAGCTTCCAGAATACAAACTACGGAAGCAAGTGGTTTTACGCGTTTATCACGCAGGTGGATTATGTCAATGACAACACAACCCTCTTTACATTTGAGCTTGACTATATCCAGAGCTACATCTTTGACTTTGTAATGCCAATGTGCTTTGTGGAGCGTGAGCATTCTGTCAATGATGAGATTGGCGAGAATTTTCAGGGTGAGCCCTTTGACATTGGGGACATGAAGTGTGATTTTGCAAGCAAGGACGGTGTTCTTAATAATTACGTCGCCGTCATCGCAAGCTCCGCACAGCTCAACCTTGACGGCACAAAAACCACGGCCGCTGGTGTTTACGGGGGCATGTTGCAGGGTGTGGACTTATTACCCACTGTCCGTATCACCAATACAAACTATTCGCAGGCTGTCAGCAACTTTAAGTCAATCATTGACAGTTATGTAAACAAAAATGCAGTAGACAGTATCATCAATGTGTTTGTCATGCCCGAAGCGTTTATGACCTATCAGGGCGAACAGATGAAAACACACGATGTAAGCATAAACAAGCCAACAACAAACGGGAGCTATGAGCCAAAAAACAACAAGCTTTTGCAGTTCCCCTACATGTACCTCGCCGTTGACAGTGGATCTAACTGTGCGAATTTCCGGTATGAGTGGTTTGGTGACAGCAAGTGCAATTTCCGAATGTATGGCACCTACAGCTGCAACCCAGAAGTATCACTCATGCCAATGAACTACAACGGGCTTATCTATGACATGCCCGACCAGCTTAAGATTACAGGGTTTGGCCAGCTTGCATTTGCCGTTGACAGTTACAAGGCATGGCTTGCCCAGAATGCAGAAGGGTATAACCTCCGTTTACAGAGTGCACAGCTGGCGGCGGGTCCCTCGCCCGTACTTTCCCCGCTTGGCATTAACGCGAGTGCAGCGCAGGTGAACGCCGCAGGAAATATCCTTAGTGCAGGCGCAGGCTCCGTTGGTCAGATAGGCGCAGGGATGGCTGGAGCCGGAAATGTAGGTCAGGCTGTGCAGAGTATTGGCAACCTGATCACCACGGGAATAAACAGCGTTCACAGCGTGTTGCAGTCCGAGATAGGGCTTGCGCAGGTGCAGAATGAAAAGGCGATGGCACAAAACCAGCCCCCACACGCAAGGGGACAACAGCAGACACTTCTTGACGTTGTGCTTGGACGTAAGGGTTATTACTTTAAGCGCATGTGTATGCAGGAAAGCTACCTTAGGGTAGCCGATGACTTTTTAAGCCTGTACGGATACGCCACGAACCGGGTGAAGGTTCCTAACATAAGCAGTCGGCCGCACTGGAACTATGTAAAGACCAGTGGCATGAGTATCAGCGGGGCAATTCCACAGTTTGCAGCTGTGAAGCTTGAGGAGATATTTAACTCCGGTGTGAGATTCTGGAAGTACCCGAATGAAATAGGTGACTACAGTCTTGACAATAGAGCACACGGAATGGGTGAAAAGCCGATTGGATAGGAGGAAATATGCCCGGGAGAATTAAAAAATACAAGCGTAATGAAGAGCTTTTTTACCAGTCGCTGTTTGACGCACGGTCTGTATCAGACATGTACCTTGAGCTCCTGACGGGAATTGCACTCTCATGCTTTGAGTATGACAACATGCCTGACAGCATGGACGCAAGGTTTCTTGAGTGGTGTCTGTTTTACGACGGCATGTCCGTGATATTTAAAGATGAGGTCATGGGAATGGTCAACATGCAGACCATGCAGGGCGGGGAGTTAAACGTGTACCGTTACCCCACGAAAAACCGTGCGTGGGCAGTGAACGGGTACCAGCAGAATCTTACCCTTGCTGACTCTGTGATCATATACAACAACATGACACGTACGAATTCGGTTAACCGTATCGTGCAGTACGCAAGAAGGCTTGCCAATATTGACCTGACCATACAGATAAACGTGAACGTGCAGAAAACGCCCTACATCATAAAGGCCGAGGAGCGTGAGAAGTTTTCCGTGCTCCAGATGTTTCAGAAACTTGCGGCAAACGAACCGGCGATATATGAGACTGACATGTTCAACGAAAAGGCACTCGATGTGCTAAATCTGGACGCCCCGTTTCTTGCCGACAAGCTTTACCGGCTGAAAACTGACCTCTGGAATGAAGCTTTAACATATCTTGGCGTGTCCAGTATGCAGGTGCAGAAAAAAGAGCGTGTGTCCCAGTCTGAAATACAGAGCGCACTTGGCGGTGCGTACTCATGCAGACAGAGCAGACTTTCCGCAAGAGAGCAGGCACTCGCTAAAGTCAACCAGATGTTTGGCACGGATATTAAAGTAAGATTTAACGAGGGTGCACTCATGCCGATGGAAGGGGGTGACGGCGATGGCGGAATATACGACGGAACTTCGAACGGTGCTTGAAGAGATGCTGGGATATGATGAGCATAAGGGTCAGATGAGCATTGACGATATCATCGCCAAGACCCGTACAAAACTGTTTGACTTTGAATACCCCATCTTTGATTTGAGTTACCGTGTACCACTGGAAACCAAGATCATGCGCCACTTTTACATGCGGGAGATAGGGGCGGAGACAGTGGGTCTTTTCAAGCATTACCTCACGATGACGATGAACGAGCAGATGCCATACTTTAACCAGCTGTACAAGAGCACCCTGCTTGAGTTCAACCCCTTATATGATGTGGATATTTACCGTAAGCATGAGGGCAAGGACAACAACGAGTTTTCCCGGGGCAGTGTGGCCGACAGTCACAGTAACACAGCAGGTAATACCAATTCCACGGGCAACCGGACGGATAACGGCTCACACAGCAAAAGTGGCAACACGTCATCACATTCCAGCGCAGGAGTAAACTCCAGCGAGAACGGAACTACCGACAGCGAGAACCGCTATTCAGATACCCCGCAGGGTACTCTTAACAATATTGACAACAACACTTACCTTACAAACGCGACACTGACAGACGGCAGGACAACGAGCACCGGGTCTTCCACAAGCACCGATGACAGCACGGGAAACACGTCTGAATCGGGAAGTACCCGCAACGAAACCCTTGAGACGAACGCTTCCAGCCACACGGAAAACACGGACACAACGAACAACCTGAATGAGAACACGGAAAGCAAAACAGTGACAGAGTACCTTGAACACGTTGCCGGGAAGCAGGGAAGCGGGACGTACTCCCACATGCTGACCGAGTACCGTGCTACATTTTTGAACATTGACACCATGGTGATACATGAGCTGGAAAAATGCTTTATGTCACTTTGGTGAGGAGGAATTAAAGCATGATTAAAGAAATAAGGCTTTTTCCGTGGCAACATAACCCCATTCTCCCGACGGTCTTTAATGACAGCCTGACCGAGATTGAGAACATCGGGGCGATGGTGCACAAGCTCAACGAGCTCATCGAGGACTACAACGAGTTCATTGCGCACTATAAAGAGTACATTGCGTCACAGCTTGAGCCGTTTGATGTCAGGCTCACGGCGGCCGAGAACCGTATCAACGGACTCATTGATGTGGTCAATTCAGAGATTGCAGACCTCGAGATGCGTGTAGACGCAAAGATTTACCAGCTCAATGAAGATGTGCAGAATAACATCGCGGCCAACCAGCAGTATGTTGATGAGCGCGTGGACGAAATGCAGGATATGCTTGAGCAACAGCACCAGTATTTCGACAAAAAGATTGCAGATCTCAATGACTTCATCGATGACGTTGTACAGCGGATAAAGACCGACATGACATGCCTTGTGTCCGCGCAGGTTGCGGAATTACGTAACCTCATCGACATACACGATGACTATGTAAAGCAGTGGGTAAACGCAAGGCTGTCGGATTTCATCGAAGAGCTCCCGACAAAGGAACTGTTTGTGGTCAACCCCGTTACCGGGTACACAGACACGTTACAGCAGACGCTCTGGGATTTGTATGACTTTTACCGCGATGAAGCACTCACGGCTAGGGAATATGATGACCTTGAGCTCACCGCGCTTGAGTATGACAGCAAGGGTCTTACCGCATGGGAATATGACGGCTACGGCCGGCGGATACTCATGACGGACGAAAGATACCGCATGTTTAATCCGTTCACGGGTCAGTACGAACTGATAAAGTATGTGGTGGACGACCTATGTGACCTGCACAAAGAGGGCACAGTACTCACAGCAGATGGTTATGATATGCTTGAGCTTACGGCGCAGGCGTATGATGATAACAACCTGACAGCGTATGACTACGACTGGAAGGGCAAACTGTTACTGGCGGCTTAATTAGATAGGAGGATATTGATATGAGCGCTTCACAGCACACCAGAAACTTATCGTTACCGCAGTTTGAGGCAAGCGACAAGCCCTCATGGCTTGGAGACATCAACTCGGCAATGCTGTCTATTGACAACGGCTACGGTAATCAGGCCGCGGATATTACAAAGGCAAATGACGCGGCGAGCAACGCAAGTGCACAGAGCACGGCAAACCAGGTGGCCATAGGACAGCTTAACACGGAGATGGAGAGCGTGACCAACCGGCTTGCGTCGCTGGAGGCAGGTTCCGGCACAGAGGATCTGGAATCAAGGATTTCCAGCCTTGAGAATGAGCAGGGGACACTTGACGGGCGTATTGAGACGGTTGAGGACGATGTGTCACAGCACGGGACTGATATTGCCAACTTGCAGAGTGGTCAGACTACCCTGAGCAACACGCTTTCGGCTGCGGAGACTAACATCTCCAACAACCAGAAAGCCATCACGGCGGTTGAGACAAGCGTCAACAATGTGAGCACGAGCCTGCGGAGCACGGATAGCAATGTGGCGAAGAATGCCACGGACATTACCAGTCTGAATACGAAGACGAATACCACGAACACGAACCTGAATGCACTTACGACGAGGGTAAGTAAGCTGGAAGGCAATGATAGTACATCTTTTCCAATGGCAACCATAAAAGGATATGCCAGTAATAACGCTACGCTTTTAACGGGTGTTGGCGTATTCGCTGGAAATATCACTGATACCATCGAAAACAAAACATTGTCTAATGTGTTTTGCAGTTTAGTTAACACAGCTTCGTCGGGCGGGTCAACAATCTCATTTTACGAATTAACAAATGTTCCAGATACCTTGTATAATTCTTTATCCAGTAGTGGGTATGTTAATTTTATCCATAATACGGGTTCACAATTACAATCCATACAATATCCGGTAACCTACACAAAATCACAAAATAAAATAAAAGTATCACCAACAACATCGGTTAATATGGGAAGCACCCAAAACAAAATTGTGTATTTGTTATTTTCGTAATAAAGAGAGGGCACACGCCCTCTCTTTTTCTTTCTCCTATGTTTCACGTGAAACTTATTTATAAGGTGCTGTGTTCAGAAAACCAGAGTTAAATATATAGTCAACTACATTTTCTGATTCTGTCAACACTTTTCTATTCAGTGCTAACTTCTGCTTACCATTCTCTTTCCATTTGGTATTCACGCACACGCCTATGTCAAATTGCCCGTTGTTGGCAACAATCCAGCTGACATACATTTTTCCGTCATCGGCGTTTTGTTTGTCTGTTACAAAACACCCCCGGTCAGTGTATCCTTCATTTAAAGCCTTGTTCAGCATTGTCAGCTCATCAACGCAGACGTTTATATGTTCATTGCAAACCACTTCACTTCCACTTATTGTAAAATCAAAAAACATGCTAAAATTATAGCCATTTCTTATTATCTTAACACTGTTTCCTTCATGCTTTATATAAATCATATGATCCTCCATTCTTTTGCTTTCCGAAAAATTTTTACATCCATTAACGTGCGGTATGTTTCCTCTTCAAAATTGTGCCACACACGCTTTATAATGTAGTGGTTACCATTCATAATAAAGTACCACTTAAAATCATCAACAAAGCCAAAATCTGACAGATTATACAGCTTCGCTATATCCATCGCTGATTCATATGTCACGTTTTTCTGATATACAACTTCCTCCGTGCAGTAGTCGGTGTTGTCATTATCGTATCTTATCAGAATAAGATTTCCCTTATATGATTTATAAAGCATTCTTGCCACACCGTCTTTAACTCCTATCATGTTCTCACCTCCTCTCTTTATTATAATATCATACATACCATATTTTTGTATAACTGGCTGTGCTTATAGCTGGTGACCTCTGTTATAGGGTTGCATTATAACAAAATACATGTTATAATAGGGTATGGACACAAAATATTATGATGGTACAAAAATATTATCAACAAAGGACATCAACGGTGACACACCGGAGATCTATATCGTGACTTCCAACCGTTCCGCAGGAAAGACCACATATTTTAACCGCCTGCTTTTCAACCGCTGGCTTAACGGCAAGGGGGAGTTCCTGCTTCTTTACCGCTTTGACTATGAGACGCAGGACACACCCCTCAAGTACTTTGGGGATATCGGCGGACTGTTTTTTAAGGGATGGTCTTTGCAGGAAGAAAACATCGCCAAGGGGAAGATACGCAGGGTCATAGCAACACACGACTCCGACGAGGTGGGACGGGTGTGCGGATATTCTGTGTCGCTGTCAGGCGCTGACACGGTTAAAAAGTACAGCCACTTATTTAAAGACGTAACATCTATTTTAATGGACGAGATTCAGCCCGAGAATAACCACTACCTTCCGACTGAAATTACTAATTTTATGTCAGTGCATAACTCAGTTGCCCGTGGAAATGGTAAACAGTCGCGTTATGTCCCCGTGTACATGCTGTCAAACTTTATGTCAATGCTCAATCCCTACTTTGTTGTGCTTGGTGTGTCAGAGCGACTAAAGCTGGACACCAAAATACTTAGGGGCGAGGGGTGGGTTGTTGAGCAAAACATAAATTACAGTGCACAGCAGGCTTTGAATAACAGCGTATTTAACAAGGCGTTCAAAAATGCAAGGTATGCTAAAGTCATTACAGAGCGCGTATACATGGACGACAACATAGCTTTTATACAAAAAATTAACCAGTCCTGTAGCTATTACTTCACCCTTGTGTGTGGTAATAAAAAATATGGTGTGCGCCGTGTGGTAGGGTCAAACATCATATACGTGTCTAAGTCCGTGGACACCACGTTTCCATTGCAGGTGACGGTTGATATTGACAGCCACGACATCAACGTGCGTCTTATTGGACAAAACAACTCCTACATAAAGCTTATGAGACAGTACTTTAATGCAGGTCTTTTACGGTTTCAGGACTTGGAGTGCAAGTCAGCCGTCCTTCACTGTCTGAGATATTAGGTATCATCATGCATTTGCGTATTCCCGTGTGGTGGTTGCGCCCGTTGATTCGGTCACTACACGGATTTCCGGTTTCAGCAGGCCGGGGTCTATGCTTTGTGTGTTGTCGATACATTGGGGAGCCACGGCTCCCCTTTTTAGCGCATTACATATTCCTTTTCCACAAGCACAACCCCACCTTCTACCTGCTTTGGTTTCAGGTCGCCCTTTACGTGTATGCCTACCTTAAAGTCTGTCATCTTTATACTTCCAGCTTCAAGTGCCTTGTTAAGTGTATCCTTTGCACCCGATGACATTCCAGCACATTTAATATTGTAATAAGGGTCTTCCACACCCTTACCGTCTTCGTGGGTGACATGTTCAATGTAGGTTTTCTGCCGCACAAATATTGCTTTATCCCACGATGATTCATTCTTCCACGCATTAAAGTCCTTCGGGTGTATCCTTAAACCCTCTGCTTTACAGTCCATGTGTATACTGTCAGTGTCTGCATAGATAAATCCGTGTTTGTATGCACCGTGGTAATTTTTCTGTGCGTGGCGTATTGTAAAGTCACGGCTGTATGATGTTACTGCACTTCCGGCGGCGATGTATTCCACTTTTCTTTCGTGTTCTTCCACAGTGTCAAACCTCAGTATTCCATCCACCAGCTTTGCGATCTTGTATGAACTGTTGTCAGATGTAGCAAGCTTTCCGTACAGATTGTTCATGTACAGCTTTGCTTCATTGCGCTTTGCTCCCTCTGCATTGATTTTTTGTTCGCGGTACTTTCGAATATACTCATCGTACATGCCGGGTCGTGCGGCAAAATAGCACCCGTCCAGTATCTCAAGCTTATATATCCAGTAGTGGTCTTTAAACCTCTCAAAGTCTGTCTGTGTCATGGTGAGTTCCACGCGCGTATCATATTCCTCATCACCAAGCATGTAGCGGTTGTGGTATTTTCCATCGTCTTCACTGTAAATCATGTTCGTTACCAGCATTTCGTTGCTCTTGTACAGCCACGAGTATTTTATCTGTATAAACGGGAGCATGTCTTTCTTAAGGAAAAAATCACACCGGAAGCGTACAAAGTAATACGTATCGTCCCTCGTGGCCTTTTCTGGTATTTCACCTTTCCAGAAATACGGTTTTCCCCACGGGTATATGTTTCCTGATTCAGAATCCATCATGGAGGGGTAAAGAGAGTTTACGTCATATGTTTCCCCGTGCTCAAACACTTTGTTAGCTTTTTCAGGCACCAGATAGCACCACCCTCCAAAGTAGGATTTGCGTATATATGCGTCTGCATTGTCAGCCCCGTATGTGTCTTCGAGTTTGATTTCCCTAAGATTTGGATATATCTCATCATACCGGTACATGTCAAATACAGCTACTTTTCCATCTTTAAACATTCGTTTATATTCGGACATACAGCATGCACCTATGGTAAGTTTCTTCATTCCCATATCCAGTGCCATCTTCATGGCTTCACTCATTACAAGCACATCGTTTTTAATGTAAGGCAATTCCTTTACGGGGTCTATTTCGCACCCGGCATAGTGGGTGCCTTTGTACTCCATTTCCAGTTTCTGGTACTTTGTCTTAAAGCCTTTGCCTATTGCCTTTACACTAAAGGGGAGGAGCTTTAGACTGTCACGTATTTCTATGATCACGTTTCTCTTGTTCTTAAGGGTTATGGTGTACCACTGTCCCATTGAGCTTATCACATATTTGTATGACATTGGTATCATGTCTTTCACGCTCTTGAAAAAACACTTGTTTCCCTCTTCATTCAGGTAGCTGTTTTCCTTCCATCTGTCATCACGCATGATGGCGTTTAATATAAATGATCCGTCAAATTTAAGATTATGAAACCATACCACTGTTTTATATGTACGGTTTAAGCACCATGTGATAAAATCATCAATGCTTCCATACACCTCCACCTCCTCCGGGTCGAGGTTCCCTACCCTGCATATGGCACACGACCAAACCTCTGTATTTGTCTGCTGTGTGGTGTCATCATCAACGGTTGTTTCAAAATCAGCCACGTAAAATTCACTGTTCATAATAGTCAAGTTCTTCGGACATTGCCTCTTTATCGTCAAACGGTATATAATTCACAAGTTCCGAGTGATATTCCATGATATACTGATCGCTCCCATATTTATGCGTTTTAACATATTCATTAAATGACTGTGGAAGCTGTGTAATTGCTATGGCAACGTTTACCTTTCCAAATACAGCAACGTCGTCATCAACAAGCATTTTTATGTTCTCGTACCAGCTCTGTGGGAAACCTTCAAATTCATATAGAAAGTTTTCAATCACACGGTCGGCAAGAACGTCCTGCATGATAGGGTCTTCGGACACTGTTATGCTTGTTGTAATATTTACACCCTGCAAAATATCCAGACTGTCTATCTTTTCTACGGCAGGCGGGGTTTCCTCTTTTATCCTCTCGTAGTATTCGTTCGCCGCCCTGCTTTTTGACAGTTCCACTTCTCCCGTGTCGTAACGCTCGAGTAGAGAGTGACTTCTTATATATGTAGGTGTTATTTTTTTAAGTTTTCGTATTGTGGCGTCTGTTATCTTCTTTGGCTTGTTCTCAATCTGCTTTTCTACATATCCAGTTTTATATCCCTGACTTTCAAGGGTATCCAGCCTGCGGTGTATACGCTTTATCTGTCTTGCGTACTCACGTTCCAGGTATTCTTTTTTCGTTACTTTTTTATTCATATTTTAAAATAGGAGGGACATAAGCCCCTCCTCACCTCCATCTTTATAGAAGAAAGCATGTAACATAAGGACGTCCTGCTTTTGATTCGCCAGACTGTTTCTGTATACACATCTCCTCGCCCTCTTCAATGTACTCAAGGGCGTCTTCAAATGCCTTCATAAATGTATCGGACTGGGTAACAATTACCAGCTGGTCTTCGTTGTCTGTTATTGCCCTTATGCTTAAGAGCGTAATCTCTTCACCGTCGTTGTCTATGTCCTTGTACTTAATGTAATCCTGCACTTTGATGACGGTGCCGTCTTTCACTTCCTTCATGCTTACTCGCGGTGCCTGACGGCTTGTCAGTGGGTACAGTTCTCTCTTTGTCATTTCTCTGCTTGCTCTGATGATTTCCATTATCATATTCTCCTATTCTTTAATATGGCTGTAATGTTTCACGTGAAACATCTGGTTATTTGGTTTTGTCAGCGGTATCAGGTGGTAGGGGCGCGTGCAGGATTCGCAACTTTATTTCTTGTCATGTTTTTTCCTCCTATGTGGTTCATTTGTATACTTTATCTCTTTGCGTTCTTGTCTGTAAATGTGATGTATCAGGTCACGCAGGCATTTCGTGTAATATTGCAGACTGTAAAGCTCTGACCAGATTGCCATAGCAAAGATCGCCATTACTATAAAGCAGATGGCTATTACGATGACACATGCTAATAAAATAGTTGTTTTCATATTTTACCTCACTTTGTTAATAAGTTGTCGTTGTGCTTGTAACCGTTGTATCCGGACTGTACGTCGTAATAGCGTTTTTCTGTATTCTGCTTTTCAAGCTTGTGTCGGTGCTTGACGTCATCACAGTAGGCGTCGCAAGCGTTTTCAATTGCATTGATTGCGTCGAAAATGTGCATAGTGAGTATAAGCTTGAATATCATGGCGGCTACTCCTAGCACAGCTACAGCAATAAGTACGAGATAAGTTTTTTGTTCATAGGTCATGGCCTTGTCCTCCTCATTATTGTGCTTGTTTAACATAGATTCTGTCATACATTTTTATTTCTTCTGCTATCTCGTGCAGATACTTGGACGACGATGACTTAAAAGACTGCACCAGTTTTTTGACTGGTATGTGCGATGTTACATCATCATAACCATCTGGTACAACGTTTGTATGATGTGCAAATATTACGCTTTGCACTGAATCGTGCGATGTGTAAAACCAAAACATAAACGCCTGATAAGATACTGTCAGTTCGTATCCGTTAATGTGTTCGTGGATTGCTTCCAGTGTGGATCGGTTGAGTTTTAGCATTGTTGTTACCTCCTATTGTTGATGTTTGTGTTCTTGTTTCTTTCTGATATTATAATACCATACTGCGTTACTTATGTAAAATAGGTATTATTTATTACAAACTTAGGTTGTTATAACGAATGTTTATAGCTAAATA
>JAMPEH010000430.1 GCA_023665245.1 Muribaculaceae bacterium
GCGTTCGACGAATGTCCGCCCAGCATGGCGGACAGGAAGTACGTGGAGACGTCCGTGGCACGCACGACGAGATGGCTGGAGCGCTGCAAGAAAGAGCTGGAGAGGCTGAATGGGCAGGAAGACACGATCAACCGCAGACAGATGCTTTTTGGAATCAATCAGGGCGCGGTCTTTGACGATATCCGGATCGAACACGCCAGGCGCATCTCGGAGCTCTCGTGTGACGGGTACGCTTTGGGCGGGCTCGCCGTGGGGGAGACCCACGAGCAGATGTATCATGTCATCGAGGAGACGGTGCCCTATCTGCCGCAGGACAAACCGACGTACCTGATGGGCGTGGGCACCCCGGCGAATATCCTGGAAGCGGTGGAGAGGGGCGTGGATTTTTTTGACTGCGTGTATCCGACGCGAAACGGCAGGCACGGGCATCTCTATACGAACCACGGCAGGATCAATCTCTTTAACGCGAAGTATGAGTTGGACGGACGCCCGATCGAGGAGGGGTGCCAGTGTCCGGCGTGCAGGCGCTATTCCCGCGCCTACATCCGGCATCTGCTGAAGGCAAAGGAGATGTTGGGGATGCGGCTGTGCGTCCTGCACAATCTCTATTTTTACAACACGATGATGGAGGAGATCCGGCAGGCGCTGGAGGAAGGCCGTTTCGCGGCGTATAAGCGCCGCAAGCTGGACGGGTTGCAGAACAGGTGACCATAGGCAAAGCCGTGCCGTGCGCGGTTTTGTGGGTAAAGAGTAATAGAAAAGATGGAAAAAAAGCTTGTTTTGTAGAGGTATTGAGTGTATGATAGGCTGTAGATTGCACAAAAAATGCATTACTGAGTAGATGGAGGAAGAATCAAATGGGTATTTTATTGACAGCGGGCGAGGCAACTGCGTCAGGCGGTATCGGAATGTTTAGTGTTTTCTATATTGTGATCTTTGCGGTGATCTGTTATATGTTTTTGTTCCGCCCGCAGAAGAAGGAACAGAAGAGGGTGGCGGCGATGCTGGCGGATATGAGTGTCGGCGATGTTGTGCTGACAACCAGCGGGTTCTACGGCATCGTGATCGACATCACGGACGATACGATTATCGTGGAGTTCGGGAGCAATAAGAACTGCCGTATCCCGATGCAGAAATCAGCGGTGGCGCAGATCGAGAAGCCAGATAAAGAATAACGCATGTTATTTTTTTGAAAAAATAAAACGGCAGATACGCATACCTGCAAACGGCGTGAGGCCGGCCGAAGAATATCTGGAGTGTGTAAAAGGAGGAAATGTTATGAAGTCAAAAACATGGAAGATGCTTGCCTGTGCGGCGGTCGCAGCGCTCAGTTTATCCGTCACCGCATGCGGCGGTTCTGACGACAAGGCAGAGACGGTTGACACGGAGGCCGTCGTCGAGGAGAGCGGAGAGACCGGGGCGGACAGCGCCGCCGATGAGGAACAGACGGTCGAGGTGGAGACCACCGTTGACGAGGAACAGACGGTTGACACGGAGGCCGTTGTCGAGGAGAGCGGAGAGACTGAGGCGGACAGCGGCGTCGATGAGACACAGGCGGCTGCCGGGGGAACCGAGGCGGACAGTGATGCTTTAGGCATGACGCTGGAGGATTATTTCAGCGACCCGACGCTCAAGTCGATGATGGAGGCGCAGTTTGCGTCCCTCGCTGACCAGGGAATGTCGGCGTCGGTCGATGTGAAGGGCAACGAGCTTGTCGTGACAGTTAAGATCGAGGACAGCTCTATGGTTGACGAGACGACAGGAGCCGCGCTCGCTGCGGGTTTGGACGCTGCGGAGAGCCAGTTTGCGGATTCCATTAAAGAGTTCGACGGGGCAGTCGGTGAGGAAGGCGCCTGCACGATGACTATGCGTTATCTCGATCCCGACGGCAACGTATTGGCGGAGAAATCGTATTCTGCAAAATAGGGCGGTGCTGTGCGGACGCTGCAATCGTGACAGTTTGGCCTATGGCTTTTATGTTATGGAATCCATATTCAGAGATCAGAAGAGCGAATCGTGGCGGTTCGCTCTTTTTCTGACGACGGACTGTGCCCTGTTTTGTTACTTGAAAAATGTTGTGGAATAGACTATGATAAATAAGTGATATTTTGCGATAACGACACAGAAACGAGGGAAGAAGGCATGGAGTTGAAAATTACATGTATTCCGGGTGACGGAATCGGTCCGGAGATTGTGGCGGAGGCGAAGAAGGTTCTGGACGCCGTTGCCGCCAGATACGGACACACGATGCAATATACGGATATATTGATGGGCGGCGCGTCGATCGATGCGTGCGGGGTTCCGCTGACGCAGGAAGCCATCGACACGGCGAAGAGCGCCGACGCGGTGTTGATGGGATCGATCGGCGGCGATACGACGACTTCGCCGTGGTATAAGCTTCCGCCGAATCTGCGGCCGGAGGCGGGACTTCTTTCGCTCAGGAAGGAACTGAATCTTTTTGCGAATCTGCGGCCGGCGGCGCTCTACAGTGAGCTGGTGGAGGCATGTCCGCTAAAAGAGGAGATTGCCGCCGCGGGTTTTGATATGCTGATCATGCGCGAGCTGACGGGCGGACTCTACTTTGGGGAGAAGAAGACAATCGAGGAGAACGGTGTGTCCAAAGCGATCGATACGCTGGTGTATGACGAGAACGAGATCCGGCGTATCGCCGTCAAGGGATTTGACATCGCTATGAAACGGCGTAAGAAGGTGACCAGCGTGGACAAGGCGAATGTGCTTGCCTCCTCCAGGCTGTGGCGCAGGATCGTGAACGAGGTCGCGAAGAATTATCCGCAGGTGACGCTGGAGCACATGCTGGTAGACAATTGTGCGATGCAGCTCGTGAAGGATCCGGCACAGTTCGACGTGATTCTGACAGAGAATATGTTCGGCGATATCTTATCCGACGAGGCGAGCATGGTGACGGGCTCGATCGGGATGCTGCCCTCCGCCTCCCTGAACGATACAAAATTCGGCCTGTATGAGCCGAGCCACGGTTCCGCGCCGGACATTGCGGGCAAAGACGCCGCGAACCCGATCGCGACCGTCCTCTCGGCGGCCATGATGCTGCGCTACACTTTCGATTTGGACAGGGAGGCCGATG
>JAMPEH010000431.1 GCA_023665245.1 Muribaculaceae bacterium
TGAAAAATTGCCGTTTACAGTTTCTTTACTTGCAAACTTTGCAAAGTCTGCCGAGACAAGACCACCCTCAGAAGACGTGGTGAATAACGGTTGATAATCTGCATTGCTCATTTTGTCTGTGGTCAAAGCCCCAGGGGTTCGAAAGTTAAAATTTAAGAATCCTTTGGTGAAAATATTGTCATTTTCTTTATCATGCGGAATGTTAAACCACAAAACAGAATCATTATTTTGCAAAGCGTTGCGGTGTTCTTTAGGGCTAAATTTTTTATCTCCGACAACTTCATTCGGATTAAATCTGATACCCCATTTATTCAGTAACGGCAGGATTTTGTTTTTGTATAATGCAGAAGACGGATGTTTTGCTATGGTTTGTTCCGAGTATGGGTCAAGCAAAAGAATCAGTTTGCCTCCCCGCATTATATATTGATCTAAGGCATAAATAAAAGAATTGGGAATCTGCTGCGGATTATAAACCAGCAAAACACTGATGTTCGAGGGTATTGCTATCTCTTGGAGATTGATCTTTTGGACATTGTAGTCGTTTTTCAGCTGTTTTAAAAATTGCCATTCATCCGCGTCAGCATCAAAAGCTGCGATCCCAATAGTTTTTTTCTTAAATTTACCTAACTTTCCCAATACTCTGGAAATATCGTGTTCTGTATAATTCTGTCGTTGAATTGAAAAATACGGAATTGTAAAGCTGGTCCCTTTTTCGTTATTAAATATTGCGCCGAAATATAAGTTTTCATTTCCAGAGTTGTTTGGAAATGCTCTAATTCCTGCATTTAGGGCTTCTTCTTCAGCCAAAGAAAAAGGTTCGGGATTTTTTACGTTGATTGTAATTTTTCCGTTAGCAAGAGTTTGATACCTTTCAAGCAGACGGAATAAAAACTGACTTTGCAGCCCGAGTTCAGGATATTCACTGCCGAGATTCTCCGATTGGTAGACTGTAATATTAACAGGAGAATCCAGATTTTTGACAATTTTTTCGCTTTGCGGGTTTATCGTTGTGCGATGCAAAGATGTTATGTCTGCTTTGTGACGACCAAACAAAACTGAACCGGCGGTAATAAGCATAATGAAAGAGATTATTGTCAAAGCAGATAAAATAAAAAGATAACTGTTTTTGATGATCAGGGTTTTGATTCGCATACTTTTTCTCCTAATCTCTTTTATAATCTATGCTAACGGTATTCAGCCACAAAGCAAAAGCAATTAATAAGATAAAATACAGCAAGTTGTCCGGGCTGATTTGTCCGGACATTATGTCATAATAATGCTTATCAAAGTTCAACGAAAATTGGATGCGTGAGGCTATTCTTTCCGGTAATCCTGCTTTGCTGATCAGCCAGCCGAAATTTCCGAACGAGAAAATACCGCATAAAACCAAAGTCAAAATATAAGATGATACGGGGGATGAGCTGAATGATGAGATCATGCAACCAAGGGCGCAGAACATTCCTGCGGTTAAAATGCAAGCAAAATAGCCGGAAAGGATGTTTAAATTGTCAGTTTCAAAATAAATATTCATATAAATCCAGAGCGGAATCGTCAGCATAAGCATAATCACGCATAAAATCCAAGCCGCGAAAAATTTGGCCCAAACAATGGTGGAAACAGCCACAGGTTGTGTCAGCATGAACTCTATTGTTCCCGATTTTCTTTCTTCTGCCCAGAGACGCATCGTGAATGCCGGAGTTAATACTGCAAAGACAAAGCTTTGGAAATAAAAGAAAGAAAACATATCTGCATTATTTATGCTGAAAAATCCGCCCAGAAAAAAGGTTATAGACATAGACAGCAGAATATAGGCTGTCATGAGGACATAAGCCAAATTGGTATTAAAAAAGGCGGCGAGTTCTTTTTTTAAAATTATGGAAAACTGTTTAAACATGATGATTATCCGTTTTCATTGGTGATTTTGAAGAATGCTGTTTCAATATTGTTTTCAGGAAACAGTGTTTTTAATTCTTCCGGTGTCGTATCTTTAACCAACTTGCCATGATTCAGCAAGATTACTCTGTTAGACAGGGCTTCAACTTCTTCCATAATATGAGTTGAAACAATGATAATATGATTTTTACCATAGTCACGAATAAAACGGCGAATATTGACTTTTTGATTAGGGTCAAGACCTTCAGTCGGTTCATCCAGAATGAGTATTTCCGGTTTGTGAATGAGAGCTGCGGCAATTCCGACACGACGCTTAAAGCCTTTAGACAAGCTTTCGATTTTTTGGTTGATAACAGAATCCAGATCCAGATTGACAATAACTTCGCGCAGATTATCAATAAATTCAGTTCCTTTTATGCCGCGCAATGCTGCACTGTATTTGATAAATTCGAAACAAGTCATATCATTATATAAAAAGCCGCTTTCAGGAACGTAGCCGATTTTTTTCAGGCAGGCAGTGCGATTGGTGCGGATATTTTTTTCGAAGATATCTACTTCGCCGGAGGAAGGTTCAATATAACCGGTCATCAGCCTCATCAAAGTTGTCTTACCTGCTCCGTTAGGTCCCAGCAGAGAGACAACCTCGCCTTTTGAAATGCAAAAGTTGATATTGTTTACGGCCTTTATATTTCCATAATCTTTACATAATTTTTTTACGACTATCATCTTATATTTTTTTACTCTGTTATCTTTGCTTTGATGTTTATATATTAGAGACTTTTTTTTAAATTTTAACAATTATTTTCATTTTTCAAAATGATTGGTGACAAAATATTTATTTTACATTATTTATATAGCTAATAATTAGTTTTTTGACGGAGTTATGATGACAGACGAAGTTTACTCAAGGGAAGAATCAAGATATTTAAAGGCAGGCATTTATGTTGCTGCATTTATTTTGGTTTTTACCGCATGGTATGTTTCAAACAAAGAGAGCATGTCCCATAAAGGCGATGGCAATTATTATGCTGTTGATGCTCGTTTTAACCGAACGGACGGTCTATTGGTCGGCGATCCTGTCCGCATGGCAGGAATGACAGTGGGGCGTGTGGTTAATGCCAAACTTGATGATAATTTTAAAGCAATTCTGACTTTGGATATTAAGGAAGGTATTAATATTCCTGATGATAGCAGCGCTTCTATT
>JAMPEH010000432.1 GCA_023665245.1 Muribaculaceae bacterium
CGTAGCATGCCTGTCGACTCCACTGACTGTAAACTTCTCGTTGCACCCGGCACCAAACCCGACGTTTATCTCATAATACTTGAGAGTTTTTCCAACCATCTTTTTGAATCGCTCGGCGGCGAACCGATAGCCACAGGACTCGACAGCATTGCCGGTTCGGGGCTTCTATTTGACAATTTCTATGCGTCGAGCTTCAGAACTGATCGTGCCCTTCCAGCTATTCTAAGCGGATTTCCCGGACAGCCTACTACCAGCGTAATGAAAGACGTTGCCAAAGCCGAGGCATTACCATCTATAGCCGACAAGCTCGTCAAGGCAGGTTATTCCACACACTACTTCTATGGCGGCGACACCAACTTCACTAACATGAAAGCCTATCTTATGTCGGCAGGTTTCGACGAAATAATCAGCGACAAGGATTTCCCGATAGGTCAACGCATGTCGAAATGGGGAGTTCCCGATGCACCTCTTTTCAAACGCGTGGAAAAATCGCTCAGTAACAGGAAGAATACAGAGCCACATTTCACAGTTGTACAGACCTCGAGCAGCCATGAGCCATTTGATGTGGATCGCACTCCACGTTCACCCGACGAGCCGGCTCAGGTCACTGCTTTTGCCTACGCTGACAGCTGCGCCACTGCTTTTATAAACGTCCTCAGAGATAACGGACAATGGGAAAACTCACTTGTTGTCATTGTTCCCGACCATTACGGATGTTATCCGCAAAACCTCAGCTCCGCACTCGACCGTCATGCCGTGCCACTGATTTTTACAGGAGGCGCTCTGAAAAGCTTCGGCATTGACCACACTATAGGTAGCCAGACCGATATTGCAGCCACCCTTCTCAGCGGACTCGGACTTCAACACGACGATTTTCGATTCAGCAGAAACCTTCTCGACCCCACGCAAGCCCACTACGCATTCTTCTCGGGAAGAAATGAATACTCGCTTGTAGCCCCCGGTGGCAACATCACTATCAACATCGACACCGAAAAAACAGACCAATGTGATGGCGACACGCTGAATCTCGCTGAAAACGCACGAGCCTACCTTCAGACAATCTATCGCAGTCTCGACAAACTCTAAGCAGCCTTAAAAAATGTTAGACTTTCTCCTCAATCTCGACCAATCAATTTTCCTGTTCTTCAACGGAATCCATTCCGACTTTTGGGATCGTGCAATGTTCATGTTCTCCGGGCGTTTCATATGGGTCCCCATGTACATAGCTTTCTACATAGCCTTTTTCAAGGGATTCCAATGGAAAGTGGCAGTTGTGTGGATTCTTGCCATAGGTCTTACAATATTGATTGCCGACCAATTATGCGCAACCGTAATCCGTCCGTTTTTCGAACGCATGCGCCCATCTAACCCCGAAAATCCTCTTTCAGAATTCGCCCACGTTGTTAAGGACTACCGTGGCGGTCGTTACGGATTCCCCTCGTGTCATGCAGCCAATTCCTTTGCCCTCGCGACAATAATGGCACTTATATGGCGCGGCACTCGCCTCAAATGGTTTATCTTTATTTGGGCATTCATCAATTCCTACTCCCGTTTATACCTCGGCGTACACTATCCCGGTGACCTTTTTGTAGGCGGTATTATCGGCAGTCTTGTGGCAGTCATAATGTTCATTATCGGCAGGGCTGTTGTATGGAGCATAATGAAGGGTGACATGGTTAAGGCTCGTCCACAACGCTACGTGCTTCGTATCAACGACTATGTGTTTAACTATAGAAGCATTGACGGCAGTGTTGCCATAGGCATCACCACCGTCATTGTGATACTTCTAATCGCTGTCGATTAGAATTGTTATTCTGCTTATTCTACTATCTTGTGCATAGTGTCGACGAGCTGATCACCAAGACTGATGGTGTAGCCCGACGAGATGAAGACAACCCTGTTGAACGTGTCACCGATAATCACAACGGGCATTTCTTTTTCAGGAAGCTCCGCAGCTATGACACCGGTAGTATCCACACCAAACACCACGTTGGAAGGCAGATTGGGATATACTGAAGCGTCAAACTTATCGGCACTCTCACGGTCGGGGAACATCAAGAAGATAGTGCGACCGGTTGCTTCAAGCTCCGCTTTTCGGGCACTGAGGTCGTTGAGTGCGTGAACCGAAGGTTCGTGATTAGGCTTCAGCATGGTGAGAATATAGTACCCGCGACCGGCTGTTGAAAGCAGCGATTTCTCCGTCTTGGACTTAAGATCGAAATACCGATTTTCGGAATTGAAGCTTCCTATCACCTGAACTCCCGCTGTGTCACGACGCATAACGAGGTCAACATCGGCAGTCTCATCCGGCTTGACGGTGAATATTACCGAACGGGCGAGAACCCCGCCATTAGCCATTCGCTGACCCGATGTCAACATATATTGACCTTCATCAAGACGTTCGCCGTCACCGAAAATCGACTCGTAAGTACCATCCTCGGGATAAGCCATTTGCCATGGTGTGCCGTCGGAAATTTTCGAAAGGCTGAAATGATTATAATAATTGGGGTTGGAGATACGACCCACCGGGGTGAAGCTTATCTTCACATCGCCTTGAGGCGTATTATTCTCGGCTACAGCCTCAAACACCACGTCGTTCCACTTGTTATCGTCGCCTGCCCACTGTGTCTTGCCGGTCACCGGGTCAATACGTGCCGGAATTCCTGCCGTACGAGCAATTGCAACAAACAGGATAGAACGCGACACGTCGTCGGTTTTCTTATGGTTCCATGCCTCGATAGGAGTCATTCGCAGGTTTAGCGGATTCCATACCTCTTCAAGAGCAATCTCCTTACCTATCCTCTCCACAAGTTTGCGTGGATTGGCAGCAAATGTTTTCAATTCGTCGGACGAGAACACCTTGGAAAACTGAGACTTATAGGGGGTCAGAGCCTCATTGGCCACACGAGGACAAAGTATATAGTACTTGAACATAGGCGAATTTACAGGAGCGGTTGCTACATGGTCGATAAGATTTTCCATCGTTATATCGCGACGGTCTTTTTCCGACATTGCTTCGAGCAAATCAAGACCCACAACTCGCTGCTCGGGAGTAAGAGAGGCAAGAAATGCTGTAACGACAGGATGATTACCTCGC
>JAMPEH010000433.1 GCA_023665245.1 Muribaculaceae bacterium
TATAGTTTATGCCACAAAACTAATCAAATCATGCTAAACATGCAACTTTATAGCACTAAAAATTGTAACTTTGCACATGAATATGGACTACAACATTACAGACATCACCGACCCTAACGACTCAAGACTCAACCGGGTCAAAAGCTTATATTTCAGCTCGTTTCCCAAAGAGGAACGTCGACCGTGGAAAAGCATCACAGAGATGCTCAATAACCGCTCGCCATTTTTCAAGTTAAGGGTCATCACTGCCGACGGAGACAACTTCGCCGGATTCATAACACTTTGGAATCTGCCCGATGCGCTATATGTTGAACACTTCGCAATCGAACCCGAGGAAAGATCCAAGGGACTCGGAAGTCGCGTCATATCGGAGATTACCAAGAGTTTCGGCAACACTCCGGTTGTACTCGAAGTTGAACTTCCCGAAGTGTCGGAAGAAGCTGCCGAACGAATACAGTTCTATCAACGCAACGGCTTCGAGGCAATGAGTGATTTTCCATATTTTCAACCGCCCTACAGACCCGACCTCGACATAGTGCCAATGATGCTCATGACATCTTCGCCACTCCCCGACCCCGAGAGGTTCGTAATTATGCTCCACACTTTAGTCTACAATCAGTAATCATGAAAATCGTACCATTGATACTGTCGGTCATACTACCGCTATCAGTCACCCTGTCGTCGTGCGACAGCCGCAGCAAAAGTTCAAAAATTCAAGTGACGGTCAGCATTCCCCCGCAGCAATCGCTTGTTGAAGCTATCGGAGGCAACCGGGTGGAAGTCACCTGCTTGATGTCATCGAGCGCCAATCCCGAATCGTTTGAACCCGCCATGAATACCATGGTAAATCTTCGCAACAGCAATCTCTACATCAAAATGGGAACTCTCGATTTCGAGCATAATCTTGAAAAAGTGACCGACGGTGGCGACATTGAAGTACTCAACATGTCGGACGGCGTAAATCTACTCTATGGAACCCACGGTGACTGTGACCACCACGACCACGAAGGTCACTCACACGCCGCCGACCCTCACGTATGGAGTTCACTACGCAACATGCGCATAATGGCATCAAACGTAGCTGCCGCACTATCCGATATCGACCCCAAGAGCAGCGAGTACTATTATATCAACCTCGCGAAACTACATCACCGCATCGACTCCCTCGACAACGCCATATCTGCCGGGCTCGACACAATCCAATCCAAACAATTCGTTGTATGGCACCCGTCACTAAGCTATTTTGCCAATGACTACGGACTAAAACAGATTACCGTCGGACACCACGGCAAGGAGCTGTCGGTGAAGCAACTCGTACAGCGCATCGACTCTGCCATGACAGCCGGAACCGACAATGGCGTATTCTTCTTCCAACAAGAATTTGACTCGCGCCAAGCCGCTGAAATAAACCGTCAACTCGGAGCTGAAATGATCAACATAAACCCAATGAATTCCGATTGGGAGGCAGAAATAACCAAAGTGGCAAACGCGCTACAACATGTAAAATAATATGCCATTGATTGAACTGAGCAACATAAACATGTCGTGGGGACACCAAAAGGTGTTGAGCGACGTGAACCTGACAGTAAACCGCGGCGATTTCATCGCTGTCACCGGTCCCAACGGAGGCGGAAAGACAACTCTGCTCCGGCTTATACTCAAACTCATTTCACCGGTAACCGGCAAAGTCAGATATTTCAACAACGACACAGAGGTCAAATCACTTCCAATAGGCTATCTGCCACAGAAAAACATGATTGACAGCCACTTTCCGATTACACTGTCGGAAGTGATTGCATCAGGATTACTGTCTTCACATTTATCATCTGAAGATGTAAAAAGAAAAGTAAGGGAAACATTGGCAACAATCAATCTCGAAGAACACGCCAACCGCCCTATAGGACAGTTGTCGGGAGGGCAACTGCAACGAGGACTACTTGGAAGAGCCATCATAAGCCACCCCGAGATATTGGTTCTCGACGAACCTCTCAGCTACATAGATAAACACTTCGAAAAAAAAATCTACGAGATTATCTCACAGTTTGCCGAACACACAACCATAATTCTTGTCTCCCATGAAATGTCTACAATAGCCTCAATGGCCAATCGACATATCATCGTTGACCACACAATCCACGACTGCACGGCACGTCACCACTTCATAACCACAGAATGTGACGACTGACCATATAATGATACAACAGATAAGGACCGACTTCTGCATAACAGATGTCGGTCCTTATCCTTAATATGTACTTAATTTCATTTAGCTTTATTTTCCTGCTACGGGATTAGAGTTGTCCATTCTTGGACCTCTCGGACCGTCAGGTCTCATTTTACCACCCTTGCGATCCTTACCGGGCTGAGGCATCTTGCGCATTCTGTCCATTTTGAAATTTTTATTCGGCACAGGCTGATTGACAACTATGTTCTCGAGGAAAACGACATACTGATCAGGGGTCAGTATCGCTTTCACGCTGTTAAGATAGTCGCGTTTCTTCTGCAGACGGGATTGCTGCATTTCCTTGCGCTTGTCCTGCTTCTGCTTCATTGCCTCACGCTGTTTCTGTCTCTTGGCTACACGCTCAACCGAATCCTTGCGACAGCATTCCTTCTTAAGGTTGTCTATCTGGGATTGCTGCTCGGCAGTCAGTGAGATGCCTTGGAACATGTCGGGACGTTTCATTTCGTGTCGTTCCTTTCTTTCACCGCAGTTGTCGCGATTGCCGGCGTCGCGCTGTTGAGCCGATAACTGGAAAGCAAATATGGAAACAATGGCTATTGAAAGAGTTGTGATTATCTTCTTCATAATTATAATTTATTTTTTTCAGGTTAATATCATCGTGTTATCTGATAACAATTCTAAGACCCCGAAACATCGACAGAGTAAAAAGCGCGAAGCTATTTTTTTTGAATATAATATCCATTTGTTTAATTTTGCAAAAGAAACCATAAAACACATTATTATATATGTACAGAAATGACAGCCGCACGGTAATCACCCTCGATGCAGGTGGTACTAATTTCGTTTTCAGCGCAATGAGAGGATACGACTTCATCGTCGACCCTATAACCTACCCGTCCAATGCCGACAAT
>JAMPEH010000434.1 GCA_023665245.1 Muribaculaceae bacterium
CGTATGGACTGCTGCAGCGCGGCGTTTCGGACCAGATTCGAACGCGGCTGGCATTTTCCTTAGCTGGCGGAACGACGTAATCGTCCTCGTCCCGCCCAATTACCAGGATGACATCCGCATGCCTGTAGCCGTCTTCCTTCCTTCCTACATGGCACTCGAACCGCCAATTCATATAAGCCGATTCCAGTGTCTTCCGGACGTCCATGGCGAATTGGGCGTCCGACCTTGTCGTAATGATGCAGAAGGGACGGTCGTCCACGACTTCCTGCTTCGCCTCCAAGGCGAATTTCAACTCGGGAGAATCATCAAAGATAATCTCATAACGAATCGACTCTCCCAGAGTGGAATTGATCTCATTGCAATACTGCTCCCTGTAAATACCGCTGGCGTCCCTGACGATCACGATCAGCCAGCGCTTGCAGCCTACAGTGTTCCAAAACATCTGCCTGTGGTAGTCCATCACGCCGTTCTGTAGCTGCGTCACCAGGATCGCTTTTTCAAAAGATGCGCCGATCGCGGCCTGGGCGGCTGCCGCGGCATTATATCCGTGTTCCCGCAGCACGGCATCCTCGCAGAACCAGATCGTGTCATGGCCCGCATCTAAGAGCCGTTCCAGTTCAAGTAAGGTCCACAGGCTCCTGCAATCCCCGTCTACGATGACAAGATCCATTGCATCCACCTCCATGTTTTCAAATATGGTCACATCACCGAAAGCTTGTCGCATTCGGTAATAAGCGCCTGTTTGACATCTGCCAGCCACGTATCGTAGAGTTTGAGGTTGCGCTTGTACTGACTGTCCGTAATCTGCTTGATGAGGGAATCAAGCTGCGCGCTATCTTTCCCATCCTCTGCCTTTGGCGCGGCCGATTTCCCGACATGTTCAAATTTGGAAATTGCTTCGTTTTTCTTGCTGTCGTAATAAATCGCCCCGCCTCCGCTCAAGACCGCAACGATCGCGCCGGCTACGCACAAAACCTTGACTGGCAGGGTCCATCCCGGAATAAACAAGCTGACGACTACCGCAGCGACGCCGAGGCTTGCGACACGTGCCAGAATTTTTTCCACATCACCGTATTGCTGTGCCAGATCTTTGAGCTCTTTACCGCTGTTTGCCATATCGTTCGCGTTACTCACGGGATTCGTTTTTACGGGGGGACGCAAGGTATCTACCTGGACTTTGCAGAGCTCTGTATGCGGCAGTCCGGCAGCTTGCTGGATCTCCGTCCACCCGGCTTGGGTCAGGTACTGTTTGCATCCGCAGGCGATCATCTCGGAAATGGATGTCTGTTTCACGGTATCCGTTAGCCGGAGAATCTCCTGGTTCAGGTTTTTGGCCTCCATCTGCGCGATTTCACCGCTCAGGCCGTAGCTATTGGAGCCTTTCAGCTGCTGCTGAATGTCATTGTATACGCGCCTGTAGGCTGCGCCCGCGTCCTGATGCAGATTCTCAAAAGTAGCATCCAGCTGTGCTCTGTGTGTCTTGTTCATAGTAATGTCCTCCTACTTAATTGGTGATTGTTGTCCTGTTGGAATGTTCTCGTGTGCAAAACTCGCCCGCAAATTGGCAGCAGGCGGGTCCTTCGGCTCACTTGAGTCTGTCCAGCTCCCTCTGGAGGGATTCAACTTTTTTAGAACTATACTCCACCTTGAGGGCGTGTGATGGTACATCGCCACCGCGTTTGGTCACTTCTTTTAGCCGCTTTTTTTCGTATTCCAGTTCATTCTTTGCTTTATCCCATTGCTTAGCGGTTTCTGCAAATTTTTTTGCCTTCTCAGTCTCGGTCATGATGAAACGCCTTCTTTCTCCCAGTATCAGGGTCATAATACTCAAAATTTTTTCGGTTTGTTGTAGGTCAGTCGTGCAGCAGTCCCAGCAGCTCGCCAATGGAATCCGCCACCGGGTCAAATTCCTCTGTTTCGTGCCGCCAAAAGAAGATCTTGCCGCCTTTTTCGCAGAGTAGATTTCCGAACCCGTCCGTGGCGAAAGGAAGCGCGGAAATCCCGCCGCCATTCTCGAATGCAGGCAGGAACAGATGTACGCCCTCCGCGCTGCCTTCATGGAAGGAAAGCAGGTGGGAAAAGACCATGCCGCTCCGGGGCTTATCGAAGACGTTCCTGTCCGGATATCCGCCATTGAATTCCAGGATGAGAGCTTTAAGCGCATCCGGGATCCTATGAGAATAGTGGCTCTCGAACTCGTCGATCAGATTCGGTGAGTCAAGTGGTTCGACGAAATCCCATTTGATTTTATTCATGTTTGTCCTCCTTCCGATTAGCAGCCGCACCAGATAGAGTCGCCGCCGGTGTGGCCTGTTGCGGCATGTTCCGCAGTTTCCACGAGCTGCATTTGACCACATAACTCGTTATGGTGCCATGTGAATCCGGCAGGGTTCCTGCCGCTTTCAATCATCCTGATTTGCTGTTCTGTGAACTTTTCACGAAGCCGAGGATCCCTGTCGATCGCTTCCCGCAGCTGTGTATTGAGATGGCGGAACTGCTCGCTCTGTGTTGCTCGGTGCAACCTTTCCGGTAGTTGTAATTCCACAACGCTCTGAAATTTAGGAAACACGCCTTCCAGTATCACACCATGGATGCTGATCCGCTTGCGCTCGAAGGAGACACCTGTTGCTGGGTGCCGCATCCCCTCCATGTTGCTATTCCGGCAGATCAGATGGAAAACGCCCCGCTCATCGATCTTGCACCTGTCGATATTGGTGATCGACATGCCAATATTTTTGAGTCTTTGCTTCTCACTGTCCGTAAGATCCCGGAGTGAGAGACCCTCAGCTACACGGTTTGATTCTATGCGATTCCTAGTCTCAGCCAGTGTGTTTCTTATTTCTGTGTCAAAAAGTTTTGTCTCCTTCTTCTTTGGGAGCACCATATCAGATTCCAGCATTGTGTGCTTGATCGATTCGTGCAGTTTCTCTGGCGTTTGTTGAAGTTCTTTCCTTGTCAATTCAGCTTCAAAAGACATTTTCTACCTCTACATAACAGTCGAAAGTATGATTTTGTCTGGTGTTCCTGAAAATCTTTGATATATTCCGCACGGCCACCGCAAATGTGTGCGAATTTTTGTCAGTTCCTATATGT
>JAMPEH010000435.1 GCA_023665245.1 Muribaculaceae bacterium
GATGTGGTCATCGTCTCGATTACGTTGTTCTGACAGATCAGGAAGAAGATGATCGGTACTGCCGCGACGATGAAAGTTACGGCGGCTGCCGCGCCCGCTCTTGCCGTACCGCCTGCCGTAATCTGCTGTAAGGAGTACTGTAAGGGCTTTAGTTCCTCGTTCCTGAGGAACAGGCTGCCCGTGTTGCCCCACATCTGCTGGAACTGGAAGATTGCCAGTGTCAGCCATGCGGGCTTGACGTTCGGCATCACGATCGTCCAGAAGATCTTCCACTCGGATGCGCCGTCCAGCCTCGCCGATTCCATCAGGGAATCCGGAAGCTGTTCCATAAACTGTTTCATCAGGTACAGACCCATACCGAACGAGAAAGCGGGAAGAACCAGCGCCGCGTAGGTATTGTTGATGTGCAGCCAGCTGATGATCAGGTACTGCGGGATCTGCGTGACCGTCCAGGAGAACATCATGGACAGCACGACCATGCTGAACAGGATATCCTTGCCCGGGAATTTATGCTTTGCGAGCGGATAGGCTGCAAGGCTGGCACAGATGACATGCCCGACCATACCGCCGCCCGTAATGATGATCGTGTTGAATATGTATCTGGAAAAGGGCACCCAGGAATTGTTCATCAGCACGAACAGATCCGAGAAGTTTTCCAGCGTAGGGTTGCGCACGAAAATCTTTGGCGGGAACTGGAAAATTTCATCCAGCGGTTTTAAGGCATTGTTGATGATCATCACAAGCGGCAGCGCCATAAAGATGCCGCAGATGAACATGAGGAAAAACAGGATGCTGTTTCCTGCCATCGATCGGTTTAATTTCTTTTCCTTGGGCTTACGCCTGAAGAGTTTACGATTGACTGTCGTTTGGTTCGTATTCTTTTTTGTCATTAGTCGCCAACCCTCCTTAATAATTTCTGTACCAGCTTATTCGTGCCGACCATGAGCAGGAATAAGACTGTCGCGATCGCCGACGCATAACCCATATCGAATCGGGTCGAGCCGTAGTCCAACAGGTGCGTGACGACCGTTGCTCCGGCGTAGTTTACGGAAGGATTGCCCGCTAACTGGATGGAGATATCCGCCACCGCAAAGGACTGTGTGATCTGCATGACCGCACCGAACATCAGCTGTGGCTTCATGGACGGCAGGGTGACATACCACAATTCCTGCCAGCGGTTCTTTACGCCGTCAAGCGCCGCTGCCTCGTACAGGCTCTTGTCTACCGTCTGCAGACCTGCGATGAAAGAGAGGAAGCCGGTACCGAGGGACAGCCATAACTGGACTACGATCAGGATCGGCAGGATCCACTTTTCGGTCTTCATCCACAGAATCGGATTATCCAGAATGCCGAGTTTGATCAGGATACCGTTTAAGTAACCGTAACGGTCTCCGGTCAGGATCAGGTTCCATACCATGTAGGCGTTACCGCAGATACTCGGCGCATAGAAGATCAGGGTCAGGAAAGAACGCAGTTTGCCGTGAAATTCATTGATGATCCACGCAAACAGCAGACACAACAGGTAACTGATCGGTCCCGTGATCACCGCAAAGATCAGGGTGTTTTTCAGGGAGATCAGGAAAATATCGTCCTCCAGAAACAGTTTGATATAGTTCTGCCAGCCGATGAAGGTAGGCATTTCCAGCATATTGAAATAGGTAAAGCTCAATCCGATGGAAACCAGCACCGGAAGCACCGTAAACAGGAAGAATAAAATGAAGTACGGCGCCATCATCAGATAGATCTCTTTGTTCCGCTTGATCTGATAACCGAGTTTCTGCTGCTTTTTGTTGATATCCAGAAGATCTGCCGATCCTGCGGACTGTGTGGTTTTGCGACTCATCTTGATCCCTCCTTTCTTAATCTTCGGCGAGCGGTAAGCCTAATTCCTGCCGCTTATAATCGATTTCCGCGTTGACATAGATGATCTTATCCGTAAGTTCCTCTCTCGGGGAGGCGGTATCCGTTTCGGTCGTTACCGTGTAGAAGGCGTTGTTGATGTTACGCCAGGAATAGTAACCGCCCGGAACCTGCGGAATGCCCCGCGCCCATTCAAAAGCGTCACGCAGCGCCTCATGGTCGTTGACCGGCCAGGGCATATTGTTGAACGCTTCCAGATTCGCGGTCGGCACACGCGCCGCGGAACCCATCAGACTCTCCATCTCGCGCCCGTACCTCGTCTGCACGTCGGCGCTGTTCCACCATTTGAGGAACTCCCAGCACTCGTCGGGGTATTCCGTGTCCGCCATGATGATGCTGGCAAGCCCGGTACAGCCCGTGCTGTGATCGATCGTGCCGTCCGCCTGCACCGTGCCGGGCACGGGAGCGAAACTCCATAACCCTGCGATATCCGGCGCGGAAACGACCAGGTTATTGTAGATCGTGTAATCCGCGATGATGATCGGACACTCGCCGGTACGGAAACGTTCTTCCACGCTCGTCTCCTTATCCAGCTTGTAATCCGTATAGTATTCACAGTATTCTTTGAAAGTGTTGATCGCGATATCGGAGTCCAGAGCCGATCTTGCGCCGTCTTCCGTGTAGTAAGCGCCGCCGTTCTGGTACAGGAACATCGCGAAGACCTGCTCGCTCGGCAGCATACCGAATTCCATCTGGTTCTTGGATAAGACTGCCATCGCCACCTTTACGTCGTCCCAGGTCTCCGGCACTTCCATGCCGAGTTCCGCCAGGATATCCCTGCGGTAGAACATGACCGGGAAAGTGGTCGTTTCCGGCAGCGCATAGGTCGCGCCGCCAAACCGGAAAGGCACCATCGCCGCATCCGCAAACCGTGCCGTCACCTCATCGAGATCGTCAAAGCGGCTTAAGTCGAGCACCGCGTTACGGATACCGTAGTTGACAGGTGTGTCATTTCCTGTGTTGAGTACCTGTCCGGCGATACCGTTGGTGTTTGCGACCTGGATCGCGACATCCGGTCCCTCGCCCGCCAGCTCGGCACGCAGCAGGGTATTCATATCCACCAGCTGCACGTTGACGTTGACGCCGTAGGTATTGGTAAAGTCTTCGTCGATCATAGCCTTGATGACGTTCGCCTGATCACGTCCGGAACCGATCCAGAGCGTGAGCGTCGCG
>JAMPEH010000436.1 GCA_023665245.1 Muribaculaceae bacterium
TCTTAAGTTGCCCACATGCATTCTGCCCGTGGGGCTTGGGGCGTATCTTGTTCTTATTTTCCTGCTCATGTCATCCTCCGTTCCTGTATCTGCATCTATTTCCATAATATTCTGCGCCATTTTGCTGCGAGCCTGAAACAGCATGGCTCCGTCATCCTATGCCTTGTCCGGTATCTTCCTGTCAGCGGCGTTCTTGAAGGAGCTGACAGCCTTTGCCGCCGCAGGGATCGCGATATTCGTGCCGGCCCCTGCCACACAGCCGCCCGGGCACGCCATCCCCTCGATCAGGCAGCCGTTTTTCTTGCCAGCTTTGGCAAGCATCAGCATCTTCTTGCACTCGGACAGGCTCTCGGCATGTTCTATATTGACTTCCACATCGGGATAGTATTCCCGCACGCATTCCTCGATCGCGCTCGCGACGCCCCCCGCAACGCCGTAACCACGCCCGGCGCCTGTAGCACCGCGAAGCTCGTCCAGCGCATGGATCTCTTCCAGCAGAATGCCCCTCGCCTCAAAGATCCCCGCCAGCTCCTCGAATGTGATGACAAAATCCACATCGGAACGGATGGTTCTTCTGGAGGCTTCCAATTTCTTGGAGGCGCAGGGACCGATAAACACTACCTTCGCGTCAGGGTAGTCCTCTTTGATTATACGCGCCGTCGCCACCATCGGCGTCAGGGCGTTCGATATCTTGTCGATGGTCTCCGGGAAAAACCGCTTCGCCAGCACCGACCAGGACGGACAACAGGAAGTCAGACTAAAAGGCTGCTTGCCAGTTGCCACCTCCGAGACATAGTGTTCCGCTTCCGCCATCGCGCCGAGATCAGCGCCCACCGCCGTCTCATAGACATCATAAAATCCCAGATCCTTGAGAGCTGTCTTGAGCATATCCGGCGTCACATTCGGCCCGAACTGCCCCGCAAAGGCAGGCGCCAGCTGCGCAATAATCTTATTTCCCGACTGCATGGCGCGGATCAGCTGAAAGATCTGGGATTTGTCCGCTATCGCACCGAATGGGCAGTTTACCATGCACTGGCCACAGGATACGCACAAATCACTGTCGATCACGGCTCTTCCCTTTCCGTCGTTTTTGATGGCGTTCACGCCGCAGACGCCCGCACAGGGCCTCACTTGATGGGAGATCGCGTCGTAAGGACATACCGCCTTGCACTTGCCACATTTGATGCATTTCTCCTGGTCGATCACAGACTTGCCGTTCTTCATGGAAATGGCGCCGCGGGGGCACACCTCACGGCAGGGATGCGCCACGCAGCCCATGCATCTGTCCGTCACCTGATAGCAGTTCTCCGGGCAGGCATTGCACGCGGAAGGGATCACCTGCATCAGCGGCGGCTCATAGTATTTCTCGGAAATGTTGCTCTCCGCCAGTCCCTGCGTCAGATGCACCAGCCGGTTCTCCGGCCGCAGGGATAAACCCATCGCAAGCCTGATCCGCTCGCGCACGATCGCCCGCTCTCTGTAGATGCTCTCATACTCGGATTCATCGTAATCGACAATCTTATAGGGAAGCGCTTCCACGTCGTCAATCAGATTCTCTGAATGATAGGCGAGATTCGCTACCTCTTTAAAAATACGTCGCCTGTTCTTGCGGACCTGCGTATCGATTCCTCTCATAGTACTCCTCCGTCAAAATGTCTGTTTTGTCATGTCTATTTTTACACAAACTTACGGGGAAGTCAATAATTCCCCACAGGCATCCGGTACAACAGAGAAACCGGCGGCGTCCGAAAGAGGATTTTCCTACCGTCACCTTTTCCGGCGGCGCAGCCAGACCGCAAACCCTGCCGCGAGGCAGACGATAGGAACCAGGCATGCCGCAGCCGCCGAAACGCCCAGCACGCGTGCGCTAAACGCAAGATTTCCGATCTCATAATATTTGACGGGCACTGTCACAGAGCTCTCGCGGTCTGCGAGACAGCTGATTATACTGCTAAAGAGCTGCACATTATACCCGGGGACGACGTCATCCGCGCTCGCCGTGAACATCTGCTCCGTAGCCAAAATAACCGCCCGGGACACTTTGCCGCCCTCAGTCTCCTTCTCCGCCTTTAAAGCGATCACAAAAGGGCCGTCAATATCGCCTTCTCTCTTATCATAATCCTCATTCGCCGACAGTTCCGTCTTGCTGAAAGAGCTCTCACTGGTTCTCAGAAGCGGCTTGTAGGACACGTCCGCAGCATCCTCATCATAGGAAAGCCCTCGGGCAAAGGGCGCAAACACCGTTCCGTCCAGCACCTTCTGCGTGATGGCGTCCTCCTCCGCCTGCGGAAACAGATAATAGGGAATCTGGTAGTAACGGCTTCTGTCCTTCTCCACGATCATGCCCTCTACCAGTGAAACGCCATAATAATCGATAATCCGTTCAAAATTTATCATGCTCGCTTCTGTCCACGTGGGAATGAGCAGCACCTCCCCGCCCTTCTCGAGGTATGCAATCACCTTGTCGGCGTCCTCCGACGAGTAATCGCTTGTCGGCGCGTTTAAAATAATGCCGTCGGCGTCCTCCGGAATTTCGTCCACCGCGTGAAGCGTGAGCGTCTCATGCGCCACGTTTTCTTTTGACAGCGCACCCACAAAACGCTCGTCAAAGGAAAGCTCTCCATGCCCGGCAACGCTATAAAACTTCGGAAGCTCCTCCGCCGTGACGCGGGCGATGGCGGAGACGATCTGCCCCTCGCCGTCGTATCCAGTCAGTTCGTTCTGATAAGTCGAATAATTTAGCTCATAGGTATAGATATCGCCGTAATCCACCACCACATAATCCTGCGGCCCCACCACGATCAGGCTGTTTGCCGTCGGCTCCGTGTCCGTGTACTTATAATAAAATTTAGGGTTCGCCACCGGATTGATATATTCGACCTCGACATGATCGGACAGCCCTTGAAACTGCCGCAGCGTCTTGTCGAGATCCGAATCCTTCGATGCTTCGTCCGCCAGGACATAAACAGTGACATCCTGCTCCAAACTGTCGATAAGCTGTCTCGAATCCTCGGTGAGCGTATAGAGCTTATTGGCCGTGACGTCGATGGCGGTATACTGATCCGGCACATAATTTAACCCCAGGTTG
>JAMPEH010000437.1 GCA_023665245.1 Muribaculaceae bacterium
TTGCTCGTTTTTAGCTAAGTACCGGCGTTTTCCAACGGTCCTTATGACATCTGCACACTGTCAGGCGCTGTGTATTGGCGAAACTTATAATGACATTGACAGCTCAGTCTCACATTAGTCAAGCATCCGCATGACAAACTACAGCACCGTCTTCTCCAGCCAGCCGTCCACATAGTCGAAACAGTTTTTGACCGTATCCCCAAACTGTCCTTTATACTCCTCCGCGTCCTCCTGCGGCACGAAGTTGTGGGAAGCGCCCTCCACGAAGGCGATCGTCTTATTCTGGCTTCCCGCGTTCCTGTAAATCTGCTCCGCCGCCAAAAATTCATAACTTCCCGTCATGCCCATGATCAGAAGCGGCGCCGTCACATGCTGGATGTTTCCAGGGGTGCAGCTGAAACCGGAATCCCAGTTGATGCCGAAGATATGCGTCTCGTCGTATCCAAAGCCCTCGGTGCGGATGGAGGAGCAGGTGAGGAACGTCCGGATCGTCGTCACATCGGTCGCCATCTCGTTTACCGTCACCATATTCCGATCAAAGTGCGGCTTTCTCAGCGACCGGATCACCTCATGGGTGACAGAAGCGTCAGCGTGAATCAGGTCGTAGGCATCCTGCGTGTGGGACAGATAGCGGACATCCTGCGGAAACAGTTTGTTGTTCGGCGCGATCTGGGATCCCCCCGCGATCACGAAAGGCTCATCATCGTCGAAGTCGCCCTCGCCCTTCTCAATCTTCTCCAGCCTCTCGAGTGCGTACGCGATCAGCTTGTCGTTTCTCTCCGCCTGCGCCTTGTGGAATTTCTTCACAAATTCGTCGGAATATTGAGCGCCCTCTGCGGAAAAACCGTTTGCCTGATCGAACAGCTCGAATCCCTCTTTCCGGTTGCGGCTGGAGGTTTCCTCTGTAATACTGGGCTCCAGGCTTACCAGAGTCATAACGCCATTGCCCCAGTTGGAATCCAACAGCATCACCGCATCCGCCTTGGGGAACGGCCCTACGTCCTGCATCTTCACGATCATGCCCTCATGCTGGAATACCTGTGCGCCGTTCTCCGCAACCGCCTGGTAGGCGCTCATCAGCGTCGCGCCGCCGCTGTGACCGAGCAGTACCAGCTTCTCGATGCCCGGAAGCCCTTTTAAGTACTCGATCGCCCGTCCCAAGTCCTTCAGTTTATCCTCGAAAGGCCCTCTGGATCTGGTCACATTCGAGGCAAGCACGGTATAACCGCGTTTTGCAAGCTCAGGCGCCGGAAGAAATCCATAATAGTCCGCGTCGCAGTGCATCAACATAATGCCTATACTGCTCTTATTCCCCTGTGTGACGGGCTGGTAGAGTACGGCTCCCTGCCTGTGCGTAAACTGCAGATAGGTGTTCTTGATTTCATAGTACTTTTGTTCCATATGTTTTCCTCCATTTCTTCTATCAATGAGTATGTAAGAAAATCATACACAATTTCCTATAGGATCTGTCCGTCATTACTTGCACATAGTAAGTCGGAATTTGACTCACCTTTTATCTGTCAGACGAAAAAGCCGATCGATCACAAAGAGCCGTCCTCGTCCGCCCCGCTTAGGAGCCCTGCCGCCATGTCCACGAACTTCTCCGCCGCTCCCGGCATCAGCAGGGAGGACTGCGCCTCGTTTGTCACACGGTCATAGCTTTGCCGGTCCGGCATATATTTCATGCCGCCATTCAACAGGCTGACGATCAGCGTATGCTCCTTCGGCGATCTGTCCCGAAGCTGCCTGTCCGTGATACAGTTGACCTCCGGTCTGCAGCCGACAAACGCAATGGCGCCGATTTGCACCGTGCTGACCGTCAACTCCGTCTCTCCGTCCGCCTCATACACCGCCGTCATGCGCGGCCGCAGCTCCATTCTCCGCTTCGTCCCATGACGGAAACTCCCCGTCCGCAGGCAGATTTCTGACGGTTGTGTCATAATTTTGATGCCCTCGGCAATCGCCATGGCGTCCCGCGCCATCTCTCCGCCGAGCTCCTCCACGATGGCAAATCCGGCCTCCACTCCCAAGTCCACCGTGCGCACCTGTCCGTTCTCGATCACATCGTACAGCGCCGTCTTTCTCGGGATCTGATCCCCCGAAGCCGCCATGCAGAACAGCACGGGAACCCCGTATTTTTCTTCCAGCAGCACGCAGGCCCTTCCGGGGACATCGGATGAAACCAGGCGCTCATTTTCCTTCATCTGCGAATTATCTACCGCACACGGTTTCACGTCATAACTGATCAAAAGGGCGATCGGCCTCTGTTCCCGGTCCGTCACCTTCAACACCGTCATATCCCTGACGGAAAAGCCTTCCGGGTTGACGCCCGTCCACCATCCGATCTCGCTTTGAACATCCCGGCAGCAGTTTATGTAGGACGCGCCGCTGCCGACGCCAAGCATGGCTGCTCTCACGGAGGCCGCCGCCTGCCGCGCCGCATCCTGTGTCGCCTCAATCAGCGCCTGCTCAAACAAGGCCGTTTTGCGCGAAGCCTCGGACGCGCTCCGCTCCATGCCGAAGCTCTCCGGCTCATGCGGCGTCGTGACCGCGTGTGTCATGTGAAGCCAGACGTTCTCCTTTTCCAGCCCCAAAATCCCGGCTATGCATTCCCTGCACTCTTCCACCAGGCCGTCCGGCAGCATCACAATCTCATAAGCTGCAATCGCCCACTTTTCTTTTTGATCGAAATACAAAATCCTGACATGTGGTTCGTCGTGAATCCCCTTAAATCCCTGCAGAGGGAACATTTTTTCCGGGAATCGGATCGTCCCCGTCCCCGCGCCTGCCCTGAAATCTCCCATACGCCACCTCACGTGCCTTTCACTACATCATATCTCTTCGGATCCTTCCGATATCGCTTACTGAACATGATCGCCACGTCCTTGTAGCAGACAAATCCCCGGTCCGCCGGGTCGTGGGCGGATAAATCCGGCGGCGTGTCGATCGGTCCCTTTATGCCGTCTTCCGCCGGCCTCTCGTGTCCCTCGGGCTGTTCGTCCAGCTCTCCGCCCAAGGCCCTGAGCGCCGCGATCATCGCGTGATCGGCCATGTCCGCCGGCGCGAGCTCCTCACC
>JAMPEH010000438.1 GCA_023665245.1 Muribaculaceae bacterium
TAAGCACGGCTCGCCCGCGTGGTTGGAGTTCAGGAAAAAGGGTATAGGCGGCTCGGACGCCGCCGCGATACTTGGAGTAAGCCCATACAAGACGAATGTTCAGGTATGGGAGGAAAAGACAGGACGCCGCACTCCCGACGATATATCGGACAAACCGAATGTACAGTACGGCAAGGCGGCAGAGGAGTTGCTCATCAAACTGTTTGCGCTCGACTATCCGCAGTACAAGGTAAAAATCAATCACAACGTCGTATACAAGCGCGGTTTTATGTTCGCCTCGCTCGACGCGGAACTGATTGAGATTGCAACGGGCGACAGAGGACTTTACGAGGGCAAAACGACAGAGGTTCATTCAGGCAACACAATGAAAATGTGGGATAGGCAGATTCCCGAATACTACTACGTTCAGGTTTTGCATTATCTCATCACGACAGGTTGGAAATTTGCGGTCTGTAAAGGTCAAATCAAACAAACGGGTAAGAACAACGAAATCGAACTCATAACGCGGCATTACCCGTATGCGCGGGCAGACTTACTGGACGACCTCAAATATCTGTACCTGAAAGAAAAAGAATTTTGGGAGCGATATGTTCTGACGGACAAACGACCTCCCCTGATTCTACCCAAACTCATAAAAAATTAAATTATCGGAGGATAAAAAATTATGACACACGAACTGACATTAGCACTTGAAACGCCCATTGAGGACTTGATACCCAAAATGATAGCGTTCAACAACACGGAACTGCTCTCGGCGGTTGAGGAAATGCTTACGGCATACGACGGCGTTGTATACGACGAAAATTCCATAAGCATTGCGAAACAGGACAGAGCGACGCTCAATTCGTTTAGCAAGGCGTTAAACGATGAGCGTATCAGAATCGGTAAACTGTACAATTCGCCGTATGAGAAATTCAAGGCGCAGGTTGACGAGGTTATCGACAGGGTAAAGACCGCCGCCGCTGCAATCGACAAGCAGATAAGCGCGTTCGAGGACGAAAAGAAAAACAGGAAACAGGACGAAATCATCGAGTATTTCAAATCGGTTATCGGCGAGTTTTCGGGCTGTATTCCCTACGAGCGCGTTCATCAGTCGAAATGGCTCAATGCGTCCGTGTCGATGAAAACCGTTAAATCGGAAATCGACAAGATTATCGACGACGCACGGAACGCGCTCACGGCAATAGCGGCTCTCGGCTCGCAAGACGAGGAACTCATAAAGGCATTTTATTTCCGCACGCTCAATCTCTCGGCGGCTCTCAACGAGAATAACAGGCTCAAACAGGAGCGCGAGGCGGCGGCAGAGTTAAAAGCGCGACAAGAGGCTATGCAGCCCGCTGTCGCAGAGGTAGAGGCAGAAAAGCCCGCCGTCGGACAACCCAAACTGCAGACGGTAAAGTTTGCAGTTACGGGAACCGTCGAACAGTTAAAGGCGTTACAGCACTACCTGAAAGAAAACAAACTTGATTATAAACCCATTTAAGGAGGAGTAAAAATTATGGCTAACATTCAAACGACCACGCAAAAGAGTATCTCGGACAAAAACAAAAAGCCCAAATTCTCGGCTTATATGAGTCAGGATAACATTAAGAATTTGGTGCAACAGGCAGTCGGAAAGAACGCGCAGAGTTTTACCGCAAGTATCATTTCCGCTGTAAGCAACAACCCGCAACTGCAGGAATGTACGCAGAATACGATTCTGTCGGGCGCATTGCTCGGCGAATCGCTCAAACTCTCGCCGTCGCCGCAACTCGGTCAATATTACTTGGTGCCGTTTGCGAAAAAAGACAAGCAGGGTAACATTCTCTGTTACAATGCGCAGTTTGTACTCGGCGCGAAAGGGTACAAACAACTCGCTATGCGCAGCGGGCAGTATAAAGACCTCGACGTTATCGAAATCAAAGAGGGCGAATACAAAGGGCGCGACAAGTTCACGGGTAAACAGAAATTCGAGTTTGTCGAAAACGACGATGAGCGCGACGAATTACCCACTATCGGCTATATGGCGTATTTTGAACTCCTCAACGGGTTCAAGAAAACGGTGTATTGGACGAAACAGAAAATGATTAAGCACGCGAACACCTACTCGGCGGCGTTCAATGCGGATAAGTACGACGATTATATCAACGGCAGGATTCCGCAGAAAGAAATGTACAAATACAGTTCGTTTTGGTACAAGAATTTCGACGAAATGGCGTTCAAAACAATGCTCCGCTATCTCATCTCGCAATGGGGCATTATGAGTATCGAAATGCAGTCGGCAATCGACGCGGATAACAGCGTTATTCTCAACGAGAACGGCGAAAAGAGTTACGTTGAAATTGAGGACGACGTTGAAACGGTGGAGGCGCAGGTGCAGCCGCAAGGCGATGACGCGGCAGAACCTACGGAGGCAGAACAGAGCGAGTTTGATTTTTTCAACGACGCTGACGACGGTCAAGGCTAAATCAACGCGGGAGTCAGAGGGCGAATTTGCCCTCTGATAACGCCCGTGCAACAGGGAGGCTCAAATGGCAACTAAAGAATATTTCCCACACGATTACGGTGCGAGGTCGAAATTGGTAGACGTCCGCAAGGACTATGGGCTTGAGGGTTTGGGCTTTTATTGGTGCGTCGTAGAAATACTCCACGAGGAGGGCGGCTATATCAAGGAATCTCGAATATCGGGCATAGCCTACGATTTGAGAATAGAAACCGAAAAAGCAGAGGCAATCATACGGAACTACGGACTGTTTATCATCAAGAAAGGCAAGATATACGCCGAACGCGTATTGAGAAATCTCAAAAAGCGTGCTGAAATTTCGACAGCGCGAAAACAGGCGGCAAATGCGCGGTGGGGCAACGGTTACGATACGTCGGAGCCGCCTCCCGAAAGAGAGCCGCAAGACAAGAACCATACGGACGTTGCGCCGACAGATGATTCGCAAGAGGAACAGGGTTTTTATTTCCCGTTTGACGGCGAGGAGGAGTTTTTTCGCAACGGTGCCGAATGGCAACAAAGGTGGATACTCGACAGGCTGAAAAAAATGCGCGATGAACTCAACGGGCTTGACGAAATAAACTCGTCGTACTT
>JAMPEH010000439.1 GCA_023665245.1 Muribaculaceae bacterium
AAATACTTGACCTTTTAATGATTGCCAAGTATTTTGAACGCATGGGCGATCATGCTGCTGAGATTGCAAAATGGGTGCTTTATTCCATAACAGGAAATAAGGAAGGGTAATATAAGTGAAAGTTTTATGACACTCGCCCGGAATATTGAAAAGAAGCTGATTTTTTGGTATAATTATCTTGGGTTATTTTGCAATTCCGATTATGATGATATGGATTGATTTTTTGACGGTTGTCATAAAAGCCTTTGTTTTTGACTTTGCATAGATAAAGGGAGTGATATAACTATGATTTTTTGTGTAGAAGATGATAACGGAATCCGTGATTTAATGATATATGCCTTAAATTCTGCCGGATTTGAAGCGAAAGGGTTTATATGTGGGACAGAACTTTTTAACGCTTTGCAGACGGAAAATCCGCAACTCATCATGCTTGATATTATGCTGCCGGGAGAGGACGGCATTGCGATATTGAAACGACTTAGGAGCAATAGTGCCACATCAGATATTCCGATTATTATGGCTACCGCCAAAGGAACGGAATATGATAAAGTAATTGGTCTTGATTTAGGTGCTGATGACTATCTTGCGAAGCCTTTCGGTATGATGGAAATGGTGTCCCGTGTGAAAGCGGTGCTTCGCCGTGTTGCACCTAAAGACACAGCTAAGATTTTAAATGTTGGACAGCTCACGATGAATATGGGTGAACATACCGTTTTTGCCTGTGGAGAGCGTATTTCGCTCACCTTAAAGGAATACGAAATGCTCCGGCTTTTTATGGAAAATCTTGGAAGGGTTTTTACAAGGGAGCAACTTCTTGAAAATATCTGGGAAGAAGATTATGTCGGAGAAACAAGGACAGTAGATGTTCACATTGGTACGCTTCGCACAAAACTTAAAAGTTGTAGTGAGTATATTGAAACGGTTCGAGGTGTTGGCTATCGGATGGAGGCGAGGTTATGACAAAGAGAATTTTTCGCTCTATCTGTTTTGTGGCAATCAGCGTTTTTCTTGCCTCGACAGTTTTGTTTATGACCGTTTTGTATGATTATTTTTCAAATGTTCAGCAAAGCCAGCTAAAAATGCAGACCGATCTTGCAGCAAAAGGTGTGCAGGATGAAGGACTGGACTATCTGACAAATCTGAATATTCAAAATTACCGTATCACATGGATTGGAACAGACGGAAGTGTGCTTTATGACAGCGTTACTGATGCAGACAATATGGAAAACCATTTTGAGCGTGAAGAAGTCAAGGAAGCGCTTGCGGATGGTTATGGAGAAAGTTCCCGTTATTCTTCTACTCTGACTGAACGCTATCTTTACAGCGCCGAAAGGCTGACGGACGGAACGGTTATAAGGATTTCTGTTACGCATAGCTCACTCCTTGTATTGACACTCGGTATGTTGCAGCCTATTATGATTATTTTTGCTATTGCAGTTATCATATCTGCTGTGCTGGCTTCGAGGCTTGCAAAAAGAATTGTAAAACCGCTCAATGAAATCAATTTAGATGAGCCGCTTGAAAATGATGGTTACGAAGAACTTTCTCCTTTGCTTCGTCGTATTGATACACAGCAAAAGCAGATTAAGGGGCAGAGTGATGAACTTCGACAGAAACAGCTTGAATTTGAAACGCTGACAGGCGGAATGAAAGAAGGCATTGTCCTTTTGAACAGTACAGGGAAGATTTTAAGCCTAAATAAAGCCGCCATGCATTTGCTTGAAACAGACCGTTTTTGTATCGGTCAGGATTTACGGGCGGTCAACCGCAGTCTGAAAATAGCGGAAATTCTTCGTAAAGCCGAAAACGGGCAGTATGCGGAGACAATTATAGAACTTCAAAGGGGTAAATATCAATTTGACGCAAGCCCTGTACTATCCGACGGAAAAACCTCCGGTATCGTTCTCTTAATGCTGGATGTAACCGAAAAAGAAAAGACGGAGCAAATGCGGCGTGAATTTACCGCTAATGTATCGCACGAGCTGAAAACACCATTGCAAACAATTTCCGGCTGTGCCGAACTACTGGCAAATGGCATTGTAAAGCAGGAAGATATGATGAAGTTTGGCGCACAAATCAGCACCGAAGCTCAAAGAATGATTCGCTTGGTGGAGGATATTATTAAACTGTCCCATTTGGACGAAGGCGCTGTTGATATGCAGCGTGAGACAGTCGATTTGTATGCACTCGCTGAAAACACTCTGCAAAGTCTGCGTCCCGAAGCAGAGTCGGCAAAGATTTTGATTTCCCTTGACGGAGATCATGCAAAGCTCTACGCAATTCCTCAGCTTATCAGCGGTATCATTTTCAACCTTTGTGATAACGCTATCAAATATAACCGTGAAAACGGTTCGGTAAGCGTGGAGATTAGGGATGAAAGCGATAAGGTTCTGCTTTCGGTTGCCGATACGGGTATCGGTATTCCCGAAGGACATCAGGAACGGATTTTTGAGCGTTTCTATCGAGTAGACAAAAGTCATTCTAAGGAAATCGGCGGAACTGGTTTGGGGCTTTCCATTGTAAAACACGCTGCAAGACTTCACGATGCTGTAATCGAAATTCACAGTGTTGTGGATGGCGGAACAACGGTAACAATTGCTTTCCCGAAAAAGTAAAGCAGTATTGAGGCAGCGCTTTGGCACTGCCTTATCGGGGCAGGAGGAAAAATGATAACTTATGAGGACATAAAGAAAAATGAAGCGATACGCACCTATATCACAGAGGCGGACGCTTCACTTGTTACACTTGGATTTACGGAACATAGCTTTGCCCATGTTACCCATGTTGCGGAAACGGCGGGTTATATTCTGAAAACATTAGAGTACCCTGAACGCACAGTTGAGCTTGCCAAGATTGCAGGTTATCTTCATGATATAGGAAATCTTGTCAATCGTATTGATCATAGCCAAAGCGGAGCGGTAATGGCGTTTCGTTTGCTTGACAATATGGGCTTTGCTCCGAAAGAAATAGCAGTTATTACAACTGCTATCGGAAACCACGATGAAGGGACGGGAGTTCCGGTAAATGCGGTTGCCGCAGCCCTTATTTTAGCGGATAAATCGGATGTGCGCCG
>JAMPEH010000043.1 GCA_023665245.1 Muribaculaceae bacterium
TATATCTTCATTATCAGATGAAAAGGTTAAGGTTGTTGCAAATATCCCATATTATATTACTGCACCTATTATTTCTCATTTGTTAGGTGAAATTGATGATTTGAACAATAAAAACAGAAATCACATAACAGAGGTTGTTTTAATGGTGCAGGAAGAAGTTGCGAGAAGAATGGTTGCAACTGAAAAAAGCCCGTCAAAACAATATGGTTTATTAACTATTCTTGCTCAATTTTGGACAGATTGCGAAATTATAAAACTTGTTGGAAGGCGTTCTTTTTATCCTGCACCAAAAGTTAATTCAGCTCTTGTGGGCTTAAAAATAAATCAAAATCCAAGATTAGAATTAAGTGATTATAGCCATTTTAGACGTGTTTTAAAAGCAGGATTTTCACAACGAAGAAAAAATATTAAAAACTGTCTTGTAAATAATGGTTTTAATAAAGATATTGTAAAATCAGTGCTTGAAAAACTGGAAATTTCTGAAAATACAAGAGGCGAATCGCTTTCTATTGAAAAATTCGGAGAGTTGTCTGAGGAATTAAAAAATGCAAATCAAAGTTAAAACTCCTGCAAAAATCAATCTTACACTGGAAATTGTTAATAAACGTCCTGATGGGTTTCATAATATAAAAAGTGTTATGCAACTGATTGATTTATATGATTTTATTACTGTTAAGGCTTTGAAATCTGATTCTACTATAATCAAATTGAGTGGAAATAGTGATGAAATTCCTTACAATGAAAAGAACCTTGTTTATAAAGCAACACGAATCTTTTTGGAAAAAACAGGTATTTCAGATTATGAGTTTGATATATATATAGAAAAAAATATTCCTGTTTCAGCAGGGCTTGCAGGTGGAAGTACAAATGCTGCAGGAACGCTCTACGCTTTGAATAGATTATTTGATGATATCTTATCTAAAGAAGAATTGCATAGTTTATGTGAACAACTAGGTTCTGATTTGAATGTTTGTTTAGAAGGCGGATGTCTTCTAGCGACAAGTAGAGGTGAAGTTATTGAAAAGCTTCCATTTAGGCAATCTTCTGTATCATTGATTAAACCGTTAAATCTTGGTATTAGTGCAAAAGAAGCTTATACAAAATATTCATTGTTAGAAAATAAACCAAATTATGATATGACATCAAAGATGATTGATTCTATTAAAATCGGTACGGATTTGAAACAATTTTTGTATAATGATTTGGAAACAGCAGTTTTTAATGATTATATTGAATTGCAAAAAATAAAAGAGGCTTATCCTGATGCCATAATGTCAGGTTCAGGCTCCACATATTTCAGATTGGATAATAACATAAATCTATTGGATGGTTATTGGACAAAATCAGGTTTGAAATTTATTTCAACTGGTGTCGAAGAGGTTTAAGTTTATTATTTTTGAGTGAGTTCTCGTAAGTATGCTCTTACTCCTCCTGTAACAATTAAATCAGGTTCTGACATACAGAAGGAATCTAAAACTATTATACCTGCACGTTTTTCACCTGCATTTATATATAACAAACCAAGCATAATTTTGTTTAATGGGTTTGTGTTTGCTTGTTTAAATTCTTGTATTTTTTCTTTATCTTTTTTTAGAGCAGTATAACAATCTGCAAGGTTTTTATAATATTCAAAATTTAATCCATATAGTTTTATAGCTCGTTCAAAGCAGTCTTGTGCTTGGACGGCAAAACCTAAAAGCATATATGTTTTACCAAGATTGTTGTAAGCGATTGCTGCTGATTGACTGTTGGGATTAAGGCTTATAGCAATTTTGAACTCTTGTACTGCAGCATAATAACATCTTTCTTCAAGATATCGAAGTCCTATATCATTATGTAAAACCGCATTTTTGGTTGCATTTATTTCAAAAGAACCAGAAACAATGGGCTTTACATAACCACTTGTTAAAATTGAGGTAAATAATAAGAATAATATAATTTTATTTTTTATCATAGAATATCTAGTTCCAGACCTTCTTTTGCCATTATTACGTTATCTTTTTCATACATTTTTGCAAGTTCATCCAGTTTTTCGTCATTATATGCAGGGTCAAAGTGGAAGAATACAAGTTTTTCTGCTCCGATTTGATTTTTTGCGTCAAGTGCCATTTCATAAGTGGAGTGTCCAAAACCTTGTTTTGGTGTGTATAAACTTAAGTAATCTTCTGTTGTATATTGTGAATCATGTATAAGAAGATTACAGTTTCTTGCAAACTTAATCAGTTTTTTGTCGCCGCCAGGATAGCTTTCTTTATCCGTTGCATAAACAAGAGATTTGCCTTTGTATGTTATTTTATAAACAAAGACACCGCTTTGTGGATGTGCGAATGATTTATAACATGAAATAACTACATCATCCTCTCTGGATTCTTGTGAATAGAAATCGTATACTCTTGTGACAATAGGAGCTTCATTCTTTCTTAATATGATATAATTTGCTTCGTTTAAATCTTGAATAGTCAACTCTGCTGCAATATCACCTAAATCCAATGGGAATGTTTTTGTAAACAACAATCTTGATAATTCTGTTTCTAGTTTTTCATCTTGTGCGACACCGCCAAAAAGATTCAATTTTGTTGATGCAAGATGCATAGGTTTGAAAAATGGTATACCTAAAATATGGTCTTGATGGATATGGCTAATTAGAACAGTTGCATTTACAGGAGTTCTTTCTGTTATGGTTGAACCTGATTCAATGTATTTTCTCATAAGTTCGTTTCCAAGTTCAATAAGCCCTGTTCCTGCATCAAGTATAATCAAATGTCCGCCTACATTAACTTCTACACAAGAAGTGTTTCCGCCATATTTTAAAAACTTACTGTCAGCTACCGGATAACTTCCTCGAACACCTCTGAATTTTATATTGAATTCACTCATGATTATACCTCTTCTTACTATTCTTTAATGATTATAGCGTATTTTTCTATCATTCTCAATAATATGAAAATACTATTCTTTATATGTTAACTTTTGTAACACATGAAAAAGTTTATATATGAAAAAGGCAATTTTGAAAATAAAAATAACTTTATCATGATGTAAGGTTAGTTAAGTAATAAATAGTGAAATAATAAGGTGTGTTAATTATGGTTGGTAGTGTAATGTCTAGTATAGGTAAATATAGCGGATACGGTGCTAATTTTATCTTAGGAACAGGTTCAGAAACTATTGGTAAAGAGGTGCAAGCTGCATATCAAGCAAGAAAAACTACCGGTAAAGGTATAGCAGGTTCTATTTTTGATGGTTTTTCAAAAGGCGTTACAAAATCCAATCAACAAGTTGCAGAAACAGGTTTCTTAAAAAAATTAGGTAACACATTCACTTCATTACCATCTGAAATGGGTAAGGGTTGGACGAATGCTGATGTAGCAAACAAAGGTGTTCTTAAAAAATATTTAACAAAAACGGGTCAATTCTTGAAACCGTTAGGTAAAACAATGCCATTCTTGTTTAACGCTCTGTATTTATTGTCTGCAATTCCTAGCATAATGGATAGAACTCAAGATGAAGGTGCATTTGCAGGTATTAAAGAAGCTGGTAAAACAATAGGTAAAATGGGTCTTTATGCTCTGGGTGCTGCGGTTGGTGCTGCATTTGGCGGTATCGGAATTTTAGGCGGTACTGCAGTTGCCGGTCTTGCCAGTGATTTTCTTTTTGGTAAAGATTATTCAGTAAAAAAAGATGAACAAAGAGCAAAATTGATGGCTATGCAAAAACAGGCTCAAGCTGCAAAGCAAAATGCTGATGGCGTTGGTCAAAACATCGATTATGCTGGTTAATTTTCTATTGCAAAAATAATTGTATGCGAACATAGTATATCCTAAGTATATACTATGTTTCAGACTGTTACAAAGTTAGATAAAAAAGGCAATTCTTAAAATAAAAAAATCTTTATATAAGTACGGGAATTAAAATTTAATAAAGTAAAATCGAGGATGAAGAAACAGTCTTGAATAGACTGGAAAATGAAATTCTTTTTATACTCTCTCTTAATATCCTCGTGTTTATTTAATGTTGCAGTACAAGTTATTGCAACTTTTCTTTTTATTACTTGGGTTTACAATAATTTATGCAAAATTAAAATTTATACAAAACACTGATTTCGTGTAATTTTCGTGTAATTTGCTTTTAAAATCAATAAAATTTCTTTTTTCTTCTTCCTATTTCATTTGGCTTATTTTGGTTTATTTTACGCAAAAAAAAGACCTGTTAAGATAACAGGTCTTCAGCCGAAATATAATTTATTCAAGTTAGAGTTTTTGCTTATACCAAATTGCTTTGTTACGGAATAAATCCCCAATCTCATTTTTAGAATATCTTGGATAGCAAGATAAATACGTTATATCAATCTTACCTGCTGATGTTGTTTTTGGATTTTTCAAACCAAATTCATAATGTGTCATAACCGTTTGTGAATTTATTGCAATATTGTATTGCTTAGATAATTCTGCTATTAACTTAAACGCACGTTCGACTTGCACTGCTGTCAGCGGATATTTTGTTGAACTGGCTAAACCATTAAATCCAGCCATACCGCATAATGCAATACCTATTGCACCAGTATTACCACCACCGCAGTGTTGAGCATATTTACCATCATTACAATTCTCATTATCTTCGGGATTGTATTTTCCTTTTGTAACAAGTCCATCAGAGTTTATCAGGTAATGATAATGTTGGTAATCGGTATTGTTAGGTTGGTTTGCACCTGCTGTCCAGTGAATAATAATTTTTTTCATAGCTTTACTCCTTATTTAATTCGCCAATAGTATTCTGTTAGATAACTTGCTGCATCAAATATATGACCGTAGAATTTTTTATCACGGTCTTGTTTAATTTGATGAATTGTAGGTGTATCAATAATTGTTGTACCTTCTTTATATTTGAGATTGTGGATATTATTCAAAAGATGTTTGCATTTCTTTTTATCAACAAATAATCTTACTTCACCATTAGAATTTCTAACTCTTGCATTAAAAGCTGCAACTCTGTTTTGTATTGGGGGATTATAGTCACGCAAATGGAATTTAACATTTTTGTAACCGCTTTCGCGTAAAATTTTTCGCATAGTTGCATAATTCGTATATTGGCTTTGAGTAGAACGATTATCACCTGAAGCGTCACCATTTATAATAATCTGTTCATCTCTATTTGGATATCTTCGGATAAATTCTTTCATACATATTTCAGTTGTTGCATTTTCAACAACAACTTCATCAAAATAAAAAACGTTTTCATTATCTCTATGTGCAAGACACCACATCATAGGGTCAACATTAAAATCACAGGTTAGATGAATTGTTTGTCCCGGAACATATCTTAATTCTTTTATGTTTTCATCTGTAAACCCTTTTACAACAAGTCCACTGTTATAATCACCGTGTTCACCTAGTACGTTTATTCTGTAGTATTCAGGGTCGTATGCTGATTCTAATTCTTTTACAAAGTGTTCCGGTAGATAGATATTATTAGTTGTCGGTGCAATAATAATTCGATAATTTTCTTGCTTATCTTCAACAAACCTTTTATATATCCAATCCTTGTTGGGCTGTGGGTTTGTGTGTCCAAACAGACGATACTTAAAATCACCCCAATTTTTACCACGATAAGTATTTCTTAAACGTCCTAATAATTGTTTTAAGGTATTATCGGTTACTTGTGAAGCTTCTTCGATTTCAGCCCAATGTAAGTTTAGAGATTTGAATTTTTCAGGATTATCGAGTTGAGAAAATAGAATTTCAGATCCGTTTTTAAATTTGATTATTTTATCAACTTTGTTATAAGTGTAATGAACACCTTGCTTATATCCTAAGGCTTCTAAATGTTCAAGGTAAGATACAAGCGTAGTTTTCCGTACAAGTTCATATTCTTTTGCTCCGACAAGTCCTCTACATCCTGGGTATTTTCTTGCTAATAATATACCTAAAAGCGAACCGCACCAAGTTTTACCGCTACCGTAACCACCTTGATAAATTGCAACATCAAGAGTTTGATTATGCGGTATTGTCATAAATTCAACTTGTTTATCTAATAACTTGTACTTCTTCTAAACCTCGCTTATTTAACCCTAATATAATACTCTCCACCGTCATTGCCTGTGATTCTTGGTAGTGCTAAACCATTGTCTGATGGTGATTGATATGATAACTTAGCCGCTCTAAACTCATTATTAAAATTAGTAAAAGCTGTGTCACCAGTATGTTGTATTCTCAACGATAATAAATCGATAAACTGTCCTTCTGTCCAAGCACTAGCGTCAGCGTGGTACATTGTTCTTATGCCATAGGAGTTGTAGTAATTGTACGGGAAGTAGTTTGAAGTTACTGAATAAGAATACTCACCTTCTGACGTGCTTACATTTGTGTAATAGTCTTCATTTTCATGCAAGAGTTTTAAAGACAATCTATGTGTATAACTCCCTGATACTCCAGTACAATAATAAAGAAGTTTATATTTCCTATTAGGCAACAAAGTAAATCCAGTGGCTTTATTAGAAACTCGCCACTTTAAGCCAGATGAATTGTAGCCGGCTATATAAATATTTAAAGCACCCGTAGCTGCCGATACTCTTAAAATAAATGCCCTATAAGCATAAAAAATATCTCTTGAAGCAACAAATGTTGGTGGAGTTATAAAGTCAAATTTAATATAACAATAATTATCTGCAACTTTATGCGTAACAGTTGCAGTTGTACCAGTCACACCATCTTCACAAGGAGTTTCGGAAAATGTTAAATGTTTTCCATCAACCATTGATGTTAACCAACCATTATCGGAAATTGTATGGTCTGTTGCTGCTGCTGAATAAACGTAATATTTAGGTTCTTTATGTTGTGCCCCCTCTATATAATAACCACCGCCTGATGAATGAGGTGAAATCTTTGTTGTACTGATACATTTAATATCTTTAAAATCATAATTATTATAATAATAAAGACCATTACCTTCAACTACTTCCTTTTCAACATATTCACTAAGTTCAACTCGATATTTACCATCATAAAAACTAGATTCGGAAGTAATTGCTCCATTTGACATTGTTATTTCTTCTTGGATATTTATAAAGCACCTAGATATTTTGTCATAAAGATTTTGGGCTATAGAATAATTGTCTTTCCCTCTGTATCGCAACTGCCTATACAAATTCCTTAAATCTGGATTTTTCCTTTTGCAAATATTAGGGTCAGTTGTCCATAAGTCATTGTGGAAGAACCTAAAGGTTATATTGCCATTATCGTCATAGGTGCTACGTGTAAGGTTACACAATCTGTAAAATTTTACCTTGGTAACATGTAGGTCGGGATAATAAGTATAAATATTTATATCTTTTAATTCTCTCCTACCTGCTGTAAACCAAGAGCTTTCAAAGCTAGCAATCAAAACACCATTTGTTTGCATATAATGTGTAAGTTCGGGATTGTATTCCACCATATTTCCATCTTTATATTGATATACTTTAACTGCAATCTTATTTGATGGTGGATTTGTGAAATCTTCTTTGATATATAAAACCGTGTTCGTAGGGGTATATTCATACGCATAAAATTTATCATACGTAGGTTCTAGAGTAAAAGTAGAACCATCACAACGTTTGAAGTTTTCACCAGAGATGTCAATAGGCGATTGAATAATTGCTCCTATTGGTACTTGTCCAAATTTTGATAAAACACTCTTAATAGAACTTATTTTTCTTTGCAACTCTAATAACTTTTGCGTAATACCCATTATTATTCCTCAAGTTCTGATATTGGCTTAATACGGTCTGCATAAGTTGACCAATTTTCAGCCACCTTATAATCCTCTACAAGTTCATCGGGTACATAAATATTACCGTAGTTACCCGTATAAAAAGTACTTTTGATAGGGGTACTGTCAAAGGCATTTTTATTTGCAAGTATGCATACAGAGTTAGTTCTTAATATAATTTTTTCTAAAGAATAACACGATTCAAATGCCATTATACCAATATTTGATAATTTAGGGAAATCTAAAGTTTCAACACAGCCATTATTTCTCATTCCACTTCTGTTAATAGTGGTTAATTCTGGCAAATTTATATTTACTGCTCTTACATTATATAATCCAAAATCTTCTATTATTTGAAGTTTTGGTAAATCGATCTTTTCCATATAATTTATTCCCAAATTTTCAAGACCATCTTCTTCTACTATTTCAAGATTTGGAGCAATGAATGATTCAACATTACAGCAACCTCTAAACGCATATTTACCTATACGCTTCACATTCGGTAAATTGACATTTCTTAAACTGTAATGATAATAGCAGGCATAATCGCGAACTTCTTGAAGAGAAGAATCTTTTAAATCAAAATATTTACCGTACGAAAAATCATACGAAGGATTTCTTGTATATGTGTGACTTTCATTTTCGTCATCAAAAACTACTAAATCACCATTTGTATCTAAATAATTTTGAATGAAAGATTTGTATTCAATCATATCTCTAACACCACCGCTATTACCACGTTCTACAAATACTTTCACAAAAAGAGATTCGGTTGGTAAATTATTAGAAAAATCCTCTGTGAGATAACATTTATTTAAGAATATTCCATCTTGATATGTGTAAGCATAGTAATTTATTTTACCAAGATCACCTTGAAATAAAAATGTTTTTATATCAGTAATCTTCTGAAATTCATTACTATAATCAGCAAATTTTAATGTGTCTATATTCGTATCACAAAAATCTACCAATAAGCTTCTCAGATTATTTTTTGTTTTTTCAATTTTTGATATTTCTTCTTCTATTGACATTAGTTATTTACCTCTTTTAATTTATTTTCGATTTCTAAAAAAGCACCTGCTGTTTCTTTTATAACTTCTGCATAATGTTTAGCAGAATACAACTCTTCACCATTTTCTGTTTCTTCAATAACATCATCAGCTACTGCCCAATCTCTAGTTACTTCTGCATAATGTTTAGCAGAATAAGTTTCTGAATTAATTTCGTTATCAGATATCGCATATTCTTTGCAGGTATCGACATAATCTTGGCATTCATTTTTTATACTGTTTTCTACGTTTTCTACAGCTTCATTTACTTTATCGGTGATATCTGTATATAACTTTTGCATATTTTCAGACAAATCTTTTATCATTTTGATTTTTTCAAGAATATCATTGTATATTTGTTGATTCTTCTCGCTAATTGAGTTTACAACACTATTTGTAGCAGATACTTTATTGTTACCTTTGCTACTTATTTCAATTTCAATTTTCGCCACAATCTACTCACTTTCTTCATTGTTTGTGTTAGTATTCCCTTCCACTCTTTTGGGATATACTGTTACTTTGTTAAAATCGACTGGGTTAGCGTTTTCTCCTATTAAAAGAGTTTCTTCAGTTAACCCATCAGCAGTACAAAGTTTCAATCCATAATAATATTCCGCAAAATCTTCACCTGCAGGAACAGTTAAAGAATCTGTAAAACTTGCTGGAATGTGTATAGTAACAGTATCTTGATTTTGACAAGGAACTGAAACTTCTTCACCTAAAAGTTGTTTATCTTCTTTAATGAACGCAAAATATATTATATATGCTTTATCATTTGGTAATCCGGATATGACAACATCACCACTATCGCCCTGAATTAACTCTATATCGCCAGTTTCTTCATCAATAATAAACATTACAAAACACCCCCTTTAATACAAAAACTTATTTCAAAATCAGGGTAATTCTTACCGATTGAAACTGTTCCAATCATTGTTTTATTTTCAAAATCTTTGGTAATTGTAGGAGTTAATTCTTTTGCTACTCCGGATGTGCTTATAGCAATTACTTTAAGCATTGGTTCATACGTCAATGTTATATCTTTGTAGAATTCTTCAGGTAAAGATATAACAAAATTACTTAATTTTGTCGTACTGTTGTAATACAATAAATGACTTGGAATTCTGCCGTAAATTTCTTTAAAGACAAGCTTCGGTTCTGTTATCTCTTTACCTTCATCGTCTTTTGAACCTTCAGTATAAAATTCTTTAATTATATAATGATAATTTTCTGACAAAAAGTTTCTATTGGAAACTGTAATGGTACTTGAAGAAGATTTTCTATAAATACCATTATAAACCGGTGTCGTTCCATCAAATAAACTTGCCAACTGTTCATCTGATAACTCATCACCATCAGCATCTTTTGGAATCGGTGATTTGATTGTAATAACTTTAGAGCTAATATCTTTACTAACAACTGTTTCTGCAACTTTTTCTACGTCTGCTTTAGATTCCTTTAACCAGTCTAACAGAGATTTATCTGTTCCCGTAATCTCTGTAAAATCAGATGTGTCAGCAGAACCAAAAACAACCTTGAGTGAATCTTGTACAGTAGTTTGCATTTGAATTTTAAGTGTATTTATTGAATCAGATAAATTATTACACAGTGATTCTAAATATTTAAAATTATTATTAACATCTGAAGATGAAGCCGTTTTACCCTTTTTAAATGTCGTTAACTTTTCATCAGACATACCATTACTCCTTGGTTAGACCATTTACACGTTCTTTGAGGCAATCAAAGACGTGTTGAGTAATAACCGGTACAAAATCTAGCAATTTATTTACTAAGAATTGAACTAATGTGTTAGAAGATGAAAAATTCTTTAAGATATAAGATCTTACAAATATATCTACTGAATTTTTCTTAGTTTCATTGCTTAACAGTTGCGAATCGACTTGTGCAATAATTTGTTCTTTTGCATACCTTATAAGGTTTGATACTTTTTCACTGGTGAAAGTCTTTTGAAGAGAAGACTTAAAACTTAATAGATTTGAAAATAACTTTAACTTCAATACCCCCTTGCATAAAATGCGTTTTGTACTACTATTATTTTATAATATTTCAAAACCACTCAACTGAATGTAAATAGTTTGTAATATTATTTATTGCTTAAAATATCATAGATTTTATCGATTTTCTTTTGCATATCACCGAGTTGATTTTTTAAGTCATCGTGTTCACTTTTTGTAGTATATCGCTGTGCAATATCCTGTAAAATTTCACGGTGTTTAATTTCTAACTTTTCAGGTGTAACAAATAGATTACATTGTATAAAAATAGTTGCTACTACCAGTGCTATCGGTGCATACTTAAATAATGTTTCTTTATCCATTTCTCTACTCCTTATTTAATTTCTTCATATAACTTTTGTATACTTTGTCATAGATTATACGTTGCTCATTTACAGGTATATGGTGCTTTGCCATATCTTGTTTAATCTTAGATATTTGAACTGTACTATTATCTTTGATAGCTTTTTCAATTTTGTTTCTATATTGACTTGTATATTCTGTCCTTAGTGTATTCGTTGCGTCTTTTTGTGCTTTTTGAATTTGTTCAATGTTCAATCCGTCACGATATGCTCGTTTTGTAATATCGTCAATTTTTTTCTGTCCATACCCTCTTTCAAACGCAGTTTTGTACTTGTTTTTTATTTTATAAGGGGATAATCCGTTAGATGTTTGTGCTACAAAATCCCACGCACTATTGTTATGTTTTTCATTAACTGCATTTTGCATAATGTATGGTGCGAACGATTTTCCTAGCACCTTAGCTCTACCAACTGCTAAATCTGCACCTTGTTTCTTAGTTGCATATTTACCGTAACCATTCCAAATATCCTGGTCTAGAAAAGCATTCTCGCCATTCATACTTTTTATGTTATTGGCAACATCTTTACCAAATGCAACCTTACTACCAGTATTGATAACAGGGTTTAATTTAGGTGATACTTTTTCAACAGGCTTTGCTAACAATTCAGGCACTTCTCTAAATTGCTTACCCAATCTCAAATATCTTGCACTACCGTCTTTATTTCTGCCAATAAATATGTACGGCATCATTCTTAATGACATATCATCTGTACTGTCACCATTGCTCCATATTGAATAATCCCACGGTGTCATATTCTTATAGTATTCAGGATGTTCTTTGCGGTCTTTCTCTCTAAAACAAGCATTGATAATATTATAAACCCCTAACATCATAACTAATGCTGATTTTATCAAAAATTTACGTCCGCTTTTTCCTCTGGCACCTGAACCTTCTTGAGTTTCGCCTACAAAACCTAATATCTGAGCAACTCTTTTAGCTTTTTGGTATTGAACTTTGTCAATAAGTTTATACAACGCTTCACTTGATAGTGCACCGGTTGCTTGTCGTGTTGTAGAGATAAACCAGTCAGGTGAAAGCATTAACCTGTGTGCAAATTTTACTTGTGAAGGCTTAACTCCCAATAATTGCCATACTTGCCCACCAAAACTATCATTTACCCATTGTGCATTTTCGTTCTTGATTTCATCTGTCAACGCTCCACGTTCTAAGGCTTGCTTGTTTAATACATCATACGCAATAAGTTTATATGTGCTGTGTAAATGATCCCAAAGTATTTTATTATTTACTTCTGCGATTTTACCTATAAATTTTATTTTTTCGATTGTTGAACGTTGAATATCAAGCGGAGTTCCTAAAGATAATCCGTGTTCGATTGCATCTTTTGCAAGTTCTTCATTTTTATATATAAAATAATTACCGTTTTTGATACCGTCCATTATTTCTAATGGATTCAAGTGTTGTAATGTTTTTCTTATACCGGCATTACCGATACTTGATTCTGATAGTGCAAATCCGTGAAAACCACTTAATGACAACTCACCATATTTCATTGCAGCACCAACACTATCGTATGCTTTCCAAAATGCGTTATCAGATTTTTGACGTTCAAATACTGTTAAGATATCATCTGCAATATCAGGATGAACGGCTACATCTGTTTTTTCGATTTTGACCATTTCATCATTGCCACCTCTATAAACCCATCTTTTTAATGCAGGGTGATTTATTTCGATATAATCACCAGGTGCTTTATCTTTTGGCATAACAAGTTTTGTTTTGCCGATTGAAAGAGTTTTGATATTATCAGCTAGAATTATATCGTGCGTAGCTTTAATTAAAGAATCCGAAGAAATCTTTAGAATTTCTGCATAATCAAGCGTTTTAGGTTTGAATGATACAGTTTCGCCATTAACTTTAAAACCGTCAATACCTTTGATTAGAGTTTCTATTGTTCTAGTTTTTCCAAATCGTGATTGAGTTAAAAAATAATTAGTTAAAAGTGTCTTTTTCTTTTTGTCTAAATCCCAAATGTGTGAGATATGGTTTTCAATAGTTTCTTCAGGAACAACACCACGTGCATAATTATAATTTTCGTAATACTTTTGGAATTTATCAGAAACACTATCAGCAAAACTTCTTAATCTTGCTTTATCTTGATTAGATAGTGCATTGTAGAATTTTTCTAAATCAGGTCTATTGAGTTTTTTAGGCAATTCTGTACGCTCACGTAAAAATGGCATAATCTCTCTAACCATTTTATCGGTTATTTTTTGACCTGTCTTTTTGCTAAGTTCTTTAGCTTGAATTTTTGTGAGGTTGATAAAAGATGTTAAATTTTTATTGACATCATAGCGGTCTTTTTCAATACCACCATACCATTTACGAATATGGTTTTTAGTTACTTTTTGAATATTGTCAGGTTTTATTTCTCTTGATTTGTATTCATTTGGTCTCTCCAAGTCTTCCCAACCATATCTGGTGGAACTGTTCCGTGTATCTGATCCCAAATTCCACTTTCTTGGAGTTCTAATATTAGTTTGCTTCGTCTTAGACGATCTTGATAGAGTGTATCTTGATTTTTCTGTGTATCCTTTTGCATATTCTGCTCCTTTGCTCCTTGCTTCAACTTCAAATAAAGCATTCCAGTAATTTTGGACTATTTCATCATACGTATCAATTATATTTTGTTCAGATTTACTTAATTGAGAAATCACATTAGCACGTTCCTCTGCAGAATAAAAATTATTATATCGAAATTTATCAATTAAGTTCTTATGTTTATTATAATATTTTTGTCTATTTTTGTTAACTCTTTTACAAATATTATAATGTGCTATATATGTTCTATCTTCAGGCGTCCAATCTTTAGTAGGTTTTTGTTTTATCTTTCTATACAAAACCTCTTGATTTACGTGTTGAACCTCGTGCAATAGAGTACTAACAAAGCTTCTTGGATTATTCCCAATACCATCTAAGTTAAGTTGAATCTCTTTCCATACCCCTACGTGCCTTCCTTTTAAATTTTTCTCATCAGTAGTTAACTCTTTAAAAGTATAGTTTTCAGCATTATTGCGGATGAGTTCAGCAATATCATTAGGAAGAATATCCGCTAAATCTTTGCCGCTAATTCCGTTTGAAATCTTTTCATAAATAGGGTTTAAATCAACGTCTAAGCCATTATTAACAACCGGTTGAATATCTTTCATAAATTCAGGAATATCAACATCTGCATTATTGGAAACGTCACCATACAAACTATTTGTATCGTTTTCAAACTCTTTAATTAACTCCTCAAGACCTTTTCCGGTAGCTCTTGTACTATCGTATTCTTTTTGGTATTCTTCCAGTTTTAATTTAGTTTGTTCTTGAAGACTGGCAATTTTCTCATCAAGTTTTTCAATTTCTTTTTGAATACTTTCTTCCGAATCTTTGCCCTCAAAATCAAGTTCAAGTCTATCTATTTTATTTTCTAAATAGGACAAATGTTGCTTAGCTTTACTCAACTCTTTTTTGTAATAATCGAAAGAGCTTTTTGTATATCTATATGCTGAACTTTCTATATCATCTATTTCAGCCAATTTGTCTTTATACATATTTACAGAACGTTCAAAACTTTCAACATCACTTTTAGCTCGTTTTAATTCACTATTGTAATACTGTGTTGTTTCTAATTTACCTGATAAATCTGAACGTTGATTATCAAGTTTTTGTCTTT
>JAMPEH010000440.1 GCA_023665245.1 Muribaculaceae bacterium
TATTGTTCCTTTAAGTCGAGGCACCTCGGGTAGAATCGTGCGCTTGAAAATAGTCGGTACGAAATTGACGAAAATCATAGGAAAGGAATTGGAAATAAGGCGTACACTCTCCGAAAGTCATCTCTACAGTTCGGCGTTTGTGGTTGAAAAAGCCGATATCGACGAAACCGGCAAAGCACGGCGGTTCATATTCCATGGCGCCGGTTGGGGTCACGGAGTAGGACTGTGTCAGATAGGTGCTGCCGTAATGGGCGATCTCGGATACAATTATAAAGATATTCTTGCACATTATTTTATCGGGGCAGAGCTCCACAAACTATATTGATTATTATATATGAGTAAAACCGACATTAAAAAACGCTCCCCGTGGTCATGGATACCCACGCTCTATTTTGCGCAAGGGTTGCCCTACGTCGCCGTTATGACACTCTCTGTCATCATGTACAAGCGGCTCGGCATATCCAATACCGACATAGCCCTCTATACCGGATGGCTCTATCTGCCTTGGGTTATCAAACCGTTCTGGAGCCCGTTTGTTGACATAATTAAGACGAAACGTTGGTGGACTCTTGCCATGCAGTGGATAATAGCCGTGGCTCTTGCCGGAATAGCGTTCTTTATCCCCGCACCATTCTTTTTCAAAATGACTCTTGCCGTCTTCTGGTTGGTGGGATTTGCATCGGCGACCCACGACATAGCTGCTGATGGTTTTTATATGCTTGCACTCGATGAACACGAACAGTCGCTCTATGTAGGAATACGTTCCACGTTCTATCGTGTAGCTACTGTGGCAGGGCAAGGATTGCTTGTGATAATAGCCGGACTGATTGAAACCGGTACGGGACTTGAGCCGGTAAGGCTTGCCGTTACAGCCGACCCGGCAGTTACCGGCACCGAGATGGCTATTCCTGTTTTTGACAATCAGCTGTCGGCAGCCGATGATTCGCAGCCGTTAACATTCATCGTTTCGTCAGATAATATTACGGTGCCGGTTGCCACGCCTGAAGAAATTTCCGATTTTAAAGCCTATGCGTTGGCGATGAGTGATTCGGTTAACAATCTCAACGTTGCAAACGGTCATGTCGATGGTCCGCTGATTGTAAGAAATGAGAACTCGGCAGCTGATGCGGTTGTGGCAGATGAGAGCCGTTTTACCGCATGGGTACGCAACACGTTTGGTGAGCAGCGCGAACAGGTCTCCGACGGTCGAAGCAATAATATCGCTATTGCAGCAGTGAGACTCAATCGAGCCCCTGAACCGGGTGAACCCGTCATACTTAATGTGACTTACAAGGGTGGTGACCAAAGTATAAAACTTGAACAAAACAAGCTCTCGACGCGCTTTGTGTTCAATGCCGACAATTGGGATAAGCCTGCCTATCTCTTCTTTGAGGTGGACCATAAGTTGACAGCCAAGGCAACGGCGGTCTTTGAAGGTGCTTCGGGTAATATACCGTTTGCATGGTTGGTAGTGTTTGTTTCTCTTTCAGCATTCTTCTTTGCCGTCGCATTGTACCATAGCAGAGTGCTTCCACGTCCGGCAAGCGATGACAACAGGACCAATGCCAATACTCCAGGATTGATAGTGAAGGAGTTTGTGGAAACATTCAAGTCTTTCTTCAAGAAAAATCAGATATGGGTTGCAATTGCTTTCATGTTGCTATATCGTCTTCCCGAGGCACAGCTTGTGAAGCTTATCAATCCGTTCCTTCTTGACCCGGTAGATAAAGGTGGACTTGGTCTCACAACCGGTGAGGTTGGATTTGTCTACGGAACAATCGGAATTATCGGATTGACCGTCGGAGGTATCATCGGTGGTATTGTTGCTGCCAAGGGAGGCTTGCGCAAGTGGCTGTGGCCAATGGCGTGGAGCATGTCTCTGACATGCCTGACATTTGTTTATCTCAGCTATGCCGACGCTCCGTCACTGTTCACTGTGAATGTGTGTGTGTTTATCGAGCAATTCGGCTACGGGTTTGGCTTTACCGCCTATATGCTGTATCTTATTTATTTCTCGGAAGGACACCATAAGACTGCCCACTATGCCATATGCACCGGTTTTATGGCTCTTGGAATGATGATTCCTGGCATGGCTGCCGGTTGGCTTCAGGAAACAATAGGCTACCGGCATTTCTTCGTGTGGACGATGATTTGTTGTGCTGCCACAATCGGCATATGCTCATTTCTTAAAATTGACCCTAATTTCGGACGAAAAAAATGATACGACGCTTAATTATTTCTTTAATGACAATTACCACAGTGGCAAGCAGTTCCTATGCGGTGGTAAAACCGGGTGTTGAAGTTCTTCGCGACAATGGATTCAAGCAGCTTCAAGGCAAAAGAGTAGGGCTGATAACCAATCCAAGCGGGGTAGATAATAACATGAAGCCCACAATCGACATACTCAACGAAGCCGAGGACGTTAAGCTTACCGCTTTGTTTTCGCCTGAGCATGGAGTGCGCGGTGACGTGCATGCCGGTGATAAGGTCGACAATATGACCGACCCGACTACCGGTGTACCGGTATATTCGATATTCGGGAAGACTCAGAAACCGTCTGCCGAGATGCTCAAGGACGTTGATGTGCTTGTCTATGACATTCAGGACAATGGTTGCCGGTCATTTACATTCATCTCTACCATGGGGTTGGCAATGGATGCCTGTGCCGAACTCGGTAAGGAATTTATGGTACTCGACCGTCCCAATCCGGTTGGCGGCAACAAGGTAGAGGGAAACGTCGTTGAAGATTCATGCTTCTCGTTTGTCAGCCAGTTCTCAATACCCTATATCTATGGTCTTACTCCGGGAGAACTCGCATTGCTGCTCAACGGTGAGAACATGCTTAAAGGTGGTAAAAAGGTGAATCTTACGGTGATTCCGATGGAAGGATGGACTCGTGACATGGACTTCCGTGAGACCGGAATGCCATGGGTACTTCCATCACCCCATATTCCCAATCCCGAGGCATCGCTTTATTATCCTATGACCGGAATACTTGGTGAACTCTATTGCCTGTCGATAGGCGTTGGCTATACACTGCCGTTCAAGTTGACATGTGCTGCGTGGATTG
>JAMPEH010000441.1 GCA_023665245.1 Muribaculaceae bacterium
GCTTGACGGCATTATCTGTAACGCGGGCGTTTCCGGAAACTGCGGAAATTATGAACTTGTTATTTCACTGAATTATTTTGGGACGGTCAGGCTCGCGCGGGGCGTGTATGACCTTTTGAAGAAAAAACGCGGAAGTGTCGTTGTGACGGTGTCGAACACCATTTCACAGGGCACCGGGAGAATGGATATTGTGGACTTGCTGAACAATATTGGCGACGAGCAGCGGATTTGCAATATCGTAAGCACTTTAGATACAAAGAACCAGACGGTTGGACAGTCGATGTATATGGCAACAAAGTATGCGCTTGCAAGATGGGTGAGAAGAATTTCGTCCTCATGGGCGGCAAACGGCGTGCGCGTCAACGCGGTTGCGCCGGGGAATGTGCGGACGGCGATGACGGACAGCTTGAGCGACGCGGCGAAATTCGCGGTGAGCGCGCTTCCAATCCCGACCAGGTATGGTTCTGACGCGCTGATGGACCCTGCGGAAATTGCGGAATCCATGAAGTTTTTGTTATCGGACGCGGCAAGGGGCATCAACGGCATTATCCTCTTCACCGACGGCGGTACGGACGCACTTCTAAATTCTGAGAAAGTATATTAATATATTTATTAAGGAGGGTTCACAATTATGAAAGCAATCGAAAAATATATAGATGCGCTGCAGAAATGCGACAATAAAGGTTTATCGGAATTGTTTACCGAAGAAGGCAGTCTCTGCGATTACTGCCCGAACAGTTCGGGACGACAGGAATACCATGTATATGGCAGGGAAGCGATTGACATGTTCTTTAAAAATAAATTTTCGTTCCGGCAGTATCTGATTTCCAATGCGGAAGTCGTGAATGACGACCAGGCGGAGTTTATCGCTTCGATTGGCGGGTATCATGTTATGGCGATCGCAACGGTGCGGCGTGTTGATGAAACGGGTCTGATTGAGCGGCTGACTGTAAGGCCGAAATAAAATGCTCGCTAATTGCAACCAGGAAAGGACATGGTGGTTATGAAAAATTATTTCACGAAAATTTCTTTTGCACACACCCTGAGGGGGTACAAAACAAAAAATCTTCCAAAGGACATTCTCGCCGGAATCATCATAGCCGCCGTGTCCATTCCGATTGCAATGGGCTATGCGCAGATTGCGGGGCTGCCCGCGGTCTATGGGCTGTATGGCTCTGTCTTCCCGATAATCCTATTTTCCCTGTTCTCGACTTCGCCGCAGTTTATCTTCGGCGTTGACGCCGCGCCCGCGGCGCTCATCGGGGGCGCGCTGCTCTCCTTTGAAATCGAGGCGCAGTCCGCCGAGGCGCTTGCCGTCGTGCCCGTGCTCACGTTCTATGTGGGGGCATGGCTGCTGCTGTTTTTCATCCTCGGCGCCGGAAAGCTTGTTAATTTTATATCAAAGCCGGTGATGGGCGGTTTCATTTCCGGCGTCTGCTGTACGGTTATTATGATGCAGGTTCCGAAGCTGTTTGGCGGGACTGCCGGAACGGGGGAGTTGTTTGAGCTTTTGGAACACATTATACAGCAGCTTCCCGTCTTTAATCCGCCATCCTTTCTGCTTGGCGTCGCAACGCTTGCGATTGTCCTGACTTCCAAAAAAATCTGTCCGAAATTTCCAATGGCGGTTGTCATGATTGTTTTTGGCGCGCTTTTTGCTTATTTTGCACCTGTTGAACGTATGGGAATTGCGTGCCTTTCCTCTGTCGAACCGGGACTTCCGCACTTTGCGTTTCCCGATTTCTTTTCGATTCCTTTTACGGACGCAATCGGCGCGAGCCTTTCCGTTGCCGTGGTGATTATGGCGCAGACTTTGCTTGCGGAAAATAATTTTGCGTTGAAACGTGGTTATAAATTAAATGACAATCAGGAAATCCTTGCGTTTTCCCTTGGGAATTTTGCGTCTGCGTTTACCGGGTGCTGCCCTGTAAACGGCTCTGTGCCGCGGACGGCGATGAACGACCAGTACGAGGGCAAAACGCAGCTTACGGGTATGATCGCGGGCGTTACGATGATGCTTGTGTTACTGTTTTGTACCGGGTTTATCGGGTATCTGCCTGTTCCGGTCCTCACTGCCGTCGTTATGACGGCGCTGATTGGCGCGCTGGAATTGAAACTTGCCGCAAAACTGAAAACTTCCAGCAAAGGGGAATTTTACATCTTTATGGGGGCGTTTTTTGCGGTATTGGTCCTTGGCACGATCAACGGCGTTTTGGTAGGGATTATCCTTTCGTTTACGGCGGTGATTCTTCGCGCCTCCAACCCGCCGCGGTGTTTTCTGGGCGTTATCCCGGGGCACGAGGATTTTCACGACCTTTCGCAGTTTAACCATATTTACCCGGTTAAGGGCGTAATCCTCTACCGTTTTACAAGCGATTTGTTTTTTGCGAATGTCGGTATTTTTCAGGCGGATATCGAGAACAGCATAATGCAGGATACGCGCGCCGTCATCGTGGACGCGGCGGGCATCGGCAGTATTGACAGTACTGCGGCGGAGCGGCTGATGCTGCTGTATGAATCGCTCGGCAAACGCGGGATTGCGTTTTACCTTACGGGACATGTGGCGGAGTTGAATGACCAGATGCGCACGCTTGGGATTGGCGGTCTGATTCAGAAGGGCGCGGTGCGGCGCACGATGGAAACGGCGCTTGCGGATATCGGGATGGAAAAGCCTTATCCGATTGACGGTGCGCATCCCGCTTATGACTCGGTTGCAAGGAAACGCGCGGAAAATACGCTGCATGAATTTATGTGGGCGTACGGTTCCGGCTGCGAGGCGGAAATGGAGCGGCAGATTAATCAGCAGATTGAGGAACTGCAGAAGACCGGGGATATTGAGACGCTGATTCACGGGAGCTGGAACCAGCTTGGCGCCATGGATGAAGACGAGTGGTTAGAGCATCTCGAGGCGCACCTTGCGGAGATTTCGCGGATTTCGGGCAAGGACGAATATCAGATTGCGCTGGAATTTGAGCGGCGCAGGGTGCTTCTTGGTGAAAAAATTGCCCGCGAACACCCCAATCTTGCAAAGCGTTTTATGGAGCGTCGCGAGCTGTTAGATGCGCATT
>JAMPEH010000442.1 GCA_023665245.1 Muribaculaceae bacterium
TCGCCCCCTGCGGCCTGGGGGGACCGTCCCGCCACCACCAGTACAAACTCCCCCCGGGGCTCCTGGACCGCAAAACGCGCCCGCGCCTCCCCAATCGTCAGGCGCAGCACCTCCTCATGCAGCTTGGTCAGCTCCCGGCACACCGCCATGGGGCGGTCCGCGCCGAAGGTGTCCGCCAGATCGTCCAGCGTGGCACGCAGCTTGTGGGGGGCCTCGTAAAAAATCATGGTGCGCCCTTCCAACCTGAGGCTCTCCAATTGGGCCCGGCGGTTCTTCTTGTTCAACGGCAAAAATCCCTCAAAGGTGAACCGCCCCGTGGGCAGGCCGGAGACGGACAGCGCCACAATCAGCGCACAGGGCCCGGGGACGGCCTCCACCTCCACCCCGGCGGCGGCACACAGCGCCACCAGGTCCTCCCCCGGGTCCGAGATGGCCGGGGTGCCCGCATCCGTAACCAGTGCGCAGCTCTCCCCATCCTCCAGCCGCTGGAGGATGGCGGGGCCCGCCGCATCACAGTTGTGCCGGTGGTAGGTCACCATGGGCTTTTTCAGCTCCAGATGGTTCAGCAGCTTCACCGTCACGCGGGTATCCTCGGCGGCGATGAAATCCACGGACTCCAGCGTCTCCGCCGCCCGGCGGCTGATATCCCCCAGGTTCCCGATGGGGGTGGGCACCAGATAGAGCTTCCCGGCCATCGTGTAAATCCCTCCTCTATCCTTCCATCAGCGAGATTGTCAGCGTCTTTTCAAAGTAGCGGGAGGCGCCCTCCACCGCCCACAGGCTGCCGCCATAAGGGGGCTCATACCCCTCATAGTCCACCTGCTGGCTGATATGCAGCCCCCAGTAGTCCAGCTCCTGATCCTCCAGAAATTGCAGGTTCAGCATCATGAGCAGTCCGTCAGCCGCGTCAAAATGGAGGATATCCTGCCCGTCCGCCGCCCCGGACATGGCCATCAGGGCCAGCGCCTCCCGGAGCCGCTCAGGGTAAATGATGCTGTCCCAGCTCTTAACGCGGAGGGTTACCGCCGTAATCCGGCCATCCTCCAGCGTGAACTCCGGCTGTGACCAGACCGCAGTGCCCTCCACAGGGTTCTCAATGGTGTATGTAGTCCCATCCTCGGCAACTATTGAGCGACTCCCGTGGATTACCCTTCCGCTCTCCGTACTCCCAGCCTCTTTCACCCAGAGGCCCCTTACGCCCAGCTTTGGAACATTGCCAACCCCCAAATTCTCATATCTGTCATGAAACAGGTTATAGTTTTCGGAAAACTCCTCCACCGTCAGGTCTCCCCGGTTGACGGGCAGGTCTGTCAGCTGTATGACCGACCACCGCGCCCCGATGCACACCAGCATCACCAACACATAGACCACCCCGGCGCTGAACCGCCGCTCCACCTTGGTGTAGCGGTAGTCTTCCGACCCGTCCCACCAGCAGTCCCGGCCGTCCAAGCCCAGCTTCCGCCACTGCCACATCTTGTACAGATCCCAGAAGGGAATATTCCAACCGTAGCCGTCCTGAAACACCCGCCAGCTCCGCTCCCAGCCCTGGACCAGGCTCAACTTACCGCCGTCCTCGTCCCGCAGCTTCAGTCCGAACAGCAGCTTGCCCGGTGTCCAGCCCAGGAAATGCAGCCACAGCGGCTCCGCCGCCAGCGTGAACCCCAGCAGCGCCAGCCCCAGCAGCCAGGAGATGAGCCCCTTGGGCAGGATCACGCTCTGGTCCCAGAACCACAGCGTCCACACCACCCCAGACACGGTGCCGTACAGGCTCATATCCAGTGCCCGGGCAAAATACCGCTGCCAGGGGCAGTAGCAGGCCTGAGGCTCATCGTCCTCTTCGTCCTCCGCCCCATCCTCCAGGACGGCAGGGGGCGCCTCCGGCAGGCTGGGCCGCTGGGGCGCCTCCAGCCTGTACAGCCAGGGCTGGGGCTCCAGGGCGGCGTATTCTACGCTGGTCTGCTGGAGCTCCCGGCACACCTCCGCCGCCCGCTCGATGACGGCCTTGTCCCCCTCCAGCTTCGTTGTCTGGACGAACAGCGCCTGCTCCAGGGTCAGGGCCCCGCCCTGCACTTTGCGGATGGTGTCAATGTCCAGCTGAAGCTGCCGCAGCAGCTTGATTTTTTTCAGCGTCTCCGCGTCCTCCTCCGAGTAGTCCCGGTAGCCGTTGTCCAGACGCCTGGGGGTGAGCAGGCCCTCCCCCTCATAAAATCGAATATTTGCCCTTGTCATGCCCGTCCTGTTTTCCAGCTCCTTGATGGTCATGGAACCACCTCCTAGGGTCATGCTAAGCTGTCAAGTTGGTGGACAGTCAAGTGTTTTTTCAAAAAAACGTAAAATTTCCAGCGTCCAGTCCCTTTACAGCCCGAGCTTGTCCTTCCGCATGGTCAGGGAGATGCGCTTCTTTTTCTCGTCCACTTCCTTCACCCACACCGTCACCACGTCTCCCACGCTGAGCACGTCCGACGGGTGCTTGATGAACCGGTCGCAAATCTGGCTGATGTGCACCAGCCCGTCCTGATGGACGCCGATGTCCACAAATGCGCCGAAGTCGATGACGTTGCGGACGGTGCCTTTCAGTTCCATGCCGGGCTTCAAATCCTTCATATCCAGCACATCGGTGCGCAGCACCGGAGCGGGCAGCTCGTCCCGGGGGTCCCGTCCGGGCTTGACCAGCTCTGCCGCCACGTCCAGCAGGGTGGGCACGCCCACGCCGCACTCATCCGCAGCTTTTTCCTGTCCGTAGGCAGCCAGCTGGCCCTTCAAATCGCCCAGCTTCCCCGCCTTCACGTCCGCCATGTCGTGGCCGCACAGGGCCAGCAGCTTTTCCGCCGCCGCGTAGCTCTCCGGGTGGACGGCGGTGTTGTCCAGGGGGGACTTGCTCTCCGGCACCCGCAGGAAACCGGCGGACTGCTCAAAGGCTTTGGGGCCCAATTTCGGGACCTTCAAAATCCGCTTCCGGGTGGTGAACGGGCCGTTCTCCTCCCGGTACTTCACGATATTTTTCGCCGTGGTGCCGTTTAGCCCTGCCACCCGGGTCAGCAGGGGCGCGGAAGCGGTGTTCACGTCC
>JAMPEH010000443.1 GCA_023665245.1 Muribaculaceae bacterium
GATGAACGCTTGTCGTATTTCAAATCGCTGAGCAGAGCCGACTTGACGGAAATATGGAAGTTGTAGGACTTATAGGGTCCAACCGGTATTACGCTGGCTCTCATGGTGAAGCAGTGGAGGTCGCGCGAAATATTGCAGTTCATGTAGGCAATCTTGTGGGTGTTGAAATCGTAGCTTGCCGAAAAGCCAAGACTCCAGTTCTTCGTTGGCTTGATATTTCCCGACATCGACAGGTTCTGGGTTATTCTGCCGTTATACTCCATTTTCTCCTTATTGAACGAGCCGTAACCATAGCTGACAGAGTAGTTGAACGTAAGATTCCACGGTATGCTCCACGGCATATATCCGTCGGAATCGAGTTCGGTATCTTCATCTTTCTTATTCTCCGGATTGTCGGGGTCATCGAGCCGGGCTGTGATATCACGCTCGCTGTCGGTCTTTGATTTGTCGTCCTTCTTGCTCTTGTCTTTCTTCTTGAACGTGTCATTGTTGAACGTATAGGAGAACGACGTTCCGGTACTCGAAAGTCGACCAATACCCTTACCTGCCTTCCATCGCGGCACATTGACCCTGACAGGATTTCCGGCAGCGTTGAGCTTATAGGTATAGACATCCCAAGTAGCTGAGACATTGAGATTGAAATTCTTCATCAGGCGGAGAAGAAGCGATGTCTGTATATTGCTCCAATTGAGTGAGTCGGCTGCGAAGTTATAGCTCTGCGACACAGAGAAATTCTCTATCAGCGACACTTTCTTTTCCCCGATACTGTCATTGTCGCTCTTCACCTTCATTTCGACATTGTTAGACAGAGTCACCGAAACGGTTCCGCTACGACCCTGCCCCGGCACTCCATAAAGGGCATTGGGGAACAACGAATACTTACGCTTCTGCCCCTCGCCGTTGCCAGACGGGTCGGGAACCGTGTATTCACCATAGTAACCGAAGAATGAGGAGCTGAAGTCGGGAGCGCCACTGAACGATATTGACGGTGTCAACACGTGACGTATCATCTTCACCTTGTCGCCGAGAAATGGCAGAGGCTGGTAGAATCCGTATATCTTAGTGTCAAGCGAGACTGATGCCGAGAAATCCCACACGTTGTAGAAACTGTAAGTCGTGTCGCATACCTCGACTGAAGCATTGGGATCCCACTGACGACGCACCTTACTGGTGTACATGCGGTCAGTAAAATTGAAACTCGGCGTCAGGTTGAAATATCGGAAAAGATTAAACGTAGCCGAGACGGGAATATTGTGCTTCATGGCATTACGCCAATCTTTTATAAGACTTTTTTTGAAAAATTCGTCTTGCTTGGCGGTTAGCGAATTTTGCAACTGTCCGGAATAGGACATGCGTATCTTTTCATACCATTTTTCATCGCCGACAGCTTTCTTACGCTTGAACGGATAGAGCTGCTGCATGGTCACGTTGACGTTGGGGAACGAAACCGAAAGAGTAGAGTCACTCGTACGTTGGGCTATATTGAACGACGTCGATAGCGACCACTTGGACCGTGGAAACCTGTAGCTCAGGTTTATGGTCGAACTCTTGGTATTCTCAGTAAAACCCTGCCCATATACGGCATTAATGTCATTGCGGGAATATCCGCTTGTACTGAAGTTCACACTCGCCGACAGGCTCATATTGGGATTGGCCTTGGAATCCTGAGAGTGGCTCCACATAACCTGAAAGTTGGTCTGCTTGGAATAATCCGCCTGTCCCTTATCGCCGTAAATCGACTTCAGATAGTTTATCTGGAAGTTACCTTGATACTTATATCGCTTCACATAGGTCGACATGGCATTAAGACCCCATGAACCCTTCGTATAAATCTCACCGGTTAATGCAAGGTCCATGTTATCGCTGATAGCAAAATAATATCCACCGTCACTAAGATAGAATCCGCGGTTGTAATCATCGCCGAAAGTCGGTACGATGACACCCGATGCATAACTGTCGGTAAAAGGGAAAAAGCCGAAAGGCACTGCCAACGGCAGTGGCAATCCGGCAAGCACCATATAGGCGGGTCCCACTACAATATTTTTCTTCGGACGTACTTTTGCACGTGTGAGGTTAAGATAAAAATGAGGGCACTCATGGTCGTCGCACGTAGTGTAACGACCTCCCTGTATGTAGTAATCCTCCCCCTCGGTTTTCTTGGTAACGCCCCCGGTAAGATAACCTTCGCCCTGCTGGGTTATAATATCGGTAAGATGACCTTTCTTCGTCTTGAAATTATACGTCATCTCCTTGCTCTTGTAGGTATCTCCTTTCTGCGAGAATTCCGGATTTCCCTGAACCTCTCCGGCAGTATCGACACGTCCGACGGCATAGACCATATCGGTCTTCAAATCGAGTTCTATCTCAGCGGCGTCGAGAGTCAAATCTCCATAGACAACATTACTGCTGCCATAGACATAAGCCTTGTCACGCCCTACCATTATCATGGAGTCGGTGGATGTGATTGTCACCGGATTCTCAAGGTCGACCTTCTCCCGTCGAATTCTCGACAGTGGCTTTGCCGGCGCAGAGACAGAATCGACTTTCATTGTTTCAACAATCTCAGCCAATACCGATTTGACAGAATCAACCGCCTCAACAACGCCACTGTCGACCGGCATTGAAGCGGCATAGTCAACTCCGGGTTGAGCATCCTGCTTCCTTGCAGCCGTACTGAAAGAAACAAGACCTGTCAATGCCACAAACAAGGTCGATAAGAGAATAATATATCGATTATGGAGTCTCAAATTGGATTTCCGTGATTGTTCAAGAGTGCAAAGTTAAGAAAATCTTATAGTGTGACGGCCTTTACCTCGCTAAATTTTGCATCCTGCTCTCAAAAATCAAAAGTTAGCCTTACATTGATTTGACGACGGGTAAGATAATTAGGAACAGCATATTGGATTTTGTTAACATCAGTCACCCAGTAATAGCCGGCAACATTTGATATATCGAGCAGATTGAAAACATCGACACCAAGCCATGCCGACTTGAATATCTTACCAATTCCATGTCGAGTCTCTCCTTCGGTCGCCTCGGGAATAAGTGCATAACTGAGCCCTA
>JAMPEH010000444.1 GCA_023665245.1 Muribaculaceae bacterium
AGCGGGGACATCAGTAAACTGCTTCTCGGAGGCGGGAATGACGGCGGGGAGCTCCATTTTGACCAGCTCTTCACCTTCGGGGTCGGTGACGGTGACGATCACATCGCCGGTTCGGGTGGTGACCGTTTCGGATTGGGTGCCGTCGGCCTGCTTCACCGTTTCCACGGTATCGCCGTTGGTCGCGTGAGTGATGGTGACGGTGGCGTGGTCGGCGCGGGGAGGCTGGACGGGAGCGGGGGAGGAAACGGAGCCGCCGGAAGAACCGCCGGAGGCGGTGTTGGGCGCCAGGTTGGAGATGGCCTCCTCCAGGGTGGCGCAGGCGGCGTCCACACGGGTCTGGTTCACGGAGGTGGCTCGCAGGACGGCGTCAGCGGCCATGATGGCATCTTGGAGCGCGTTCCAGGTGGCGGGGGTGTAGCCGCTGGCGCCGATGATTGCCTTGGCCTGGGCGAGGACGGCCCGGAGGGCTTCCTTGTTGGCGTCGGCGGGGGCGGTGGAGACAAGGGCCACGTCCTGGGTAAGGGCGGCGGAAACGGTGATCTCCTGCTCCAGCTCGTTGTGGCCTGTGGCAGTGACCTTCAGGGTGTAGGTGCCCGCCGGAACGGAACGGATGGCATAGACGCCGGAGCCGTTGGTAGTGGTGCCCGCCACCAGGGCGCCGTCGGTATCGTAGAGGTCCACAGTGGCGCCAACGATGGGGGTACCCTTCTGGTTGGTGACGGTACCTTGGACCACATAGGAATCGGCGGGGGCGGGGTCGGCGGAGACGACACGGATATTGTCAACGATAAACTCGGTTGCGGTGCGCATGCTGGAGAAGCCAACATAACCCGCGACATCAAGCATATCGCCGCTCTTTGTACCAACGAATACGCCATCGACCCAAAGGCTCAAGCTGGCACCGTTCAGTTCTACCCTTACATGGCGCGTCAGATCGGCAACATTCAGCAACGGGCCGCCGGTGTTGAAGTTGCCGTAGTTGCCGGTATAGCTCTGCCAATTCCAAGTCGTACTATTGCCTTCAAAGTGCCCGATCCAGATACGGTTGCCGCTGCCGTTGGCACGCAGGGCAAGACCAAAACGGTTGGTGGCGTTGCTTAACGGGGTAATGTCCATTTCCACGGTGCCGTTGTGAATCTGGGGGGCGTTCATGTCAAGGACATGGATCAGGTTGTCGCCAGTCTGTAATCCAGAAATTTTCAGCGCGTTGCTTCCGTTGTGCTCGACAATGGTGAGAGCCGCTGTGCCGGCGTCGCCGGTGGCGCCTTGCATCATGGAGATATCGCCGGAGTCAAAGTTGTTGACGTAGGCACCGGGGGTTTCGGGCACCAGGGAGATGGTGGTGGCGCTGACGCCGGTGACATAGGCGGCGGAGAGCTGGGTGTCCACCAGGTAGCCGGGGGCCTGCACCTTCAGATGGTACTGGGAGACGGCGGGGAGGTTTTGGAAGCGGAAGCGGCCCTGGCTGTCGGTGGTGACGGGGGTCTGGCCGGTCACGGGGCGGTAGGAGGTGTCCTCCAGAGTGACCACAGCGCCCTGAACGGGGGCGCCGCTGTCAGCGGAGACAACGGAGCCGGAGACGGTGACGGTGGAGAGAGTGCCCAGTTCCCTCAGCTCCGCGATGGCGTCTTTCACGTTTTGCAGGTCAGCGGCGAAGCTGTCGTTCCGGCCTTCAGCCAGGTCCTCCTGGGCGGTGGCCAAGGACGTCTGGAAGAAGTCCAGAACCTCGCCAGCGGGGTAGAGGCCCAGATCAATGGCTTCGGCCTCGCGGACTTTCTTGGCCAGGGTGTTGCCGTAGAGAAGCGTGTTGATGTGGAGGGCGACATACTGCATGGAGCAGTTGGGGTAGCCGCCATCGGTGTGGCCGCTTTCGTAGAGGACGCCAATCTTGCCGTCGCTGAGCTCGGTGATGGAGGAGTAGCCGTACCAATTATCGGCGTCGTTGACCTCGTAGGAGGTGATGAGGGTCATGGTTTTGTCATCGTTGAGCTGGAAGACATGGATGTTGCCGTGCCAGCGGCTCCAGGTGTTGCCTCCGTTGTGTTCGGTGGCGGTGGAGACAAGGATGAGGGTCTTGCCATCCACCTGGGTGGAGTAACGGATGGAGGAGACCTGGTTGGTTTCCAGGCGGGGGACGTTGGTAACAACAGGGGTGCCAACGTCCCATTGGCTGGTGGTGGCGTTCCAGGTATAATCTACGTAGGGAAGGGTCATGCTGCTTGAATTGTCAACGCGGTAGAATTGACGAAGCGTTGTGGAGTCAATTTGGACGATGGTGCTCTCAGAAGAGGTGGTGTTTGGCCCGGTGGAACGCACCCAGGTGACGCCGTGGTCAGAACTGTAAATGAAGCTGGTACGGCTATCGTTGGAATAGCAGGGGAGAACGATGGTGCCATCGTCCAGATAAGTGCCCGCGCCGGGGCCGGGGCCATAGAAGGTATGGACCCCGGTACGCACCTGGTCGTTAAGAATCATAGGGGCAGACCAGGTCTCGCCGCCGTCGGTGGACTTGATGAGGTAGAGGTACTGGGCGTTGCGGAGGTGGAGGGTGGCGTTATAGAAGAAAAGGTTTTGCTGCACCCAGACGTCGGTGGGGTTGTTGGAAGCGTTCATTTGCGCGCAGTAGATCTTATCGGCGGCGGGGTCTTTGACGCCGCTGTCGGTGTGGTAGAGATAGAAGTATTCATCGGTATAGAAGCCGCTGTCGGTGTGGTCATCGGCGGTGTAGATAGAGGCATAGCCGTTTTCGAAATCACCAATGTAGTAGGAATAGTTGGTGTCATCCTGGTCGGCGTTGTCGGGAGAGGTGTAGACGGTCATACGCTTTTTGGTAACGCCGTTATGGGTGATTTGGGCAAAGCCGGTGGTGGTTTCAGGGCGCTGGTAAGTACCACCCCAGGTGGCGACACCAGCGGGGCAGGCATCAGCCATGAGGTAGAGGTTTCCATCGGCGTCCTGAGCCAGGACGGGGTCGATGAAAATGGCGGATTTGGTGGCTTTGACGTTCAGACCGGTGTCACCAAAGAAGTTGGGGAAGGAGTAATGCCAGGTTTGGCCG
>JAMPEH010000445.1 GCA_023665245.1 Muribaculaceae bacterium
GGAACGGAAACCGGCACAGCGAGGGGAAACAAACAAAAGAGAGGACCGGGAAGGAAAGGCCGAGCAAAACAGGACAGGAAAGAGGCCGCCAGCGAAAGGAAACCGCCAGAGCTGAACACAAAAAAAACAACCAAGCGGAATGTGCCAGCTTTTCAACATCCAGCACTCTCAGTAAGTCACATGCAACCATTGTATACAGTTGTGGCACACACGAGGCAAGACTGCCACCTCATGTGTGCCACACAGTATCACATGCGACACATGTTACCAAATGTCCTCCGGAACCAACGGATTGTCGTATACCTCCTTGGGGCAGTACTCCAGATAATCAAGATACAACTGCGTATCAGGGTCACGCAGTACGCTCTTCAGACGCAGGTAGTACACTTCGTCCGCTTTCATTTCCTCCCTCACTATGATGCGACGTACGACTTTACCTTGGTTTTGGCTACGCATCGTAACCGAACTGCCAAACTGGTAATAACTATTGGGAGCCTTCATGGCTCCGTTATTGCGCATCTTTCTATCGTTTTCAGCATTGAGTTCATCATCGCCTTCCACGTCTTCTTCGTAGCCGAGAATACTTTCCATATCGGTACCACCCTTGACATACCAAACCGTACCTCCCATACGCATATCGACAGGCAAACCGGTAGCAGGCAAGTTTGCCTTGTCATTTCCCCAATAAACCTGACACATACCACGAGTAGGAAATGTAGATATGCCCAAACGCAGCTCATATATACCGTCCTTTGGCACAGGAGGCAACTTGAAGGTTACCTCATAGTTGCCGACAATGTTGAGTTCATCACCCTCATAATTATGCCAGCACTGAGTATCGCTGATACGTCCGCTCAGATAATAAAATCTGGTCTGGTCGCTGATATCACAGTTTTCGAGATACTGGTACTTATTGGAAACGGGGAATCCTACAACCTGATGCACCGCGGTGTAGTTTTCGTTGGAACGGATGTCGTTGGTCATCATTTCAGGGAAGATGGTAGAGAAGTCGATACGCACTCGTTCGCTTGCCATTGTGATGGCCTGTTCGTCGTTGTAGTAAAGACAGTCGCTGATACGATAAAGATAGGCATTGTACATTTCGGGATTCCCGGAAGTATAAATCTCCACACCCTTCTTGGCATCATCGCAGCTAACCTCGGTGTAATTCTGGTCCTTGCCCCGGCCATTCTTCAACACCGGAAAACGATTCAAATAAATTGTGTTACGCTTGCCGTCACAAGTCTTTGAGGCTTCATACGTCTTCAAGAGACGGCGTTTGCCCAGAGTAGTGTAGAAATCGAATACAGACGCTCCTTTCACCCTATCTGTCAGATTGTAATACAACTCGCAGAAGTGTATTACCAACTTGCTGGTTTCCAATTTACCCGGCAGGATGTGATATGTCACAAACTGGTTCAAGGCATTATCCTCGTCGGTATAATCCGTACCTGCATGTGCCGTCGAAAGAGCAAGGTTGTTGTCGGTAACATAACCGGCAACCTTCTCCACCAACTCTTGAGGTGCCAATTCGGTGATAGTGCCTTCAGGCAAACCAAGAGCGGTCTCCCACCAAGAGTCGTCTTCAGCAAAGATAGTATATCCTATGTATCTGCGTTCAGGCAGATAACCCGGAAGATACATTCCAGGATGCATGGCAAGATTTTCCAATTCACCAGTCATGCGCTTGCTATAATATGTGTTCTCTTCAGACTCATTCAATATATCACCCAGACCGCAAGCATCCACCAAAGTCGCAAAGGTATAAAAACCATACACTTTATCATCGACCAATTTCTCAAAAAACTCGTTTGCCGTCTGAGTATTTGGCGCAATCACCTTGTCTACCTGATGTATGCGGCCATTGATGGCATAGATGTCGCAGTTGGTATCGGAGATGTTACTACCGTTGATGGCATACTTGGTACCGTTGCCCACGGAGCACATCAACTTGCGGTCCCTCATGTTCGGGAGACCCAGCATCTGGTTTTCCTCCGCCCTTTCGCTGATATCGCTGGTCAGATAGGCCTCGACATCGTCACCACCATCAATCAAACTATTGTACACTATTGTCTTTCGAGTCTCATCCAGGAGCTTCCGTGTCTTGGTCTCAGGATCAATTTGCCAAAACTCGGGAGCATCCCACGTAGGTTCCGAAATGACACCGTTTGTTGCCAAACTGTCCAGAAACAATTGAATGGCTTCATTAGTCGGAGCAAAGCAGGTGTAGTTGCCTCTGGCCGACAACAACTGGCTCATTGTGGATTGAGAGAAATCACTTACTTGCACAGAATCAAGCAAAGCAGAATACTCGCTATAGCTTTCGGGAAAATCCCTTAAATAGTCAACTACCGTTTTACCAGTGAAAGTATACCTGTCAGAGGTGTCAATGTCCTCTGTGCAACTGGTAGAAAACGTCAATAGAGGTACCACTACAAACAATACATGGATAGATGTTTTGAGTTTCATGATAGCAAAAAACTTTCTTTAGAATTGATTTTTTATATAATTATTGTATCAGCTTATCAGTTGCCTTTTGATGGCAGTTTAGGATTATCTCATGGCTTTTTATGGCTACCATCAAGAATTTCCGGGCCATTATCCACCCAATCTCACTGGAAACGAATACAAAGAAAAACAAATAAATGCAAAACAGAAAAAAAGTACACACAAAAAACACCCATATGAACATAATGCGCAAGAAATCTCCGCACATCACAGCCATCAGCCAATGACGGGCAACGAACTTTAGGCTATAACCTCGTCTTTTTAGAAAAATGTATCGCCACCAAAACAATAAAAGCAAAAAACATATTCCGTGAATAGCTCCAATGGCGGAATGACAGCCATTAAACCCAAATCGGTCATTAGAACGTCAATTTGTATAAATCAGATGATTTAATTGCCTTTTCCTCCGTTTTGCCCTTCTCTTCGCCGTCTTGCTTCCCGTTTGCTCTCGCCATAGCTCGCTATGCCTTCGACCAAACGGTCGCAATACGAACGAACATAAAGGCAAAACGGATTGGAAATCTAATGACCGATTTGGGTT
>JAMPEH010000446.1 GCA_023665245.1 Muribaculaceae bacterium
TGGGGAGAAGTGGGGAGGCTTTTTCGGCGCACTGCGTAGCGCCGAAAAAGGCACGGGGCAAAATACAAGGGCGACCAGAGTTGGGGGTTTTGTCCGGGTTTGTTTCAGTTATGTTACACATTCGGAAAAGGGCTTGACGATTTTTGCGAAATGATTTATCATGGGCAACGTAAAGACGAGGGGGCACTGTCCCCCGAAGTCAAAATCAAAAGGAGGAATATCCTATGAAGAACCTGAAGAAGGTCCTCGCTCTGGCTCTGGCCATGGTCATGATGTTCGGCATGATGACCGTTGCTTTCGCCGCGGATGAGGACACCGTCAAGACTTCCGACCTGGTCGACTTCGACGAAGTCACCAACAAGAACGAAGTCGCGCTGCTGGTCGACCTGGGTGTCATCAACGGCACCGAGGAGAACGGCCAGACCTACTACAAGCCCACCAATGTCGTGACCCGTGCTGAGTTCGCCAAGATGGTGTACTTCATCATGCAGGGCAACGCCGATCCCGCCAACTATGTCGGGACCGCCAACACCAAGCTCAGCGACATCGCGGGCACCTGGGCCGAGGGCTACATCAGCTTCCTGGCCGCCCCGAAGATCGAGGTGGTTGCCGGTGACGACGCGGGCAAGTTCAACCCCAAGAACACCGTCACCGTGGCTGAGGCCGCCAAGATGCTGCTGGTCGCTTCCGGCTACAACGCCGATGACCGCGGCTATGTTGGCTCCGGCTGGTCCGGCGCCGTCATGAACGACGCCCGCAAGCACAACCTGCTGGACGGCATCGCCCAGGCTGCCAAGGACGGCCTGACCCGCGACAACGCCGCCAAGATGATCGTCAACGCTCTGGACGTTGAGATCCGCACCGCCGTTCTGAAGCCCATCTACGTGGGCAACGGCACCGAGAACTATGTCGACCGCTATGACGAGGGCAACGTGACCATGGGTTACAACGCCTTCAACGCCATCAAGGTCACCGGCATCGTCGCTGGCCTGGATGACGACGGCAACATCGAGTTCCTGGACGGCATCCTGAAGGCTTCCGGCAAGACCGTTGCCACTGACAACGTGAAGATCGCCGGCGACGCCTCCATGATCGGCCAGACCGTGACCCTGTACGTCAAGGGCTCCGCCAAGTACGCCAGCGGCGCCATCACCGAGGTCACCAGCGTCAGCTCCGTGATCTCCAGCAAGGCCGTTGTGGGCGGCGCCAAGCTGCTCAAGACCGTCACCGGCGGCGTTGACCTGACCCAGAACAAGTGGTATGACGCCGACGATAAGAACAACTTCGTGGTCGCCAAGAACGAGACCGTGTACGGCACCACCAACGGCAGCGACCTGACCAAGGGCGTGCCCAGCAAGAACCTGGTTGCGGGCGACGTGGCCGAGTTCTACGACACCGACGGGGACGGCAAGGCCGACCTGATCCGCGTGTTCGCGTATGAGAACGCCAAGGCTCTGAGCGCCGACCCGAAGGTCGTCACCAAGGGCGACAAGACCACCGTTACCATCACCGGCATCAGCGGCACCACCTTCGTGGGCTATGAGGGCCTGAAGAAGGGCGACGTGGTCCTGTACTACACCAACGACGGCACCACCGTTCTGGAGAAGGCCGAGATGGTTTCCGGCAAGGTCACCATGGCTTCCTCCAAGGGCACCATCACCGTGGGCGGCAAGGCCTACAGCAAGTCCGAGAAGGCTGACGACTCCCTGAAGGACATCACCTTCTCCAGCTGGAGCGACCGCGAGAACGAGTTCAACTTCTTCCTGGATAAGGCCGGCAAGATCTGCCACCTTGACCAGATCACCGAGTCCGTGACCACCAAGCTGGCCGTTCTGCTCCAGACCGGCTATGTGGGCGGCGGCAGCGGCATCGGCGGCGCGGCCGGCTACGGCCAGGCCGAGCTCCTGTTCCTGGACGGCACCTCTGAGGTCGTCAAGGTCGACAAGATGGACGACAAGAAGGTCGAGGCTGAGACCTACGCCACCGCTCCCGTGTTCGTGAAGTACTCCGAGAAGAACGGCACCTACACCCTGACCTCTGTTGGTGAGGACTACACCGCTGTGGAGCTCGACAAACCCGCCACCATCAGCGCCAAGATCGGCTTCACCGAGGGCCAGAGCGCCAACAACAAGACCGTGTTCATCGTTGGTAAGCAGAACGCCGACGAGAGCTGGACCTACACCGTGTACACCGGCTACAAGGCTGTTCCCGGCCTGAGCGTTGCTGACGGCATCATCCTGAACGACGGCGCTACCGCCGCTTACGTCTGGGTCCAGGCTTCCGCCTTCGACGGCGACGTGCCCGACGGCTACGTCTACGTCCTGGCCGAAGAGGGCTACAACTTCGACGGCACCAACAACATCTACGCGGCCATCGACGCCGAGGGCAAGGATGTTGAGCTGACCATCGCCGCTGACGTGGCTCCCACTGTGGACGGCTTCTATCAGATCGGCGCTGCCGACGCTGACGGCGTGATCACCAAGATCGACAAGGTCGACGCCAACGAGGGCGATGTCGCTTCCGGCAACGGCGTGTTCTCCGTGGGCGAGAGCAGCTGGAGCTACGACGACAAGACCGTGTGCGTGGTCATCGACATCGATGAGGAGGGCGCTGTGAGCGCCAGCACCTTCAGCCCCGACGACGTGGACGTGAGCGCCGGCGAGACCGAGGGCACCTACACCACCGTCGCGGCCTACGTGATCGGCGATGCGGGCACCACTGCCAACTACATCTACCTGGTCCGTACCGTCTAATCTCAGACGAGCGACTGACGGCTAAAAACTGAGAAGTTCCGACCCCCTGGGCGAAAGCTCAGGGGGTCGGTTTTTCTTTTTGGAAAAATCAATTCTTTTTACTGGGTACTCTTTGGGGGGCAAAGAGATCTCGTAAGGCCCGAAAGGGCGGAAGGGCAAGGTCAAGGGCAAGGACCAAGGGCCTCAAAGGGCAAAATTCTTTTTCCGGGGCCTCTTTGAGCGGCAAAGAGGCCCCAAGCCCCAGAAACCGCCAGAGGGGGGATTGCGAATCTCCCCCCTCTGGACTCCCCCT
>JAMPEH010000447.1 GCA_023665245.1 Muribaculaceae bacterium
CCCGCCTCTCCGGCTCTTGCCGCCTCGATGGAAGCGTTCAGCGCAAGCAGGGACGTCTGGGTCGCGATATCGCTGATGGTCTTGCTGATGCCGTCGATGGAAACGGATTTCTGGGACAGGCCGTTCGCCGTCTCGTATGTAGCGTTCTGCATTTCACGGCTCTGGTTGATCTTCTGGGACAGCATTCCGACCGTCTCCATTCCGTCGTTACACTGCTGAACCGCCGCGTTCGCAACCTCGTTCATTCGCTCCATTCGCTCCGCAACCTGCGTCAGCTTATCCGCAAAATCGGCAAGATTCTCGTTGGCAACCTGCGTCTGCTGCGCCACGTCGTCGATCGCCAGCACGATCTGACCCACCGTATCCTTCACCGACTCATTGTTCGTGACTGTACTCTCGACGGAGGACTCCACATTCTCAAACTGCCGTCTGAGGACGCCGGACGCATCCATCATCTGCTGAACAATCTCGTGCAGCGTGACGCGCAGCTCCTGGATCGCCCTGTCCATAATCGACATCTCGTCCTTGCGGTTCACGTTCAGCGCACTCTCCTTGATCTGGAGCTTCAGCTCCCTTAATTCCGTAATCTCTTTCTTCATCGCCAGGATCGGCTTCGAGATCGTTCCGCTGAACAGCGCGACAATCACCGCCGCGATGAGCGCAGACACCACCATGATGATCATGGAGATCTCCAGCAGCTGAACTACGATCTCATTGTATACGTCGGCGGGTGTAACAACAACCATGTTCCATCCGCTGGTGCCAACATTCCACGCCTTAAGGTACTTCTCCTCGCCGTCGAAGTCCACCATCGTTTCCCCCGAGCTGATCGCGCTGGTATACGCGCCATTCAGCACCTCGCTGATCTTATGGGACTCGTTCTCGCTCGCCATGAACGCATCGTTCTCATGCATCAGGATCGTCCCCGAGCTGTTGACGAGGAACGCGTAACTGCCGTCCGAAGTGTCCACCACCTCATCCAGCAGCGCAAACAGCGTGGGCAGCTGCATGTCCATGCTGATAACGCCGGACGTACCGTCCTTTAATGTAAACTCCTTGGAAACGGGAACAACCATATTCTTGGTGACAGAATCCAGGAACGGTTCCCCGCACACCTTATCGTCCTTACCAATCGCGCCCTCATACCAGGGACGCTCAAAGAATACCCAGCCCTCGTCGGGAACCCATCCGGCGCCGTCATAGTAGTCGCCGTCCGCAAAACCGACATAAATATCGGTCGTATCTTCGTTCGCCTCCGTCAGCGCTTTCAGGTAATCCCACAGCTTCTCTCTGTCCAGCGTCTCCTGATTGTCCATATAGACGATGGTTGAGTCAAGCACCGCCGAATTTCCTTCCAGCCACTCGCTGACCTTCGTCGCATAATACTCCGACGCCATTCCATACTGCCCATTGTTCAGGTCGGAAACCCTGCCCCTCGCCACCGTCAGAATACACAGAATCGCGACCGACATACAGCCGATACAGATCACCGAAAAAAATGTCGTTAATTTCGCTCTGATCTTCATAGTGATACCTCCGCACACAATTTATTTTCCCCTATGTTACATACGTAGCCCATTTCCCGTATGTCACTATTGTACTAAAAAAAAATGAATAATACAATCTTTTTATACAATTCTTCTAACACTAACAATATTTCGATATGTTGCAGACGTTATTTTGATTCCCGTCCTCTCCGTGCTGGCGTGCACAATCTGGCCGTTTCCTATGTAGATCCCCACATGGCCGCCATAGTAGATAATGTCGCCAGGCTGCGCCTCCGAGTAGGAAACGCCCTTGCCCGCGCCCGACTGCGCATAGGAGCTCCGCGGAAGCGAATAGCCAAAAGCCTGGTAGACCGCCATCACGAACCCGGAACAGTCCGCGCCATTGGTCAGGCTGGTGCCGCCTGCGACATAGGGGGAACCGATATATTTGCAGGCAAAATCCGCAATCTGCTGCCCTTTGCCTCCTCCCGAGGAGGACGGTTTCGGCGTCTCCTCCTTTTTCTTATCCTCTTTCCCCTCGGCGGCAGCGCCGTCTGAGCCGCCGTCCTGTGCGTCCGCCTGCGAGGCGAGAAGCGCCGCCTGCTCCGCTTTCTTACGCTCCTCTTCCTCCTTGCGCCTGCGCTCCTCCTCTTCTTTTCTCTTGCGCTCCTCTTCTTCCAGCTTGCGGATCTGCGCGGTCTCCTGCTTGATCTTGGCGGTGTATGCGGCGGCCTCCCGCTTCGCCTTCGCCAGCACGACACTGTAGTTCTCGTACTCCTCCCGCTTCTTCGCCAGAACCTCCTCCACATAAGCCTGCTCTTCCTCCAGTTCCGTCTCGGAGGTCTCCAGCTCCGACTTTTCTTCTTCCAGCCGGTCCTGAAGCTCCGCCACCTGCTGCACGGTAGCCTTGTACTCTTCCAGCCGTTTCCGGTCGTACTCGTAGAGCTCCTCCACGTAATGCGCCTTGTTCATCAGGTCGCCCATGCTCTTCGCCCCGAAAAAGAGCTGCAGGTAGGAGACTTCGCCTTTCTCGTACAGAAACTGGATGCGGACCTTCATAGACTCGTACTGCTCCTCCTGCACCGCCAGCGCCGCGTCATAATCGATCTGGGTCTGCATAATATCCGCCTCTTTATCCTCGATCGCCTCCTTGATCAGATTGATATCCGTCAAGAGAGCCACCATCTCCGCATCCAGGTCGTTGATCTCCTCCTCCACCTCCTCCTGTGCGCCCGTGTAGTTGGAAATCTGCTTATTCACATCGTTTAACTGTGATTTGTCTTTTTTGAGATCCTCCTGCAGATCAGAAATCGTGGTGGCCGACACCGGTTCTGCCGCCAGAAAGAGCAATATGAACGAAAGGGCGATACATAATGCCTTTGTACATCTTCTTTTCATCCTAACAACCCCATTTCTGCACATTCCCACGCGCATAACGAGTCACGCGGACCGCGCAGGCGGTATCCGGTCATACAGCCTGCGGCCATCCGCCGTTCTTATATAGTTAATGACATTAGAAATTGCCATTTCGGCCTTGCAAAAGCTTGCAT
>JAMPEH010000448.1 GCA_023665245.1 Muribaculaceae bacterium
TGAGTTTGTATATTAACCGCCTGTTGTTTGGGTATTGAATAGCCTAACAGCGTTAAAAACGCTTTCACATAGTCTGATGAATTAAGTTTGTTAAGTTCGGTGTTAAACTTTTCTCGGTTTTGGTCTATTATAAGCCCAACCCATTCTTTTAGTGTCGCAGTTGCTTTATTGGGCGTTCCTTTGGCTCGGCCTCCTAACCGCCCTCGCCCATCATTCTTTTGTCTTGCCATACTATCTATTACTAATTTAGTAATTATCGGTAATATCTTATTGCCTCGGCAATCTTTTTATCAAGTTCGGTTATTGCCTCGGTGGGTGTTGTTAGCCCATCTCTAACATTACAGGCTTGTTTTATAGCCTGTCTTAGGTCAAAGGCTTGTTTGGGGGTTAAATCGCCTCGCTTTTTAGCCTCGTTAATGTGATTAATAATTTCAACCTCGCCGCCTAATCGCTCAACCAATCCTAACACGCCCATTGTTTGTAAATCTTTCTTGGTTTTCATCGCTTGGAAATTTAGAGTTATAGTGTTTACTTTCCTAATTGCTTGGTATGCCTCGCGCCATCGGTTCAACAGGGTTATATAAAACCCCTCATCATACAACATCGCGCCCGTTACCTGTGCCACGCCCAACAAAGAGGGCAAACGCGCCATAAATCGTTGCTCGTATCGCAACACGTTTACACCTCGGTAAAGTTCGGGTATTTCCTCGCGGTTATCGCGCTGCTCTCTGTTCTTATCATAGAAACACAACCGCTCGGCTTGGCTGTGTCGGTAATAATACAACCCTGAGGCTTGTTGCAGTCGCTTGGCATAATTCAACACGCCCAAATGATTAAAATAATTGGCGGTCGGCTCTCTTACAGGAATTGACATGCCAACATCAAGCCTCGTTATTGTGGCACGGTCAAAGGGTAGGTGTAAAACATCGCTTAATTTTTCAACCGCTCGTTTCACATCGCCTCGCCCCATTGCTTGGTAATTATCGCCTAACAACCATTTACAAAGTGAGCCATCTTTTACCTTTACTTGGTAGGGGCTTATAGATACGCTCAAATTTCCTGTCTTGCCTGTAACCACCTGTTGGCCGTTGTAATCGTGAAACGCCACGCCATCGGGGTTGAGGTAAGGTGTAATCTCGTTTAGGAAATCCACCCCCTCAACTTCGGTGCGTGTCAGCTTAAAATTTACCGTGTCCAACATCGGGTTATTACTAAATTGGTAATAAAAGTTGTCTTAATATACGCGTGCGCGCGTGAGGCTTTACAGGTTCGGGGCGTTGGTCGGTTTGGCTTGTTGTCTTAAACACGCCATTTCATCCACCAACTCGCCATCAGCAAAGAGTGCAAACAACCCTTTGGCGTGATTTTTCAACCCTCGTGCAACAAATATTTCTATTTGCTTGTAATCATCGCTGAACAGGAATAACAAAGCGTCATTTGTGCCTACCGTATCGCCATAACCCAACAAAGGGTTGTCAAGGTCGGGTGTGTAAACACTACTTATGCTTGTTGTGTCGGTTATTACCCTCTCGGCTTTCCTTTGGGCGTTTGCTGTAAATGTATCGGGCGTTCCACTATAATAAAACTTAAACCGTTTATCTCGCCCACGCTGTGCGCATTCTTCAAACGGTTCATAACCGCCTGTTGAGGCTGTGCAATCAAACCTCAACTTACTTTTGCAGTTGGGTAATTTTGCCATTTTGTAGTAATCGGTAAGCTTCATTTTGCACCCCCTTTCTCATCGCCATAAATAGCGTTTAGAGTTATGAGAATTTGGGGCAAAGCCTCAACAAGTTCTTTTATTGCCTCTCTGTAACCCCAACTACAAATTGCAGGGGTATTGCACACCGCCTCAACATCGGCTCTTGTTTTGCACTCTCGCAACATTAACAGGGCATAAAATAAAACCTCTTCTTTGGGTTTAGGCCACGTCATTAAATCATCTGCCGTTTTCATTTTATACCCCCTTTCATACAATATCGGTTGGCTTGGTCGGTTATCTCGGTGGCGGTGGCACATCGGTTTTGCTGTAACCATTGCTCCAACTCGGCACGGTTGAAATAACACATTTTGCCCATCGGCTTGTAGTGAGGTATCTCGCCCCTCATAGTGAGTTTATAAAGGTAGCTTTTGGATATGCCCATATATTTTGCCGCCTCATCGCTTGTTAGTACCTCTTTGGTACAAAACAGGGTGTTGGCCGTTATCATATCGGCAATATCTTGTAATTGTTCTTTGCTCATTGTCGGTGAGTTTAAGAGTTAATAAAGAGGCTCGGGGTTGGCACGTCTGCCGCCCATTACCTGTGTTAACTTTGTTCTCGCGCTGAAAACATTGGCAAAGGTAGAGGGTAAAAGAGGGTTATAATAGAGTAATTTAATGTACGTTTAATGTGCATTAAAAAAGCCCCTCGCGGTGAGGGGCTGTGCGTCAGTCAAAGAATATTTTATTATCAATCTCGGCTCGCCATTTTTGGGGCTTTTTGGCGTTGTATAGTTGTGTTATCGCGCTTGCAATACGATTAACGCCAAATAGTTTATTTATTGATTGTTCGGGTATTTGCTCAGTATTTGTTGGGCAAAATACACGCTCAACAAAATAACCCAATCGCGCCAACGCGCCACGCGTCCCACCAAATACCCATTTATAGCCTGTGGCGGTCGGTTGCATATATCCAACCTCTACGGCTCGGGCAAAATATTTTCTTGCCCTGTCGGTGTCTAATTCATTTGGCAAGTTTGCCTTATCCTGTTGGGTAGCAATATTAAAATATAAGTTTGTTAACACTACATTAAGATTGGCGTTGAGCGTTTCTAACGTGTCCAAAATATTTTTATCACTTGGGTACGGTGTAGCCCAACCCAATTTATTTTTATAGACTTTTGTTATTTGCTCCCTATTCTTTCTATAATACTCCACAATGTCACATTGCATTAATTTACAATAGTTAATGTCATAATTATGTGTAAATCGCTTTAGTAATTCTGCCCTTTCAATATTCAGAATATCACCGAAAAACAAAGCCTCAATAAATTC
>JAMPEH010000449.1 GCA_023665245.1 Muribaculaceae bacterium
AAGCCGAGCTTGCGCTCGCATACTCTCCCGGTGTGGCTTACCCTTGTGAGGAAATCGAACGTAATGCAGCCGACAGTTTCCTTTACACCAACCGCGGAAACCTTGTTGCCGTGATATCCAACGGCACAGCCGTACTCGGTCTTGGCAATATAGGAGCAGATGCTGCCAAACCGGTTATGGAAGGGAAAGCACTGCTGTTTAAGGTATTTGCAGGTCTCGACTGCTACGACATAGAGATTAACGAGACAAATCCCGACAAATTTGTAGAGATTGTAAAGGCCATGGCTCCAACCTTCGGAGGTATAAATCTTGAGGACATAAAATCGCCGGAATGTTTTGAAATTGAACAACGGTTGAAAGCTGAATGCGACATACCGGTTATGCACGACGACCAACACGGCACGGCAATAATTTCCGCTGCCGGCATGTTGAACGCCATTGAACTCCAGAACAAGAAGATTGAACGGCTGCGTCTCGTCATAAACGGTGCCGGAGCTGCTGCTATAGCCTGCGCCAAAATCTATGAGGAAATAGGAGTGCGGCGTGAGAACATTGTCATGTGCGACAGTCGCGGAGTAATAAGAGCCGACAGGTCTGACCTGTCGGAAATGAAGAAGGCATATGCCACAACACGACCGATATTGACACTTTCAGAGGCGATGAAAGATGCCGACATGTTTCTCGGGCTCTCGGTAAAGGACGTACTGACTGCCGACATGCTGCGCTCGATGGCACCTCGCCCGATAGTTTTTGCGCTTGCCAATCCCGACCCTGAAATACCCTATGAGGTAGCAATCACGTCGCGTCCCGACCTGATTTTTGCCACCGGAAGGTCGGATTATCCCAATCAAATCAATAATGTACTCGGGTTCCCGTTCATATTCCGCGGAGCGCTCGATACCCGCGCCACCGACATAAATGAGGCTATGAAAATCGCCGCCGTCTATGCCATTGCCAATCTTGCTAAATCCGATGTACCCTACTCTGTGAAACAAGCCTACGGGAACAAAGATTTTGTGTTCGGACCCGATTATATCCTCCCAAAACCGCTCGACCCGAGACTGCTGACGACAGTAGCACCTGCAGTAGCTCAAGCAGCAATGGAAACAGGCGTGGCACGTCGACGCATACCCGATTTGGGACGTTACACCGACGAACTCCTGCAATACATGGGATTTGAGAACAAGCTTATGTCGTGTATGCTCGACTCTGCCGTCAGATAGTGAAATAACGCGAATGCTTCGACCCAATATAGAAGCCGGCAATCGAAGAAGCAGGCGAAAGCGCACCGTTGGGAGTGACTGTAACACCTACACTTTCAGGCGAAATAAGCTTCGTCAGAGTGTGCATAAGCCGTTGGTCGGGCAATGACGGGTAACCTACCGCCGGACGTATTCCCTGATATTTTCCGTGGCAAATCGCCTCAATATCATAAGGTTCATCGGGCGCATATCCCCAAAGGCGCGTGCGCACTCGGTAGTGAAGCCACTCCGACGTTGCCTCGGCAAGCCGGTCGCACAACGATTGAAGAAGCAACGACCGATAGCTATTACCGTCTCCCTCACCCTCAGATAACATGTCACGCAATTTCTGACCTATGGTAACTATAAAACACCCTATGTAATCGCCCTCGTGTGAAATAAAATCAGATAGTGCCAGGTGTTGTGTACGATGAGCCGACGGTCTTTGTCGAGGAGTATTGATAATCGTGTCGCCCACTACTATGTTGTCGCCTTCGCTTACGGCAGGATAGAACGCCACTTTACACCTCATTGTCGCTCCCTCAACCGACAATTCACCGAGCAACCGTTCTGCATCACGAAGCAAATCTGCAGCCGCCGCCGAATCGGGCTTTACCTTCCAGCAATTATAGAAATAAATCCAATTGATGAACGGCGACACCTCTGCCACATCAACCTCATCGACGTCGTGCTGACCTATAAACGACGGCTTCACGGGGAGATCGTCGCTACGGTTAAACTCGGGAGCCACAACGGGTGCGGAGCTGACGGGCTCACGTCGTTCTTCTCTGTCACGGATAATCTGCTGCCGTTCTTTTATACAGCGAATCTCTTCCTCACCATTGGCAAGAATACGCGATGCGATAATAGGATTCTGCGACGCATCGGCTACTCTGACAACAACTCCCGAACCATAGACCGGAGCTATGCGCAAAGCGGTATGGACTTCGGAAGTGGCTGCTCCGCCCACAAAAATAGGTGTCGAGATTCCGTTGTCGCGAAGCATCGACGCTACGCGCACCATCTCCTCGAGCGATGGCGAAATCAATCCGCTAAGACCTATAAAGTCGGGACGGTACTTCTTAACTGCGTCGAGAATAACCACAGGTTCCACCTGTACTCCGAGGTCAATGACATCAAAGTTGTTGCACCGAAGCACCACTGCTGCGATATTTTTACCTATATCGTGGACATCTCCTCTGACCGTGGCTATGAGAAACGATCCCTTGCCACGACCCTCCGATTTATTTTCCTCGAGCAGCGGACGCAATATTTTCACAGCCTTGTGCATCGTACCGGCACTTTTCACTACCTGTGGCAGGAACATCTTGCCGCTCTCAAACAGAGTCCCGACATGTTCCATTCCCTTCATAAGAGGACCCTCGACCACAGCATTGGCGCTACCATGGAGTTCCACAGCCTCGGTGAGGTCCTGCTCGAGTCTTCGGTCATCGCCCGATGTAAGCGCTGCCACAAGCCTGTCGTCAACATTGCCGTCGACCGCGGTCACCGATTCCGTTTCTACGGCGACATTGCTGTCGTTGAACTTTGCGGCACCTTCTATCAATCTGTCGGCAGCATCGGGTCTGCGACAAAGAACGGCATCTTCGAGCAACGACAGAAGTTCGGCAGGAATTGACTCATAAGTGACCTTAGCAGCCGGGTCCATAATTGCCATTGACAATCCGGCACGGATTGCATGATACAAGAACACCGCATGCATAGCCTGACGCAAGTAGTTGTTGCCACGGAATGCAAACGACAAATTACTTAAACCGCCACTCGTCTTTG
>JAMPEH010000044.1 GCA_023665245.1 Muribaculaceae bacterium
TGATATAGGCAGCGGCAAAAAAAGATGTCGCAAAGTGCCTATGATATAGGCAGCGGCAAAAAAGATGTCGCAAAGTGCCTATGATATAGGCAGCGGCGAAAAAGATGTCGCAAAGTACCTATGATATAGGCAGCGGCAAAAAAAGATGTCGCAAAGTGCCTATGATATAGGCGGCGGCAAAAAATGTGTCGCAAAGTGCCTATATTATGAGTGACGAGAAGGAACAGCCTTTTAAGTCAGAACCGGCTTGCCAGAAGGAGGTGGTAGAGGTGAAGCTGAAAACAATCCGCACCATCAATGGAGCGCTGCAAGAGCTTCGCGCGATGGACAAGCATTGTGCCATTACCGAGAACTGCCTGCGGCAGCTTTGCGCATCCGGTGCTATACCCTATCGGCTTACAGGCAACCGTAAGCTCGTTGCGGTCGAGGACGTTCTGCAATATTTCAATGGAGAAGAAGCAGAGACTGAACAGAACTGACCGCGCTAATCACACGACCTGCGCCCAAAATTGTGTGTCGCAAAGCTCAGATACTTTTATTAGATTTACAGTGGTGTGTGCAGGGTAGCAACGCACAACACGGAGCAGATTGGAGGTGCTGCCAGTATGACGATGAGCCTTGAGCATATCAACTTGCTTGCAGCACTCATCTACCGTGAAGCTGCCAACTACATTGAAACGCATCAGTGTGAATACAGCGAGTGGAGCGCGGCCAAAAGCTGTGATGCCACTGGCACAAAATCGCCGGTGAAGAACCGGCAGAAAGGAGGACATCTCAATGAATGATTTACTTGCGAGGCTGTTGGTTCTCAGCATGGCAGCTCTGGGGCAGTTGACCTATATTGCCCGTACCACTCTGTATGAATATCAGAATGACCGGCGCACAAGCAATGTCATCGGATACAAGTACATGGCCGTCATTCCGACACTGGGATATGCGCAAATCAGCGTGAAGATTCTGGGCGAGGCCCAACTTGACGCGCCAAAAGAGCCGTACAATGTTACATTCTCCAATCTGCGTGCCATTCCTTATGTCAACAGCCGCACAAACCGGGTTGATGTCGCTTTCCGTGCTGACGGAATCCGCGCCGTAAAGTAATGCCTGGCTTGCGGGCCGGGTGGCGGCCCGAATGCGCCCCGTAGGGGTCTTCGGGCCAAAGCCCGGCCCGATCAACAGGCATAGCATTAAGGGGCCCCCGCCGCCGCAAGGCGGTGGGGAACATTGCTTAGGCGTTACTGAGACATTGAGACAAACGCAAAGAACCCCATTGCACAAGGCTTTTTTGCTGTCTCAATCATTTATACGACTATTGAGACAAGCGCCTATTATTGAGACAAAATCAAGTAGAAGGGAGGCTGACAAATGGTTGCGCAAGACTATGATGGAAACGAAGAAAATCGGTCGTTTGACAAAAAGACTGGAAAGGGAGTTAGTGTACTTGCCGAAAAAGTCAGAACATGGCAAGTCGTTGCAAACAATCCTGATGAACATAATATTACACCAGATACGATAGCAGAGACATTGAGCAGCTTATGTGAGTCGGGAAGAATCAGTTACTGGTGCTGTATATACGAACAAAGCCTTAGTGTCAACTCCAAAACCGGAAAGCCTACTCTGCATATACACATTGCTCTATACTTTCCAGGCCAGGCACGCGGCAGTCAGGTGCAGAAATTGTTTCCTCATGCTGGCATATTTTCCTGTGATGGAACAGTCGCCTCCTTAGTAGCTTATCTAAAAAAAGATACAGAAGGTGCATGGTATAAAACTCACCCGGAAAAGCTCGGGGAAAAGTTGCCGCCCGAACAGGCAAGATTTACAGAATGGGGCGATATGCCGCAATCCAAGAAGATGCGACCTCTTGCCACGCCTGAAAAACTGGTAACCGCTATCCGTGATGGCCTTTCAGATGCAGAATTACTTAATCTTGACCCGTCTATTTGGAAAAACTTTACCGCTATCCGGCAGACACGCGCTGTAATACGAAGCGATGAATTTTTGAAAAAATTTCGGAAAATGGAAGTAATTTATATTGAGGGTCCTACATCTACCGGAAAAACGCGCGATGTCCTTTTGACAGAAAGTTATAACGTTTTTGTTATAGATGATTATACCCATCCATGGGACTATTACGAGCAAGAGGACGTAGTTTTTTTCGATGAATTTAGAAGTCAGGTCAATATAACTGAAATGCTGCGCTGGCTTGACGGGAATCCTGTAAAACTAAAGGCGCGCTATGCAAACGCGGTGGCTTGCTATACCCGTGTATATATTGCCAGCAACTGGCCTTTGGATGAACAATATGAAAATATCAGGAAAACAAGATGCGCTGATTGGTTGGCTTTTATGCGCCGAATCAATGAGAGACGTATTTACCGCACAGACGGAACAATAGAGTGCTTTATTAACAACAACAATGTATGGACTAAAAAAGGCAACATAGAGACACAAAAGGAGGATATCCATGTCTAAAAAAAATAACAGCATTTTGGACACGACCGACGAGAACGGCCGCCTGCGCTGCTTCTCGTGCGGCAGCACCCGGCAGCTGGAGCGCCACCACGTTTTTGGCGGGGCCTTGCGCTCGAAGTCGGAGCGGTACGGCTTAACGGTCAGTCTCTGTCATTTCTGTCATAACGAGGCACCATATGGCGTTCACCACAACGCCGCCGCCATGCAGGCGCTCAAGGCCATTGCCCAGCGCCGGGCTATGGCCCATTACGGATGGAGTACCGACGATTTCATCCGCGAGTTTGGCAAAAATTATCTGTAAAAATAGAGAGGTGTATTGCTATGTACAAAAAGAATAATCTCCAGACGCAAACCATTCTTTCGTTTTTCCTTCTCGCTGTTAAAAAGGGCTGGAAAAAGCTGAAAGGGGACACAGCTCTGCGCTTCATCATCCGGCTGCTGGCTGCGTTTCTTCTCCTGTTTACGCTTTCCAATATGCTGCGCTGCGTATTGCTCATGCCATCCCCGCTTTCGGTGTTCGGCCTGCTCATGTGGGGCATCCTGTATGCCGCCGCCCTGCTGGCAATCCTTGCCTTTGCGGGCAATTTCCTCACAGGGCAAAAATACTCAAACGATTTTATCCGTATCGGCTTTGTGAACAGCGCGGGAGAGCCGCCCCTGCTGCTTACCCAAAAGGTCTTGGAAAACGGTATGCACAGCATGACCTTTTGGGGAAAGGGTTTTCCTCTGGACAAGTGGGAGGAACACAGGCCCTTTATTGAAACGGCGTTCAATATCACGGTTTTCGGGATTTCTCCAAGCAATGAGGACAACCGCTGCATCAGCATGGATTACCGGCCCGGATGCGGCTGGATACCGGAATGCGTAAAATGGGACGCCCGCTTTTTGCGGCAGGAAGATTTTGTGCTTGCGCTGGGCCAGACCTTTGCGGGCCTGCAAGCCGTCGTTGACCTGACAAAGACCCCGCATCTGCTGATTGCGGGAGCTACCGGCATGGGCAAGAGCGTGCTGCTGAAAAGCCTTGCCTGTCAAATCCTTGCCAAAGGGGCAGACCTGGTTATCGCGGACTGGAAGTGCGGTTTGGATTACCCTGCAAGCCTGCGCACCGCCTGTCGTTTCGTTGATACCGAAGCAGCCTTGCAGCAAGTGCTCGACAAGCTGTGGCAGGAAACCACCCGCCGCACGGAACTCATGCGGGATGCGGGCTGTGCCCTCGTCAGCGAGTACAACATAACAGCGATGGACCCGCTTCGCCGCATCGTATTGCTCATTGATGAGGCATCCCTGCTGTTTGATGTAAGCCACCGGCCAAAGGCAGAAAAGGATGCCGCCAACCGCATTCTTGGTGTTGTCGTGGACATGGCACGCAAATGCCGGGCATGCGGCATTCATATCATTGTGGCAACACAGAGACCGACTTCGGAGAGCCTGCCTGGAGTCTTAAAGGCCAACCTTGATGGCCGGATTTGTGCGCACACAGCGGACAATCAGGGGTCTATTGCGGCTCTGGACGATGGCAGCGCCGCAAAGCTCCCGGCCGTCCCCGGCAGATTCATCCTGCGCACCGGTGCCGCCCCCGACATCATCTTCCAGGCATATCTCATGGAAGATGAAAGCCTGCTGCCCTGAAATGGCCGGGCAAGCAACCGTCCTGCCCCCGCTGCGCCCATACCAGCGGGAGGCGCTGGACAGCATGAAGCAATACGAGGGCCGGGCCGGTCTGCTGGTGCTCGGTACAGGGCTGGGGAAAACCCGCATCTTTACCGAGTATCTGCGCTGGGCCGTAACCGAAAATGATTGGCACTGCCTCATCCTTTCGCACAGGGAAGAACTGGTCTATCAGCCGTTGGAGTACCTGAAAGACATCCGCTGCGGGGTCGAGCTTGGTTCCAGGCACGCGCACGGCGAGTATGTTATATCCGCTTCGGTGCAGTCGCTGGTCGGTCGGCTGCATGATTACGACCCCCGGAGCATTGACGTTATCATCGTGGACGAGGCGCACCACGCCGCCGCCCCTACTTACCGCAAAATCATCGAACATTTTTCCTCTGCGGCCGTGTTCGGCTTCACCGCCACCGCGCACCGTGGAGACGGCGTAGGGCTGGCCGCTGTGTTCACAGACCTGCTTTTTGAGCGCGATACACTTTGGGCCATCGAAAACGGCCACCTGTGCGGGCTGGAGTGCAGGCAGGTCGCGCTCAAATACGATATGGGGTCGGTGCGCATTCGGGAGGACGGGGATTTCAACCAGGCCGATGTGGCAAAAGCGCTGTCCGGCACGGCCGCCGGGGTGGTCGAGGTTTACAACAGGTACGCACGCGGCCCTGCCATTATCTTTGCGGCCAGCCTGGCAGAGGTCAGGGACATCACCTATCTGCTGAACAAGCAGGCAGACCATATCATCGCCGCCGCCATAACCGGCCAGACCAGGAACCGGGCCGGGCTGCTGAACGGCTTTGAGGCAGGCATCCTCAAGGTGCTGGTAAACTTTGGTGTGTTGACCGAGGGTGTGGATACCTGCTGCGCCGAAACTATCCTGATTGCCCGACCCATCGCCCATACAAATTGCGGCCTGTACGCGCAAATGGTCGGGCGCGGGCTGCGAAAATATCCCGGCAAAAAATCCTGTTTGGTGATAGATTGCGTGGGCATCTCCGAAACCCCCATCTGCACCGCCGCCACCCTGATTGGCAAAGAACTGCCGCCGCCCAAAAAGAAGAAACCGGCATCCGATACACCGCTGCCGGATGGAAAGGACGTGTTTGAATTGTTGACATCAAAAGACATCCCGGAAACCTGGGTAAAGAATGAAAAAGAGGTATCCATCCCCGACAAGGGCATCGGCAGCGATATGCATGATGTAGCATGGACAAAGCAGGAGGACGGCGGCTTTATCCTGCGGCTGCCCGGCATTACCTACCGCATTACCGCCCCGCTGGAAGACGGCGCCGCCTATCTGTGGCGCGGCAAGAAATGCAGCAAGGCCCCCATGCCGCCGCAATTCCTGTTTGACTTCGTTTTTACCGATTTGATGGAGAACCATGCCAATACCCGGAGCGTTTGGGACAAAAGCCAGCGCAAGCGCTGGGACGGCCAGCCGCCTACCGAGGCACAGCGCAAGCTCATCTTGCAGCTCTCTCCCGGATACGACCTTGCCGCCGCGAAGCTGACGCGCGGGGACGCGTCCGCGCTGATACAAACGCTTCTGTATGCCCAAAGCAAAAGAAGGGGGGGCAAAAACAATGCCTCGTAAAGCAAGAGCGCTGGCCGCGTCCGGCACTTACCACATAATGATAAGGGGCATTGACAAGATGCAGATATTCCGTGACCCGGCCGATTGCGTCCAATATCTTTCTTATCTGGACAGTGTGCAGCAGCCGGAGCGCTTCGAGGTACTGGCCTACTGCCTGATGGGCAATCACGTTCATCTGCTGGCGCGTACCGGCAAGGGCAGCGCTGCCGGGCTGGAAACGGCCACTAAGTCGCTGGGGGTGCGGTATGCCGCCCATTACAACCGCCGCTATGACCGGGTGGGGCCGCTGTTTCAGGGCCGGTATAAAAGCCAGCCTGTGGATACAGTGGGGTACTTCCTGCGGGTGCTGCGGTACATCCATAACAACCCCGTGGCCGCCGGGCTTTGCGCCGCTCCCGGCGACTACCAATGGAGCAGTTGGCGGGATTACTTCGCGCCCGCCCCTGACCGGCTCTGCGCCGTGCATACCGAACATGCGCTGCGGCTGCGCCCGCTGGACTGGCTGCGTGACTGGCACGCACAGGCTGAACCGAACGCGCGGGGCTTTCTGGAAGATGAGGCCGCCCGCCCCGCTGCCCGGCTGACCGATGCCGATGCCGCCGGGCTTATCCGCATCCTTGCGGGCTGCCAGCCCCACGAGGCTGCCGGGCTGCCGGAGACGAAAAAGCAAAATCTTTTCCGGGCCTTGCTCTGCCAGGAGGGCTTCCGGGTGGCACAGCTTTCCCGCCTGACCGGGCTGCCCAAAGGGGAGCTGCGGCGCTATTGAGGGACGGGACGTTTTTTGAACGTGTACACTCAAAAAATATCACATTTTTTCAAGGAGAGGCTGCCGGGCAAACGCTTTACTTTTGGATGGCGGGGGCGTATAATGAGAAAAACGCTTTTGAGGGAGGATTCACCATGCGAAAGCACTGCAAAATCATGTTGCTGCTCGCCGCATTGCTGGCGCTTTGCCTTGCAGGCTGCGGCGTGAATATCACCTCGGTCGGGCTGCCCACCGAACAGGAGGTCATCAAGGGCGAAACCTTGCAGCTTGCCGTGAGTTACGGCGTGGAGGACGAGGCCACCGAGGAAAAAATCGCCCAGGCTGCCGAAAAGCTGGCACTTGAGTGGACCAGCAGCGACGAGGCGGTTGTCACGGTAGACGAGACCGGGCTGGTAACTGCGGTGGCTGCCGGGCAGGCCGACGTCACGGTCAGCGTCAAGGACGGGAACCTTTCCAGCACCTGCCGCGTGACGGTGACCGTGCCGCTGGAACGCATGGAGGTTGCCGAAAGCCTGTCACTTATCATCAACCTTGAGGAAAGCGCTCCCCTTGCCGTCACCCTGTACCCCGCCGACGCGACCGACGTTGCGCTGGTGTACGAATCCAGTGACGAATCGGTTGCCACGGTGGATGCCGACGGTACGGTTCACGCGGTTGGAAACGGCGAATGCGCCGTCACGGCCCGGGCCGTATCGGCCAACGGCCCGGGCGAAACAAAGGAAACGGAAACCGTTGTAAAGGTCGACGTAGCTCCTATCTCGATTTCGCTTGAAGATGCGACTTTGACCATCGGCTATACCGGCTCTCTTGAAGTAGCTGTCGAGGGCGATGGACTCACCGTCGGAGAAACTTTTACATGGGCGTCGAGTGACTCCGCTATCGTTGAGGTCGACGAAAACGGCGGCATTAAGGGTGTCGCTCTTGGCTCTGCGACCGTGACTGTGAGCAACGAGATTGGCCAGTCCGCGACTTGCACTGTTACCGTGAAAAACATCGTCTGCGCTTACTGCGGTGCGGAGGGACACGGTTCGGGAAACTGCCCGGTGAAGGCGGCTGATGAGGCCGAGGCAGCGCGGCAGGCTGCCGCAGCCGCAGCTCAGGCTGCTGCCGCAGCGAGTGGTGGCGGAGGTTCTTCGGGTTATGAGAATAACGGTCAGGGCGGCGGAACGTCCGGTGGCTCTGGCACAATTGAGATTGTTCCCGGCGGAAATCAAACGATAATGGGCGGTGGTGTTATGGATGGCCCAAACGAAAACGGTAGTGTGGTCCCGAATCTGTGAGATGGCATAGCGGCTTATGCGCCGCAAGCCTTTCGGGGGCTTGTCCTGAGAAATGGAGGGGGAAATTTGGGGACGGTTCCTTTTTTCAAAGGGCCGCCCCCTTTTTGGTGCCTTTTCCTTGATGTATACATTTCAAAAGTAAAGAGCAAGCAAACAAAGGACGGCGTGATAAGGCAAAGCCTGCTTCGCGCCGTTCTCTTTGCAACAATGACAGTGCGTTGGGTAGTTGCCGAATGCACTGTCTTTCTGTGTCAACTGCTTCTCAGCCACGAAAGCCTTTCAAAAAATTTTTTTCGTTTTTGTAAAATTTTTCCTCAGAGGTGGAGATAATACACATAGAGGCCGGAGAGCCAGGCCGTTCCGCCACCGCCAAAGGGGAGCCGAAAAAATTTTTCGTTTTTGTAAAATTTTTCCTCAGAGGTGGAGATAATACACATAGAGGCCGGAGGGCCAAGCCGCTCCGCCACCGCCAAAGGGGAGCCGAAAAATTTTTTCGCTTTTTGTAAAATTTTTCCTCAGAGGCGGAGATAATACACATAGAGGCCGGAGAGCCGGGCCATGATTTTCATTCGTACATATTCAGAAAGGAGGACAGGGTTATGTGTACTTATTGCCACCTGTGGGCAAGAAGTCCCCCCCCCCCCGAAAAAGGCGCACTTCTATCCGGAAAATAAAAATATCAAGTTAAAAAAGGAGGGCCTTACCATGCCAGCTATTTTCGTCCGAACAAAAACACATCAAGCTAAAGAAACGGAGGACCTTACCATGCCAGTTATTTCCACCAAAACACAAACAAACCAGGTTGAAGAAAAGGAGGACCTTACTATGTTGTTAGTCTATCAGAAAACCGTGAACGAATTGGAGAACCTCAGCTCTGGCGCGAAAGTATCCCCGCGTGCACTGACCTGCGAAGAAGGCATTGCGGCAAAGATTCATGCTGTCGAAAGCCAGCAGGATGCCGTTTCCAATGAAAACTTCTTGAAAGCCGCAATGTGCTGGTACATGGGCCTTGTCCAAGCGGCGTACTCTTTTGTGGAGGAAGCCCCGGAGAGATTCGAGCTTGACCTTGAAGACGAAGCGCTGCCGGAAACCATCATGATTCAGGATGGGCTGGAAATGCTCGATGCTCTTGACGAATGCTGGCAGCGCAATGTCTGCGGCAGGCGTGTTCCGGAGCAGGCAGGGGAGGACGAGATGCTTCCGTTTGAAAAGGTGATTCACGAGGAGCTTGACAAAGCCCTGACCTCTATCGCGGCCCGGCGAAACAGTCTTGAAAACAAGATGGCGTTTGAGATGGGCCGTTTCAGCGCTCTGCTCAATATGGCAGAATGGAACTGTGACCGCAACGGCATGGATTTGCAGCGCGACTTCCCCGCCTGCTATAATTCGCTTGTGGAGATTGCGGAGTTTCTGACCGCCGTGGACGGCATCTGGTGCAATCACTTCGCCTAAAACCGCCCCTTGATACTTAAGGCTGTTCTGCTCTGAAATGCGGCGCGGTCAAGCAACGCTTGATCTGCGCCGCATTTTATATTTTCAACTGCCTTTTCTGAAATTGAATGTGCACGCTCAAAAAATGTGCTGCCATACAAGAGGCCGGATGCTCTCGCACCCGGCCCCTCTTGTTTACACTTCCTGCATCATTTCGTCACAGTCAGCGCATTTGATATGAACGGTTCTGGTTGCCCGAACGCTGGCCTTGCAGCAGGGGCATTGATACTTCCGATGGTGGCTGCCGCCGCCCGCTTTGCCGGTGACTGCCGGGCCGCTTGTGTTTCCGCTGCCTGTGCCTCTTGGCGTGTAGGCAAGCTCAATGCGGTTCATGCAAATGTCCTGCCAGCCCTGTTCAATAATGAAGTCGCAAAGGGCCTCGGTCGGCTCGGTGATACTCCAGCCAATGAGCGGGTCATAACTGATTGCGAGGTCCCGTGCCTGTGCCGCGTAAAGGAAGCGCTTGTTGTGATAGGCCCCGCCCCTGCTCGTATCCTTTACACCGGTTTGCAGATTCCAGAGGTGCACGCATTCATGCAGCATAGTGGCAACGATGTTTTCAATCGGCCTGTCAAGCGTCCCCGCCCCGATGTTCAGCTCGTGCCGGTTTTCTTCGCCGCGCCGCCACGATTTTGCAACCGTTACATGGCCGTATGCTCTGGGGGTTGACTGGATTGTAACAATCGGTTCCTCCAGCTTTCCCTCAAAATAGCGGTCGTTCAGCGCCCGGAAAATTTTTTCGAGATACCCCGCTGCCCGTGAAGTCTTAACAGTTTCTTTCATGCTTGCTTGCCTCGCTTTCTCAAAATTCAAATTCCAGATTCCCGGGGAATCTAAAATTGGGCTTCCGCCGCAATCAGCCAAGCAAGCCGTGTGAAAATCAGTGTCAAGACACCGTGGAATAAAGCGCAGGTGGCTCGGAGCGCAGCGTAGAGACACCGAGCATTTATGCCGCGAAAGGTCTTGAAACTGATTCTCGCGCGGCTTAAAATTTTGTGGGGCGGAGGCCAAAGCAAGAAAAATTGTGTCGCAAAGTGCAGATACTTTAACCAGAAATCGGAATTATATTCCACACATGGAAAGGAGTATCACGCAATGTACTTACAAACACACAGGAGGCTTGCATTTTTGCCCTGCCCGGGTTATGATGGAATTGCCCAAACAAAAATGCGGCACATCCGGCCTGCCAGAGGCAAGCACAGATGCGCCGCATACAAACGCAAGGATATGGAAGGAGGCCAATATGAATGGCTGGTGCCTGAAAGGGAGCTTGATTTATGGCATCAGTAAAATTGTACCGCGATAAGAACGGCGTAGTAAAGTCAATTCAGATTCGTGTGTTTCGCGGTAAAGATGAGACAGGAAAGCATCTTTCCCCTTATCAAAAATCTGTCAGTGTTCCTGCTGGCACATCGGAACGGCAGCTTGAAAAGCTTGTGCAAAGGGAAACGGTCTTGTTTGAAGAAGCCTGTAAATCCGGGCAAATGGATTGCAGCAAAATTTTGTTCCGCGATTTTGCCAAACAGGCTATGGAAACAAAGGCTGTTTCCGGAGTTGCCAAAAGCACGTTGTCTCATTACCAGAATATGCTGGACAACCGGATTTTGCCGAGGTTTGGTTATATGAAAGTGCGGGACATCAGCGGTATCATGCTTGACCGGTTTTATCGGGAAATGATAACCACCGGTCAAAACAAGAAAACCGGAAAGCCTCTTTCCCCCAAAACCGTGCTGGAGTATCACCGCTTGCTGTCCACAATTTTTGCTCTGGCAAGGAAACAGCATATCATCTTACACAATCCTGCCGAGGATGCCACACCGCCCACTTCCGCAAGAACGATACCCAACTATTTCCAGCCAGAGCAGCTTGCAAAGATTCGTGACGCTTTTGACAAAGAGCCAATCCGTTGGAAGCTGATGGGAAATCTTCTGATGCTTTACGGCGACCGGCGAAGTGAGTTTGCAGGCATCCGTTGCTCGGACATCGACTTTAACCGTCATATCCTCACCCTGCGAGGCAGCGTTTTGTACAATCCCCAGCAGGGCGTTTACGCAAAGGATACCCTGAAAAACGGAAAGAGCCGCGAATTGCTTATGACGGATGAAATTGAAAAGCTGATGCGAGAATATCTTATATGGCGTGCCGAGGAAAAAGAAAAGTGGGGCGGCAGTTGGGTTGAAAGCGGTTATTTGTTTACCGACACATACGGCAAAATGATGAATCCGGACACTATCACGCAGTATCTGGACCGCATGAGCAAACGCCTGCAAAAGGATGACCCGACCTTCCCGCATTTGAATCCGCATGCGTTCCGTCACACAGTCGTTTCAAATTTGCTTGCAAATGGTGTGGACGTGGTGAGTGTGGCAAGCCTTGTGGGAGATGACCCCGCTACTATCACGGCGCATTACGCCCACATTATCACTGACCGTACGCGTCGGGCAGTGATAACGATGGAAAACATCGTCAGAGGGCAGGAATGCGGATAAAAATTTTCTTACGGTTCCGGCCCTGAACTCCCGCATGCACCGCCCGTTTTGGGGGAGTGAACAACGGTGAATAAAAGGTGAATAAAACCGCCTTAGGGGATTGTGCAGGAAAAAGAAAAAGCACGCAAAACCAACGGTTCTACGTGCTTTTGGTGGTTGCGGAGGCTGGATTTGAACCAACGACCTTCGGGTTATGAGCCCGACGAGCTACCGGACTGCTCCACTCCGCGATAACAAGCGCCATAAGGCACTTGTTTACAATACCACATCCGGGGCGTCTTGTCAACACTTTTTTGCGCGAAGCAGCGATTTGAAAAGCCTTACTCCACCGGCACGTCCCCCACGGCGGAGAGGTCGATCTCAGCCATGACATCCTCGGCTTCGCCCTCGGGCTGTGCCGCGGTCTCGGCCGCCTCCTCCCCCTCGCCGAAGGCCGCGGCGGCAGCGGCGGCTTCCTCCTCCGAGAGGGGGGCGGCGGTCTGGGCGGCGGTCTGCAGGCCGGTCACCTCGCCGGACGGCTTTGCCAGCAGATAGGCCCCGATCGGCTTCTCGCGGTAGACCAGCAGGATGGTGTAGACCTTCTCCTCCCCCGACGAGCGGCCGGGGCAGAGCAGGGTCCACTTCTCCACCGTCTTGCCCTTGTATTTGTCCAGGCTCAGGCCGCTCTGGCGCACCACATCGTTGAAGGCCGAGAAGCTGTCATCCCATTTTTTGGGGATCTTGACCTTATCCACCGTGGCGCTGGTCAGGTCCACCTCAAAGCCGTAGCCGCTGAAAAAGCTGCCGATGTCCTGGGTCGTCTCGATCTTGGCCGGGCCGGTCACCGCGGCGGACGCCTCGACGCTTCTGCCCACAAAATGGTTGATGCCCACGACCGCGCCGGCCAGCGCCAGCCCGCAGACCGCCACCGCCCCCAGCTTGCGCAGCCCCGACCTGCTCAATGTTACCAAAAACATAGTTCTGCCTCCTCCAAAGCTCAATCGCATTTTTTGATGACACGCTGCCCGGCAGGCCGCTGCTCGGGCAGGCGTTGTGCCTTTTTGCTTATTTCTATTCTTTGGGCGGGAGGTTTAGCACCTTTTGGGTGGTTTTTCCGCGCAAAAAGCGGGATATTGAAACGCCGGCGCTCCCCGGCGGCAGACCCCTGCCGCAAAAGGGAACGCCGGCGCATCCGGCCGGGCATATTCGTCAAGCTGTCTCAAAGGCCGGGTGGGCCAAAATCTTCGGCGAAGGCTCAGCTTGTCGAAAATCTTCGGCGAACGCCTTGTTTTTCGACGTTTTTTCGACAGGCTGCCGCAGGCCGCGAGGGGGCCCGCGAACGGGTCAGCTCTGCCGTGCGCCGTCCAGGCTTTGCTGCACATGATGCAGCAGGGCCTGGTAGCTCTCCTCGCTGATATCGTGCTCGATCCTGCAGGCGTCGGCGGCCGCGGTCTCCTCGCTGACCCCAAGCTGCACAAAAAAGGCGGTCAGCAGCTTGTGGCGCGCGTAGATGCTCTCGGCGATCGCGCGGCCGGGATCGGTCAGCCGGAGCTGGCCGTCCGCATCCATCTGGATATAGCCGTTTTCCCGCAGCTTTTTCATCGCGACGCTCACGCTGGCCTTGCTGAAGCCCAGCTCGGCGGCCACCTCGACCGAGCGCGCCGAGCCATTGCGCTCCTGCAGGATCAGGATGGTTTCGAGATAATCCTCGGAGGATTTTTGGATCTTCAAGGGTTTGCCCTCTTTTCCGCATTGTTTTTGACCATGCTTCTGATAACAGAGTAGCACAAAACCCGCCCCATGGCAAGCCGCGCCGGGCTTTGGGCGTGTTCAAAACACGCACCGCCCGAACGGCCTGCCGCGGAGAGTGCCCCGCAAAAAAATTTTGCGGCAGGGGGTTGACAGGTGTGGTTAGTTATGGTAAACTAACCACCGTAAAGAGGTTAGCATTGGCTAACAGCCTGTGCCGTAAGCCATACGGTTTTGTGCGGCGCAGAAGGGAGGAAGGATCTTGATGCCCCTGACAATGGCAAACCCGGGAGAAACGGTCATCATCCGCAAGATCACCGGCAAGGACGCCACCCGCCAGCACCTGGCCGAGCTTGGCTTTGTGGTGGACGGCAGGGTGACGGTGGTCAGCAAGATCGCCGGCAACCTGATTCTGCAGGTCAAGGAAAGCCGGATCGCACTGGACGGCGCCCTTGCCTGCCGGGTGTTGTTTTAACGGGCGGAGCCGAGGGGAGGCGGCATCCCCACCCTTTGCTTCGTGCGGCGTATGCGGTTTTAAAGGGCCGCGGCGCCCGAGAGGCCATGCCCTGAAAAGGCGGAAGCCGCCGGGGCTGTGCTCCGGGCGGAGACTGCCGCACAGGGCCATGACGATCGAAAAGGAGGAATCTCAATGAAAACACTGAAGGACGCCCGGGTGGGCGAGACGGTCACGGTAGCGCGGCTGCACGGCGAGGGGCCGGTCAGGCGGCGGATCATGGACATGGGCATCACCAAGGGCACCGAGCTGCAGCTTCGCAAGGTTGCCCCGCTGGGTGACCCCATCGAGCTGACCGTGCGCGGCTACGAGCTGAGCGTGCGCAAGGCCGACGCCGCCATGATCGAGCTGGCGTAAGCCCTGCGGCAGAGCAGG
>JAMPEH010000450.1 GCA_023665245.1 Muribaculaceae bacterium
ATGATACATCTGTGTCAAAATGGAGCAGAAATCAATTTAACATACGTTTACAAGTTGCGTTACTTAGGTAACTACTCAGTTTTGCCGATAGCTGAGTAGTTACCTAAGTAACGGCTGTGGTCACCCTCCTTTATTGCTCATAACGATATCTACTTAAACTTAATAGTTTTGAGTAAGCGACTTATTATATTTCGTGGCTTCCATGGGGAACGGGAACACCCAGAGCGGGGATTCCGGAGTGATGGAATGTTTTCCGAGTCCGCATGAGGTCATATCGCGTACGATTGTCTCCTTGTAGTTTTCCTCGGAGTTCCAACGCTTGCGGTCGAAGAAGTTTTCAAACGTGTTGATAAATTCTATGCGCTTGCTGTCTTGCAGGAGCTTCATTGCCTGCGCTTCATTAAGACCGTTTTTTTCGGCATATACTTCGGGATTTTCGATGCGGGTTGCACGCACTTTGTCAATCCTGGCAAGACCCTCTTTTATTTGTCCGAGACGAATCTGGCACTCGCCCGCTAAATAAAGCATTGATTCGGTGCGCAGACCCCATTTGTTTACATAGGCGTCGCCACATTGGCACTGCAAGCAGCCATCGGGTACTGTAGGATAAGGGGTGTCCCATCCGAAATGACCATCAGTGGTGAAGACATACTTCATGACGTAATCGTTGGGGTCAATGCAGGCGACAACGTCGGGTGATATTACGTAACCATTCATTTCTCCGAGATTGGAGTTGCTTTCGTAGATAATGTAATAATTGTTTTGATCTCTCTGATCCTGAATCCAATTTCCTGATGTTTTAATGTCGGAACGATCTATAAGACGGCTATTAATTTTAAGAGCAAGCTCAGCATATTTCAATGCCTCATCGTAACGCTTCATTTGAAAAAGCACGCGGGCTCTCACGCCATAACCAAAGTCGGCTCCGAAACGGCATACGTTTGGAACGTTGGCTTGAATCAGCTTCGAGATAACCTCGTCGGAACAGTCATTAAGGATATGTTCATATGTCTCCTTAAGAGTAAGTTTTGTTTTCTCTACGCTGACGTCGGTGTTGTCAACATAGGGAACTCCGCCGAGAGACGCAGCAGTGGCCTCGTCGTATTGCTTTGCATGGATTCCTGCAAGGAGAAAATGGAACCATGCGCGTTTCACACGGGCTTCGGCAACAAGTTGCTCTTTCTTTGCAGCAGTGCCTCCGTCGGCATCGGGAACTTTTGACGCAACGACATTGGCGTAGTTAATCCACTCATACAATGTAGTGTAACGATAATCGGAGTCGGATAAGTCAGCGCGGTCGATATCTTCGTTGTAGGTGAAGTATGCGTAGGTCAAACTGTTGTTATTGGTCTGGGCATAGGTGTTTACTCCTTGCCAGGGACGATAGTTGTTGTTACACAACACGTCGAGGTCGAAGTAGTCGTCACCGCACCATAATTGCGGAACTCCGTTGAGCAGAGTCTCAAGTTCGTCAACCGTACTCAATGTGGAATCGCCATAGGGTGTGAATTCGAGCTTGCTGTCACAGGAGGTGGTAAGTAACATCGCAGCCGAGGCGACAGTCATCAATATCTTTTTCATTTTCGTAGAATCGTTAGAGGTTGAAGAATAAGCTCATTGTATAGCTGCGTGGAGTTTTTGTCGCCGGGCTGCCTTGGCTGAGATTGTAGGCTTCGGGGTCAATTCCGAGAGAGTTTCTTGTCCAAGTGGCGACATTGTTCATCTGGACGCGAAGACGCAGGTCGTTAAGACCGATTTTCTTACAGAGCTTCTTGTCGAAATTGTAGGTCAGCACAATGTTGCGCAGTTTCATGTAGTCGGCATGTTCAATGGCTGTGTTGCGGAGTCGACCGGTGCTGACATTAGAGCCGTTCATCGTTTCCATATATCCGTTGGCAGGCACTTCGTCTCCTTCGAAGTAGCGGAGCATATCGCGGGATATCGCACCGTTGCCGAATGTTGCTTTATATCCTGCTGTTCCGGCATAATATGCGTTCCATACGGTATTGTCGGTGCGCATGTAGTGACCGCCGTAGAACGACATCATTGCCGAGAGTGAGAATCCGTTCCACTTGATTTCGGGAATCAACGAACCTGAGAACTTCGGAGTGGTTGAACCCGAGAAAATCAAGTCATCCATGGTGAATGTAGAGCTTGAGGTGGATGTGGTCTGTACGTTGCCGTTTTTGTCGTACCATCCTACAAACATCGCACCGTCTTCGTTTTTAACCAATCCGGCATAATTGATTGAGAACAACGAGTTGAGCGGATACCCCTTATGGTAGGTCATGTTGAGAAATTCGCTTGCCGAAGCCGGGTAGCGACGAAGGTCGGTGACTTTGTTCTTGTTGTAACCGATGTTGAGGCCGAGGCTGATGCCGATGTCGCTGCGGCGGCGAGCTTGAATAATTTGACCGTCGAGCTGCAGCTCAATACCGGTGTTGGTCATTTTCGCACTGTTGATTTTCTGGGTAGTCCAACCTGTTGTGGGATCGAGTTCGGCATCGGTAAGGATATCTGACCCGTTTTTGCGATAGAAGTCGAGCGTACCGGCAAGTCGATAGCCGAAGAATGCAAAATCGATACCGGCATTCCAGGTTTCGGTCTTTTCCCAGCGCAGCTGGTCGTTGGGTGGAGTTCTAAGATATCCCTCAAGATTTCCGTACTTGTTAGTGTTTATACGTCCTGTAAGATAAGAAGATACGGAGTTGTCGATATTACCTGTCAAACCGTAGCTCGCACGCAGTTTAAGAGCAGAAATCCAGGTGTAGGGACGAAGGAATTCTTCATTGTGGGCATTCCAGGAACCTCCGACCGACCATAGCGGCTTGCCGCGGAATTTCGGGTCAGTGCCAAACATGTCGGCTTTGTCGACACGGTAGCTTCCCGATACCGAGTAGCGGCTGTCGAACACGTAGTTGCCGGTGAAATAGCAGGAATAGTAGCGGTGGAGTACCTCGTTGGTTGAGAATCCGATTGGCGCACCGTAGGCGGTGTAATTAGTGCCCATTACACCCACTGTAGGTTT
>JAMPEH010000451.1 GCA_023665245.1 Muribaculaceae bacterium
TCAATGATGTCCTTGACATGAGCAGGATTGAGAGCGGAAAGGTGCAGATCAAGGAGCAGGAGTGCAATATCTCGGAACTGATGCACAATCTGGTGAATATCATCCAGCCCCAGATCAAGGCAAAGCAGATTGAATTGTTTATCGATACGCTCGAGGTTGTCAATGAGGACATTATCGCTGACCCGTTAAAACTGAACCAGGTATTTATCAATCTGATGAGCAATGCCGTGAAGTACACGCCCGCAGGCGGGACTGTTTCATTCCGCATTATGCAGAAGACCACTTTCCGGCACGGATACGGCGATTACACTTTCATCATCAAGGACAATGGTATCGGAATGTCGCCCAATTTTGTCGAGCATGTCTTTGAGCCGTTTGAGCGGGAATCCACGGTGACGCAGAGCGGTATCCAGGGGACAGGGCTTGGCATGGCGATCACGAAAAATATCGTGGAGATGATGGATGGCACGATCAGCGTTGAGAGTGAGGTGGGCAAGGGCAGTACCTTCACGGTGGAGCTTGGGTTAAAGCTGCAGGATACGAAGAAGACCGCGGAACAGATCCGGGAACTGGAGGGTCTGCGCGCGCTGGTTGTCGACGATGATTTCAACGTCTGCGACGGCGTCTGCAGGATGCTGAAACAGATCGGCCTGCGCTCCGAGTGGACAACCTCCGGCAGGGAGGCGGTGTTCCGCGCCAAGAGCGCGCACGATGAGGGGGATTCCTACCATACATTCATCCTTGACTGGCAGATGCCGGGATTCAGCGGTGTGGACACGGCGAGGAAGATCCGCGCCGCGGTCGGCAACGAGGCGCCGATCATCATCCTGACGGCGTATGACTGGTCCGACATTGAGGAGGAGGCAAGGGAGGCGGGCGTCACCGCGTTCTGCGCAAAGCCGATGTTCATGTCCGACCTGAGGATGGCATTGCTTGCCGCGAACAATCTGCTGGACAAGGAGGAGGATGCGCCGGAGTGGACGTTAGCTGATTTTAGCGGAAAGCGCATTCTTCTGGTGGAGGATATCGAGCTGAACCGCGAGATCGCGCAGGTAATTCTGGAGGAGGCCGGCTTCCTTGTGGAGACGGCGCCGGACGGGACGGATGCCGTGGCGCTCATGGAGAAGGCGGAAGAGAACTATTACGATGCGATACTGATGGACGTGCAGATGCCCATTATGGATGGCTACGAGGCGACCAGGACGATCCGGAGGCTGCCGAGAAACGATGTGAAGGATCTGCCCATCATCGCCATGACGGCGAACGCGCTGGAGGAGGACAAGGAGGCAGCATTGAAGAACGGAATGAACGCCCACATCTCCAAGCCGCTTGATATGGATATCTTCATATCGGTGCTGAAGAAGTTTCTGGGGTAGAGAGAACAGGCAGTTTTGCAGGAGGGTATTTCCGCAAAGCTGCCTGTTAATGTAATCTTAAAAAATTCTTAAAGCGTTACCCAATTGGAACTTAAAAAGATATGGACTATACTGCTGATTGTAAGGCTTTGTAGAAAAATAACCAATTCCTGCAAAGCCTAAAAGAAACCGGGGAGAGAGAAAAATGTACAATGTACTGGTATGTGATGATGAGAAGGATATCGTGTCGGCACTGAGGATTTATCTGACGGCGGAGGGTTATCAGGTGTATGAGGCCTGCAACGGAAAGGAAGCCCTGGAAGTGCTTTCGCGGGAGGAGATCCATCTGGTGATCATGGATATTATGATGCCGGTGATGGACGGGATCACTGCCATGGTAAAGCTGCGGGAGCAGAGCAACGTGCCGGTCATCCTGCTGACGGCAAAGGGTGAGGACACCGACAAGGTGCTGGGGCTCAACATCGGCGCGGACGATTATGTGACGAAACCGTTCAATCCGGTGGAGGTCCAGGCGCGTGTGAAATCCCAGCTCCGGCGCTACATGCAGCTTGGCAGCGGAGTGACGCCGGGGGCGGGCGAGACGCTGGCCATAGGCGGCATCGAGCTCGATGACCGCACCAAGGAAGTGACGCTCGACGGCGAGAAGGCAGCGCTGACGCCGACAGAGTACGATATCCTGAAACTTCTCATGGAAAATCCGGGCAAGGTATACTCTCCGGCGCAGATTTACGCCGCCGTGTGGAACGACAGTCCATACGGCACGGAGAATACGGTGGCAGTCCATATCAGACATTTGCGGGAGAAGCTCGAGTACAATCCGGCGGAGCCGCGGTACCTGAAATCTGTCTGGGGACGGGGTTATAAGTTGGAAGGGTAAAAAGGGTGGTGTTTTGGGATGAAAAAGTTGAGGGAATCGGTGTTGGCAAAAATTGTGGCGTGGGTGCTCTGTATCGTTTCTGTGTTGGGGACGATTGCCTTTGGAGCCTGCCTGGTTCTGGGGATCAGTGAAAACCTGTTTGGCAAGACGCGCACGGAGGCGTTAAAAAGGGAGTACGAGCGGGCCAATGCAGTCTATTCCATCAGGGCGGTTCAAGAGCTTGGAAACCGCTCCTGGGCGGAGGAGATGCGGGAGAATTATTTCAAGTACGGCATTGTTAAGTCGGACGGGCTGGGTGACGTTGACCTGCATGACAGGCGCTCCTATCTGGAGAGCAATATGACGGACGAGGAGCTTGCAGACATTGATCTTGACGAGCTTTATCTGTACCTGATCTTCAAAAATGAAGATGGCGGCACAGACGGCACCAGAATGGGATATTACGGCGAGTATGCGGACATCTCGGATCTGGAGAACTGGAGCAGGGATTTAAAGAATCATTCGGAATGGTCGCATCACTATGCGGACAGAATCTGTTATGACGTGACACGGGGCATCGTGTACTACCGCGCCGAGGGGAATTATTATCCGGTGCAGAATGTGTCACTGTGCTATGACGGCAGGGAAGGACGGATGATCTACAATTATAATTATGACTTTAACAGCGGGGGGTATAAGCTGAATTATAAGAGTCCCGGTGAGGGAACGGCGTGGGCTGACGCGTACACAGGCGAGTACGCGGATACGGAAGTGGAGGCGGCGGATGCGTCCG
>JAMPEH010000452.1 GCA_023665245.1 Muribaculaceae bacterium
ATTAATCATTGGCAGTCAATAGGTATTCAATTGCATTCCACACACCGCCGATGACAAACAGATAGCCGAAAATTTGGCTCAGTTTGACCGCGGCCTTGCGGTTTCCTTTCTTTCTGATGCGTCCGTCGAGGTAGGGCGGCAACGCAAGTATCAATATGAGTCCTGCGACTATTAGAATTACAGCAACTTTCATGACTTAAATTTAGCAAGAAGATTATCGACATCGGTGTGTGGCAGACCAATCTCTTCAAGCATGGAGACATACTCGGTCAATTCGCTTATGCAACGCTTTATGCCTATTGTGTTTCCCTCGCTCTTGAAATCGTCGACACGTCGCGACGCCACTTCAAATTTATGGTTCATTTTATCGAGCTGCCCCATTTTGACAGCATTGTCGTAATCCTCGCGGTCGTTGAAAATTTTCTTTGCCGACTTAAAATCACGGTTCATTATCGCCGATTGAAGAGGGTCGGAAGTGACTCGCGGTTCATCGTGAACCGGAGATGTCACAGGTCTCTCCGGCTCCACGCGAGGAGTTACCGGCGGAACGGCGTCAATTTCGGCATTGTTTATCTCACTGAGAAGTCGGTTGATATTTTCCTTGAACTCTGCAAGAAATCCTTCTTTCTCAATGATATCACGACAACAGAACAGCTCTGATTTGGCTTTTCGGAACTCTTTCTGCGGGATAAGTACCTGACGGATAGTCGATGCGACCTCAATGAAATCATTGCGCAAGGAGTCAATACGGTTCACCGAATGATTCACCTCATCGCTGAAAACATAATTTCGTTTGCGGGCATAGCGGATAATGTCGGACTGGACGCTTTCAACGACCTTGTCGTCAACAAGCACCACCTTCTCGAAATTGCCACGGAAGTTGGAGATGAAAAATTCATTCTGTATCTCCTTGCCACGCAAAGCTATAATCGTGTCGTTGATATCAACTCCCGCCTTGCTCACGAAATTTCTGATACGATTTATCATCGAGCTTGCAGCCATCGAAGAATTGATGTTGCAATCGCCACGAGTAATGAAATAATCGTAGGGATAGTTGTTTACCACAACCTGCCCCTGAATCTCATACCGGTTGTTATCGATAAAATCGTTGGCTATGTCACGCAGCTGGGGCATCAGAACAGCCTTGTCGATAAAGCTGTTTTGCAGACTGATTTGCTCGCAGAGAGTATCAATAAGCCTGTTGATACGCGGGTCGGCACCCTTGTCGGGTTCTATGGTGTGGGCAATACAGTCCTTGCTGACACCCGATTTGCCGTAAAGCGACATTGACAAATCGACTCCGTCGCTCGACAGCACCAACACCTGATTGCGGAAATCGGCTTCCAATAAGCGGTCGGCAAGATAGCGGTTGGAATCAACCTCACAAAGATTGGTGTAGCCGCCACAATTACCGTTATGACCGTCGCGGAACAGGGTCATTACGTAGTTGCGCTCTTCGTCGGTAATATCGGGAGTAAATTCTATCATCAACGGTATATCGTGGCGCGACGACTTTATATCATCGGTGTTCACGAAACCCGTTTCAGAGGCAAACTCCCTGAACACATGCTCCATACCGAGAAACAAAGCCTCACGCGCATTTCGCGTCTCGGAATAGAACGTGAACACTTGCTCGTTGCGGAGTAGACTGAACAGGTCGAAGAACGCACCCGAAACATTCTGCTCGTAGTATTTAAAGGCCTGATGACCCACATTCACTTCCTGATCCTTGATATATACAGCAAGCGGAGCGGGCCATACATAACCCCTTACCGGAATAAGACGTTCGAGATTGTCGTCCTCGCGATAATATTTTACAGTGAATTTTTTACGTGTCAGCGAAACTGTCAGAAAGAAACTCATAGTATGTTTATCTTGTTCTCAGGCTTTCCAACAATCTTTCTTTAAGGAACTTCGTTCCCTCAAGAATTATTATCGGGGCGATGAAATCAAATGTAGTGGTCTTATTTTCAGCCATTCTCGTTTTTGCCAATCGGTATTCAGGCAAATTACGGGTATAGCTTACAATATTCATATTTTGGAACGAGTCAATGAACTGATCCTGAGTGATTCGCAGATTAAACAACTGCGACGCAACCTTGTAGAACTCGAAGCAGAACGACGAGAACTTCTGACACGGACGCTGATTCGGGTCTATGGTGAAGAAGTTGTCGAGGTCATCCATCATCTCCGACGTGAGTACATGGTCGGCGGGAAGCGAAGTGTTCTTGTAGTTCTCATCGGTCCTTACAAATCCGCTTTCACCGATAATCTCCACAGCCGAATTGTCCTGAGGAACGAAGAGCGAAGTGTTGGAACAAGCCAAACCTTTCGACACTTCATATTTCACGTCGGGACTAACTTGATTAGTCAGGTCGATATTGGAGTTGCGCGAAATTAGTTTTGCAGCCTCAGCCGGTCCACCCATTCCCTTCAGGAACATGTTGAAATAATACTGACGGGCAGCTCCGGGATTACCGGTACTCCACCATTCAAAGAGTCGGGAGCCCTTGCCGGCAAAGGTGATAGTCACAGTGGGAAGAGTGCCTCCAAGTGCATTTTCGGGACTGTGCATCAATTGACGTACAAGCTTCGACGCCAGCTGTCCGGCATAGAAGATAATCAGACCGGTGACGTAGAGGTTGACACACATCAGCTCCTGGCAATTGGTGATAATTTTGTTATAGAAGACAGGTAACTGCTCCGGAGTCAGACGGTCAACAATCTGCTCGAAATAATAGGGCGCGGTCTCCGACGAGAATGATGAATTCTGATTGTTGAGACCTTCGATATTGAGGTTGAACTCATGGCACACGTCGAGAAGCACGTTGCGGAATGCCGGAGAATATTTCGTAGCCTCGGCAACGTTCTGCGCTGCAAAACGTATTGAGTTCTGTTTTATCATAGTCAGCCCCTGGTTGGCAGAACGGAGTTTGCAAAGGGCGGTAATGTCGGTTGTACTGCCACCGATATCGAAACACAGCACAAGATTGGTGTTGCCGAGTGCGAGATTCTTTGTAGT
>JAMPEH010000453.1 GCA_023665245.1 Muribaculaceae bacterium
TACTATTTTTTATCAAATTGAGCAAATTTTTTCGCTCACAATACATTTTATTTTTGCTTTTTACCCCCTTGAGCACCATCTGGGAGTCCACGCCGGGTATCGGGAGTTCCCGTGCCGGATAAATTTCCGGCATTATCACCGTGTCGGCTGCCGAAAGGGCTTCGGCAAATTCCGGGGCGAAATCGCGGGTGCGGGTGTAGAGATGAGGCTGGAAGATCACTGCAATTTCCTTGCCCGGATAAAGCTTTCTGACCGACTCTATCGATGCCTTCACTTCAGCCGGGGAGTGAGCGTAGTCATCAATGAGGACAGCACTACCCTTTTGCGAGCCGTCGAGCCAGATCTGGAATCGGCGTTCGGCGCCCTGGAAGGTGGAGAGCCCCTTTCGGATTTCCTCTTCCGTGGCTCCGGCATGCCAGGCCGCGGCGGCTGCCGCCACCGAGTTGTCGATGTTTATTTCCACCGGGACTCCGAGGGACACATCCTTGATTTCGACTCCCGGGCCGTGGATGTCGATCATCAGTCGCCCTTCTCCCCAGCGGATGTTGTCGGGATACCAGTCCCCTCTTTTCTGCATTGGGTCGTGACCGCTGTAGGTTTCCTTGTCCACTCCTTCCGCAAGACGGGTCTCGATGGTGAGGCTCGAGTTTATGATCAGGTGTCCGCCGGGGCAAATGAGGCTGGTGAAATGCGAGAATCCCTCACGGTAGCCGGCCTCGTCGCCGTAGATGTCAAGATGGTCGGGATCGGTCGATGTGATTACTGCAAGCCAAGGCCTCAGCTGATGGAAAGAGCGGTCGTATTCATCCGCCTCAATCACTGAGAAGTTGCTTCCGCGTGAAATCATGAGGTTGCTTCCAGTATTTCGGAGGATGCCGCCAAGAAAGGCATTGCATCCCTTTTCGGTCTGCTCCAGAATCCATGCTATCATTGACGAGGTTGTGGTCTTTCCGTGGGACCCGGCCACGCAGATTCCCTCCGTGTGGCGCGTGATGATACCGAGAAGGGCAGCGCGTTTTATTGGTTGGAAGCCGCGGCTGCGGAATTCTGTCAGAATATGGTTTTCGCTCCACACCGCCGGCGTATACACCACGAGGGTATTTTCCGGGTCAAGCATATCCGAGGGGATGAGCGAAGGGTCATCGTCGAAGACAATTTCAGCGCCTTCATTGAGCAGGGCAGTGGTCAGTGCGGTGGATGTGCGGTCGTAGCCAGCCACCCGGCTTCCCTTATGCAGGAAATACCTCACAAGGTTGGCCATGCCTATTCCGCCGGCTCCGATGAAATATAGTGAAGCCCCCCTCAATCCCCCCTTGAGGGGGGATGCTTGGTTGGCGATATCTATTGGATTTGATGACATCATTTTTTATACTTTGATTCTTTATTCTTTGCTTTGGAGGATTTCAATCACTTCATCCACGATTTTCTCGTCGGAATGGGGGAGTGCAAGATTTTTGATTTGCCCGCTCATTTTTCGGAGTTTTTCCTCGTCGTCGATCAGTGATATTATCTCGTCCACCAGATGTGCGCGGGCATCGGCATCAGTCACCAATATGGCCGCTCCCTTGTCGGAAAGTGCACGGGCATTCTTGGTCTGGTGGTCTTCCGCCACGTTGGGACTTGGCACGAGTATGCAGGGTTTTGCAAGGAGCTCAAGTTCGCTGATTGAGCCTGCCCCGGCCCTCGAGACCACTACATCGGCAGCTGCATAGGCGGCAGCCATATCGGAAATGAATTTGGTGACCACCACTCCCTCAAGGTTCTTGGCCGCCTGTGGTCCGCGTTCGCCGAAATTTTTGCCGGTCTGCCATATCACTTGGATTCCATGGTCGTTGAGCCGTCGTATTCCGGCCTCCAGGCTCTCGTTGAGAGTGAGGGCCCCAAGGCTGCCTCCCACGATCAAGACCGTCTTCCGGTTTGGATTCAAGCCAAATCTTTCGCGGGCCTTCCCGGGGGTGTAGGATGAATTCAGGATATCTTTTCTGACCGGATTTCCTGTGAGCACAATTTTGTCGGCCGGGAAAAATCTCTCGAGATCGGGATACGCCACGCAGATTTTCTCGGCTTTCTTGGCAAGAAGTTTATTGGTGACCCCTGCATAGGAGTTCTGTTCCTGCAAGAGAGTTGGCACTCCGGCGCGCTGGGCTGCCTTCAAAGTTGGCCCCGAGCAGTAGCCGCCCACACCGATTGCGATGTCGGGCTTGAAATCTTTCACTATCTTGCGCGCCATGCTGATCGACTTGCGAAGTTTCATCAGGACGCTGATGTTCCGGAGCAAATGCTTTCGGTCGAATCCGGCCACGGGAAGTCCTTTGATCTCATACCCGGCAGCCGGCACACGTTCCATCTCCATGCGGTTGTCGGCCCCGACAAAGAGAATGTCGCAGTCGAGCCTTTCCTTCAGGGCATTGGCGATACTCAATGCCGGAAAGATATGCCCCCCGGTTCCTCCTCCACTTATCAATATCCTGTATTTTCCCATGAGAAAATTAGTCTCAACAGATTACTGTTTTCTATTAGATTATTCACTATTCATTATTCACTATTCACTGTTCACTGCGCAGTGGCGTTGATGGCACCCATATCGTCGCCGAGTTGGCGGGCCTCGACGCTGTCGCGTTGCGTCTTGGCATCACCCTGGCGAGTCGCATGGCGCGAGACAGAGAGCATGATGCCGATGGCCATGCTCATCACAATCACTGAAGTTCCACCCTTCGAGATGAAGGGGAGTGGTTGACCCGAAACGGGGAAGAAACCCGTGACGATGGCCATGTGGACCAGTGCCTGCGACACAATCAGGATGGCGCAACCCAGTATCAGAAATGCCGGCAAAGCGCGGTTTAGATTGTAGGCCACAAATCCGGCCCGTGCAAGGAGCAGCAGATAGAGGATCATCACGAAAATGCCACCCACGAGTCCTCCCTCTTCGATGACTATGCTGTAAATGTAGTCGGAGAAGGCGAGTGGCAGACGCACGCTTTCGCGTGAGTTGCCGAGGCCTTTGCCCACGACTCCGCCGC
>JAMPEH010000454.1 GCA_023665245.1 Muribaculaceae bacterium
AAACCGCCACTCGTCTTTGCACCGGGAAGATTCTTTCCTATCCACTCAACAGCCTTGATGAAATCGAGCGCATAACGGTCATGTTCTTTCATGCCGGTAGCAATAGTCAACACATTGGGGTCAAAAATTATGTCGCGAGGGTCATAGCCGGCTTCTTCGGTCAAAAGCCGGTAGGCACGTCGACATATCTCTATTTTACGCTCAAAGGTTGTGGCTTGACCGTTCTCGTCAAACGCCATTACCACTACTGCCGCTCCAAGCTCGCGGATTTCGCGTGCATGTTGCAAAAATTGCGGTTCGCCGTTTTTCAGCGATATGGAGTTGACAATTGCCCTGCCCGGAATGTTGGACAAAGCAGTTTTTATTACATTGAAATCCGATGAATCTATCATCCATGGCACGGAAGCAACGCTTGGATTGGCGGCAAGCAATCGCAGAAAGTGCTTCATCTCTGCCTCAGAGTCGAGCATTCCGTCGTCCATGTTGATGTCGAGTATCATCGCTCCGTCGGTCACCTGTTTTGCCGCGATTGCGACAGCCTCCGTATAGTTTTTCTCCTTTATAAGGCGCAAGAATTTGCGGCTTCCGGCAACATTGCAGCGTTCACCTATATTGATAAACCCGCGGTTATCGGCAAATTCCTCGAGTCCGGCGAGCCAGGCGTCATGCCCGCCTGTAATAAGACGCGGTTCCGCACCATCTTCTATCTTATCGGCAAGTGCCTTGATATGAGTGGGGGTCGTACCGCAACATCCGCCCACGATATTAAGCTGCCTGTCGCGCAGTAACGGAGCTATAGTTCCGGCAAATTTCTCGGGAGTCTCGTCGTAATTGCCGAGTGAGTCTGGAAGTCCGGCATTAGGGTAGAATATTGTGGCATAAGGAGATATTGAGGCGAGTCTACGCAGATAATTGCTCAACGATTCAGGACCCGCCGAGCAATTAAATCCGACCGCCAACGGTCGCGCATGCTTTACGATACTCAAAAATGCTTCAGGAGTGTGCCCCGACAGGAGTCGACCTGAGGTGTCGGAAATGGTGATTGAAAGTATAATAGGCAGTTCTACCGTCCGTTGCTTCATTGCCTCTTGTACACCGGCGACGGCAGCCTTGGCATTGAGTACATCAAAAACCGTCTCGATTAGCATCAGGTCCACTCCTCCGTCAATCAAAGCGCCCGCCTGCACGGCAAAAGCCTCCTTCATCTCATCATAGTCAACCGTCCGTTGCGAAGGGTCGTTGATGTCCGACGGAAGTGAAGCCGACAATCCGGTAGGTCCCATTGCACCGGCGACATATCGTCGACGTTGTGGCGTAGAAAACCGTTCGGCTTCCTCGCGTGCAAGCCGTGCCCCGGCAAGATTTATTTCTCTGACGAGATGCTCGGTGGCATATTCCCGCTGCGACAAGACCGTTGCATTGAAAGTGTTGGTCTCGATTATATCGGCACCGGCTTCGAGATAGCTGCGGTGAATTGACGCTATGACATCGGGAGCGGTCAAGTTGAGTATATCGTTATTGCCTTTCAGCGGTCGGTCGAAAGTTTCAAAATGCCGCCCTCTGAAACGCGATTCGGGGAGTGACATCCGTTGAATCATCACCCCCATCGAACCGTCGAGCAATAACACCCGTCGCCTGAGATCGTCGTTAAGCATTGACATAACTAATAAACTTTTGATGCAATTTCCACAATGCTGCGCGTGGCGTGCATGGCATAGAAATGAATACTCGGCACTCCTGCTTTCTTCAGCTCGGTAGCCTGATGTACTGCCCATTCAACTCCAAGTTGGCGCACTTCCTCATCGCTCTTGCAACGCAGCAACTCCTCCGACAGCTCGGTAGGGAAATCGATATGGAAAATACGCGGCAGCAATGACTGTTGCCTAAGCGACGTCAATGGTTTTATTCCCGGAATTACAGGCACATTTATACCCGCCTTACGGCAACGCTCCACGAAGTCGAAGTAGCGGTTGTTGTCGAAGCACATTTGAGTGACAATGTACGACGCTCCGCGGTCAACCTTGTTTTTCAAATGTATAAGGTCGGTATGAAGATTCATAGCCTCCTCATGCTTCTCGGGATAGCCTGCCACACCAAAAGAAAATAACCTGTCGGGAGGAGCTACAGTCGTACCGTCGACCATTTGCCCGTTGTTAAAATCAACTATCTGCTCTATGAGCGAGGAGGCATGACTGTGTCCGTCGGGACTTGTGGTAAACATTGACTCATTTCGCTCGCGGTCGCCACGCAACGCAAGTATGTCGGTGATACCGAGAAACGACAAGTCTATCAATTGGTCCTCAATCTCGCGTCGGCTATAATCGCCGCATATGATATGGGGAACAGGTGTAACGCCGAACCGTTCCTTCAAAACCGCAGCTATGGCAACCGTACCGGGACGTTTGCGGGCGGTTGTAGCCTTGAACGAACCTCCACCGGTCGGAGTATAGGAAATCTCGCAGCGATGAGTGGTTATATTGACATAGGCAGGTTTGAACTCCAATAGCGGACGCAATCCGTCAAGAGTCTTTTCTATGCTGTTGCCCCGAAGCGGAGGCAATATCTCAAACGAGAACGACGTGGGGTGTTCCGAGGCGAGAAATGAAGCTATGCTGTTGTCGTTGCTCATATTTTATCGAATGCTTGACTGAGGTCATTGATAAGGTCGTTGATATTCTCCAAGCCAATACTGAGGCGCACAGTCGACTGACTGATGTGGGCCTGACGCAATTCCTCTTCCGACATCTGGGAATGTGTGGTCGTGGCGGGATGAATCACCAAGCTCTTCGCATCGGCCACATTGGCAAGCAGCGAGAATATCTTAAGCGAATCGATGAAACGCCATGCGTCGTCGCGCGACCCGTCGATTTCCAAGGTGAATATGCTGCCGGCACCGTTGGGATAATATTTTTTGTACAGCTCATGGTCGCGATGGTTCGACAGAGCGGGATGACTCACCGACTTCACCTTGGGGTGGGCATTGAGAAATTCAACAAACTTCAGAGCATTCTCGACATG
>JAMPEH010000455.1 GCA_023665245.1 Muribaculaceae bacterium
CTGATAGCTTATCCTCGTTCATTTCTCCGCCCCAGAAACGCTTGCGGTTGAGTCTTACGTACCAATTGCTCAGATTGTCACCGACGAAGTCGTTGATTGCGCGGGCAGCCTTGGTGGGCTCATAATCGGCGAGTGCCGAGTCCACTTCTATGATAAGGGTGTTGAGCAGCGAGATTATCCATCGGTCAATTTCGGGTCGGCGCTCTATCGGAATCTCAGGTTCTGAACCGGTGAAGCTGTCGACATTGGCATATTGTGCAAAGAACTGATACGTGTTGTAGAGCGTTGCAAAAAGCTTGCGTGCCACTTCCTGCACGCCGGCGGTGTCAAATTTAAGGTTATCCCAGGGTGATGAGTTGGCTATCATGTACCAACGCACGGGATCGGAGCCGTATTTCTCAATGGTTTCAAACGGGTTGACGGCGTTGCCAAGGCGTTTCGACATTTTGTTGCCCATTTTGTCGAGTACGAGACCGTTGGATATTACCGCTTTGTAGGCGTTGCGGTCAAATACCATTCCGGCTATGGCGTGGAGCGTGAAGAACCATCCGCGGGTCTGGTCCACGCCTTCGGCTATGAAGTCGGCGGGGAAGAGCTGACCGTTGTCAAATGCCTCCTTACTCTCAAACGGGTAGTGGATTTGAGCGTAAGGCATTGAACCGCTGTCGAACCACACGTCAATGAGGTCCAGTTCGCGGTGCATCGGTTTGCCCGAAGGCGACACGAGTACAATATCATCGACGTAGGGACGGTGAAGGTCGATTCGCTCGTAGTTTTCCTTGGAATAGTCGCCGGGGATGAAGCCTTTATCTTTCAGCGGATTGGATGACATAATTCCTGCCGCAACCGATTTTTCGATTTCATCGTAGAGAGTCGCTACGCTATCGATGCATATCTCTTCTGATCCCTCGTCGGTGCGCCAAATGGGAAGCGGGGTGCCCCAATAGCGGCTGCGCGACAGGTTCCAGTCCTGAAGATTCTCAAGCCATTTTCCGAAGCGTCCGGTACCGGTAGCCTCGGGCTTCCAGAGTATCGACTTGTTGAGTTCCATAAGTCGCTCACGCACTGCGGTCGACTTAATGAACCAACTGTCGAGAGGATAGTAGAGTACAGGTTTGTCGGTGCGCCAGCAATGGGGATAGTTGTGGGTGTGTTTCTCAATGCGGAACACCTTGTCGGCTTGCTTGAGATACATGCAAATCTCTATGTCGAGGGTCTCGTCTTTGTCGGTCTTTTCAGGGTCATAGGCATTCTTGACGAATTTTCCTTCCCATGGTTTGTAGGCTTCGACATCGACCATTTTCTCTACAAATTCGGGGTCGAGGTCCTCGAGACGATAGAAACGACCCCTCAGGTCGACCATGGGGCGTATGTTGCCGTCGCGGTCGATAAGATGGAGCGGAGGTATTCCGTTCTGTTTCGACACCCTGAGGTCGTCGGCACCGAATGTACCGGCTATGTGGACTATACCCGTACCGTCGTCGGTGGTGACATAGTCGCCGGGGATTACTCTGAAGGCTCCTTCTCCGGGATTGACCCAGGGAATGAGCTGCTCGTAGTGCATTCCCACGAACTCATTGCCCGGCATTTGGGCAACTACCTCATAGGGAACGAGCTTGTCTCCCTTGTTATAGTCTTCGAGCTTGATATCCTTGGCTTTGGGGTTGAATATCGACGACATCAACGCATCGGCCACAACCACCGTTATCTTGTTGCCTGAATAAGGGTTATAGGTCCTTACGATGTTGTAGAGAATCGACGGGCCCATGGCGAGTGCGGTGTTGGAAGGCAGTGTCCACGGTGTGGTGGTCCATGCTATGAAATAGGGTGTCCCCCACCCTGTCATCTCTTCTTTGGGGTCAAGAGCCTTGAACTGGGCTATGCACGTGGTGTCTTTCACGTCGCGGTAACATCCCGGCTGGTTAAGCTCGTGGGAGCTTAGACCGGTACCGGCGGCGGGAGAATAGGGCTGAATCGTGTAACCTTTATAGAGCAGCCCTTTGTCATAGATTTGACGAAGAAGCCACCATACGGTCTCTATATAGCGGTTGTCGTAGGTGATGTAGGGATTTTCCATGTCGACCCAATAACCCATTGAGTTGGTTAGAGTCTCCCATTCGCGGGTGTATTTCATCACCTCGCGACGGCAGGCATCGTTATATTCGTCGACTGAGATTTTTTTACCAATGTCTTCCTTAGTGATTCCGAGAGTCTTCTCCACTCCAAGTTCCACGGGCAGTCCATGGGTATCCCATCCGGCTTTGCGCTTCACGTGGAAACCTTTCATGGTTTTATATCGGCAGAAAATATCCTTAATCGTACGAGCCATCACGTGATGGATTCCGGGCATGCCGTTGGCCGATGGAGGACCTTCGAAAAATACAAATGACGGGCAACCTTCGCGTTCCTCCATGCTCTTTTTGAACAGGTCGGAACGATTCCACTGCTCCAGAATCTCCTTATTAATGTCGGAGAGGTTGAATTTACTGTATTCAGCGAATTTTTTCATGATTTCTGACTGATTTTCCTAATTTTTCACAAAATTAAGTATTTTCGGGCAAGTAGAAAAGTCCGAAGGTAAAAAAGGTAGGGCTGAAGCGTAATGGAATTCCGTTGCGGAGTTAAGATATATTTTGTATGTTTGCATCTGAAACCCAGGTAATACTGCAATTATGGGTAAATAACCGTTCTTAATACCGACATTTCAATCGTTAAATATAATGAAGAGGACTATATCAGCTTGACTGATATGGCACGTAGTCAGATGCAGGAACATATTATCTTCAGATGGCTCAGTCTAAAAAGTACGATTGAGTATCTTGGGGAATGGGAAATGCTATATAATCCTAATTTTAATTGTACCGAATTCGGTACAATTAAAAATTCCGCGGGAAGTAACAATTTCGTCCTGTCCGTGAAGACATGGATTGAGAGAGCCGGTGCTATAGGCATACGTTCCAAGACAGGCAGGTATGGCGGCACATACGCACACAGAGACATTGCATATCATTTCGGTA
>JAMPEH010000456.1 GCA_023665245.1 Muribaculaceae bacterium
ACCACCAACATCTCGCAGTCGATGATCACCACGATGCCTACAGTGAACCGCAGCATCGAGGACATCGCACGCCTCTCACCCTACGCCAACGGCATGAGCTTTGCCGGCGGCGACGGACGAAGCACCAACTTCACCATCGACGGTGCCAACTTCAACAACAACTTCGGCCTCTCCGAGACCCTCCCCGGCGGAGGCAGCCCCATCTCGACAGACGCCATTGAAGAAATGCAGGTAGTGATCGCCCCCTTCGACGTGCGCCAGACCAACTTCATCGGTGGCGGAGTGAACGCCATCACAAAGTCGGGTACAAACCAATTCAAGGGAAGCGCCTACATCTACCACACCGACCAAAACTTCCGTGGCAACCGCATCAACGGCACAGAACTCGGCTCCAAGGCAGATGAGAGCCGCACCACCTACGGCGTGACCATCGGAGGCCCGATTTTGAAAAACAAACTCTTCTTCTTCGCCAACTTCGAATATGAAAAACGCCCCGAGCAGGTGATCAAATATCGTGCACGTGAAGATGGTCAGGCAGTGGACGAGATGACATCCCGCACATTGATAAGCGACATGAAGAGAGTGCAGGATTTTATGGCAAGCAGATACGGTTATCACACCGGCAGCTACAACAACTTCCCGGCTGACGAATCCAACCGCAAATTCCTCGTTCGCCTCGACTGGAACATCAACGATTATCACAAGCTGAGCCTTCGCTTCAACAACACGAAGAACACGATGTGGAATGCCCCCAACGGCAACTCTTCCGACACAGGTTATCGTCTGAATGGCATGAACCGCGTCAGCCCCTGGTCGATGGCTTTTGCCAACTCGATGTATTCGATGGACAACAAGGTGACATCATGGGCACTTGACTTCAACAGCCGTTTCACCGACAACCTGAGCAATCAATTGCTCTTCACCTATACCGACATCCAGGATATCCGCGGATCTAACTCCGACCCATTCCCCTTCATCGACATCATGGATGGTTACTCGGCCGATGGCAATCCCATCCTTGAACCTTACATGAGCCTTGGTTATGAACTTTTCACCTGGAACAACGGTGTCAAGAACAAAGTCTACAATGTCACTGACAACGTGACATGGAATCTCGGCGACCACAGACTGATGGCCGGCGTCAGTTTCGAGCACCAGTTTGCCAACAACGCTTATATGCGCAATGGAACAGGCTACTACCGCTTCAACTCCGTGGACGACCTCATCAATGGCAATGCTCCCGAGAGTTTTGCATTAACCTACGGCTGGAACGGAGAACTGAATCCAACTGCACAGGTGACCTTCAACCAGCTCGGCATCTACCTTCAGGATGAATGGAACATCAGCCGCAAGTTTAAACTCACCTACGGTATCCGCCTCGACGAACTGATGTTTGACAACTCCGACCTCGCCACCAACAAGGCAATCTATGCCCTTGACTTCGGCGGACAGCACATCGACACCGGCAAATGGCCCGGCAGCAGAATGCAAGTTTCACCACGTATAGGTTTCAACTGGGATATACTTGGCGACCGCCAGCTTACACTCCGAGGCGGTACGGGTATCTTCACCGGACGTCTGCCTCTCGTCTTCTTCACCAATATGCCGACCAACGCAGGCATGGTACAGAATTCCGTCACCTACAAAACGTCCTACAAAAACGGCATCCCTACCGGACATGCATCACAGCTCGACCAACTCGCAGTGGGTCCCGACGGAAAACTACCCACCACTCCTGATGACATGATCAAATTCTTCAACTTGCCTACACAGATTTCGGATGAAAACCATGTGGCAGGAAGCAAGATTGCAGGTGTGGCCGACAACTTCAAGATGCCGCAGATATGGAAAAGCAGCATCGGCCTTGACTGGCAGGTGCCAGTGAAATTCCCCTTCACACTGACAGGCGAGTTCATGTTTAACAAGAACATCAATGCCGTCAAACTCGACAATATCAACATCATCTCACCCGACCAGTGGCCCGGTGGAGAGTCTGCAAACCGTTTTGCAGGTCCTGACAACCGTCTGAAATATCCTGAGACGTTCACATACGTCAAAGGTAAGAATGCAACCATTCTCACCAATACAAGCAAAGGATATGGCTACACCATCAATGTCACCGCCAACCTTCAGCCGGTGGACTTGCTCAACATCATGATGGCCTACACCCACACCGAGAGCAAGGAAGTAAGCGGCATGCCGGGCAACGACCCCGTCAGCACATGGCAAGGTCTTTACACCATCGACGGCCCGAACTTCGCCACAATGCAACGTTCGCGCTACGTGATACCCGACCGCCTTATTGGAAGCGTTACATGGACAATACCCTTCACCCACGGAGGACTGACCCGCAACACGAACCTGAGCCTCTTCTACACCGGCTACAGCCCGTCAGGCAACAGTTTTTGCTATTCCAACGACATGAACGGCGACGGTATCCAGAACGACCTCATCTATATCCCGGCCAAGGGTGAAAGTCTCAACTTCGTCAATGCCGATGATGCCAAAGCCTTCGAGGCTTTCATCAGCCAGGACAAGTATCTGAGCAGTCACAGAGGCCAATATGCCGAGGCATACGCAGCCCGCGCTCCCTGGGTGCACACCTTCGACTTCCGAATCATGGAAGACTTCGATTTCAAGGTGGGAAGCACAAAGCACTCCATCCAGTTGAGCTTCGACATCATGAACATCGGCAACCTCTTCAACAGCAGCTGGGGTGTGCAGAAGACAGCCGCCCAGGCTTCCAACGATTGCCGCGTGCTCAAATATGAAGGGGTGAATGCCGCAGGTCAGCCCACCTACTCAATGTTTAGAAACGCCAACGGCGAAATACCGACCCAGACTTACGATTACTATTATAACAACAGCCAGTGCTGGCAGATGCAGATCGGCATCAAGTATCTCTTCAAGTAATGTAAGTATGTGGTCACTTTAATTTTAAAGATTATGTTTTCTCCCTTTTTTAATTTTATTTGGAATATTTTCGGCGTATTTGCCATTCTTCTTCAATC
>JAMPEH010000457.1 GCA_023665245.1 Muribaculaceae bacterium
GCTCAATCACCGGCATCACAGGAGAGGGAATCCGAACAGGGAACGGCAATGACAGGCTGCTTACGCTGACAAATGCCAGCGTCTCTGGTGGGACCTATGGTGTCTTCGTTGATACAGGCGCGGACGTCACCGCCGCAGGATGCACGTTTTCGGGCGGCACGGCGGCGCTGCGGGCGAATGGCGTTGTGACAGCACAGAACTGCCAGTTCGGGAGCGATAGCGGTATGGGGCTGGATCTGCGCAGCAAGGCATCCACCCTCACGGGCTGTACCGTCACCGCTGACGGCTATGGTATTTCCGTGTCTACGGGCGCCTCTGTCGTCCTCTCCGACGGCAGCTTCGCCGGCGCCCCGGCTCTGTATGTGGACCAAACTGGCGGTGCCAGGCTCTCCGGCGGGACTTTTAACGGCGGCATCCAAAGCTCCGGCACGGCTCTGCAGAATCTGCTGGCCAGCAAATACGCTTATTTCATCGGCGGAGCGAAACAGACGCTTGCAGGCGGCCAGAAAGAATTGTCGGGCAATATCACTGTGGAACCAGAACCGGACATTCCGGATAGTCCGGGAAAGACCGTGCTTGTCACAGTTGATGGGGATACAACCGAATACGAGAAGCTCACTGATGCCTGGAACTTTGCACAGGGAAAAAACGCCCATATCCAGGTGCGTGAAAGCGAGAGCGTCGGCCAACTTAACCAGAACAGCGGTGCTATCGTCATAGATATGGACGAGGGCGTGGAGCTGTCCTCCAGCGGCATAATATTCAATGTTATAAACGGAAGCCTTACCATCAGCAGCGGCGTCCTGCGTTCTTCAAGCAAAGGACCTGTTGCAACGGACTTTACAGGCAGCAGCCCTACTGTCAATATTACAGGAGGTGAGCTTTATGGCGCGGGATACGCGGTAGAATGCCGTGGGAAAGATGCTGCCGTCAATATCAGTGGCGGCAAATTGAGTGCCTCCAGCAGTCTTTCCTATGCGGTGTATGTGTATAGCCAGAATCCGCAGGTTCGCATCACTGGTGGTACATTCTCTGGTGCGTTTGGTGTGTTTATCAATTCTGGTACAGACGGCGCTTCCGTTCAAATCCTCGATGGAGCATTTACCGTTACACGTTACGCTGTGAATCAAAGAGAGGCAAAATCAAGGCTGGAAATTTATGGAGGAAGATTCCAGGGAGGCGAGAGCAGTACATCTGGCGCTCTCTGTTCCGTTGGCAATACCACTGTGTATGGTGGAACCTTTATCAATGGCATCGAAGTGGAAGGCGGTAGCCTGGCCGATCTGCTGCCTCCTGAAAAAGTGTTCCTGCAGGAGGACGGCCAGCCTTTCGCCGGGGCGTCGGGCACATCCACGGAAACCTCGCCGCTGACCGTCGGGAACTGTCCCCACATCGGTTCCGTCAAAGCGGACAACGATAAGCATGTCATTACCTGCACGGTCTGCGGAAAGGTTACGACCGAGGGTTCCCATACCTGGACAGATAATGTCTGCACCGACTGCGGTGTGGAAAGGGTAGCGCAGGTAGGTTCTGATTACTATATCTCGTTCGAGGAAGCCTGGGCTGCGCTTGACGGCAGGACCGGCACGCTCCGGCTGCTGAAAAGCGTGACCACATCCACCACGCTTATGGTTGGCTCCGGTATGGACGTGACCATAGAAATGGACGACGGCGTGACCCTGACCAACAATGACGCAGACTGTTTCCAGGTGAGCGGCGGCAAGCTGACCCTGGCCAGCGGCAAGGTGGTGGAGGGCAAGTCCGGCAAGTCCGTGGTGTACGCCTCTTCCGGTACCCTCTGTGTGACAGGCGGCACCTGCCAAAGCGCGGGGAACGGCCTTTGGATCGATTCCGGCGTGGACGTCCGGCTCTCCGGCGGGACCCTGAAGGTGTCCGGTGCGGCTCTGCGGTATCAGAACAAGAGTGTCAGGCAAATGCTGGACACGACCCAGGATGGGAAGGAATTTGACTTTTCTGATGGCGACAGATGGATAGTAAATGGCCTGGACGGGGAGAAGCTGGAGGGCGTCGGCTCCGTCACCGTACTGGAAGTACCTCCATGTCGGCATGATAGACTCGAATACAAAGACTTAAGAAACGACTTCCACGGAGGTATATGTCCTGACTGTGGCAGGGAGATTAGAGAGTCCCACAGCTATGACGACGGCATATGCACTGTCTGTGATGCGAAGGCTGTGGTGGAAGTGAAGATTGACAGCGAAACCACCACCTACTACAGCACGATTGAAGCCGCCTGGGCGGCGGCGCGCACCGCTGCCGCCGCTACCGTCACCCTGCTGGACAATGTGACGATTACAAGTACGCTTGGGACAAGCAGCGGCAATACAATTACGCTCGAACTGAACGGAAAAAGCATAGCCCAGACAGGGAGAAACTATGCATTTAATCTGTCGGGAGGCAGTTTGACTGTTCAGGGCGATGGCTCAATTATTGCGGAACAGTATACCGTTATCAACATGCAGGGGGCTTCGCTTACGCTAAAAGGCGGAACGATCGAAGCAAAAGAAAGCTATCATAGCGGAATATGGATGGACGGCGGAACAGTGGATGTTTACGACGGCGCAACTGTTATTTCCCAAAGCGACGCGAATGTCTACTCAGCTTTGTTTGCCAGCGGCGGTACCGCCAATATCCACGGCGGAACTTTCATCGGTGGTGTGGGCGTGAACATAGTCAACGGTGGACGGTTGATTCTGTCCGGCGGTACCTTCAGTGCTGTTACCGAAGGCGGCGCGAGTGTGGACATAATGTCCAGAGCCACTCTCCGTGATTTGCTGGATAAGAGCAGAAACAGCGAGGGCATATACTATGCCTACTACAAAGACGGAGCCGCTGTCAGCGAGGGACTGGATGGACGAACCCTGTACGGCACTGTCACGGTGGGCGTGTGCGAACATCCGGAAAGACTCCAAGACAACGGCAACGGTACCCACGGCAGTGACTGCCCTTATTGCGGAGCTGAATTTGCAGCAGCGACCCACACCCCTG
>JAMPEH010000458.1 GCA_023665245.1 Muribaculaceae bacterium
GAAGTGCCCCACGGCCGTTGATAAGCTTTATTTCATGATATGTCATGCTGCAGAAATCAGATTTACCGGTGCCCTCAAGATCGTGATATATGATTTTATGTAGCATTGGAGGTATGCTTTTGATTCTTTCGCGATTCGATGAAGTCGTATTAGCAAGAGATACATGTCGGTAAGTTGGCGGTACAATCAAAATATCAGTAATCATATTTTTTTATCGGCACTTCTACTTCTTTTTGCCATATCTTCAAAAATAACGACGTAAGTGCCTTGATCTGTTTTAATTGTTGTTACCTTTATCTATTGTATATTTTCTGCTCTTCGACCCAAGTCTTCAGCAGAGTAAGTTCTTGCAAATACGGTAGTGATATTAAGAATTATTAGAGCTAAAGAGATAATGATATTTCTTGCTATATGTTTTATTGAATTACGGTTTATAGCCGCTAAAGTAGCAATTTATACTGAGCCTTCAAATAGTTGAGCAATTTTTAAAAATACTTCACTGTTTTTATCTACTCTTCTTGCACTTCAATGTGTCTGACTCTGAAACCGGTCGGGGTGTGAAACATTTCGATGATACCTGTGGAAAGCAGGTGAATTATCGTTCGGTTGGCAGTCGATGTGGAGACGTGGGATGAGAGAATGTATTCTTCGGGACTGATGTCTCCGTTCTCGGCGAGAAATTGCAGGAATTGATAGTCGGTTTTGCAAAGCGATTGTGACCGGGATGTGGAATTTTGGTAAATCCAGGATCTTACCATAAGGTCGTGCGCTACGATATTTTCGTCGTTGACTCTATAGTAGGCGACTTTGCGGTTACCCTCTTCAATGCAGTAGACGGGACGGTCATGGAATTTCGGTATTACGGCACTGAGTACAACTGCTCCACCTTCTACCGCCCAAGCCGAGATTTCAATTTCTTGCGGAGGGTCGCAGTAGGCTTCGGCTGCATGTTCAAGCATATAGATATCTTCCTCGTTGGGAATACCCACGATGTGTCCGTTGTCTTTAACTCCGACGAGCAGGCGACCTCCGTCGTTGTTGGCGAATGCCGATATCGACCGTGCAATCTTTCGGGAGTCAGTAATGGCATATTTGAAATCCTGATGTTCGTGTTCTCCCTCCTCAATAAGCCGGTGGATGTAGTACTTTCCTTTTATGGCTTTTATATCTTTCACACTGTTATAACTGCTCAGTCGTCGGGATAGTTCAGATTGCAGTGCTGCGGATTCTCTATAACCTCGTGAAGAAATTTTCGTGCCTCCTTTTTGGCAAGCTCAAGGTCGTTGAAGGTGTAGTTGCCGCAGTCGCGCGCGGTAGCTCCCGGAATGTCGCCTTCAAAGTCGGCGATGAACGAGAACGTATCGCGCATGAGGTTAAGAATTTCGGTCGAGTCGAAATTGCCGCTTAATATCAGGTAATTGCCGGTGAGACATCCCATTGGACCCCAATAGACAATAGATTCGCGCCACTGTGGCTCGTTACGCAGATAGGTGGCTGCGAGGTGTTCAATAGTGTGGATGGCACGCGGATCGAGTGCCGGTTCACGATTGGGACGTTTCATTCTTATGTCGAAAGTAGTTAGTGTGTCGCCCGATGGCGTCAGGTCTTTTCTCGACACGAATATACCTCTCTCGAGTTTCTCGTGATTTATCATGAAACTTGCAATCTTTTCCATAGTGCGTGCTGCCGGGGTTTTACAATGAGTTGAGAATAGAAGTCAGCAATCGGAAAGTTTCTTTCGGAGCGTCTTCCCAAAAGTTTTCGTATTGAGAAATGTTGTCGCTTGCGCCCGGGGTGTCGCTTATGACTCTCATTGCGAAGAACGGCACGTTCTTCTTCTGGCAAATATGGGCAATGGCAGCCGATTCCATGTCTACAGCCATTGCATCGGGGAATACCGATTTTATACGGGTTATGTCATCGGGGCGACTTACGAAAATATCGCCTGAGGCGATAAGACCGCGTTTTATCTTAGGGTCGTTGTTGAGAAACGGCAGGCTGCACAGCTCGGGGACCGAGGTGAAGAACCGTGGACATCCGGCTGCTTCGCCCCATTCGGTTCCGGGACCGCACCAACAGTCATGGTAGGAGATACGTTCACCAATAACAACGTCAAGTATGCCGGCACCTTCGCCAGTTCCGCCTGCCACACCGGTGTTGATTACAAGCGAAGGATGAAAGTTTTCAATCAAAGTCAGTGATGCCACTGCGGCATTCACTTTGCCTATTCCGCTCTGCATGGCGATAGCCTCGTGGTGACCGAGCCGACCTATGTAGAATGTCGAGTCGTTGATTGACAGCGTGGAGTAGTCGTCGATTAACGGCAGAAGGAGGTTGAGTTCCTTCTGCATTGCTACTATAATTCCTATTTTCATTTTAGTATCTGTTTCAGTACGGGTATCAGTTTTTCAGCATAGTACTTGAACCCGAGGTCGGTAAGGTGTATTCCGTCGACAGTACCGTCGTCCTCAACTCCGTCGAGCAACTCAGAGGTGACATAATATAGATTTTCTGGATTTTCCTTCTTGAGCAAATCGTAGTTTTTGCGATAGGCAGCATTTTTCTTTGGCAGATAGTTGCCGAAGTAAGAGTCGTGGCGGGCATAGGGATAGATAGGACCTTCAACCATTACGATTGGCACCTCGGGACGCAGAGTGCGCAGGAGGTTGACAAATCCGCAGGTCAGTGTGTCGCACATCATCTCCGTGCAGTTAGGTACCGGGTCGAGGATGTAGCAGTCGACATTGGGGATTGACGCCATAGCGCGTGCCAAGCAGCTGTCCATTTTGCCGTCGCCGCTGAATCCGAGATTCACAACCTCGCAGTTGAGTGCGCGGCTTATGATATTGGTCGAAGCCATGCCCGTACGCGAGGCGCATCCTCCTTGCATTATACTGGTTCCGTAGGCTACAATCTTTTTCTTGTCACTGATAATGTCGGGATTGCCCGGCGTTATTGTCGAGTTACTGTCGACAACGACTTCAAGATTGATTACTCCGTCGTAGAGC
>JAMPEH010000459.1 GCA_023665245.1 Muribaculaceae bacterium
ACAATCCGATTTCGGCATTTGAGGCAGTCTACCGCGAACTGTTACGTGCTGCCCGCAACGGATTCACACAGACAGAATATGACAGGGTACGCAACAATTATCTTTCTTCATTCGAGACAATATATAACAACCGCGACAAACGCAGAACAGCAACTTATGTCAACGAATATGTCGAAAACTTCCTTGACAATTCACCGATACCATCGCTCGACGATGAGTATGCACTAATGAAGAATATTGCCAAAGAGACCACAGTCGATGAAATCTCCAAAGCATTCCGGAGCCTTGTCCACAACGACAACCGCATAGTAATGGTAATGGCGCCCGACAACGGAGCCTACGTTATCCCCAACCAGCAACAACTTGCAGAATCACTTGCAAAAGTGGAGGCTGAAAATATTGAGGCATACGTCGACATTGTCAATACCAAACCATTCATACCCAACCTTCCTGCACCGGGAAAAATTGTCAGCGAAAATCACAATGACCGTTGGGATGCAACCGAATGGACTCTGTCCAACAGAGTAAAAGTCATCGTAAAACCGACCGAATTCAAGAAAGAAGAAGTGCTGTTCAACGCGATTGCTCTCGGAGGTCTCGGTATTATTCCCGACTCTGTAGCACCGTCAATAATGCTCCTGCCTGATGCTCTCGAAGTAGGAGGACTCGGAGAGTTCACAGCCAACGACCTGTCAAAATATCTCGCAGGCAAACGCGTTGGCATAGGCTATAGCTTTGGTACCTACGACCGAAACATTAACGGAAGTTCCACTCCTCGCGATATTCCTACATTAATGGAACTTATCTATATGTCGTTTACCGCTCCCGCTCTTACCGAACAGGAATATGAGGCATTCTGCGAATCAATCAAACCGGCTCTGCTTAACCAAGAGTCCAATCCGCAGTTCATATTTAGTCGTGATGTAATGAAATCTACATTCAAGTCACCGCGACGCCAACCGGTTACTGCCGAAACAGTAGCTCAAGCCGACCGTGAGGAAATCCTTGATATTACCCACCGCATGCTTGCCAATGCCGCCGACTACACGTTCATATTTGTGGGTTCAATTGACCTTGATACATTCCGACCTCTTGTTGAACAATATATTGCTACACTCCCGACTAATAAGTCTATGGCGATTAAATTCGACGGTCTCAATCCCGACTTCCTAATGAAGCCCGGTATGACAGAGGACCATTTTACAACAAAAATGGAAAATCCGCAAACATGGGTATTCCTCAGCCAATTCGGAGAAATTCCCTTCACCGCTAAAAACAGCTACGTCAGCCGTATCGCCGGTGAAATCCTCGGAAACCGTCTGCTTGCTAAAGTGCGTGAAGAAATGGGTGCGGTTTACTCAATAGGCGCTTCGTCATCAGTCTCCAGAATAGGCGATCAAGCATCAATCGGCTCATCTTTTCCAATGAAGCCTGAAATGAAACAGCAGGTACTCGAGTATATCAAGCAGGAAATGAACAACATGACTTCGGACATCAAACCCGAAGAGGTATCGAAACAAGTAGAGTTCATGGTGAAAAATCTCAATGCCAACCGTGAGAACAACGGCACTTGGTTGAGTTCAATTTCTTCCTATGTACTGAAACCTGTCGATACGCTCAACGGTGCGGTTGAAGTGCTTCAAGCAATAACTCCCGCCGATATACAGAACTACATGAAAGAGCTTCTGAAACAGAACAACTACCGAGTTGTCACACTCGACCCCGAGAAGTAACATCAGAACTCCAATACATGAGGCTCAACCTCGGGGTCATGGGTCGACAAAGACGCTACACACATCGGTGACAGACTCTGCTCACGAATCCACCTGAGTGATTTCAGTTGCTCGTTGCGACTGTTGCCGATTCCAGGTAGCACCATTTCGCGCCATGACCGTTGAGAATAAGCACCGTCAGAGGTGAGTAACACGTATTTTTTATCGTTGTTGGTTATTTTAACAGCCACCTGACCCGACGAGTGTCCCGGAATATTTATAAGTTCAACCGAATGATCACCGAAAAGGTCATAGGAACGGTTAAACGGACCACGGTCACTGTTCCACTGATAGAGCGTCAGAGGTACATCGCGCCACAAAGATGACTGATAGCGCACGCGATTGGCTGTGGTTCCACTCAGTGCCGATTGCATCTCGTCGTCAGCGACCATTATGTGTTTGGCATGGGCGACCTGTGAGATACCACCCACGTGGTCACAGTCGAGATGAGTGATTATGACGTAGTCGAGGTCATGGGCACTGAATCCCATTTTCAGCAACTGCTCGTCAATAGCTTTACCCTCGGGAAGATGACCCTGGTTGATTTTTGCAAGCATCTTGGAGCCAAGAACCGTGGCTTGAGCGTTCTTATCATACTCTCCGGTAGGACTTATACGCCGATCCCAACCGGTGTCGACAAGAATCAATCCATGGTCATGTTCTATCAGATAGCTCATTACCGGAAGCCATACCCACTGGCTGCGCGGCACTGTCAAACCCATTATTTTCAGCCTTCCGGCATTTACATTATCATAAGGGACAAATGGCGATACGTGAATCAAACCTGTCTCCAAAACGTGAATTCTTGTCATAGTTGAAACATTTTTTATTCTATAACAATATTTAAACTATTATAGTTTTTCATGAATCGAAAAACTGATATTGCTACCGGAAACAATCTAATCCAACATCAGTGAAATAAACGGACGGCAAGTTGTAAGACCAAAAATCATCCCCACTTTTTTACTGCTGAAAAGAATCGAAGTCAAAACATCGATATTGACATCAAGGTCGAGCTTGCCAAGAAACCCGTCATTACGCGTACAACTGCCATTATCGATAAAATATATATGATTATTATCGTCAATTATCGGGTCGGTCACCTTTATGACCGCTTTGGTCTCAGGATATGATGCCGCATAATGAGACAACACCTTGTCGACATTTACAATCTCCGCCATTCCACGGGGCTCAATTGGCGAGAATGAAGCATTATCAGGCATGGTAAGGATAG
>JAMPEH010000045.1 GCA_023665245.1 Muribaculaceae bacterium
CCATCCAATCCCCAATTCCCAATTCCCAATTCCCAATTCCCAATTCCCAATCCCCAATCCCCAATCCCCAATAAATTTATTGGAAATAAATTTATTTCACGAGCACTTTTACAGATTTTCCAAAAGAGGGCTTGGCAACGATATATACGCCCGGGGCAACATTGTCGCCGCTCACTTCGCGACCGTTAAGATCGAAAATGCGTGCGCCTTCGGGAGCGATTATGCAGTTGCCGATCACATCCACCAGCATGCTGTCGTCTTCCACATCTTCAGTGGGGAGCTCAATGGCGGAGGGCGAAGACTTGAGATAGAATTTCATATTTCGGATTTCCCAAGTGTCGGCTCCGGCCGGTGTCGATGCATATTTGAAACCGAGGTTCACTTTCTTGCCGGCAAATTCCATAAGGTCAAATCTTTCGGAGCTGGTGAAAGTCCAGTTTCCTTTAGCGGGCCATGTAGTGATGTCAAACTCTGTGATTTCGCCCGATTCGGCGTCGCGCACGGCAAATTTGCAGAGCGAGGCGCATGTGGTCTGGAATTTGGCGGCGTGTTCGAAGCTCACATTTGCGGCAAGAGCTTTTGCGAGCGAAACTTCCGGGGCCCAGGCATATGATTCGGCCTCTTTGGCAGTGCCGCCGATATATCCGCTTGCGTTGAGATAATATTTGCCGCTGTTTTGCTTCCAGCTCCATACATACGTGGAGCCTTCCGGCAGGGTGAGGTCTTCAAATTCCCAACCTTCATCGAGGCTTGAAGATGTTTCGGCCAGCCAGAGAGTGGTTGATTCATCGGGAGTTTCCGGGTCGTCGGGGTCAATCGGGTCGGGAGCACCCTCCACTTTAAAAGGCACGGTTTTCTTCGAGCCCCAGATGTGCTCGGCGAGGTCGGGGAGATCGATGAAGGGATTGCGGTTTTTCTGATGTTTGTAGATGCCGTCGTTGCGATCGCGCTCTTTTTTGCTTACGGGATCCTTGGCATTCCAGTCGCAGAGCATAATCTGCGCCCAGTCTTTAAACATCAGGTCGCGTGTGGTGAGATACATCCAGTTGCAGGTTGATCTCCAGCTGATGTCTTTGTAAACGGTGAACATATACATATATGCGCGGGCGAAATCCCCCTTGTATTCGTCTAACGGTTCGAACGCCCAATCGTTGCCACCCCCCTGGCCGTCTTTTGGGGTGCCGACAGAAGTGACGCCGTTGGTCCATTTCACCGTTTTAAGCTCGGCAAGAGGATAGTTTGCCTTTCTGTTGTTGGCGGTTGATTCGGAGGGGTTGAGGTGCGCAAGGTCTTTATATGCGTCATTTTTTGAGCCGCCCCACCATGAGTTGGGCACGGAGTGCTCCACATTGAGTCCGGGATGACCCGACGACACCTTAACCAGGTCGTTGGAATACATATCCCACCAATAGTCAACGCCGTCGATGGTTTTCACGTCGGTGTCTTTGAATGCGTTCCATGTGCCGGAGGAATAGCTGATTGCGGTGTGGTTGATGCAAAGGTCTTTGATGGCGGTCATCAATGCGGCGCCGCATTTGCCGTTGAGTTTGTCATAATATCCGGCGGGGTAAGTTGCCGAAGCCGAATTTCCGGCCGACAGCGAGACTGCTCCGAACAGGGCAAGGGTTGTAAATTTCAGTATGCTCAGTTTCATTTTAGTGTTGATTGTTGTTTAATTACAAGCGGTTATGATGCCATTTGCGGGGTGTCATCATCGCCGTTTCATGGTAATCAGCAAAATTAGCAAATAATCTGAAATAAGCAAAGAAAATTTAATATCCCCGCATCATGCACTTGGCGTGCGAATGATGCGGGGATATGGAGTCTTAGAGTTTGTTTTATAAAAGCTCCACTGTGGCGGAGCGGTTGTTTCACAAGTGCGGTTATTTCACAATGGCTTTCACCGAACGGCCGTTGACATTCACAATGTAAAGTCCGCGTGCGAGAGAGAGCGCGATGTTGTCGGAGCCGGTGCCTGAGAAGTAAACGTGTCCGTCGATGCCGGCCACAATCACGTTGGCGTTTTCTGCGCCGAGGATGTTGAGAGTGCCGGTGCCGGCAGCCACGGTAAACATCTCTTCAGCCTTGTCGAAGCCGATATTCTCCACGGCTGATGTTCCGATTTTGCCGATGCGGGCCGGAGCATAGGTGATGATGTCTTCATCCTCTTTCTCCTTGCTCGATGACGGATCTTGCGAATAAGAATCCTTCACATTGTCGAAATATGCGGCATCGTAGGGAGTGCCGCCGATTGGGCTTGAGCCGTATATGTCGAGGAACATCACGCCGATGCCGTGGTTCTTGATGTAATCGGCGGTCACACCGAGAGTGGAGAGGGGAAATTTCCATTCATAGAAGGTGTGGGCGCTTTCCGCTATTTCACCTTTGAGGTCTGCAAATCCGTTGTTGCCGGTGAGCACATCGGGGCTGAAGTTGAAATCTTTCTGTCCGTAGATGTGTTGGATTGAGGGGAGCAGACCGTCGGCGTAGCCGTAATATTTGCCGCTGATACCTTTGCAGTAGGGGGCATCATAGCTTGCGTGGCCGTCGGGAGTGGGGGTGAAGAATCCGGGAGTGCCGACGCCCGGCTTTGAGGAGCCGATCCACACTGCATCCACGCCATTGTTGAATTTGGCGCCCGGCGCGCCGTTGTCGTTCCAGATGGCTCCCTTGCCGTTGATATATCCGTCAAACGATTTGTCGGGGTCAAGGTCGAAAGCCCACATCAGGCGCCCGTCCATATTGTAGGGCTTTGATTCTCCCGGCTGTTTGCCTTCGCCGTAGAGGTCCCACACGGTGTATACGAGCTGCACGCCGAGATAGAGGTTGCTGTTGTCGTAAGCGGCATAGATTGCGTAAGAGTCGATAATCGGGCGCTCGTGGTTGCCTTTCATGGCTTGTGCCACGTCGCGGGCCACACCCTGCGCGATGAGGTCGCTGCTGCTCCAGTTGCCCAGGGCGGTTGTGGATTTTCCACCGTCGGCAAAATTCATGTTTATGGTTTTGAAAGAGCCGCAATTGCCGTCGGGATTCACTTTATAGTAGTCGGTGATAAGATTGTTGCCCGGGTCGGGGTTGGGATCGGGGTTGGGGTCGGGATTAGGGTCGGGATTAGGGTCTGGATTGGGATTCGGTTCGGTGTAGGGCGTGTATGAGCCGTCAGCATGATAGGTAGCTTTGTCTGCATATACAAGGTCACCGCCGCCGATCTTGTTGTCGCCTTCATGAATGATTATGCCGGTGGGGAATTTCTTTCCGGCGGGAAGTTCCCAATACCACAAATTGTTTTTGCGCACCATGTTGTCACCACCCCATGCTGTTGCAGTGGTGCAGTTTTCGCCGGAATTGGTGTCCCAGGCCCACACCTGGGGCTGTGAGAAGTTGTTGCCGTCATAATATACATAGTGGCTTCCCACGGGGTCCGGGTCGGGATTGGGATCCGGGTTTGGATCGGGATTGGGGTCGGGATTGGGGTCGACGTTGCCGTCATAAAGCACGGCGATTCCCGATGCGCCTACTGTTCCGGAGATGGTGGAAGTGGTGACGGTGAATTTGTTGCCCGATACGTGGTCGGTATATGTTCCGGCCGGGCAAAAGCCGCCGCCGTTGGCAATCTGCACATTTCCGCTTCCCTTCATCACAATCACGGCGCCGCCGTTTTTGCGTGTGATGGAGCAGGCATTGCCGCTATTGGAGAAGTAGTCGTCTTTCCCCTGCATGGCGTTGCGAAATTTGTTCACCTCGGCGATGTGCTTTCCGGAGAAGGCAGTGGAGCCCTTGCCCACCTTGATGTTGTTGAACCCTCTTGCGTTGGGGCGGGAGAAATAGAGGGCGGTGGCCCCTTTGCGGCAGGCGTAGGCAGCATATGCGCGGTCGATGACGCTCTGGTCCACATTCTGCGACCATTCATCGTTGCTGTAGGTATCGTGGCTTTCACCCCAGTACACCAGTTTGGTGTCGGGCAGGCTTTGATTCACCACCCATTCGCCGCCATAACCGGAGGGGATGCCGCCGTTGTTGCGGGCCGCCGAGTTGCTGTAGCGGTTATCGGTCACCGACATATAGTTGGCATATTCCTTGATGATGCCGGAGTTGGGACCCGGGGAGTCAAGAATCTCGCCGTAATGCCACATTCCCGGCACGGAAGTGACAGCCGACCAGAAGCCGCACCCCTCGGAGGGGAGCGCGATATGCTTTGCGGCATCCCAACGGATACCCTTAACGCCCAGCGATTTGAGTTTCTCGATATAAGCTTTGGCGCGGGCAATCACTTCGGAATCTTCCGAATTGATGTCGCCATAATCGCCGAGCTGGCCGTGAGTGATGGAATATCTGTCGCCGTAATTAATGCCGCCGTTCCAGCGCACGCGGCCGTTGGCATCCCACCAGGTGTCGTGATAGCCGGAAGTTTTGTCAACATGGTTGGCCACCACGTCAACAATGATTTTGATGCCATATTTTGCTGCTTCAGCGCAAAGGCTTCTGAGGTCATCCTCCGAGCAATAGCCCGACGACTTGAAAGCGAGGTCGAAAGGGCGGTAAAGGGCGTGCCATTCCGTGCCCTGACGGATATCGCCGCGTTGCAGCGGAGAGATTTGCACCGATCCGAAGCCGGCGGCGGCGATGTTGGGGAGTTCGGCTTTGACAGCCGAGGCCGGCCAGTCGAAGCAATGGAGGATGTTGCCCTGCTGAATATCCGTCGGCAGGCCATAGTCGGCAGCCTGCAGAGCGGCGGGAGCGAGAAGCAACAGGCTCAAAGAAGCGAGAGACATAAGTTTCATCTTCATGATAAAGTTTTTAAGTTAGTTATTGTGTTAAGTTTGCAAGTTGCGAAAAGCAAGGAGGTGGGGTTGGAGGAGCCTGATTCTTCGGAAAGTGTCTGAGGTCAACCCCGCAGCTGCCCAAATCACGCATACGAAGAAAAAGGGATAATGATAGCGCGGACACCCTATGGTCTGTGCCGGCGCGGGCTACATTGTCAAGATATCCGTTGCCGCCCAGAACAGGTCTGTCTGCCCACGAATCCTCCGCAAACAGGCCTCCCGCTTTCAGCGCGAAAAGACCCGCATACCTCCCCGGATGCTCTCTGATCCATAGCAATGCCCGCGACCTCCACACAGAATCCTTCTCCTGATATGTCAGTTTGTAGCGGTCAGGTATATAGCAGGAAGATGCAGTGTCGCTCATCAGCGAAGACATCACTCCGCCGTAGGCCTTGTCATTGCAAGTCATAATTAGATTGATTCCGGCCGTAGTGCTCTGAACATTCTAATTCATACTCTGGCACCTCTACTCACCTTCATGCTGCCGGAGTATGAATTATATAGGATAAAACACTTCAACCTGAAGTACACCAGCGTTTTTTTGATTCCAAAGTATCCTGAAATGAGGATAAAGCAATGTTCACAGATTACGACAATGCTATGCAATTCCAGATTCATGAGTACCTTTAATGGATGATTTTAAACTATTATCGTGTCTGTAAGCATTCTAAACTGAAGATGATGCACCAGCATTACGAGCAACATAGAGAAATTTTTCAATACTTCGAGATTCGATTGTCAGAGTCTTTTAGCTCCGGCTACGCTCTTCGGCTCTTTTGTAGATTTCAATCAAATCAGTATAAATCTGCTCTCTTGAATATAGTGTGGTGGCTTTGGTATAGCCGTTTTCGCCATATTGCTTGATGGTCTCAATTTCGTTGTAGAGACTGCGGATTGACTCACCGAGTGCAGAGGCATCAGACGGGAGAACGAGAAGGCCGTTCTGCTCATGGTCGATTATCGACTGCATTGCGCCGATATTGGTCGTGATGACAGGCTTTTTGTGGAGCATACCACGGACTATAACGTTGGGGAATCCTTCATACCATTTGCTGGGGACTACGATGATGCGTGAATCTATATAGAATCGGTCGAGTTCATCTCCTTTCTTGAACCCGACAAACTCGAGATTTTCGGGCAAACGATAAGGCACTTCATAGTTGATGTCGATATTGCCGGCCACCCGGAACGGAATGTTAGGATTCATCTTTGCCGCCTCTATAAATTCATCAATACCTTTTTCCGAACTTACTCGGCCCACGAAACTGACCCATTTGCCAAGTTGACTATGGTCAGTAACATTTATATTTGGAGAGATGCCGGCAAGGATGGCTATACGTTCTGCCGGAATACCCTGCGAGATAAATTTGTGTTTTTGAAATTCACTTTGTACGATAAATATATCAACATTGTTGCGAATCATTCCCGTCAAACGCGCAAAAGCATTGCGGAGAGCATACCCAGTGCTTTTCAATCGGCTTCCCATACAGTTTCGGATAGCGCAATTAATCTCTGTTCCAGACCAACACCGTTCACACACCTTTCCATGGGGATCGAGCGACAATCCTGTCGGGCAAAACAGTCGATAGTTAGGGCATCGCATTACTACCGGGATACCACGCTTTTTAATGGGTTTGAATATGGTCGGCGACAGTAGTGGATATAAGTTCTGTACTTGAACAATGTCCGGTTTATATTCATCAAGTGCCTTTGCAAGTTCCCGTGCCGAATAAGGATTGTAGATTCCCGCAACCAAAGCTTTCATCTTGCCAAGAGTACTGTCAGCAATCTCAGCCGAACTGCGGGTAAACCATCTTACTATGTGGCCGTGTTCTTTTAATAAGGCCACAAGTTCACCGGCAGCATGTTCCTCGCCGCTCGGACGGGCATATTCATTGTGTACGTATAGTATTTTCATCACTGTGGGCTTTTGGACGCCACGTATTCAATTATTTCATCTGTAAACTCTCCAAATGCCGGTGTCCCGGTCATTTGGGCTATCCACATGGAAAAACCACTTAGGTTGAACTCAACAAGACGTGGCGTGCCGGTGGCATCAATGGCTATATCCCATTGTATCAGGTGTATATCGTATAGTTGCTTGGAGAGTTCCACTACCAGGGTTTCAACCTTGTGGTAATCGGGTAATATTAATTGTTTTGAGAAGTCGACGCCATTGTGTTGATGGAAAATCCGACCATATTGGTCAATGCAATGATTGTCAAGTACTCCATTTTCTTTAACCCGAACCATTCGTCCACCACCATGCAGATTATCTATAAATCGTCCGGCCACGCCCATGCGTATCACTGCGCTCAGAATATGTGGCACACCGTCCTTGACCGACCTGTAGACCGCAATCCTGATTGTGTTGATCGAGGTGGGATTGAACCGGCTCATGAAGTCGCTTTGTGAAAGTGCTTCTTGAATTATGAAATCATCTTCACGTCTGCTGAGATAGTCTGAAATGAGGATGTTATCCTCACGGCCGGTGTTTGAACAATGATGTGGGGGGGGTAAATGATTGACACTCAACGCTATACAATTGTATGCCTCTGCCGCTGTCTGAATCAATGGTATCTTTCACTATAACCTTGTTTCCAAACAGCTTTGATTGAGTGATTATCATATTGACAGCTGTCTCTACATCAATCATCTTATATTGGTCGTCGTAAAGCTGACCCTGAATTTTGCGAACTATCGTTTTTGGGAACGGTGCGCCGGTAAGGACCTTTTCAAAATTATTCTTGTCTTGAAGATAACCGTCATATCTGACCGGATTTAAAATTGAATTTATTTTATTTGCGGCTGTCTGACTGACGATGTCTTCAGAAGGCCCTACATACTGGCTGTAAAGTCGGTAAGCATAAGGGGATGGAAATCTAAGGATTTTGCTCCATTTAGCAATAAATTGCTCTTCGCCGTCCTGCTTGTCGACATTCAGACCAGCAATCGCGATGTTTCTCTTTTCTCTCTTTTCATAGTATATGTTTAACAAAAATTCAGACACGTATGAATCGTTTTCTCGTAAATATTGTTTGATATTTTCAATAATCTTCATTTCAGAGTCTATTAATATATTAGTTCATATCATTTAAGAGCAAACACTATCTAAATCTATTAATTTCCCTATCTCCAAATCAGCGTTGTCAGGTCCAAGGTTGCCCATGCCTGAGGCAGGATAAAATGTTGTTTCTCCGAAATAGACTTTACCATTAACTTCATAGAAGTCTACACGCAAAAATTTATGTTCATTTGCTATTTTCTCTGCCAATTCAATCATAAGCTCAAAATTCTTTGGGCGTTCAATCCGCTTTTGGGGATTACGTGGATATTCTAACTCATTCAATTCTAACAGATTGAAATTCTTATCATAATAGTTAGCCCCATGATTCATCTGTCTATCAAAATCCACTTTCATGAATTCTACCTGACCATTAAAGCAGAAGAACTTGTAATCTCGTATATCATTTGTGATATACGACTCATGTATAAATAGGCATATATTATTTATAATAAGCAAATTACCCCCCCCCTCTGCAACGAGCCATTCTCCCATTACATCATCATAATTATTAGGGTCAAATGGCACAGAGCCTGATGCGGGATATAGAGTTATTTCGCCAAAGAACACCTTGCCACCAATGGTATAAAAATCAGTCCGCATAAAGGGATAATCTTTCGATAACTTTTCAGACAAATCAAGCATCTTTGCTAACGATTCGGGACATTTCTCCAGAGTAGACGCATTGGGATGACCCGGACGTCTGACATCGATATGCTTCCACTCCGTGTCAAAAAAATCCTCAGTAAGACCAGTCTCCTTAAATCGGTCCCGACATACCAATATCACCTTAGGCGTACCATTGAAGTTGTGAACCTTATAGTCGGCTAATTCTACATCATCTGACGCCTCCAATAATTGTTCGGCAATTATCCTCGGCTTGACGTTTTTGTAGGGCCATTCGCGGGTGACGGCATAGAAGTTTCGATGCAATGACTCGCGCATCTCCCCGATAGCCTTCTTTTTGTCGAGTTTTGACTTATCTTTACAAATTATTACCCTTCCGCTATCGTGTGTTGCTTTAAGTACAAATTTATCGGGTAGCGAATCGAAGTCAATATCCTCAGCCCTGTCCCACACACCATATGTCGGGATAATATATTCTTCTCCAATTATGGAGGCTACATACTGTTTTGCTTCATACTTATCGACCATCCTGGTATAAAGAGGGTTTCGGTCATGAAGTTTCAGCCAATTCAGCTTTTCATTAAAGGTCTTTGGATTCTTCAAATTTGGCCAGCGTCCGAAATTCTTGCGGAATTTTAACCGGAGATATACAGCATCCGGTAACAAAGATGCCAATTTATAAGTTAACCTCTTGGTAAAATTATCATGCTGCATATCGACACGTAATATGTTTATAATCAACTATTTCTACCCCCCCCACACTTTATCTTCTCCATTTCTGATTCACTAAGTTTCATAGACTCAAGAGTTCTTGTACATCTTCTGAAATCTACATCAAGCAACGTTGAGGCTAATTCGATTAACGAACTTGTGATGGGTGTTTCGATAGATTCTCGATGAGCTAAAGATTCGAGAAGACATAATCCATTGGGTACATCTTCAGTTAAATACCGGTTATTGATTGTAGATGGGCCCTTTGGCGGGCCATTCACTGAATAGTTCTTAAAGGCTTCCATCGAGTCTATTGAAATATCTTGTTCATTTCTAAATTTACAGCAATCCACATAATTGGCAGGCTCTCCTCCATATGCTGAAATGACTTTGTTTTTTTCTATGTCTAATTTGCGTATTATATTCCAGATGCTGGGGGAAAAACCTTCTTTATATAGCCAAAACTCCCCGTTGCTTAATTCGATTCTGCTGGCTGACATTATTGTACCAATTGTATGAACAACAAGATTTGGATTGTGCATAGCCGTCTCGATGATGTTGGTTCGGCATCCACAGTAGGTGGGAAATAAGTTTTGGAATACTTTCAATTTCTCTGCTTTGTTGTCTGACGGGTTGAATGACAGCATATTCCTAACGTTTCGGAACAATATTGTCACTGTTCCCGGATGAGAAATTCGCGCATCTATAACCGTTGACTCACCCTCTGCAATGATTACTTTATCAGGTAGCAACCTTCTGAAATACACGCTACCCATATTACCCGGAACGATACAGACTGCTTTAGCATTCTGAATATACGGACAAATTAAGGTAGCTATGTGTTTGTGCTGCAGACTTTGGGTAAGTACAAAAACTATTTCAGTACCTTCTAATGCCTTTTGGGGGTCTCGCGTTATACAGTCAATCCTTTCAAATGAAGGCTTTTCCTCACCTAAGGTATTGTCTATACCATAAATTCCATCTTGTTTGGCAATTATCTCATAATTGTCGTCATGCAGAGCGTGTGACGTCTTAAGCATCCTGACATGGTGTCCGTCTTTTGCGAGACAATAAGCGTGCGCACACCCGGAATTGCCGGTTCCTACTATTGTTATTACAGACATACTGATTCAATTTTTAATAGGCTCCCCCAATATTCGTCAGTTGATCTCAATATGTTTGCATCAACGCCGCCGTCGGGGTAAAAGGTTAGTTCGCCGAAATATATTTTGCCGTCGACGTTGTATAAATCAACTCTGACAAATGGCTGGCCTTTCGACAAGATTGATGCTATCTCAAACATTTTTTCAATTCCATCAGGTTTAGGGAGGGTAAATCCTTCAGGGGCGGCAAGTCCACGCTTATTAAGCCTTAGGAAATTCCAATTTTTGTCAAAGAAATAGAATTTTGGCTCCCCGATGTGACGGTCAAGACACACCATTACCGAATCAACATGTCCGTTGAAACAGAAAAACTTGTAATCAGTCAATCCGCCATCGGCTTGTTGGATGAACCGCTCGGCGATAATGCGATGTGGGACGTTCTTATAAGGCCACTCGCGTGTTATAGCATAAAAGTCTCTTTTCAGGCTTTTGCGCATCTGTTCCCTTGCGTCTGATTCGTTTAAGTTAGCCTTATCGCAGCACACAACTACGCGGCCGCTGTCGTGTGTCCCTTTCATGACAAACCGGGCGGGGAGCGCGGCAAAGTCAATGCTGTCAGCATTATCCCAAATGCCATATGTAGGAATGATGTAAGCATCACCGATGATTCGTGCCACATATTCTTTTGCATCGGCCTTGTCAACCATGGTTGACATTATTGGGTCGCGATGATGCAGCTTGAGATAACAGAGCTTCTCGTTAAACGTCTTTGGATTTTTCAAATCGGGCCAGCGGTGCAGATTCCTTTTAAATTTCAATCGCGTGTACAGGGAATCAGATATCAGACTGTTTGCCAGACGATATAGAGTCTTTTTTAACTTTGATTCTTGTCTCATTTTTTTAAAACCTTCAGGCAAGCGTCATAGATGCCTTGCGCTGCATGTTGTGGGGTGTGATTTGCTACAATTTTGCGGGATTCGTTGCCCATCTGTTTCAGTCGGTCTCGCGATTCAGAGATTGATTTGAGAGTTTTGACAGTGTTTTCCACGTCGAGCGGGTCAAAAGTCCATCCATTTTCAGGATGAACGAGCTCAGGGTGGCAACCATTGTATATTGAGCAAGCTATCGGCAACCCCGCCGCCATTGCTTCAGGCACAACAAGGCTCCAGTTGTCCTCCAACGTCGGGATGATAAAGCAATCGGCAGCCTTATAGTAAGGCCCGAGGTTATCGTAGTTGATTGCGCCGGTGAGCTTGACGCTGTCATTGAGTCCGTTCTCTTTTATAAAAGTTTCTATTTTTTCGCGCTGACTGCCGTCGCCGACAAGCAACAAAGTGGCACTCTGCAACTTTGCCTCTTTCCAAGCTCTAAGCAGTTCCATTATTCCTTTTAGAGGGATTAATCTTCCGACATATATATAAGTTAAATCTCGTAATTCATACTTAGATATTAGATTATTAACTATATTGTCAGATGCAAATTCAACATTGGCTGCCATGCCTGTCGTATCTGCGACCATATGTCCTACAGTAAGTAGTTTTTTGTAATTTAACCCTTTTCTGACATATTCGATTGTCTGAATGCCGTTGCAATCAATAGCGTCAATAAGCCTTCCCGCCAATTTTCGATAAGTAGTTCGCAACCATCCGGCATTTCTTTCGGTATGAAAAGTGCGCTCATAACACATCACGTGTTTAACTCTCCGATTAAACAATCTTATCCAGAGAGGAGCGTAAGTCCATTTGAGAAATCCGTCAGAAACGATTACATCCGGCTTGGATTTTCGAGCGAGTCTTATCAAATCCTTGTGGTAAGGGAAAGAGTATCCAACATTTGCCAGCTGTTCATTTGTTAAGTTTTTGCTTTTAATCTTAATCTCTCCCCGCAGGCCAATGGCTCGGTCACCGAGAATTTCTGTTACCTTCTTTGAACATCTTTCAGGAATGATATCAGCATTATAAATAAGCGTCAGCTGATGACCACAAAGCTCGTCAAGAGCCTTATACACCGGCACTCGATAGTCAAGAAAGCTGCGTGTAACCCAAGTTATCCTCATATCTATTCTTTGATTTGATTTGATTTTTCGTAAACTTCAATTTCCACATAGTCTCTGCCATACACATAGAAAGCACTTATGAGAACAAAAATATACATACATGGCATCCATGCACCAAAGACGCGAGTTCCTACGCTTGGATTGCCCATGCAATGCATTAAGACAACACAGAAACATCCTATGATTATGGGTCGGAAATCTTCATCAATATATTTTGAAAAGGATGCTTTAACCATTGCTAATAGGAAAAGAGAAAATATTATTATCCCGGGGATACCCATACCCATTCCGGCACTGAACAATGAGTTGTGCGCGCTTATTGCTCCAAGGTTCTTCGCATATAATACATATGGCTCAGCAGCGAAAAAGCCCAATCCCAAAGGATAATGTTCAACACAATCTATGGTGGCATCCATAAGATGATTCCTGCCTGATGTTTCTTCTATAGAAATATCTTTTTTGTCAAAGAAGATTGTGTTTTTTAGAAAGGAATACGGTCCGATTAAAATTATCACAATTAATAATGTGAAACCTGCAACTGTTGTAATAATTTTGGCTCTACCATGTGTCCATAATGCACTAATGCAACCTAAACCCATTCCGATGTATGCCACAGTAGACATTGAGAATACTGACATTGTCATAATGAGATAATTATACCATTTTCTCGGAACGAAATACAATGCCATAAAGAAAAATGAGGTTGCCATCATTTGGGAGGATTCAAGAAGTGTCTCGACATTGGTTGCCCACTGTGCCGCTCTTAAAATGCTCCAAAAAATATCCCAAGAACAATAAAATAAAGACCAGAGAATGACATATTTCAAGTTATCTGTCTCAAATAATTGTTGCACAACAGCAATTATTAATAAAGCCATCGCTATACATTCAAACGCCCTGAATCCTGATAATGTAGGAATCACACTCCAAACCATACTTATAATCCCTAAGATCGAATAGGCCATAAACCATACGATGGGAGATTTGAAAACTATATTGACACCAAATTGAGAATCTTTTGAAAATACAATCTTATATCCCACTAAAAACGCAATGAAGGAATATAATATAAAAACTATGGCCGAAGCATCTACAGCAGAGTATGACGATAGGTCTCTTCGACGTGAAAATATTGTGTATATCACGGGGCGTGCCAATAGCAACCATCCCGCAATAGTGGTCGTTTTAAATAAATCCTTGAAATCAAAATCCTCGATCTGGGTTTTCATTATTCAAATTTTTAATATAATCCACAAGTTCAGTCGTAATAATTTGTTGTCCCTTACCATTCAAATGCAGTCTGTCGCTGAAAATTGAGTAATCAGATGAATATTTGGGATTGTAATCAACAAACTCCACCAAATTATTTTCATCAGCAAACGTGGTGAACCATTCCATCATTGAAGCATATTTGTCCGGCTCATACTCATTCAAAAGATCAACAGTAGGTGTGTTAACCAAAATCACTTGTATGCCTCTGTCTGTGATCATCTTTATGGTCTCAGTGAATTGATTCATCAAGTTCTGATTCATTTGGATATTACGTTCATCGCTATTAGCCAATTTCTTCTTGTATGACTCAATGTCAATTACATTGGTCTTCAAGTTGTCCCAGTTTGACAACCAACCCCTTGCTGCAGAGTTTTTCAAACCATCATCGTTGAAGCGGGAAGTTTTAATCAATTTGTGAAGCCAGTAGTCCTCTTTGTCGGTTTGAGAGGAGATATAAGAGTCAACATACTTATCATCCATAAAAGGATAGAAAAGTTTATAAGAGTTTTGGCTTAGTCCATCGCCGGTAAAGGTGGCTAAATCAACTCCGTAAAGAACGTATTTCAAAGAATCGGCATGTCCGCTGTTGAGGAAGTGTTCTACCATGACTTTTTTGTCAGAGACATTGACACCTTCCCGACAATATT
>JAMPEH010000460.1 GCA_023665245.1 Muribaculaceae bacterium
CTGGTGGCACCACAATCAAACGACTCGCTCAAAAAACGAGTCGTTTTCTGTTAAGATGAATTTCTTGGCAAATTCGTTGATATACAGACCGTTTAATTGAGTCCGAGAGGACACGAAAACTGTTAAGTCGAAAAATGCGAGTGTGCATTTCTGTACCAAATTCGGTGTGTAATCGCCTAAATCTCGCTTCCCGGTGTGCATAAAATGAGATGCGCTTTCAGCCGGTTTTCGACTCATTGGTTTGCCATAATCATGTTCCATTCAAAAATGAAACGTAATGGTAAAACTAAAAATCATCATTCGGTCCGGTCGGCTCGTCCTGAGAATATCCGAAAACAAGGACCGCTACTACAAAAGCGTGGAGTATTTGCTCAAAGGTTCTCCCGATTTGAAACACTGGAAGGCTGACAAGGAGCAGTTCTCAGGTTACGCTCCCTTCCACGAGGAAAACAACAAGGCTATCGCCGATTTCAAGAAAATCTACTGGAGACTCGTGACTGAGCACCCGGAACTTACGGCGCAGCAAATCTCGGACTACTATCGTAACGAGCGGCGTCACACAGGTTCTGAGCCGGTGGAACTTGCCGACTGGAAGCCTGAGCAGTACAAAAATTCCGTAGCCAAGTATCTGGAGGTCGTGGTTCTCCGTGAAAAGGCTAAGTCAGGCTGCAACTATGAGGGGTATTACAAACTCCTTCAGAAATGCCGTAGAGAAATCCCTGGCTTCGATGTCTTGCCGTTCTCTACCCTCGACTATAACAAGATGGTGCAGATTGCAAACATCTTCGCGCAGGGCCGGGCATACACACACCACTCCAAGAAATTTCGCTCTTTGCTGGGGAAAGCCAGTAAGGATAAGGACGTAATGTTCAGCCTCACCCAGATTGGCGATTTCAAGTTCGTGGACTATAATCCCGACCGTTATGCGGTTGAGGGTCGTAACGAGCCTGATGTGCTGAGTGTGGAAGAACTGAGAATGTTTCTCAACCTCAGCGTTCAGGACTTGACCCCGAAATATAAGGACCGCAAAGCCGTGGAGATTTACTATGATTTCTGCGTCTTCATGTTTCACTCATTTTTCGCTCCCTGTGACGTCATTAAACTCAAGTGGAGGGATATTACTCGGAGAGGCACAATCGTCGCCAGACGCAAGAAAACGCACCGTTCCGTCGAAGTTCCCATATCTCCGGTGATGCGTGAAATCATCGACAAGTATAAGGGACAATCCAAAGATGGCTACATCTTCCCCATCATGGACGATGAGAAGGAGAAAAAGTATGCCACCAAGGACTACACCTTCAAAAAATTCCGCGAGTACCTGAATGTATGGCTCAAAACGGTTGGCAAAGAAATGGGACTGTCGTTCAATCTCTATGCTTATGTTTTCCGTCATACGGCCATTACTGTGGCTCTGGATAACGGTCTGCCGGTCTCTTATGTGGCAAACGCCGCCGGTACCAGTGCGGAGATGATACAGCAGCATTACTACAATGGAGAGAACCAGCAGAACCGCGACAGGCTTACCGAGGCGTTTATGAAGGCGGCTGAATGAGCAGCGATGGACTAATCCCAAGAGAAATTAAATTCTCCGGCATAGATGTCGTTTATGCTCTTGATTATCTTTTCAACTGAGAGTTCACCCGAAGCGAGCATATCGTTGTTGAGCATCAGATAAACCCTATTGTCATCATCGTGAATATGAGAGAATGTGTCGTAACCGAAATAACGAGTCACCATAGCGCGGTAAAATCGGAAACGTCTGTTGTACCCTCGCGCCTCCTTGGATTTATCCAAATCAGAAGCAGCGACAAACCCAAAAGATACGGTATTATCCTTCCCCCAGATGCGTCTCATTATCTCAAAGCAGGTGAACACAATCCTGCGAGGCTCGAAGTCGTTTGTGAGCAATTCGTATCTATGAGGGCTATGGCTAAAATTCTTAGGGTAAAATTTGATTGCCTGAAGGTTTTGGTCGAAATGCTCTACCTCAACAATGTAAACTCTTTTAGTTTTAATTGACTTGAATCTCCATAAATCAATAATGCGAGGCGAATTTGAAGATTTGTCTCGCATTATTTTATATGGTTCGTAGTATTCAGGGGTATCGCTCACGGAATTACAGGCTTATAAGCTGGATGGCCGTACTGCTCTCTTTCGCTGGGAGTGACGGCAACGAACTGAATTTTATGTTTGGGATTCCGCGTTTTACGCAGAGCCTCTTGCAATTTCATTGCAGCTTTTGCCCTCTTATATTCCGCAACCCTGTCATCGTTATCCGAGAAAAGCATTGTAAGCGGGATTTCGCAATCCGATGTGCCATGATTCTCGTCAAACTCAATTTTATTCTGTGATACTACCCTTGACCAAATAGAATCTGGCTCATGAGTGAGGTCTGACAATTCATCAGCCGATTTATCTCTGAACAAATCAATCAAGCCGTCAATCTGTCGCACCTCATTGTCGCTAAATCCCCATTTGTCAAAATTTAGAGAAATGTACTGTGAACCGACAGCGTTTACGATTCGCTTGCCATTTTCATCGTGATGAGAAGCCACAAATTCACTGAAAGCGCCGTTCTTCAAATCATAGACTTCAGGCGCAACCGGTCCTTTCGCCCAGGCGTAGTAGTCGAACCATGTCAACGGAAAGCCTCGCATCTTCATAAAATGCTCGTCAATCAAGTACACGATTTTGAGCAGCTTACGGAGATGAATATTGGGAATATTCTTGGCGATGTAAGCCAACAATATTCCGTTCTTCTTCATATTAACTGATGTTCCTAAACTCATCCTGGTTCTTTAATGGATTGCAAAGTTAGCACTTTTTCTTTTAATATACAACACTCAAAAGTGAAAGTGAGTTTATTTAACAAAACGAACCCCGGCCAAGTTCGGTCGGGGTCCGCACCTTGTCGGGGTAGTTCCTGGCGGTCGCACTATATTTGCCAGATGTTTTGGTATGGGTCGTAGCTCCGCATGAAAGTCGCTATGGCGATTTCACTGACGG
>JAMPEH010000461.1 GCA_023665245.1 Muribaculaceae bacterium
TGCCTTTATATCCATCTGTTCGGCGTAATCCCCAAGTCCCGAACCAAGCACAAGTGCAGCCTTTGGCTCAAAGATAGCCTTGCTTTTCACTGCGGCAAGACACCGCTGCAATTTTTCATATACCCCATTCATATTAATACCCTCCTTTATTTGTTCATCATATCTACGGCTGAGCTTGTTCCAAGCCTGTCGCAGCCTGCGGCGAGAAATGCCTCCATATCCTCCACAGACCTGATTCCGCCTGCCGCCTTAATTTTAACACCGTCCCCTATATTTTCCTTAAAAAGCAGGACATCCTCCATTGTTGCCCCGCCTGTGCCAAAGCCCGTTGACGTTTTTATGTAATCTGCTCCTGCATTTGTCACTGCATGGCACATGGCTATTTTTTCCTCATCCGTAAGATAGCAGGTTTCTACTATGACCTTTAAAATTTTATTCCCTGCAGCCTTTTTCAGTGCCCGTATTTCATGTTCTACAGCTTCATAATTGCCGTTTTTTACATCTGAAATATTGACTACCATGTCAAGCTCCGAGGCACCGTCAATAATTGCCTGCTCTGCCTCTGCTATCTTTGCCTCGGTAACAGAGTAACCAAGTGGAAATCCGATTACGGTGCAGATGTTTATTTTTTCTCCATAGCTGTCGTGAATTCTTTTTATATAGCATGGCGGCACACAAACCGACGCAGCTCCAAAGCGGATTGCCTCATCACAAAGCTTCTGGATATCCTCCCACGTTGCATATGCCTTCAGTAACGTATGGTCTACATGTTTTATTATTTCCTGACTTGTCATAAAAAGCTCCCTTCCATGCCTGTGATATTCTTTATCGTGCAACTATATTTTAGAAATTGTGCATGTCACTTATCTTTCATTTTCTTAAAGATTAATCAGTTTTATTTTACCATAAGAATGAAACAAAAGGAACCTGCCTGATTGAAATAACTGACATAAAGACACATCACTGGCATTTTCGCTTTCCTACATGGAAATGTTTACAATCGCAAAGCAAATCGCTGCAAGAGATACAACATTTATGCCGTTTGTGGTTGCTGCCATATTCTACTATGTGTTCAATCTATTGGTTGCATTTGTTATGAGAAAATGTGAGAAGAAGCTTAATTATTACAGCTAGGAGGCGTCTTATGGTATACCTTAAAATGAATGATGTAAAAAAATCCTTTGGTGACCTTGAAGTGTTGAAAGGAATATCCCTAAAAGTAAATAAGGGTGAGGTTGTATCCATTATCGGTCCGTCAGGCTCAGGTAAATCCACGCTCCTGCGTATTGCTACACTCCTTGAGACAATGGATTACGGCGACCTTTCCTACATGGGCGGGCATGCGGTTTCAATTGTGGATGGAACATCCGTATACGAAAAGCCTGTCAGGCTCCGTGAAATAAAGAAAGTTTTTGGTCTTGTTTTTCAAAACTTTAATCTGTTTCCACACAAAAGTGTGATGCAGAATATCATTGACGCACCTGTGTTTGCACAAAAAAGAAATAAGCATGAGGTTATAGAGGAAGCAAAAGAGCTTCTTGAGCAAATGGGACTGTCAGATAAGGCAGATTACTACCCTTGCCAGTTATCGGGAGGGCAACAGCAACGGGTTGCCATTGCAAGGGCACTTGCCTTAAAGCCAAAGGTACTGTTCTTTGACGAACCAACCTCGGCACTTGACCCTGAGCTTACAGGAGAGGTTCTAAAGGTAATTAAATCTCTCGCTGAACAAAAAATGACCATGGTTATCGTTACCCATGAAATGAGCTTTGCACAAAATATTTCAGACAGGGTTATTTTCATGGATAAGGGTGTTATTGCCGTTGAAGGTACCCCGGAGCAGGTATTTAACTCCAACCATACACGTATGCAGGAATTTCTCGGAAAGCTGAAGCATGGGTAAATGCTTTTTAGTTCGCTGCATTCAAAAGTCTCTGCAATTCCTCTTTATTCAGCAACACCGTCTGATATTTACTTGCAAAAACCTGTGCATTATCTTCCAGCAAGGTCATTTCCACTGAAAGCAGATTTTTGAATTGGGCAAACAGTAATTACCCAATTGTTGTATATCCATTTAACTTTAATGAAATGGAAAATAAAGAACAGTAAAAATTAAATACCGTCCCAAGCTACAGCCTTACTTCAACATACTTGTCCAATTCCATATAATCTGTTCCTGCCCTACAGTCCACTGCAAGTACATGAACGCCCTTGTCTGCTGCCTCCCGCAGCACCTTCCCAAAATCAGGATGCGTTTTATCGTTCGGAGAAAATGCATACATTTCCTTCATCTGGATAACAAAAAGTATGTATGCCTCGTAGCCCTCATCCATACATGCAGCAAGCTCTTTAATATGCTTAACGCCTCTTTCCGTTGGTGCATCGGGGAACAATGCCAATCCGTCTTCCTCAAGTGTCACTCCCTTGACCTCAAGAAACGCTTTTTTCTCCCCATCCTCAATGTAAAAATCAAACCGTGATTTTTTGTATGTATGTTCACGCCTTATCAATGCCTGCTTTGAAAAAATATTCCCCTTTCGCAGCCATTCTTCCACTGCATAATTTGGTGCTTGGGAATCCATATTGATAAGCAGCGGCGTTTTGCCCTCCCGCACCTTTTCCACTGCAACCAAATCATACGCCGTCTTCCGGTTCGGGTTATCGGATTTTTCAAGATACACAATTGCATTTGGCACAAGAAGCTCCCTGCATCTGCCCGTATTTTTCACATGAACCTTCTCTATTTTGCCTTCCATTTCCACATATGCGATAAATCTGTTTGGTCTATTTATAAATGTTCCCTTTACTATATTTTTATATTTCATTTGCCACCTCAAACAAAGCGACACCTTTTATGATGCCGTTGCTTTTACTTTATGGTCTGCCGCACTATGAAGCACCTTGGTTCTGATACCTTGTAAAGTATATCAGCTTATGGAAATCTCAATGTCATTTCCGCCTCTATCAATTGCCGTAATTGTAAGGCATCCGTCATCGTAGTCA
>JAMPEH010000462.1 GCA_023665245.1 Muribaculaceae bacterium
CGAGACGGTGTAGGTCTCGGCGGTGGCCTTGATGGTGACGTGGTGCTCCTGGGCGTCGCCCTTCACCACCACGTACTGGGTGTCCAGATTGCCGCTGTGGACCATGCTGTAGACCTCGTCAGCGGCGGTCTTGGCGTCGGCGGCGTCGGCGGCGATGGCGGGCCGGTCGGCCAGCGAGCCATTATAGACCCGCAGCATCCGGTCGGCGCACTGGGTGGCGGTGGCGTTGTCGCCGCCGTACTCAAACACACCGCTGGCATCGCACAGGTTCCGGGCGGCCTTATCCATCTCGGGGCTGAGGGTATCCCGGCCCAGCTGGTACTCGGTCAGGACCTGACCCTTATTGTCGGTCAAAACCACGCCCACATCGGCCAGGGCGTCCATGGCGGCCTTGCGGGTAGCGGCCACAGCGTTGATGAGGTTGCCCAGGTTCGTCTTGGCGTTATTATAGGTAGAGGTGGTGGTCACAGCGTACAGAGCGGTGAAGTTCTGGCCGGACATCACATCGTACCAGAGGATGGCGTCGTTGATGACCTTCACCATGTTGGACTCGCCCACCACGCTGCCGTCGGGCAGGATGTCGCCGCCCTTGAGGTTGGTATCCACTTGGTAGCAGATCGCGTCGTAAATGCTGGCGATGGTGTTGGCCGGGCCGTTGTTATCGGTCCAGAACTTGCCCTCCAGGTCGGGCAGGATGGCGGCCTGGGTGGCGGCCAGCGCCTGGAGCTTGGGCAGGGCCACATCCATGACGGCGATGTAGTCGTCCAGGGTCGCCAGGGCGTTGTCGGCCTTCGCCAGCTCCACGCTGGCGCCCTTAGACATGGCCAAGTGGTCGGCGTTGACATTCTGGCCGTTGACGTTGATGAGGTCCACCGCGTCCAGCGCGCCGTAGACGTAGAGCTCGTTGTCCTGCTTGACGCCGCTCGCCTCTACCGCGTCGGGCAGGATGACGTAGCGGTTGTCCGCCTTGCCAGCGGGGTACTTCATGGCGTCGATGGCGTTGGGATCGCTGAGGTCATAGACCGCATTGATGTCCACGGGCATACCGTTGCCGTTGGCCAGGCCGGAGGAGACAGCGTTGGCCTTGGTGTTGGCGGCGGTGGCGGCCATGTCGCCAGAGGGATAGCCAGCGTTATGATAGCCCACGTCGTCAGTAGCGGCGGTCTTGTTGCCCACGGTGACGGCATCCAGGACCGTGGCGGTCTTGCGCTCCACCACGATGAGCTTGGTCCAGCCTTCGAAGGCATCGGCGGCGTCGGTGTTGGTCAGCCGCAGGTACATCTCCTCCACGTCCTCGTAAGGCACATCCTCAAACAGGGCGTAGCTGGGCATGGGCGTTTTCTGGCCCCACTGGTCCTCAAAGTCGTTGAGGTGGTTATTATAGAGGTCGTTGAGGATGGTGACCAGCTCGGCGGGGATGGTGGCGTCCTGGGCGACCCAGTTGTAGGCGTAGATACGGTTGCCGTTGGCATCGGTCTTGCCGGTGTCGATGTAGTCCCGGGTGGCCTCGATGGTCTGGTCGGCATCTCGGCCGGTGTAGGACCCGGCGCCGTCGTCGGTCCAGAGGGCCAGAGTGTCGTTATTGACCTGGAGCACCACGCGGATGTGGGCCAGCTTCTTGCCGCTGGCGTCCCGGACGATGTTGCCGTTCTCGTCCAGACGCGGCGTGACGTACGCCACCACGGCGTTACGCAGCTTATCGCTGGACACCGTGCCCACGGCATTCTTCAGCGCGTCGGGGATAACGCCGGGCATAGCCACCACAGTGTAGGTGTCGTTGCCCAGGGCATCCTTGCCGGTGATGATGGTGCGGAAGGCGAACTCGCCCAGAGCCAGATAGCCGCTGGTGATTAGAGTCTCGTAGCCCGGGTTGGCGGCGTGCTCATTCTCAGCGAAGATCTCGGCAGCCCGGAGATCATCACGGCTGAGCACCCGGAGGGTGGTCTCGGTGGAGATGCCGCTGGTGGTATCGGTAGCCACCACGATGGCCGTACCGGCACTGAGACCGAGGACCTCGGTGTGGGCGTTCATGTTGGGATCGAACTTGGCCCGGTCGCTGGTGGCGGGCACGCCGTCCTCATCCAGCTGGTCGCGGAGGGTCCAGTCCACCGCCTCGGTGGCCATATACTGCGGGTTGGCCATCCACATCTTGCTGAAGTCAGCGAACATAGCGGTGTGTCCGCCCTCGGGCACCACCACGTCCTTGGGCGTGATGGTCGGGTCGGCGCCCAGGACCTGCCGCGGCAGCCAGGTCATGTAGAGCTCGGCCAGGCTGTACTGACGGCCCACGCCGATCTGGCCGGAGGTGTTGTCACCGTAAGCATAGACCAGGCCGTAGAGACTGTTGTCCTGGCTGGCGGGACGGTAGCTCATCAGACTGGCAGCCTGGGTGGGCGCCACACCCTGCTCAACGGTAGAGATGGTAGAGAAGGCGCCGCCAGCGGCCACGCTCTGGGCGCGGATGGGCACGAGATTGCCCTCGCCGTCCTTGCGCTGGACCATCTTGTAGCTCTCATCGTCCTGCTGCTCCCACTCGGTGGCGTACACCTGCTGGGCCAGGGAGCCGTTCTGGTTGGCCTGCGGGTCCTCGATGGTGAGGCCCAAACGGCCGTCCCGGGTCTCGCCCCAGGTCCAGACGCTCTGGTCGCCAGAGAGGGCCATGTTGTGGGCCGAGCCGGAGCTGATGGCCACCATGTGCTCGCCGTTGGGCGTGCCGTCCACAATGGCCGTACCGTCCTTACCCAGGACGATATTGGGCACGCCGTTGGCGTCCTGGAAGGTGTAGTCGCCCTCCAGACCCACCACGTAGCCGGGCTTGTAGATGCCGTCTTGCTGACCGGCGGAGGTGTTCACCAGCCGGACATCCAGCGCGGCCTGATTGGCCAGATTCTCGCCGATGATCACATTGTGCGGATCGTCCAGCGCGCCCTCGCCCGCGCCCAACTCGTTGTACTTGTTGGTGCCCCAGGTGATCACAGCGCCGTTGGAGAGCATGGCCATGG
>JAMPEH010000046.1 GCA_023665245.1 Muribaculaceae bacterium
GGGGTGGTGCGCGGATAGATGCGGATATTTTTAATTTTCAGTCAATTGGCGTAGAATTCTGAACCTTGACGCTAACAGCAACGCAGATCAATTTCGCTAGCGAAATTTTCCGGATGTAAGCCGATGGATACGGATGGTGCTACCGAAGCAAATTCCGCAACTATCGGCTTCGATCCGAGATTTTGCCGGCAAAATCAATCGGCGTTGCCGACCGAGACAATGATATGAAATAGTCGAAGTTGCACATTGCGCATTGAATAAAATCCGCGCAACTATCCGCGCCCCCTTGTCGGCCCTGCGCCGACATTCGCGTTGAGGTCAATTTTACCCCATCCAAACCCCGACAACTGACAACTGACAACCGATAACTGATAACTGACAACTGACAACTGACAACTGACAACTGACAACTGACAACTGACAACTACAAAGGGGGGAGGAAAAGTTTAGGGAAAACCCTAAATTATTGTGTTTTTGCGAATTATAATTGCAAAATATTTGGAAAATTTGTGGATGATGTTTAAATTTGCACATTGAAGTTGTTTAAACTTATTTTTCCGCAAATCAATTATCAAAACATCATAATGAAACAATTCACGACATCATCCACTAACCTACATAACATGCGGGCGCGAACCGGGCTATATGCCCGATGCGCCGCGCTGAGTGTAGCATCGTTTGCCATGTTGACCGGATGTAGCGACACACTTTATGACCTTGTTCCCGACAAACCGGAAGAAGGTCTTAAGTTCGAGCTCACCGCCGACATAGAGCAGACCACCGACACGCGTGCCGACGAGAGCGGCTTCGCCGACGGCGACCGGTTTGGCATTTTCGTGGTCAACTATGCCCAGGATCTCCCCGGCACCCTGACCCTCTCCGACAACCAGGCCAACAACGTCGCCTTTGCTTACAACGCTGACGCCAACACATGGGGCGCCGCCTCCGACATCTACTGGCGCGACACCACCACCCCAGTCGACGTCTACGGCTACTACCCATTCAACAACGGCATGGGAGATGTCGATGAATACCGTTTTGAGGTAGAGCATGACCAGAGCATCGCCAAGGAAGGCCAAATGGGCACATACGAAGCCTCCGACCTCCTCTGGGCAAAAGCATCAAGAGCGATGCCCGGCAAGAAAGTGCAGCTCACCTTCAACCACATCCTCGCCGGAGTGAAAGTAACACTTGTGCAAGGTGTTGATTTTCAGGGGGGGGGTACTGCCTGGGCTGAACTTAAAAAGACAATCACTGTAGACAACACAGTCCGCACGGCGAGTGTGGACCTCGCGGCCGGGGCAGCGACACCAAACGGAACACCCGACCGCAACATCGTGATGAACCCCGAGAGCGGCGACACCTACCGTGCCGTGACAGTGCCGCAGACCGTGGCTCCGGGGAAATCAATCATAGGAATCACCATCGATGGAGTTACATATCACTACAACCGCACCGACGGCATGACCTACACCGCCGGCAAACTCCACAACTTCACCATCAAGATTGACCGCAAGGCAGATGGCAGCGGCTACGCCCTCACCCTCCTCAGCGAGGACATCACCGACTGGGAAGCCGACAAATCGAGTCATGACTTTGAAAGCAATTCATATCTTGTGGTTAATGTTCCCAAAAGTGGGTCTTTGGGAAAAAGCCTTAATGAGGTCGGGGCTGAACCCACTACAATACGCAACATTAAAATTACCGGACATATATGCGTAGAAGATTTTGAATACATGCGTGAAAAAATGTCTCAACTTACATGCATAAATTTAAGTGAAGCTACTGTATATAATTATTTCAGATATATTTTTGATTACGATAATATAGATGACTACAAAAATAAACTACCCGTTGATGCCTTTAATTCATCAAATTCCATAAGACGTATTGTATTGCCTGAAGAATTGAAAGAAATTGAATCTTCCAGTTTAGGTAGATTATCGTTAACTTCAACATTAGTAATTCCTGAGTCAGTTAAAATAATTGGACCATGGGCTTTTTACGAGACAAGTGGAACCATTGAATTACCAAACAATTTGGAGAGAATTGAAGAATGTGCATTCTTTAACAGTTCGGCATCGATAGACTTAAAGATGACCCATTCACTTAAATATATTGGTTATCGTGCATTTTCTGGTGCAAGAAATGTAGCAGGAACATTTCAATTACCAACAGACTTGGAATATATCGGAGATGAATGTTTTGATGGTTGTGGCACCGGTTTGCAAGGCGATATTACCATTCCCTATAAAATAAAAGAAATTCCCAATCTGGCATTTTCAGACATGGGATTCAGCAAGCCAATCAAACTGACACTGCATGATGGAATTACTAAAATTGGGAATGCAGCGTTCTCCGGATTAAAATTCAGTTCTCCAATAACATTTCCCAAAAACTTGACATCAATAGCATCATCTGCATTTGAAAGATGTGATTTCACCGGAGATATAATACTACCTGATGGTATCACTAATTTAGGTAAATATGCATTTGGAAACACCAATATAAAAGGGACTCTTGAATTGCCAAAATCACTTGTATCATTTGGAGGTACAGACGATTATGTATGGGGTGGACTTGAAAAAGGATCTTTCTCCGAGACGTTGATTGAAAAATTGATAATAGGAGACAACATTGAGATCATCAACGACAAAGCCTCTATAGGATGTCAACACTTAAAATATGTCAGCATTGGAAAAAATGTGTCACACATAGGTGCAGAGGCATTTAGCGGATGCCCCCTGATTGAAACAGTTGTTTGCATGGCTAAAGAACCCCCTACACTTGATGATTCTGCATTTAACAATGTTGACTACACCCATTGTGTGGTTGAAGTACCGGAAGAATCTATTGAATTATATCGAAATGCTTCCGGATGGCGAACATTTCGCAGCATCACACCACATCATGAATTAAGTTTCTCAACTTCAGTATTAAATTGTCTTAACAAAGAATCCACGCGAGAGCTCACTGTCAGAGCTGACGGACCTTGGGAAGTGGTAGAATGTCCCTCATGGATACACGTTACTCCACAAAGTGCTGATTACAAAAGCGACATAACAATCAAAGTTGACGCGCAACCAAAAAGTGGTGGAGACAGACATGGTGAAGTAAAATTCCGACTGAAGAATAGTGGATACTCTAATTATATGACAATCCATCAGTTTGACTATCAATACGAAGAGGACAACGAGATTGTATTGCAATTGGCAAACGGAAGGGGTAAACCCATAAACGTTTTCATTGTCGGTGAAGGTTATGGTGCCGAAGATATAGCAAACGGTAAATACATGAGCCGGGTGAATGAGACTGTTGAAAGTTTATTTACCATAGAACCTTACAAATCTTACAAAAACATGTTTAATGTAAGTACAACCATTGCCGTTTCCAATGATAATGGAGCTCAAGACATTCAAACTTTCAAGGATACAAAATTTGATTTTATATTCCCAGAGATTGATTGTGTGATGGCATCAGTGTCAGATATTACCCAACGTATGAAAGATTATGTGAAGAATGTATCATCGGCCATTAATGACGGCAACATAGATAAAGCACTCATTATCATGCTTGCCAACTACGACTCATTCGATGGCAGTTCGTATCAATGTTCCAACGACAAATGCTCCATAGCAATGATAGGCAATTCTACAGAATCCTACCCATTTGATAACAGAGGTCTTGTACAGAAATACGCCGGAGGCGAGGCTTTTGCCGGTCTTGCAACAGAAGAAGTTTATCACATGGAGACAATGAAAGGCTGTGCGTGTCCCGGTTGCAACATGATGAAGAGATATTATACCATGAAAAATTTGGGATTTTATGAAAATGTCACGATATCCGGCAAATTTGATGATTCACCTTGGAAAGACTTCATCTTTAATCCAAGATATAGTGCTTTAGTTGACATGTATGAGGGTGGATGCAACCATCTGCGTGGAATATGGCGTTCTGAGCCTGAAAGCGTGATGAATACATATATACCCTATTACAATACGATTTCCCGCTACGCAATCTATAAACAGATAATGAAACGTGCCGGATTGATGCCCTCCCTTGAGGAATTTATAGTCAATGATAAAATAGAAATTCCAGAATGACAATGAAAAAGATATATAGATATTCAATTCTTCCGGTACTACTTCTGTCAGCATGTAGTGATGACGTCATGCACATCGATAGTCCTGATGCCGGCTTGCGAGACGGTGAAGTCAGGATTAATGCGGAGATAGATCAGGTCAATTTGACCCGGGCAGATGACTCCGGTTTTGCCGATGAAGATGTCATCGGAGTCTTTGCCGTTGATTTTCAGAATGGTGAACCGGGAATATTGAAATCATCCGGCAACAATGCTGACAATGTTGATTTCACATTTGATGAAAGTACCTGCAATTGGTCCGGATCCAAAGCCATATTGTTTAAAGATGACAAGACTCCGTTGGATCTGTATGGCTATTATCCATATATTAAAGAAATAAACGAAATTAATAGATTCCCGTTTTCTGTTCAATACAATCAGGCAGGGGATGACGTGGACAAAAATATGTCTGCATACGAGGCATCTGATTTCCTGTGGGCAAAAAGTGCCGGACTAACACTTTCCAATGCCAGGACAACGCTATATTTCAAACATTTGCTTGCATCAGTTAGAGTTTCACTTGTTGAGGGCAAAGGTTTTTCTGATGGAGAATGGTCAAACTTAGATAAATTTGTTACAATTGACAATACAAGTAGAAATGCCTCGATAAATCTTGCAAACGGTGAAGTAATTTGCACTGGAGAGAAAGACAACTACAAAATTATTGCGAGAGAATCGGGGAATGATTTTCGTGCCATTGTAGTTCCTCAATGTATTAACGCTGGCGAAGTGTTGATGACTATCACAGTTGATAATCGCAACTACAAGTTCATCAAGAATGTGGCTATGGACTATATCCAACATAAGCAACACAACTTCACCATTGAGGTTAATAAGAATGTCAATATAGGAGATTATGAATTTATTCTTACAGATGAATCAATAACCTCCTGGGAGAGCGATAATGTATCCCACAATGGCCAGGCTAAGGAATACTTGACAGTGGATCTTAATGAATCTGAAAGTCTTAGGGAAGTTATCGAGTCGAAAAGACTGGATCCGAATGAAATTATAAATCTCAAGTTAACTGGCCCGATGACAAAATCGGATTTTGAGTTTATAAGGCGCAATATGACTAATCTTGAGGCTATCAATCTTATGGAAATTGATCTTTCAGGAATTTCTGATTATATTCAAATGGGTTATGTAATGGAATTGTATGACAACATACTTCCACCGGACGCATTTCTTAATCTGACGAGTCTTAAGTATTGTGTACTGCCTAAAAAATTCAATGTCATAGGAAGCAGAGCATTCGCGGGTACATCGCTGACCGGTTCGTTAGATATTCCGGAAGGTGTTACAATCATAGGTGAAGCCGCTTATATGAGTTATAGTGATGAGAATTGGAGTGGACAGATTATACACAACAATAATCTCCATGGTATCCTTTCTCTTCCAAGTACACTAAAGCATATAGAAGCGAATGCCTTTAAGGGATGTGATTTCACAGGTACACTGTTGCTTCCGGATGGCCTTGAAACCATTGGAAGCGATGCTTTCGCATATTGTAGATTCTTTTCAGGAGATCTTAGAGTTCCCGAATCTGTTACGAGTTGTGGTGGGTTCAGAGGAATGTCGGGAATAGATGGTTGGATCATACTTCCACACCATCTCAAAGAAGTTGGAGCCTTGTCTTTTTTAAACGCAAGGGGTATTCAATGGCCAGACGCTCCGACAACTATTTCCTGGGCTGCTTTCGAGAATTCATCGTTCAAACAAGATTTAAAAATTCCGGAAAGCGTCTTGGAATTGGGTGAATATTCTTTTCGCCGGTCAAAAATTAAACACATTATCTTGCCTCCGGAAATTGTAAGAATACCAAACGCCTGTTTTCAAGAATGTACGGAATTATCGGATACATTGACTATTCCATCAAAAGTCATGCAAATAGATGACGTAGCTTTTGCGAATTGTTCTAAACTTGATGCGATTATATTGCCTGCAAGTTTACAAAGAATAGCAGAATACGGATTCGCGAACTGCTACAACGTGACATATATGCGGTGTGATGCTACTGAACCTCCAATTGTGGCGGATAACGCCTTTTATGGAATTGAAAAAGACAATTTCACATTAGAAGTTCCGGAGCAAAGTGTGGATGCCTACCGCAATGCTCCCGGATGGTGCGAATTCAAACGAATTTCGGCCTATAGGAATTTTGTAGCCAGACCTTCCAAATACAATGTTCTCAACAAGGGTGGCAAAAAGGAGATAATTCTCAATGCCGATGCCGATTGGGAAATGACAGAATGTCCTTCATGGTGCCATGTCGATAAGAAAACCGGAAACAAGAAGACTACAATCACACTGACTGTGGATGCATTGGCCAAAGGCAGTCCGATGCGCAACGGCAAGATTACATTCCGATTGAAAGGAAGCGACGAACATCTGACACACATTGACGTAGGCCAGTATGATTACGAATATGACGAAGATCAGCCTCTGACATTGCAAAAAGCGACAAAAGGGAATGGCATTGACCTTGTGTTCTTAGGCGATGGTTATGATGCCGCAGATATATCATCCGGCATGTATCTTGAGGATATGAAGCAAGAGTTGGAATATCTGTTTGGAGTGGAGCCATACACTACATACAGGGATTATTTCAATGTATATACAGCCATATCTCTTTCAGAAGACAGCGGCGTGGAAAACATAAATCAATGGAGAAATACCAAATTTGACGTGTGCACTGGAGATGGCAAAAATCAAAGGATAACAGCCAACTATACATACGCACTCGATTATTGCGCCCAAACATTCCCATCCACTGTTAATGTGCCACAACCAAGAGTGGGTTGTATTCTTATTGGAAATACCGAATTATACGAGGGTGTGACATACACCGGCGACAGTTTTTGCTCGGTGATAACGAAGAGTACGGAAAGATACCCTTACGATGCAAGAGGACTCGTTCAGCATGAGGCAGGTGGGCATGGCATTGGTTGGCTTGTAGATGAATATATGTATCACGCAGTCCGTATTCAAAAATGTACTTGCTCTTGTTGCGAACATTTAGAAACTTTACTTACTTTACAATCTACCGGTTTTGGATTGAATTTATCCCAATATGGCAAACATGAAAGCGTACCATGGTCACACCTGATCTTCCACCCCTCATACGGCGACATAGTAGATATATATGAAGGGGGTTATTTCCATACACGCGGTATCTATCGTTCTGAAATCAATTCATGTATGAACAACAATGTGCCTTACTTCTCCACCTGGAGCCGACAGTTGATAGTGGAGCGCATAATGAAACTTGCCGGCGAGAAATTTGACATCAACAGTTTCTATGCCAAGGACTCACGTGCAACCGGTAAAGACTTCACAAGCACAAGCCGTAGCGGAGCAAGAACCGATGCACAAATTCCTGTTCGCCATGGAAACCCACCGATTAGAATAACCAACTATAAATATGGAAAGAAAGGAGGCAAACGATGAATACTCCGACTAAATATCTTTCAGTTCTCGGAATCGCTCTCATATTGGGGGCTTGCTCCGACGACTCCATGCATCTGTCGCCTGAGTCTGACTCACAGCAATTGCCGATAACATTGTCGGCTGCTTATCCAACATCCACCAGAGCATCGGATGACGGTTTTGAAGACGGCGACTGCATGGGAGTTTATGTCATGGATCACTGCGATAACATGGTTCAGGAAATAACATCCGAAGATATTCATGCAGCGAATGTCAAATTTGAATTTAATGGAATGGATAATAAATGGAACGCCAACACCCCCATTTATTGGACCTCAAAAGACACTCCTGCAGACATCATTGGCTATTATCCATATTCAGAATCTATAACCACACCCAAAGAGTTACCTTTCTCCATAAATCGCCGTCAGGATCTATCCGGAAGCGAAAATGAAATGGGTGGATATGAGACAAGCGACTTTCTTTGGGCAAAGGCGACAAAGGCCATGCCTACAAATTCAAAAGTTGACCTTACATTCAATCATATCATGGCAGGTGTTCGCGTGACTCTGAAGGAAGGTTCCGGTTTTGGCAGTGGGGAATGGACCAATTTAGAAAAATCCGTCTTTATTTCAAATATAAAACCTTCGACACTCATAGACTTATCCAATGGTAAAACCGGCGAAGCATATGGTTCTGAAATTTCAGTCAGCGCATACAGATATGGCGATGACTGGCGAGCTATAGTTGTGCCACAAACCATAGAATCCGGTAGAAATATCATAGACATATCCATTGATGGAATTTCTTACCAGTTAAAAAAAGAAACCATAATTAATTATATCAGTGGAAAACTCTCTACATTCACCATTGAAGTAAACAAAAGAAATAACACCGGTGGCTACGAATTCAATATAATAGATGAATCTTTGAATCCATGGATAGATGACGTCGAATTCCGTGACGGTATTGTTAGAAACTATATGACAATCCATGTGGAAGAAAGAGGTACTCTAAAAGAGTATGTGACAAGGAATAATCTTGCACTATCTTCATTGAAAAATTTAAAGTTGACCGGCAATGTTGATGAAAATGACTTCAGTTTTCTTAGAGATGAATGCTTTGCCCTATCATCCTTAAATCTTTCTGATGCAACAACATGGTTTGGCGATCGTGAGTTTGTAATTCCGGAAAAGGCGATGTATTCAAAAGGAACATTGTCTCATATCGTTTTCCCCAAGAATCTGAAAATAATTGGAAGCAGTGCCTTCTTCAAAACAGGACTAACAGGTTCTCTGATTATTCCTGAAGGCGTGGTAAAAATAGGCGAAACATACGATGAGAATAACGTTGGATGGACAAATATTTCTAATTTGTTCGAGGGCACTTTTGTGTATTGCAATAATCTTGTGGGAGATTTAATATTACCCTCCACCCTCGAATTTATAGAAGATTACGCCTTTTCACATACTAAATTCACCGGTACTCTTACAATTCCGGAATCAACAAAAGTAATTGGCAACCTTGCATTCGAGCAAAATAAATTCACCGGGGACCTCGTCATTCCTGAAAGCGTAGAAACCATAGGAGCCGGGGCGTTCGCCGGTATTCCATTCACCGGAAATCTTGTTTTACCAAGCAAGATAAAGACTATCAACGCATGTACATTTGAGAATTGCGGTTTTTCCGGCACTCTTACTCTACATGAAGGAATCGAGAAAATAGAAAGAAACGCTTTTCTCAGTTGTGGTTTTAAAGGAGAACTGAAACTTCCTTCAACATTGAAAAGAATCTCGAAAAGAGCTTTTGCCGAAACGAAAATAAGCGGAGTTGTCTTTCCTGAAAACTTGATCTATATTGGAGACGGAGCGTTCATGGAATGCAAGTACCTGAGAGGTACAGTAGAAATTCCTAAAAAAGTTGAAAGAATAAATGAATATTTATTCTGTGGTTGCTCGCAACTTTCCGAAGTTATACTTCATGAGGATATTCATTTTGTAGGAGGAGCTGCATTTTACGGTTGCAACATATTAAACAGATTCGTATGCAATGCTATTGAACCACCAAAACTATCATATATTGAAGATAATCCATACTGGATTTTCAATTACGATGCAAATAATGTTTATCATGTTGGACCTTTCCATGGACTTGCATTAAATAATTTCACTCTTGAAGTACCTAAGGAATCCATTGAAAAATATAATAGTTCTGAAGGTTGGTGTGACTTTAAAAGAATTTCTGAATATTCAAATTTCATATGTCGCCCTTCTTCGGCCTGCGCTCTTAACTCTACTCATATTGAGCAATTGGTTGTTAACAGCGATGGAGAATGGGAGGTGATTGAGAAACCGGAGTGGTGCTCTCTTTCAAAAACTTCCGGGAATCTTAAAGGACAGGTTTCTCTTACCATCAATCAACTGTCAAAAGGTGCCGGCAATCGTGAAGGGAAGATTGTTTTCCGGCTTAAAGGGACGGAAATCACGTCTGAATGCAAGGTCAGTCAGTATGACTATGCATACGATGAGGATCAGTGCATCACATTGCAGAAGGCGACAAAAGGAAACGGCATTGACGTGCTGTTCCTTGGCGATGGCTGGGATGCGGAGTCAATAGCCAATGGTAGTTATCTCAATCTTGTCAATGAGCAGATGGAGGATTTCTTCGGTGTTGAGCCGTATACGACCTATAGAGACAGATTCAATGTATATGCATGTATAAATCTTTCACAGGAAACAGGCATCAACACCACTTCAACATGGAGAAATACCAAGTTTCTCACTTTCTATGCGCATGACTGCGATGGTAACGGTTATCTGGGTCTTGACGATATTGATGGAGTCTTTGACTATGCTGTAAACCATACTCCATTGACTAAAGACAATATGTGGAAATCTCTTGTCATCTTGACTCTTAACAGCGATGAATATGGCAGCAACACCAACATCACTGAAAGCGGCTCTACTGTTTCCATCTGCTGTTCGAGCGAAGGTACTTATCCAATGGATACACGAGGCATTATCCAGCATGAGGCATGTGGACATGGCTTTGGTAAACTGGCGGAGGAGCGTATAATCAAGAATAAATACGTTTCCGATAAAGAAAAGAACGATATCAGTAAGTACCAGTGGCGAGGTTGGTATCAGAACATATCACTGTCGGGTAAAATGAATGAGGTGCCATGGAGCGAACTCATCTTCGATCCTCGCTACAGCGACAAGGTGGATGTGTTTGAGGGTGCCTACGGTAAGGCTCGCGGTGTATATCGTGCGGAGATCAATTCCTGCATGAACTATGGCATCCCTTACTTCAGCGCGGCGGCCCGTATGGATATCATGCGGCGCATCCTGGAGTATTCGGGCGAGGGGTTCACTATGGAGAAGTTCTATGCAACGGACTCCGACAAATGGGGTTCGACGGGATCAACCCGCGCGGCGATGTCTTCCGATGCTGACGCCTACATAAACTCCGGCATGCATCATCCTGTAAGAATTATTAAATCGAAAAAATACTAAACATTATGAAGATATACAATTTTATGCTCCTGACGGGAGCGGCAGCCGCGATGATGACGGCCTGCAGCAGCGAGGATACTCCTCTCTCTGACAATAACAATAATGAGATCGCTTTCCTCTGCCAGTATGAGGACGGTACGCGCGTTACAGACACGAAGTTTGAGTCGCAGGACCAGATTGGAGTCTATATGACGGCAAAGGATGCCGCTCTTCAGATCGGCGGCAATGAACTGAACAATGAGCTTTTCAGCTACAACGGTTCGGCATGGACTGCCGCACGCAAGGTGTATTGGGACAACGGCTCACACGACGTGTATGCCTACTATCCATACGCGGCCAAGGTGAACGACACTGAAGACTATACCTTCGAACTGCCGACTGACCAGTCGACTGCCAAGGGTTTCTCATCGGCGGACTTCGTGTGGGCTTCGGCAAAGGGTATTACGGCATCCGCTTCTCCGGTGGCACTTAAGTTTTCACACCGTATGAGCAAGGCCATAATCAAACTCGAGAAGAGCGAGGACTATGATGGCGAGATTCCATCGGACTGCAAGGTGTCGGTGCTTTCCACCGCCACCACCGCTTCCATCGACCTCTCTTCAGGCGGCGTTTCGAAGGATACTTATTCCTCGACAAATACGATTGTGGCGAAGAAGGTTTCCAATACGGAGTACCAGGCCATCGTTGTGCCGCAGAACATAGAGTCGCGCCGCCCGCTGATCGAGGTGGAGACGCAGGGCGTGAGTTATCTGATGGAGGGAAAGATTTCCTTCAAGCAGGGATATGCGCATACTCTGATCGTGACGCTTTCCAAGAATCCGACGCAGACGAAGATCGAGATCGGCGGCAGCATCGGAGGATGGAACTGATTTCAATGCACTATTCTCAATGCACAATTCACAATGCACAATGCACAATGCATAATGCACAATGCACAATGCACAATGCACAATCAGATGCTTCTGAAAAAAACGTTGAATGATGAAAAAAATAACAATAATATTGATGCTGGTGGCAATGGCGGCCGGAATGGCTTCGGCGGCGGGGCGCTGGCGGGGTGACCTGAACGGGGACGACCGGGTGGATATGGCCGATATGGTGTATCTCGCCAACGCCATCAAGTCCGGTTCCTCCGACAAGGATTGTGACCTGAATACCTCCGGCAGAGTCGATGACCATGACCTCGATGCCCTTGCCAACATCATACTGTCGGGCCAGCTGACTGAAAACAGTGGCCTGAATGTGGGCATCGGCGGCTGGGATGATTCCGGTGAGGATTTCGGCGGAACAGTGGGTGCACCGGCACGACGCACTACCCGTTCTGCGGAGTCAACCCGTTTTTATATTGGTAATCCGAAAATGACGGATGGTAAATGCTCCATAGATTTTGGTATCGAGGAGGGGGATGTCGCCGCAACCGGTTTCCTTTTCAACATCCGGTTGCCAAGGGAACTCTCGTTTGACGAGAACAATATCGTCTCTCTCAATGAATCCGTCTTTTCCGGCCACCGCCTGTATGGTAAAGCAAGGATTCTGCAACCCGATGAGTGGGGCGACAAAATCCTCCGTTTCATAGTGTTTTCAAAGGATCTGAATCCTTTGAAGATTACCAAGGGTGTGCTCGGTCAATTGCACTATGGTTGCAGCAACGATGACACCATGGGCTATACCTTTGAAGAATGCCAGGTTATTGCATCCGGTTCAAACAACGTAATTACTCCTGAATCATCCGGCAATTGGATTCATTGGAAACCGATTGAGGTTTCCTCAATCTGGTTGGACACCGGCGACCGCGAGATGCGAAAGGGGGAGGAATTCTGGCTGAATGCCAACATCGAGCCATGGGATGCGACAAACCGCAATATAACATGGTCGGTTTCGGATTCATCTGTTCTCTCTGTGGAACAAAACGGTGAGTCATCAGTAATTGTCAGGGCGCTCAAGGCCGGTTCGGCAAACGTCACCGTCACCGCCTCAAACGGTTTGACCGCTACTTGTCAGATCAGGGTGATTCAGGATCCGGAGAGGATAACCCTTGACAAGTCGGAGTTGAGACTCACTTTGGGCGGGGACCCGGGTCTTTCGGTTGGAAAACTGACCGCCAATGTACTCCCGGAGGATGCCTCAGACAAGACTGTCAACTGGCAAAGCCAGGACGAGTGGGTGGCATCTGTGGATGCCGATGGTAATGTGACTGCCAATCATGCCGGGACTGTGGAGATATTCGCCTCCACCAATTATGGCCATTCGGTTTCCTGCCATGTGACAGTAATTCAATTGGCCACCGGTCTTGCAATTGAGCCATCAGAAGTAAGTTTGCATATAGGTGAAACAACATATCTGAACGCGAACATTTCGCCTGATGATGTTTCAGAGCGCACTCTTGAATGGAGGAGTTCGAACACAGCGGTGGCAACTGTTGATGCCAACGGTCTTGTGAAGGCGCTTGCCATCGGTGAGACCACCATCACGGCTGCGGCTGCGGATGGAAGCGGCATGAAGGCAACGGCTGTTGTTCGGGTTCACCCGATACAGGCGGAGAGTGTCAGCATCAGCGGAATACCTTCCGGTGATATCCATATCGGTGACAACTTCAAGTTGACAGCCACTGTACTTCCGGAGAACACCACCAACAAGAGTGTAACATGGACAAGTTCCGATGCTTCCATTGCATCAGTGGATGCTGACGGTACGGTGAGGGCACTAGCCGAGGGTTCGGCGGTTATCACCGCCACCACTGCCGACGGCAGCGGCAAATCAGCCCAGATGACAGTCAAGGTTCTTCCGAACCTTGCTGACAGAATCGTTATCGATCCGTCGGAAAGCGACATAAAGATTGGCGAGACAATTCAACTGAAAGCAACCATATATCCTGACAACGCAACAAGCAAGAAGGTGAACTGGAGCAGTTCGAACACAGCAGTGGCAACTGTTGATGCCAACGGTCTTGTCAAGG
>JAMPEH010000047.1 GCA_023665245.1 Muribaculaceae bacterium
CTATACCCGTTGCGGAAGCGTTATTTGCAAAAGGCGTAGGCGTGGGCACTATTCTTGCGTTTATGATGAGTGTTACTGCGCTTTCTCTGCCGTCGCTAATTATGCTGGCAAAGGCGGTTAAACCTAAACTACTGTTTTGGTTTATCGTTATAGTAGTCGTCGGCATTATTGCTATCGGGTATATTTTTAATGCGTTAAATTTTTTATTTATTTAAATACGGGAGGTATATAAATGAAAATCATTACACTTGGAAGTTGTTGTAAGAAATCTAAACAGAACCACGAAAACGCCGTTATTGCGGCAAAAAACTGCGGCGTTGACGAGCCTGTCAATGTAAGTGACACTATGGAAATTATGAAATACGGAGTAATGTCAACGCCGTCACTTGTGATTGACGGAAAAGTTGTAGCTATTGGCAGGGCTCTGTCAGTTGAACAAATCGAAAAACTCATTAAAGAACGCTTGTGAATTATAATTTTATCTTTAATAAAAAAAACAATTTATCTAGGCGTTTCGGTTTAGTTCGGCAGAGCGGCGCTACGTTCGCACGAACCGCAGAGTTCGACTGCTATAAAGACACAAAATAACGGATAGGCAAAAGCCTATCCGTTATTTTGGTGCATAGTTCGGTAAGAAAGTCAAACTTGATTTACTTTTCGTTCATATTTAACAATAATAAGTTTAATAATCGTATTTATCATCTATTTCGCCGACTAATTCTTCTAATATGTCTTCCATTGAAATTAGTCCAACGATAGTATTATCGTCTTTTACAATGGCTTGTGGAACTTGCTGCTCTTGTAGTGTTTCAAATAAATCGGAAATAACCTCTTGCGAAGTCGTAAATAATGCAGGTTTCAATAGCGGAATTATGTTGGATTTCCCGTTTAAAAGCATTTCATAAAAATCTGCACGGTATAAAATGCCTAAAATTTCTTGTTTACTCTCGTTATAAACAGGAACTCTTGAATAATTGCTTTTGATAAAAACATTTTTGATTTTTTTCAAATTATCCGATACACATACCGATACTATATTTTCGGCGTTTGTCATAACTTTTTCTACTTTGGTATCGTCAAATTTTATCGTGTTTTGTATGATTTCTGCTTCCGTTTCGGCAAGTACGCCTTCATCGGCAATATCGTCAACAATTATTGAAAATTCTTCTTCGGTCATAGTAGGGCGTTTTTTATTAAGACGAAATATTTTATTTACAAGTATCTTCCAACCGTTAAAAATTATAGTCAACGGTGTGATTATTATTTGAAATACATATAACATTCTTACTGAAAACATTGCAAATTCTTCCGGGCGTTCTTTCGCAATGCTTTTAGGGGTAATTTCACCGAAAATTAAAACTAATACGGTCATTACAATAGTTGATAGCGTAACACCTAAATCGCCAAACCAAAATGTAAATACTATTGTAGCGATAGAAGCAGATACTATATTGACAATATTATTTCCTATAAGTAAAGTAGATAAAAGTTTATTATAGTTTTCGCTCATTTTCAAAACGAGCTGTGCTGATTTTTTAGTTTGAGAAAGGCTCTTTATTCTAACTTGCGATAAACTTGTGAATGCAGTTTCCGAAGCTGAAAAGAATGCGGACAAAATAAGTAAAATTGCCAAAACGACAATAAGCACTATTGCTGTGCTGGTATTCATAAAATAATTTTCCTCCGAATTTAAATTTTGCTTATGACTAATAAATGTATAGTATTACACACCCGTACACCTCTAACAAAACGCAAAAAAGCACAGTCCGCATAATAAATGCAGACTATGCTTATTCAGATTTAAATTAAATTTTAATTCGTTGGCGGCGACACAACTTGGGTCGTCATCCATAAATAAACTCCTAAATATTTTATTGAAATTATATTATCATATTTATTAAGATTGTGTCAAATAAATATCTACTATATTTAAAAACGCAACCAAATTCGGTGTTCGAATAAGGTTGCGTATGGTGCACCAAGTGATTTAATATCCGAATTTTTTGTTGCTTCAATTTCAGAAAGAAATACAGTTTGTGTTCCGTCTTTGAAGTTAAAAGTGATAGTAAACTTATCGTCATACAGATAAATTGAGTTGACAAACCCGTCTATGAGCCGACGTTTTCCTTCTATCGTGGTAATATCAAGATTTCTGAATCTTTCTATACCGAACTGTATTTGTTCTTTCGTGAGGAAGGGCTTTTTTATTTTCTCTTGTAAAAGTGTGATTTCAACTTCTTTCTTTTTACTTTCAAGTTGTGCAAGTCTGTCTTTTGTAGTATCCGTGATAACACCTTGTTCGATAGCGTTTATAAGATTTTCTATGCGCTTTTCGGTATCGGCAAGCTGTTCTTTCAAACGTGGTATTCTCGGATTTTCTTCACCTTGCAATATGTAAATTCTTTCGGTGAGATATTCCACAAACTTATCGTCGTGAAGAATTTTCATAGCTTTTTCAACTACTAAATTTTCTATCCAATCTTTCCGCACGGCTTTCTTATCGCAGATATGTACTTTCTTTGTGTTAGCGCATTTATAATAACGATAAACTTTTGAATGCCCCATACCGCTTTCGCCAATCATATGTGTACCACATTTACCACAGAAGAGTTTTAGTGTGAGCAAATATTCATCTTCGGCTTTATGCCTTGCAGGTGCTTTCTTATTTTTGGCTAATCGCTGTTGCACTCTCTCGAATAAATCTTCCGAAACGAGTGGAGGGATACAATTCGGTATGACAATATCTCGGAATTTATATTCACCTAAATATCTTCGGTTAGATAACATTCGCTGAACGCCAGTTCCGTTAATCTTGCCACCACGATAAGAGCGTATTTTCTTTTCGTCAAGGTAGTCGACGATATACTTAATGGTATGCCCGTCGGCGTACATAGTAAAAATCTCTTGAAGGATAGGAGCAAAAGTTTCGTGCGGCTCGAACTTTCTTTCCGCATTTAACTTGTAGCCAAAAGTAATCTGTCCGCCGTTGTTTATGCCTTTGAGTACGTTTTCGGTCATACCACGCACAACCTTTTCAGCAAGCTCGGCGGAGTAATATTCCGCCATACCTTCGAGGACGGATTCAAGGAGTATGCCTTCCGAGCCTTCGGCAATAGCTTCCTTTGCGGAAACAACTTTTACGCCGTTCTTACGGAGTAGGGCTTTGTAGTGCGCACTGTCGTAACGGTTACGGGAAAAGCGGTCTAATTTCCAAACGATAATGCAATCGAAAGCGTGTTTATAGCTGTCCTTAATCATTTGCTGAAATTCTGGACGGTTGTCCGATTTAGCAGAAAGTGCACGGTCAATGTAAGACTTGATAACGTCAATCCCTGCGTGTTCGGCGAATTCCATACACTCACGAAGCTGACCTTCGATAGACGCTTCCGTTTGGTTATCTGAACTGTATCTTGCGTAGATGACTGCTCTCATAATAAATCTCCACAATTAGTTCTCTGTTTTACTCAATGCTCCAGCAACAAAACCTAATATTTTTGCAATATCTTCATTTTCTAAAAGCTCATTATGTTCAACAAAATAATAATCATTTTTGAATTTAAATACAGATATAAACACTTCATCATACTGTTGATTTATCTTCTCTTGAGCATTTTGAAAATTTTTGAAGTCTCTACTATCCCAAGACATTTTTGTCCTGTTAGTATTTCTATCCGTAAAGTACATCATTAAGCCGTCACAAGTATATACTTTTGTTACTTTTGAGCAAATATAGACAATCAAAGTAGATATAGCATCATACATAGGTAACAAATGAAATTGTTTAAAGATATCGTTAAACTTTTTAGTGTCAATGTATTGATGTTTTATTATGCTAAATATAGCCTCATTCTTTTTTTCTTCGCTTTCAAATAATTGTCGAGTAGAGGAATAGTAGTCAGTGCTCTTATATTCTTTAAGTATTTCTGCGCCGATGTATTCATTGACAAAGTCTTCTGAATAAGGCTCGGTCATTGAATCAAAACATCTATATAAAATCTCTTCATCCATAAGCAAGATAGGGAATGGGTCAATAGCTAATCTCATAATGGCTACGATACCGATACACTCTTTCAAATGTGCTTCAAAATTATTGATAAACATTTCTTGCGACTTGTTTCCATTAATAGGGTGATTTCTGGCAACATAAAAATGTCGCAATCCCTGCTTGTGGACATACTTATTTAACTTTTCACTTAAATCCTTTGCTTGATTAAAGAAAATTGGCATTTTCTCAAACATATCAATAAAAATGCTACCGTCTCTTGCTAACTTCTTAAGCATTTCATTTCGTAGAGGGAAAGGCTTTACTTTTTTCCAATCGTTAAGGTATCTCTCTTTTTCATCATTAGGTAAGTCTGATAGAAAGACCATAGTTGTTGAAATATCTATTGCAGATCTTAAAGAATAGTAGGCGCAGTCAAAGTAACCCATTTCAAACAATTCAATAGCGTTTATTAATTGTTGTTCTGCTTCCATGATGAAGGTATTATGAACATTAGTGTCCATACGTCCCGACCAACTATGTTCGATATTTATTAGGTCGTGATAGTATTTTTCTTTATTATTTAGTTTTAATGGTTTTAGGTTTTGATGTTTGCGCCATTCAACAAGATAATCTTCCATAACTTTGTTATACCTTAAAAAATTTTCATTCGTTATTTTGCTGTTCCTTTAACATTTGCAGAAGGGTTTCCTTTAACTTTGCATTTGCAGGGGAAGAAGGGTCAAAACACATTTCGACAAACGCTTGCATTTGTTCGTTGTCTTGCCAAACTTTCGGCTGGTAATCGTACAGTTTACCATGTGGATTATCTGTTCTTCCGAAAATGTAATCAAGCGATACGTCAAAATAGTCCGCATACCATAGCAGAACTTCATTTGATACTTCAGAAATACCGTTCTCATACCTGTTAAGCGCAGATTGAGAGATATTTCCATTTAAACTGCATAATTTCATTTGTGATAGCTTTACGCCTTGTCTTAAATCTCTTAATCTTTGACCAATAATCTTATTATCCATATAATCACTCCTTGCAAAATATTTTAATCATTATCTGGGTAAATGTCAAGTCTTTATGCGCATAAAAATAATTAGTATTTCTGATAGTCGTTAAATAATTTTATAGTTTCGACAAAACTTCCTATAATTCACAAACATTTGTTTGTGAATTATATTGACTTTGTATTGTCATAGTGATAAAATACACAATGTACGGCATAGGTCGTATTATACCTTTTTGGTATGTGGAAATCCGTCGAGAAGAGGACGGGAGTGTTGGGCGCATAGTTCGCCATTGCCTTAGCTTACGAAACAGGTGTTAGAATAGGTGTACGCAAAATTCGTAAGCCGTGATAGGCTTTTGTTGTTGTACAATTTTTTACGACAACGAGTAAATGCAGCCGGAGTTATCCAAGATTCCTATGAGGATGAAAAAGTCGGGTAATGTTGAGGGTTAATTTTAGCGTACACATTTTTAGGTAAATACGACAATTCAATACAAACATTGAATCCGTGCGGAGCGTAATGCCGAGCGGATTTTTTGTTGCTATTTTTCTGCTATCAACCACACTTTACGTGGACAAGATAAATAAAATTAGGAGGTAAGCACAATGATATTCAGACCACCGTAATTAGGCAAGCAAACGGAAAGCAACTGCGGAGCAAATTAACTTATAAACGAGTATAAGTGTAGCTCACTACACTTATTTTGCTTCGCTACATAAGTTCCGTTCGCCCTGCGGGGCTTTCGACCACACAAAAAAATAAAAGTATTAGGAGGAATATTTATAAGTTACATAGTATGCCATATGGAAAAATATAAACGGCAGGAAGTATCACCTGTCGAGGCGGAAAACGAAAGAGACGAAAGCTATCAGGCAAGCAATCCAAATATAGATAGCAGTCGGACGAAGTACAACTATAACATAATCTATCAGGACAAAAGCTATATCGAGACAATTAATCAGCGACTGTCGCAGTTGGACTTAAAAAGAAAAATCCGCTCGGACGCTATCTTGATGAACTCATTTGTAGTAACGTCTGACGGAGAGTTTTTCAAGGGTTTGCACCCTTGGGAACAGCAGAACTTTTTCAAAGACTGTGTAAAGTTCTTCGGGGACAAGTACGGCAAAGAAAATATAATTTCGGCAGTCGTTCACTTGGACGAAACCACACCACATTTGCACTTGAATTTTGTTCCAATAAACGCTGGACGGTTGAGCAGTAAAAGTCTTTTTGACAGACAGAAGTTGGCGCAGTTACAGACCGAGCTATGGGATCAAGTCGGGAAGAAATACGGTTTGCAGAGAGGTAAATCAGGAAGTGCAGCAACGCACGTTTCAGCAGCAGAACATAGAGCGAAAAAAATAGTTGAAGAAGCGGAACAACGTAATGCCGAATTAAACGAGCAGACTGAAAAGAAAAAAGTCGAACTTGCTAATTTATCGCAGACGGTAGATACTGTTACGGAAGCGACAAACCAACCAATTCCCAAAAAGCAAAAGGATGTTGAACGGGAGATAGTTGTGCTTCGGACAAAGAACGCTATGCAGGAACAAGATATAAAAATCAGAGGGCGAGACCAAGACGATGTGTTCAAGCATTGGCAAAGTGAAAAGAAGAGAGCCGACCAAAACGAAACAAGTACGAATACGCTTTTGAATTTACAATAATATGCACCGGAAGAATTAGCCCACGCACAGAGAAAAGCTATCGAACGCAAGGCGCAAACAGCAAAAGAAAAGCCCACTTCAAATAGTAATAACTGGTGGGCAAAATAAAACTGAATAAATCTATAAGGAGGTAATGTTATCGGATAAATTATGTCGAGAAGGAAGAAGAACACTACTGGGATACCCGATTTTGAAATCGATTCCCTTGCAAGAGCATTATTGCCTGCTATACAAGCCTACTTTGAAACCGAAGAAGGACAAAGAGAGTTTGCGGCGTGGCAAGCCGAAAGGCAACAAAAACAACTGAATAAAAATCTTAATAAAGAAAAAGGATCCCGTTAAATCGTATAGGGATAGCCGTTGAAAAAGACGGAACACGGAAAACCGCCAGAGCGTGCGGCATATAAATGAAAGTTAGATACATAAACACAATGTAAAAAGGTTGTGTCGAATATTATAAACCTAAATAACGGCAAAAGCCGATAGAGCTTACGCTCTATCGGCTTTCTCTTGATATTTAAAATTTTAAAAAACAATTAAAATTTTAGTTGTTTAATTCTTTGACAATAATTGTATATAATAGTATAATAAAAAAACGGTAACTTAATTTTATTGTTTATGAATAAGCTAGTATAGCTGGTTCATAATTATTCTAAGGAGAATTAATAATGTGTAACATACTAGCTTCTATTTATTCGTCAGTGTATGGCGAAAATTTTGATTATTCTAAATTAAGTGATCGCATAAAGCTACAGAAAGCAGTTTATTTATTAGAGAATATGGGAATTACGGTGGGAGATTATAGCTTTACTCTTAAACAATATGGACCATATTCTTTAGCTTTGGATTGTGATGCGCAAAAGAATTCTAAAAATATTGAAATACGTTTTAGTAAAACAGCAGAGCAAGGATTTAAAAAAATTAAAGAATATATAAATGAACGCGAAATTTATGATTTAGTAAAATGGATGGAATGTATTACAACATTGCATTATTTGAAAACTGTTTATAGAATAAACGACAGCGAGCTAAATAATAGATTAGTTGGTATTAAACCTCATTTATCAAACAAAGATGCAAATATTAAGGCATTAAAAATCGTAAATAGCATGACCATTGCAATTTAAACGGCATTAAAATGAGCAAAAGAAAATATAAAATAGAATTTATCGATAGGGTTATTGATCCTGTACATGGGTTTATTGATATAACTCAAGTTGAAAAAGAAATTATAAATCTTCCTATATTTAAAAGATTGCAAAGTTTAAAGCAATTAAGTCTTACAAACTGGGTGTTCCCTGGAGCAGAGCATACTCGTTATATGCATTCTTTGGGAGTAATGCATATTGCTGATTTGATGGCAATGAATTTACGCAATTTGAAAGGGGAATTGAAATTTGACGATAGTAGCAGGCAATTACTTAGGCTTGCTGGGTTATTACACGATATAGGTCATTATCCTTTATCACATGTTACTGAATATGTTTATAATGGCAACATAAAGCAAGATTTTGAAAAAATATCTGAATATAATGAGAATCTGAGAAAATCTATAGAAGATGAGTTTTCGGAAACTTCAAGTGGTAGCACCGACTATATGAAAAGTAGGTATTCTAAACCTATGCATCATGAGACAATTGGCACAAAGGTAATTGAGAGCGACGAAAATATAATAAGAATTATCAAAAAATACTGTCCTTTTATAGATATAGACGATATTAAAGATATAATAGTAGGATGTGTAGAACGTAATCCCGAAATATCTTCTATGGTTCAATTGATGCATTCGGAATTAGATGCGGATGGAATAGATTATATTATGAGGGATGCAACATTTTCAGGCACTAGTTACGGTGGTTTTGAGCTGGGGTTATTGTTGAGAAATTTAGTTGTAACTACATATAATGGAGTCGATGTTGTTGGAATTAAACCAAAAGGTATATCCGTAGTAGATCAGTATCTTATTAGTAAGTATTTTTCATATACACAAGTAATATTAAACAAGCATGTAGCAATATTTGATACAATGGCAGAAATGTTTTCTAAAAGTTTAATTACTTTGAATAAATCTATTTATCCTAATGCTACTGATTTACTACAATATATTAAGAACCATAATACAAACGACGAATATTTGAAGTTTACGGATAGAGCGTTTTGGTCTCAATTAGATGGTTTAGAAAATAAAGACTTACATAATTTTGTTCCTAAGCATATTGAAGCTATTCATGAAAAACTGCGTCATTATCAAGAATTTGATATGATCAAAGAAACGGAGTTTATTATAACTTCAAATGATTTTAAGCATGTTTATGAAACTTTAAAGTCATCGCCTATTTTTACCAAGCTAACTTCGCAAAATAATGATAGCATAGTTCTTTTTGGTAAAAAAGGATTTACAAGTGAAATGCCGGAAGATAGATTCAAGGCAATTTTAAGTAACATTGATAATAATTTAAATGATGATAAATTTTCTAAATTTAATTTATCGCGATTGCAAGAAGGTGTTGCAGTTATTGAATCTGATGGTTCAATAAGATTGCTGGTGGATGATGCTCGTTCAATAATGAGTCATTTATATGATACTAATACTTATATTTTAAGAGAATACAAGGTTGGTTGATTTTATGAGTCATATGTATTAGTATTGTAAATGCTTGTTTGTTTAGATGAATCTAGATGAAGCGTTATCCATGACGTATTAATTAGATAACTATGTAGATAGTTATTTTATCCTATTGGTGATATATCAAAGGCAGGACTTAAATTAAAGTCCTGCCTTTATGCGTCCGTCATATGCAGATGATTATAGGAAAAGCATAATGATGTATATTGTTTGCGCCTTTTGGAGATTTGGAAATTTAAACGAACATATTTTTTAGTTTTGTGGTTGGACAAAATAAACCACTACACAAGCCTATTTGAAATCGAAGAAGGGCAGAGAGAAATTGCAGCGTGGCAAGCCGAAAAGCAACAACGACAACTGAATATAAAACTTAATAAGAAAGAAGAATCCCATTAAATCGTATAGGGATAGCCGTTGAAAAAGACGGAATAAGGAAAACCGCCGAAGTGGAGCGGTATATAAATGAAAGTTAGATACATAAACACAATGTAGAAAGGTTGCGCCGAATATCATAAACCTAAACAACGGTAGCCGCCGATAGAGTAAACACTCTATCGGCGGTTTTGTTATGCGATTAAGAAAAAAAACTATTAAGTATAAGTCGGTTGACCAATCAACCGAAAACTATTGACAACAGCAAAATAAATATCTATAATAAAAATGGTTGACCAGTCAACCGTAAGGAGCATTATGGAAGATATCTATACAAAATTTACCGGATCTATTTTAAAGCTGAATAGACTCGTTCAAAAAATCAAGAATTATGAAATCAGTAAGCACGGGTTAAAACCTATTCACGTTTCATGCGGTTATTACTTGAACAAAAATCCGCAAGGACTTACGGCAAAAGAGCTTGGCGAACTATCGCTTGAAGATAAGGCGGCTATTTCACGCTCTCTTAAATTTCTGCAAGAAAAAGGATATGTTAAATACGCTCCTTATGGACACAATGAAATTGTGCAACTGACGGACGAAGGCAAAAAACTTGCCGATTATATTTGTGAAAGAGTAAACCTTGCCGTTAATGCTTGCAGTGTCAGTTTAACAGACGACGAGCGCAGTTTTTTGTATAAATCTCTATCTGATGTAGCAGACAATTTAACGAATTACTACAAAAATTTAATTAAAGACGAGGACTAAACTTATGAGCAAAATTCAAACTATGACGGACTCTGCAAGCGATATTTCAGTTGAAGATGAAAAGAAATATTCTATTCCTATAATACCGTTTCTTATTTCATTCGGTGTTAAATCATATCGTAGCCGTGTGGAATTAAGCAACAGTCAATTCTTCGAGCAAATGGCGCAATATGACGGCATACCTACGACGTCGCAAGTTAATGCTTTTGAGTTTGTAGAAATATATCTTGAACAAGCGAAAGCTGGAATAACAGATTTGATTTTGGTGCTTATAAATTCTCACGGTTCTTCTACTTATAGTAATTCGTTGCAAGCAAAAACAATGTTCTATAATGAATACCCCGAATATAAAGATACTTTTCATATTTACAGTTTTGACGGTATGGGTTATAACGCAATATACGGTGTTCCCGTAGTTCAAGCAACGCAAATGCGTGATAATGGTGCTACCGTTGAAGAAATATTGAAATTTTTGGAAGATATATTGCCCAAACGACAGATTTTTTTCGGCATTTACGACTTGAAATACGCCGCTAAATCAGGCAGAATACCGACTGCGGCGGCATTCTTCGGTCAGAAGCTAAACATAAAACCCATTATGCGAATATTCGATAATGAAATTACTACCGCAGCAAAGTGTATAGGTGAGAAAAAACTAATCAAAAAAATTGTGGAAATGACAGTTGCGGAAATCGAACCGAACACGCCTTATGAATTGATTTATGCAAATGATAAAAGCTGTTTGGAAGAATTGCGTGGGCTTATAGTTCCGTGTTTAGGCTATGAGCCTACTGCTATTTATCAAACGGGTGCGGCAGTTGGCGCTAATGCAGGACCGAAAGTTGCTGGCGTATCTTTTATAAAAAAGGCATCTATAAATAAGGAGTAAATATTATGTTAAAGACTGTTTTTATTGATTATACAGGCACTACCGTTATGGAAAGCGGTAAAGATATGGAACCTGTTATTAAGCGAATTTGTCAAAACAGCGTTCTTCATAGTCCAAAAGAAATGTTGCCTGTATGGTTGAGCTTAATAAAAAAGTATGAGAAAGAATACGGTTATGGGGACGCATATCTTACAAGTGAAGAAGTGCTTTTCAAAGCCCTTAACACGCTTGTAAGCGACTATTCTTTAAATGATAATATAAACGAATTACATAGTATGATTACGAAATATTGGGCAACTGCACCGATTTTTCCAGACGTAAAAGAATTTTTTGATAAATGTCCTTTGCCGATATATTTGATAACAAATAATAGTGAACTTTGCGTAAACTCTGCTATGCAATTAAACGGCTTACACCCGACGGGAATAGTCAGTGCCGACTTGGTAAGAGCATTTAAACCGCAGAAAGCCTTATTTGAAAAGGCTTTGGAAATTGCAGGCTGTAAACCCGAAGAAGCTGTACATATAGGCGACTCGTACGTTTCCGACGTGTTGGGCGCACGTTCGGCTGGAATAATTCCTATACTGTTACAGCGAAGCGGGGAGCAAAAATATGAAGAAGATTTGTTTATAGCCAACAGTTTGAAAGATGTATTAAATTACCTAAGTTAATCATCTCGCTCGTCTATGAATAACTTGTTCATTCAGTATAATAAAATGCACGACATATGTCGTGCATTTTAAAATTAACATAATAGAAAATTTTTTTCATAGCATTACAGTAAACAACCGTTTTTGTGTTTTATATGTTTTCGATATAAAAAGTAAATCCGAACCACTCACTTGTAATAAGTAAACAATTCGGATTATACTCTTTTGGTGCCCTATCAGAGAAAATATACGAACCGTCGGAGATAGAAACAGTCCAAGCAGATGCCTGTTTGGACTGTTTTTCTATTTCTTCAAAGTGTTCTTTGGAAAACTTAATCTTTTCAGGATTGTCAGAGAAGTAGTAGGTTATAATGATTTCGTTATCATAAAGCAATATCTCCTTTATAAAAGTATTTACCAATAACTTTCTTATATTGATATTTTCAGTGTTATCAAAAACTTTGCTTTGTAAAAACCGCTCTATATCTTTAACGGAAAGATAAGTATAATTTCTTTGTTTCTCTCGGTCGATATCGAAATCGAGCTGATTTATTTGCCGTTCCAGCTCGGTAAGCCGTTGTTTTGTTTGTTCTGTTATAATGCCCATTTCAATAGCTTTAAGTAAGTTTCGGCTTGCTTTTTCTGCTTCGTTCCTTTGCGTTATCAGTCCGTTTATAATAAAGTCGTTATCAGTTTGCTGTTTATGAAGATTAAAAATTCTTTCTGCAATAAAACGGATATTATTTTTATCTTTTAAAAGCGTAGCAGTTGTATTAATAACGATATCTTCAAGTACTTGCTTGCGTACGGACTTTAAATTGCATTCGTGTTTTCTCTTGCGTTTGGACAGACAAGAATAGTAGTGGTGTGCACCGTTTCTGCCAGTTCCGCTTATACCGCACATGCGTTCTTTACAGTTGCCGCAAATAAGCTTACCTGAAAGAATATAATCGTATATTTCTTTCTTACAGCTTGGAGCAATTTTGTTGTCATCGTTGATTAAGCTTACTTTCTGCCATAATTCGTCCGATATGATTCTCGGATAGATATTATCATATTCCCTGCCGTCGTGGTAAACTCTCCCCGTGTAACGGATATTGTGCAGAATAATATATAAATTCTTTGCTGTAAGATATTTTCCGTCTTTACGACGAACACCCCGTTCTTGGAAGTCGTTTGCAATAGCTCTTGCCTTAAAGCCCTGTGAATACTTTGTAAATACCTCTTTAATGATTTCTGCTTCTTGCTCGTCTATAAAGTATTTTTTATTGACTACCGTATATCCGTAAGTGCATACGCCGCCGGTTGAATTACCTTTAAGCCAGCTTTCCCTGATACCACGGTTTACTTTCTGTGCAAGCTCTGCGGAGTAGTAGGCATTCATTCCTTCGAGTAAGCTTTCAAGAATAATGCCCTCGGGTGTATCGGGGATGTTTTCCATAGCTGATATAAGTTTTACGCCGTTGTCCTTGAGCGTCTTTTTATGGATAGTGCTTTCATATTTATTACGGCTAAATCTGTCTAATTTATAGACGATTACTGCTTCGAATTGTTTCTTTGAGCTATCCCTTAACATCCGCTGAAAGTCCGGACGCATATCGTTAGTACCCGTCATGGCTCTGTCTATGTAAGTATCTACAATCAAATACTCATTTTCCTGTGCGTATTGCTGACATACACGAAGCTGACCTTCTATAGACTGTTCACTCTGTGCGTCGCTGCTGTACCTTGCGTAGATTACCGCTATCTTCATTTTCGTTAATTTCCTCCTGTTTCCATTTTATAATCATTTCTAAAATCGAACTGTAAAATATTTTAGATTCGGTTTTAGATAGTTTCTTTACGTTCGGTTTCCCGACCGTAAAAATATTGTAT
>JAMPEH010000048.1 GCA_023665245.1 Muribaculaceae bacterium
GTTGCGGGTATAGCCTACGCCGTTATTCTGGGTATCGGCGGTGTCCAGAGCCTCGCCGGTGCCCAGCTGGCCGTAGTCGTTCTTGCCCCAGGCCCAGACGGTGCCGTCCGAGCGCAGCGCAACGGTAAAGTCGGTGCCCGAGGCCACCATAGGCACAGCCTTGGCCCCGTCGTCCAGCACGGCCACCAGCACCGAGCCGGAGTACACCTCCTCATTATCGGTGACGTTAAAGGTCACCGTGGCCCGGCCAAAGACCTCGTCGTCGGCGGGCTCGATGTGCCAAAGACCCTCGGCACTGCGCCAGACCTTCACCACATCGGGGTTGGAGGACTGCATCATCACGTGGTTGCCAAAGACGTCCTTGACCTCGATGTCGCTATAGAGGTTGAAGCCCTTGTAGTTGATCTCCAGCATCGCGCCCAAAGCCCAGTCCACTACATAGCTGTCGCCGTGGTTGAGGACCACCTCTTCCGGCGGCTTGTTGGAGGTCTCGGCGTTATAGGTAATGGTCTCGTTGGTAGCCGCCTTGTAGAGACTGGAGCGCTGGATCTCCAGGGACTTGTACGGCTTGGGACCGGTCTGGGTGGGATAGAGGGCCTGGACGGCCTGGAAGTCACCCACCTGACTGCGGTTGCCTTCGCCCCAGATGAACTCATAGCCCTCCCAGTTGATAGCGCCGGAGTGGTTATAGCCCGCGCCCATGCCTTGGCTCTTAGCGAAGTAGCCGGTACGCACGGTGGTGTTCAGCAGCGCGGTGCCGTCGTTGGAGATGGACTTATAATAGACGAGCTCGCCGTCCATGTCCCGCATGGACATGTTGTTCTCGCCGTCCTTGACCCGCCACAGGGCGCGGTCCCGGGCGATCTTGTCGGTGCTCTTGTTTTCCTCGGTGACGCCCATCTGGCCGATGGTGTTGTCGCCCCAGGAGTAGATGTCGCCCTCCTCGGTATCCAGCAAGGAGAACATACCGCCGGCCTGGACGTGGCTGATGAGCAGCTTGCCCCGGCCCACGCCGGAGACGGTGACCACCTTATGGGTCATGCTGGCGGCATTGCTCCAATCCAGCGTAGCTGCCGCCTGGGTCATGTCGCCGCCGTGGTTGCAGATGTAATAGGTCCTCGTCACCTGCCCGGTGGCCTCGTTGACCTCCTTGGTGAAGAGCTGGTAGTCGATCTCCCGGCCGCAGACGGGACACATGACCACGGACTTCAAGGTGATGTCCTTGGTGTAGAGCACGCCCTCTTCCCCATCGCGGAACTCGGCGTAGGCCCGGAGCATCTCCTCCATATCCTGCTCGTTGGGACTCATATCCGCCTTGGTGCGGCCATAGGTGGCATAGTACTCGGCCTCCAGGATGTAGATATTCTCGATGGCGTAGTCGCTGGCGGTGGCGTCGGTGTGCTCCACGGCCCCAGCATAACCCGCGGCCACCACGCCGGTATTCCGGCCCAGCTGCTCGGAGTTATTGTAGTTGGTGCCCCAGCTGTACACCTGGGCATTGACCAGATCGGCCTGACTCTGATACTTCGGGTTGGTGTCGTCGGTGACCAGATACTTGTCGTTGCGGTTCACCAGCTCATAGGTATCCACCAGCGCCAGCGCGTGGTTCTGGCCCATATCCAGCTCCACCACGCCCGAGCGGTTGGCGTTCTCGGCCAGGGCGGGATCGTCGTGATGGCCCAGCATGGTGCCCGCATTGACCAGGTAGGAGTCCACATCGTTCTCCAGGGTCTCCTGGACCTTGCCGCCCACCAGCTTGTAGTCATCGTTGATGTTGTCCTTATAGGGATCGACAGGGTGCTTGGTATTGTCGTCGGGATCGGTGTAGATGAGGGAGGTAGTGCCCTGGGCGGTGTAGCCCGTACCGCTGGTGAGCACGCCCAGAGGACCGAGCACGCCCCGGCCAGTATTGTTGCCCAGGAGCTGCTTGGTGTTGGAGCCCCAGGCAAAGACCGTGCCGTCAGAGCGCAGGATCGCGGAGGTGCCATCGGTGGTGGAGGTGCCCGAAGCGCTGACGGAGATGGCGTTGGCCAGATAATAGCCATCACCCACGCTGCCGCCCTTGTAGAACACCCGCGGGGTCAGCGCGCGGTAAACGCCGTCGATGGCGGGACCGGCCTGATTGCGGTAAGTGTTGCCCCAAGCCAGCACCGTGCCGTCCTTCAGCAGCGCCAGGGAGTGGTCATAGCCCGTAGCCATATCCACAACGCCGGTGAGGTAGCGCTCGGTGCCCAGAGTGACCCCCTCGGGCAGATCGGCGGCGGTGGCGTAGTTCTGACGGGTGTGGGTATCATAGTCCACAGCGTACCAGCCATCGGCGCCGTCGGTATAGTAGCGGCGGTCGTCGCTGCCCATGACGTACCAGTAGGGGCTGTCCCCGGCCAGCACCCGGACGGGGTACTTATACCGCTCGGTGTCGCCGCTGCCCAGCTGTCCATAGGAGTTGTAGCCCCAGGCGTACAGGTTGCCATAGGCGTCCAGAGCCAGCACGTGGCCGCCCACGTCCCGGGCCTCCTTGTAGCTGCAGTTGACAGACATCTTGATGATGGCGGGGTTATAGTCCGTGCCCGTGCCCAGCTGGCCCCGGCCATTGACGCCGGCCACCTGGGTAGGCGTGATGATGAGCTCGGAGTCCACGTCGATGGTCTCTTCCTCCTCGGGCGGCTCCTTGCCGTCAAGCTGGACGGTGCCGAAGATGCCCGACTTCCGGATCGCCTCCAGGCGGCTGGTGTCGGTAACGGCCTGGGTGCCGCCGCCCTCGCCGGGCACTTCCGCCCGGGTGAGCTGGACGTTGACGTACTTGAGGTTGCTCTCGGCGTACGGCGTGTTCTTATACGCGTCGTTGGTGAAGGACGCGGCCAGCATGGCGCCGGTGGTGTTGCCGTTGGCGTCAGCGGGCACCACGCCGTCGAAGTTCAGCGTCTGCATCTTGGTCCCCGCCAAAGCGCCCACCACATTCGGCACGCTCACCGGGGTATCGGTGCTGTCTAGGCGGGTCGTGGTGCCGGTATCCACGATACGCACGACCTGATACCCCTCGGGGATGGTCAGGGTGGTGAACGCGCCGTCAGTGAACTGGTTGCCGGTGTTTCCGGGCAGGTAGTCTACGATGAACACGGGGATACTGGTGATCTTAGCCTGGGCCAGAGCCTGCACGGCGTCGTTGTCCAGCACCATGCTGTAATTGCTCTCCTTCAGCGTGGTGGGCAGGGTAAGATTGGTAGCGGCCTTGCCCGCGGCGGTGAGGCCGGTGATCACGACCACGACGGGATAGCGGTTGATGTAGGCGTTGGGATCGCTGGGATCGTTATAATCGCGCAGGAAGTCGATCATGGCCTGATAGAAGGCCACGGTATTGCGGTAGGGATCCAGCCGCTGCCGGGCGATCTGGTCCTCCACCCGGGCGGCCTCCACCCGCTGGGCCGCGTTCTTCAGGGCGTTGGCGTCCATAGCGGCCCGGGCGGCGTTAGCGGCGGCGATCGCCTGATTCAGCGGGCTATCGGCACCGGTGATCCGCTCGTCCAGATCGCGCATGAGCTGGTCGGCGCTGGCGTGGACGCTGACCACGTCAGGCATAAGCATACCGCTGGCGCTATCGAAGTGCAGCAGGTACTCAAACTGCTCGCGCTCGCTGGCGGTGGTGGCGTCGCTGGGCACGGCGTTGGGATCCAGCTTGCCGCCCGCGCCGTAGAGGTCGTCCAGACGCTTCGCCACAGCGGCAAGGTCGGCGTCCAGCGCGCCCAGGTTGGAGATAAGGTCGCTGAAGTCAGCGGCGGAGGGTGCGTTCGTCATGCTCTCCAGATGGGCCCGCGTAGCGGTATACAGCGTCTGGCGGCGGGCGAGCTCGTCCAGCAGGTCACTACCGCCGGTCTCGTCGCCGTCAAAGATCAGGTTGGCCACGTCGATGACGGGGTTGGCCGCGCCGGCGCTGGAATCGCCGCCGGAATAGTTGGTGCGAAGGGCACCGGCGGTGGCGATGATCAGGTCCCGGGCCGCGGCGGTCTGGGTCTCCACTTCCTTAATGGCGTTGATGAGCGCCAAACGCAGACCGGCCCAGTTGGCCTTGTCCATATCCTTTTGGGCCGTGCTGAACGCGCTGGCAGCGTCGGCAGCCTGCTTACGCAGGGTACCGGCCTGACTGGCATCGCCCATAGCGGCCTCGGCGTTGGCAATGGCCTCATCCATCTTACCCGGATTGTTCGCGATATAGGAGTCGGCGCGATAGTAGCCCCAGGTGAAGTAGTTGGCCGGGGACTCGGTCTCCTTCTGGACATCGTCATCGCTCTGGGTGGACAGGCCCAGGTTGCCGTTGAGGTTGTCGCCCCAGGCCCAGACGGTGCCGTTGCGCTTGATGGCGTAAGAGGTGTTGTACCCGGCGTAGACCTTCTCCACCGAGACGATGGCGTCGCCGTCGGCGTTGGTGCCCTCGCCAAAGACGGTGACCCGGAAGGAGCCCCAATAGCCGTTGACCTTGTCGATGACCACCACCGTAGCGGTGCCAAAGCGGCTGTAGAGCTCGCCGTCAATGAGGCCGGTGGGCACGATCTGGGCGCCCACGGTCCGGGTGCCCGCAGCGTTGAGCACGGGCCGGATCTGGACGATGGACTCATCGCTGGAGAAGAACGTGAACCGATCGGCGTAGTCCTCCTCATAGGTGTGGTCGTCACTCTGGTTGGTCTCGCCGGTGATCTTGGCGATCTCCGCGTCGCGGACGGTCTTATCCCAGTGGAGGTTATAGCCCTTATACATCTCCTCCACGATGGAGGCGCTGTCAATGGTGAGCACCTGGGTCTGGGTCATGTGCACATCCACAGGCAGCTCGCCCATGTAAATGCCCTTGTCAGCGTGGACATCGCCCACCTTCTCGTCGGTAACGGCCTCGGGGGCGAAGAACTGGCTCCGGCCCCGGGTCTCGCTGGCGGGATTGGCGAGGATGTTGGCCTGCTCGTCGCTATTGTACGCGTGCTTATCCTGGACCTCGTGCCAGGCCACATCCGCGCCGGACAGCGTACCGGTAGTGATCTGCAGCAGATTGGCCGCCCGCGCGCCCACCAGCGCCAGAGAGCTGATGCACACGCCGTCGCCCCGCTCGGTGCCGCCGGTGAGGAGGTTACCCGTCTGGCCGTTGACATTGGAGCCCGCGCCGTAGACGTAGCCGTCCTCGGTGAGGACGAAGAGGGTATTCTCGCCGCCGGTGATGGCGGTGACGTGGTTGATGTAGTTGACACCCGCGGTGGTGGCATAGGGGCCCTCGCCGCTGCGGATGCGGGTCACGTCGCTAGTAGTGGCGGTGGCCCCTTCGGTGACCGCATAGCCCGTGGAGGTATACCAGCTGTTGCTGGAGTTGGTACCAACGCCGTCGCCCCGGGCCCCGGCGAACTTGGCGCCCCAGGCGTAGGCCGAGCCATCGCTGGCCATGGCGTAGCTGGCGTGGGCCCCGGCGGAGACGCCGGTGATACGGGCCGTACCGGCCTTGAGCGCCTCGCTCCCGGCCACGGCGGCCACATCCACCTTCACCGGCAGGCTGTGGTTTTCGAAGTTGCCGTTGAAGTAGGTGTTCTGATTGATGTAAGTCTGGCCCCAGGTGTACACATCCCCCGTGGCGCTGAGAGCCAGCGCGTGGCCCTCCCCGGCGGCGATGTCCACAATGCCGCCCAAGGGCAGGTTATAGGTGACGTTGTCGGTGCCGTCGCTGCGCTCCACCAGGGTGGGCACGTAGCGGTCCAGACGGTCAGACTGCTTGGTCTTGCCGTTGCCGCCGTACTCGACGCCCTGGCCCAGCTGCGCCAGATCGTTGCGGCCCCAGGCGTAGAGCGTGCCGTCGCTGCGCAGAGCCAGGGTGAAGTAGTCCCCGGCCTCCACGGCCACGATGTGGTCCAGATAGCGGTAGCCCACATTGGCGCTGATCCCCCGGACGGCGGCCTCGCCGCGCACCACGTGGACGGGGGTAGCGGAGCTATCCCGGGCGGACAGGCTGGCCGACTGGCTGACCATCTTGTTGTAGAAGCTGGCGCCGTAGAGATAGTTGTAGTTATAGTACCGGGTATCCCGGCAATCGCTGTAGCTCCAGCTCCAGCTCCACTTGTCGGTGTTGGCCGCGCCATAGGTGGCGGCGTCCCGGCCCAGCTGGCCGAAGCCGTCGTTGCCCCAGGTCCAGACCGTGCCGTTGGAGTCCAGCGCCACCGCGTGGTCGCGTCCGGCGGCGATGGAGACGATGACCACCCGGTCGGAGACCACGCCGTTCTCGGCGGTATCCACCGCGTCGCTGGCGGGGGTGGCGGGATAACCGGTGGCGTCGGAGATATAGTCCTCGTCGTAGCTCTTAGAGAAGTCGATACGCACGGGGGTCAGCACATAGCCGCTGGCGCTGCCGGTGACCACGATGCCCCGGCCCCAGCCCCAGACATTGCCCCACATGTCGAGAGCCAGCGTGTAGTCCTCACCGGCGGAGACCTCCACGATGTGGTGCAGCGCCGTACCCGTGCTCTCCAGCGTATCCCGGTCCAGCACAGTGTCGTTGGTCTCGTCGGCGTCGCCATGGTCGCAGACGTAGGTATAGGGCGCGCCCAGGATGTCGTTGCCCGCGCCGTCCTGGCCCAACACGCTGGGCTGGAAGGCAGAGGCGGGGATAAGCTCGTCACAAGTCGGGCAGTAGTAATAGACCTCCTGCTCGCCGCGAGAGACGGGCACGGGGTAGCTGTAGGAGTTCACCTGGCCGTCGCCCAGCTGACCCACCGAGCCTTCGCCCCAGGTCCAGACGGTACCGTCGGCCTTCAGCGAGACGGTGTGGTCGTCCTGGGAATCAATGGCGGGGGTGGCCACGTCGGCGCGCGCGCGCTGCTCGTGGGTGATGTCGCTATTCTGGCGGGAGACCACCATCTTGAGGAGCATGGTGTAGCTCTGGCCGTAGGGATCGGTGTAGGTGATGGACACCATGGTGGAGCCCATGGTGGTGCGGCTGGGCGTAAAGACCACCGCGCCGCTGGCGTCGTCGGCCACCAGTCGGCCCATGCGGCCATCCACCACATTGAGGGTGAGCTGGCTGGGCACGGCGAGGCTGTCAAAGACGCCCTGGTCATTGCGGTCGTAGAGGTCGAAGCCGGACAGATACTGCCGCTTGATGTCGGCCAGGGCCACCACCGCGGTCTGGTTGTCGTTGAGACGGATGACCTCGGTACCGGCAGGATAGATCTCGCTGCTCACCAAAGTGGTGCCCAGCGCGTCGTAGGTGTTCACGGTGACGAACGCGCCCTGATCGTCGTCGATCATCATCAGGGTGTGCTCCACCTCGCCCACCCGGACGGGATAATCCCGGGTGACAGTAAGGGCGGTCTGACCCAGCTCACCGGCCTGGAGATTGGCGGCATTATACTCGCTGTTGCTCCAAGCGCCGCCGGAGGCCAAAGAGTCGTCCTTGAAGCCGTTATAGACATAGCTGCCGCTGCCGGCGGTCCGGTCGGTGATATTCTGGCCCAGCTTCCAATCGTTGTTCTGGCCCCAGCCCCAGACCGTGCCGTCGTCCTTGAGGGCGATGACGTGGTGGTACTTGGTGTCGGCGGTGCGGATACCAGCGAGGTACTGCGTATAATTCACGTTGCCCGCGCCGTCAGGCGTGTAGTCGCCCGACTCGCCCGCCAGCGTGCGGGTGGGCACGATATTCTCCGCGTTCAGGCTCTGGAGGGTCTGGGCGGTGGAGTTCACCGCCGTCAGGCCCAGCTCGCCATAGTTATTGTAGCCCCAGGCCCACATCTGGCCCTGGTCATCCAGGGCGTAGCTCTGATACTCCCCGGCGTAGACGGCGGTGAGGATGATGTTGCGGTCGCTGATGTCCAGGGTGGAGCCGAACCAGTTGTGGCTGGCGTTCCACCAATCCTGGCTGGGCACGTTGTCCTCCTCGGGCACAGGCCCGGCCAGCACCCGCACAGGCGTCAGGGAGCTATAATTATAGTACGCGCTGTTGGTAAGGCGCTCGCCATCGCCAAACTGGTCCATATTCCAGGCGCCCAGCTGGCCGTAGTAGTTGTCGCCGGTGGTGTAGATCTCGCTGCGGACCTTCCCGGCGTCGGCGCCCTGGCCGTCAATACGCACCAGCACCAGGGTATGGTTGAGGCCGGCGGCTACCATGTATGCGTTACGCAGGTAGTCGTCGGTGGTCATGTCGCTCATTCCGGCGTGCATCAGCACGGGCAGACCCCGGCTCTGGGTAGTACCGTCGCCCAGCTGGCCGAAGTTGTTGAGGCCCCAACCCAGCACGTAGCCGTCGTTGCGGATGGCGAAGGAGTTATAGTACCCGGCATAGATGTCCACGATGGAGCCCAGATAGTCGGTATCCGACGCGCTCTCGCCCTTGAGGACCCGGCGAGGCTGGACCACGTAGTTATTGCCCGGGGTATCGTCGTTGATGCTGGTGCCCTGGCCCAGCTGGAAGGTGTTGTACCAAGTACCATTCAGATACGCGCCGTTGGCGCCCCAGCTCCAGACCTCGCCGCCGGTGTAGCTGACGGTGACGTTCTCGCCGGATTCGGTGTAGCTATAGTTGGCGACCTCCATACCCCGAGTCAGAGCCAGGGTGTGGTTATACCCGGCGGCCACCGTGGTGATGAAGGGCTGAGCGGCCAGAGGCTTGCCATCCTCGCCGGTAAAGACCACCTGCATGGCGTAGTTGGTCTTGTAGGGCACGCTGTGGTCGATGACGGGCACGTCATTGCCCTGGGCGTCGGTCTCATAGACGGTGTTGCCGTCCAGATCGGTCTTGTAGGTAGCCGCGCTGGCGTAACCCAGCTGGCCGTAGGTGTTGTCGCCGGTGGTGTAGACCTTGCCGTTCTTGTCCACCATCACCAGATGGTTGGCGCCCGCGGCGATGGCAACGATGTCGTAGAGGTACGTGCGCCAGACCTTGCCGTCGGCGCGCAGATTCTCCACCTGCACCTGGGTGGGCATGGTGCGGGTGGTGGTAGTGCCGTCGCCCAACTGGCCGTAGTCATTGTTGCCCCAGGCCCACACTGTACCGTCAGAGCGCAGCGCGGCGGAGAAGTTGAGGCCGGTGGCCACCATGGGCGCCACCATCATGGAGCCCTGGACCTTCTGGGTGACCGTCAAACGCATAGAGCCGGTGTGGCCGGAGACGCCGTTGGTGACCCGGATCATGGTCTCGCCGTACTTACCCTCCACCGGGGTCATGGTAGCCACCGCGCCGCTGGTGCCCACGGTGGCGACAGTGGTATCGCCGGAGGTCCACTGCATAGCGCCCACATTCACGTCCGCCTCCCGGAGGACCATGGAGCGGCTATTGACCAGCAGGTTGAAGCCGGACAGGAACACCTCCACCAGGGCGGGCTTGTTGGCCTGGTCGCTATAATCCACCCGGGCGATCTCGTTCTCGGCGATGGTGAGCTGGCTCACCACGCCCTCGCCATCCACGCCCAGGAAGCCGTTGACACCCAGGTTGGTGGTGCCGCAGGCCCCCGCGGCGATGGTGCCGATGGTAGCGTCGTTGGCGTCCACGTTCACCACGCTGGCGTCCACCACCGCGTGGCACACGTCGCACTGATACTCGCCGCCGATCAACGTCACGGTAGTGCCGTGGCACACCCCGGCGTTCACGTTGCCGTTCTGGGTAGCGCCGTCAGCGGGGTCAAAGATGACCTCGCGGGCCAGGGTCTCGGTCCCACCGTCCACGGTGTAGACCTGGGCCCGGTAGATGGCCATACCCTTGCTCTCCAGCGCGCCCACCTGGACGGGAGTATCGGTGATAAAGCCATTGTTGGCGGAGGTCACGTCCTCGTAGACCGTGGCCGCGCCCAGCTTATAATTCTCGTTGGAGCCGGCGGCGAAGGCGAAGCCGTCGTTACGCAGCAGCAGCGAGTGGGTCACGCCCGCGTCCACCGCCAGCACGCCCTGGAACACGGTCTCGGCAGCGGTGTTGAAGCTGTCGCCCCGGGCCACGGGAGCGGCGGCGCGGACATAGTAGGCGTCGTTTTGCTCATTCCAGTCGCCCGTAGCCTCGCCGTTGGCACCGGCAGAGGTATTGGTGTGGGTGCTGTTGTCCCAGCCCGCGCCGGTCTGGCCGCTGGCGTTGAGACCCCAGGCGTACACCTGGCCCTTATCCTCCAGGACCGCCAAGCCGTGGTACTCGCCCAGGCTCACATAGCTCACCCCGGACAGCTCCCGGCCGTCGGCGGTGCGAACCAGGGTGGGCTGGGCCACGGACCAGTAGTTCACGTGGCCGAGATTGGAGCGCACCAGCACAGGCGTCGCCTGGGCCACGCCGCCGGTGGGAATGGTCTTGAGTGCCGCGTCGGGATCGGCCGCGCTCAGATCGGCGCGGTAGCCCTCGGTGACGTAGTAGTCGGAAACACCCGCGTCATAGTAGCGGTTAGAACCCCAGGTGTAGACCTGTCCGCCCACGGTGACGGCGGCGGAGGTATAGCCACCGGCGGAGATGGACTTGATGCCCCGGAGCACCGTGCTGCTGGCGGGAGCGTTGCGGATCACATCGCCCATCACAGGCACCGTCACCATCGCCGCCACCAGCGCGGCGATGTCGTCGTCGGTGAGGGTGACCTCCGTGTCGTCGCTGACCTGATAGTAGGCCGCGCCGTCCTGATAGAGCTTCACCCCGGCGTTATCCCAGACAAGGAAGCCATTGTGGGTTTCCTGGACCTGCTGGGTGCCGGTCTGGAGGCTGGTCTGCCGGACCACATCCAGATAGGCGTACTGATAGCTGCCACCCAGCGAGACCATCACCAGTTCCTTCTGGGCGATCCCAGTCCAATCCTCCACCACCACGGCGGCGGGGTCGGCACGGTACAGATCCAGCTTAGGGATGAGGTAGTCGGCGTTGATATGGGTCCGGGCGGTGGACCAGGAGGCGGCGGGACTGCTGGCCACGAAGGTCTTACCCGTGTGGGAGTCCACCATATCCAGGGTGGTGTCCCCGGTCCGGGCGCGCTGGGCCCCGGCGCCCAACTGGCCGTTGGTATTGGCACCCCAGGTATACACCGTACCGCCGGCACTCTCGTCATACTGGCCCAGCAGCATGAAGTGCTCCGCGCCCACATCCACCTGATGGATGACGCCGATGTCAGCGGGCAGGTTCACCAGATTGGTGTTGTCCAGCGTGGTATTCACGCCATTGACCCGCTGGGTGTGGGCCCCGGCGGGATCGCCCTCCACCGTGATGACCCGGCCATCGGTGGTAAGGACGATGATATTGTTGTCAAACGCCTTGACCTGGGCCACCTTGGCGGCAATGTCGTTGCCGTTCAGGTCTGTCACCATAGCGGGCTCCGTGCCGAAGTAGTTGCCCCAGGCCCAGAGCGTGTCATTCTCATCCACCGCCAGAGTGAAGGTGGACCCCGCGGCGATAGCCCGGAACTTCACGGCGTTGCCCGCGGCGTCCAGGACCTCCAGCTGGAAGGGATACTCCTGATAATTGGGGTTATAGAGCCCGCTCTTGCCCAGCTGGCCGCTGGTATTGCTGCCCCAGAGCCACAGCTTGCCGTCCTGGCTCAGAGCCACGGAGTGGTTCCGCCCAGCCACCACCGCGGCGGTGGTGGTAGCGGCGTTCTCCATGACGGTGATACGGGTCACGCCCACAGCCAGCACCGTGACGCCGTCGGCGGCGTAGACGGTCATGATGAGCTCAGTGGAGCCATACTTGTCGCCCACGGGCTTGATGGTAACCGTGCCGTCAGCGCTGACCACCTGGCCATAGCCGTTTACGGTGTAGTCAAAGTGGGCGATGGTGTAGTCGGTAAGGCGGTAACGCACCGTCGCGCCAGCGGGCAGCTCGGTGTAGTAGGCGTCGCGATAGAGGTTGAAGCCCGCGCTCTGCTGGAGCTTGATGGCGGCGTTATTCGCGCCAGGATCGATGGTCATGACATCGTTTTTGCCCAGGGTCACGAAGTCGGGCATCATGTTGCCCGCAGTCAGGGCATAGTGGACGCTGCGGCCGCCGGAGATCTGCACGTCCGCGGGCTTGACCGACAGGGTGTTCCCCGCCCCAGCCTGGACCGGCAGATTCTTAGAGTCCCTGGTGGCGTCGCCCAACTGGCCGTTGGTGCCCCGGCCCACGGTGTAGACGGTGCCGTCCGTCTTGTAGAGGATCGTGGTGTAATCGCCCACGGCCACAGCGGCGTTGGCGGTCATGTTGATCTTATCCCGACTATCCACCGGCTGGTCGGCCAAGGGCGCGTTGACCTTCACCGGACCCACGGTGGGATCGGTGGCGGTGGCGGTATTCTGGCCGGTGGTGTAGCCCTGGGCCAGCTGGCCGTCGGTGTTGACACCCATGGCCCAGACGATACCCTCCGGCGCGGGGCCGGTCATAATGGCGATATTGTCGTTGCCCGCGGCGATCTGATAAACATCCGTCATAGCGTTGGCGATGACCGAGGAGGTAGCGCTGTGGTCAGCCACCCGCTCAATGACGCCGGTGCTGTCCGGGCTCATCAGCGCGGTGGGCCGGTTCCAGCGGTACTGGGTCCCGGTGTAGTTGTGGGGGCGCAGAGCACCGGTGATCATGGCGTAGCCCTTATCGTAGCCGCTGCCCACATCCGCGCTCTTCACATCCACCGTCTGGTAGAGGGTGGTCTGGTTCCCGGCGGTGACGCCGACGACCTGACGGATGAAGCGCCGGTCGTTGACCTTCGTCATATCCCGCCCGACGGGGTTGTTGCCCCGGGTGACGTTCAGCGCGATGGCGGTATTTTCGTTATACTCCAACCCCAGCTGATTGGCGTCGTTGCGGCCCCAGGCCACCACAGCGGAGTTATCCAGCACGGCCACCATGTGGCCCTTCCCGGCGGTGAGGGCGATCACGTTGCGAAGGGGCTGGTCATAGGCAAACACATCCTGGCTCTGGCCCGCGGCCACCGCGCCCGCCAGCACCCGGACAGGCGTGCTGGAGCTGGTGGTCGTAGCGTTGCCAAGCTGGCCGAAGGAGTTGTTGCCCCAGGTGTAGACATAGCCGTTTTCGTCCACGGCACCGGCGAAGTCGCCACCAGCAGTGGCGCCCACATAGGTGCCGCCCGCAGCTACAGTCTTGATCCCGGTGAGGTAGAGCTCCGTAGAGTCGATGTTGGGCTGCTGGCCCCGGCGGACCTTCCGGGCATAGGTAGAGTAGGCGCCGGAGAAGTCCGAACCGCCCTGGCCCAGCTGGCCCACATTGTTGCGGCCCCAGGTCCACACATAGCCGTCCTTGTCCGCGGCCACAGCGAAGGTATCGCCCGCGGCGATGGAGACAATGCCGGTCAAGGGGGTGTTATACGTATCGGTGACCACCTGGACAGGCGTGGTCCGCTCGGTGCTGGTGCCGTCGCCCAGCTGGCCGTAGTTATTGGCGCCCCAGGTCCACACCGTGCCGTCGGCCCGGAGGGTGACCACAAAGGCAGTACCCGCGGCTACCTGCGGCGCGGCCACGCGCTGGGCGGCGGGAACAGTCTCGGAGAGGGTGGGCACCTTGTCATAGTCCTGGAGGACGTTGAGGGCGATGAGGGCGTACTCGGCCGTTTCGTTGTTGCCCTCGCGCGCGTCGGTAGCGGCGTCGTCGCCCTTGCCGGTCCACTTCACCAGGATCATAGCCTGGCCGTACCCACCGGCCACAGGGCTGACTTCGATGGTGTTGCCCACGACCTTGGCCACGGCCACATTCTCGTTGGAGGAGGCCACGGTGAACGAGCCCATATCGGGGGTCCAATCCTCCCGGAGGGTCCGCCCGGTAGTGGCATAGCTCTCGGGAGCGAAGCCGCTGGCGTCAGGGGTGACGGTCTTGT
>JAMPEH010000049.1 GCA_023665245.1 Muribaculaceae bacterium
GATTGCGGACCCACGCCTCCCGCCAGTAGATCACGCTCTGCAGTTTGCCCGCCGCGGCGTCTGGCAGGGCGGAAGCGTCAACGCCCCGGAATGTATAACCCGCCAGGAAAGCGGATTTGACAGCGGTGCGGGTACGTTCAGTCTGGTCCTTAGCCGCCTGGATGTCGGCGGTGGAACTACTGGCAGGATCGGTGATGAACTTCTTCTCGTTCATGATCATGCCGTAGGGCGCGTTTCCGTAGTGGAGGACCACCTCGGGTTCGGCCGTGCGGCGGTGAATCTCGACATAATAGCTGCGCTCGCCGGCGGCATCATCAGCGCTGCCTGGATAGGAAATGGTGATGTGCACATAGGCCGACTCGCCGGGGGCTGGGGAGTCAAAGCCGGGGAAATTCGCGCTGTCGCAGTCACTGGTGATGTGATAAGTACTGTCGGCGGTACTACCCTGGGGTTTTTTGTCGGTGGGCGGGTTGGTAGAATCGTCATAGGGACCGTAGCCGTGGTCCCGGTCATAGACCGCCTTGGTGGACTGCCCGTTCCAGTTCTCCAACACCTGATCTTTATAGTAAAGGGTCATGTTGACCGTTGGCTCAATGTCCAGATTGTAGCCATTTTGATACTTGGCGTAGTCGGGATCGCCGGGCTGAGGCAGACCTCGGTAGTCCACGTGGTATTTCACGTTGCGCAAGGTGGCCTTCAGCTGGGAGAAATCATCCTCAGCATCGATGACCACCAGGTAGTGGTCATGGGATGAGTTGTAAATGTCTCCGCCCAGAGCGGCAGGAATGGCCGAGCCCTGGGTCATCAGGTAGAAGTCCCGGTCGGCATTGCCGTGGCTGGCCGACCAGGCAGCAGCGGCAGCGTAATCTCCGGTGGCAACAGCACTCCCTTTTGCGTCCCGGCCGATGAACTGCTTTTTCCATACCTTGTAGATGTGGCCCGGATCGCTGGGTTCATAGACTTTCGTGGGATCATAGCCGTCCACCAGATCGGTGGCGTCGGGATCAGAGAAGTCGATGAGGTGGTCCAACCGAAGCTTGGAGCGAATGGGCTCGTAAAAGTCCACATAGACGGTCACGTCGTGGTTGGGCATCTGGAAGACGTAGACCGCTTTATCCTCGTCCACCTCGGCGGTACCCCGGAAATTGGGATTGTCGGGGAAACTCAGACCGGGGCCGTATTCATTGTGTGTCAAAAGATCCACCGTCGTACCGTCGATCTCGGCGGTGATGGCCCACACGTCGTACTCATCCACTTTGCTGATCTCCACGTACACGAGATCGTTCTGGGGGTAAGTCCGGGTCGTGGCGGTGGTGTTGATGGTCACGTTGGAGCCGCTTGTCTGCTCGCCCACGATAAGGCCGGCGGTACCCATGGTGCCGTCGGTGGGGCGGTAGATAACGGTGACCTGGTGAAGGGGACTGTCGGACACGGTGAGCTCGGCGTCAAAGTCCAGCAGGTAGTTGTTCCCCTGTCCCGGATCGGGGTGGGAGGTAGAGGTGATGTAGAGCGTATCTCGGTATTTTAGGCCGCTGTCCACATTGTTGGCCCGCAAGTCGTAGACATAGGTCAGAATAAAGTTGGTGCTGGACCCGGCGGGCAAAAAGCTGGCCGGGGGCATGGTGATCTCAAAGTGGCCGCCTTCCGGTGCGGTGCGGTCGCCGTTGTCGTTGAGGTTGTAGCCGTCCACAAGACTGTCAATGTCCAAACCGTAGATATCCACATCACCCACATTGTTGATGGTCAGCAGGTGATCTTGCCGGACAGTATAGCCTTCGGTAACGGTGTTGAAGGTGACCAGGGTCACGTTGTCCGCCTTGGTGCCAGGGGGTTGGCGGGTGATTCCGTTGTCGCTGGTGGAGGTCAGGGTGACCTTCTCGATGAGCTGGGGCTGGGGCTCTTCCAGTTGACGGCGGAGGGTAGCCCGGTAGGTATCGGGGTCAGCTTTAGGCTGGTAGACCGTACCAAAGCCGGTGACCCGGTAATCATCATAGAGGGGGGTGGCACCGTTTTTGGTGACGGGGTCTCCCTGGGTAGGCCAGACACCGCCGGTGGCCACGGCCACCGAGGGGTGAGTCCGCTCGCTGGTAGTGGGGCTGGTCCAGTCAGCGTCGTGGGCGGTGTCCGCCGCATCCACCTTCACGGTGAAGATGGTGCCGGGCTGAGCGCCGGTCTGGCCGTCGTAGGTGGTCTCCACACCGTAGGACTCGCTATGGCGGGACACGTTGGATTTGAGCCGGTTGGGATTCCCGTTTTCAAAGACGTCAGCGGCATCAGAGTAGGCGTTGGTGACTTTCTCCAGGTCGCCATCGCTATCCAACACGTCGTAAAGGGGTAGACCGATGTAGGCGCCGCTGGTGTCGGCCAGATCGGGAGCCACAGGCTCATAGTCGCCCTGGGGGAAGGCCATCACATCGCCCACACCGCCGGGCCAGTTGAACAAGCCCTGGTTCTCCCCTACAAAGTTATAGACCTTGCTCTCCTGATACTCATTGCGCCGGGGCGGTACATAGACGGGAATGGGGTCAGTCCAGACCGGCTGGGCGTCATCGGGGTTTTCGCAGATGGCCACCCGGTACCAGCCGCCCAGGTTGATGTAGCGGCGCAACGTCTCACGCTGGCCGTTGGAGTAATCCATAGTGGCGGTAGAGGCAGGGAGCAGCGGATCGCTGGGATTGGTGTTCAGATGGAAGATACGCTGACCGCTGACCTCGTTGCGCTGCTCTGTATTATAAAAACCATTTTCATGGACCCCGGTCCCTTTGGCGGGATCTTCAAACCAGTTTTCCGGCACTTGAATCCCGCCTTTGTTCTGGCCGGTGCCCAACTCCATGCCGTTGGGCAGCCAGACCCGGAACACCGAGGGCTCTGCCATGTTGGCCCCGTTGGCCCGGCCCACAGACAGGGTCAGGGTTGGCTGGCCAGCTCCGTTGGTGTCGGTGCCGGCAGCGATCTTCGTGATGGTGCTGACATAGCCCACCACGTAGTCCTTGGTGTCCACATAGTCCTCCGGCGCCACGATTCTGCGAAGGGCGTCCCCCACGTCGTAGCTGGGCTCAGGCACGGTAAGCCAGGGGAAGGACGCCTGGATGTCCACTCGAAGGATGTCCTGGGCCGCGCCACCGGCGCTGGCGGCGGTCTCAAAGCGGTAATCACCCACAAAACGGGCGGGGGCATAGCTGGGGTCGGTGGGATAGGTGGCGGCGGTATCAGCACTGTCCGGCCAGTAGGGGACGCCGGCGGCAGCGGTATAGCTGTCCGCCTTCAACGAATTCATGGCCCGGTCATCAGTCCCGGTAGGCCAGGCACTGTCTGGCTGGGTGGGACGCCAGCCTTTGATGGGGGTGACCAGCGAGACGTTGCCCGGCACGATATCGGTGAGGATCCGGGCCTGGCTAGGCAGGGCCAGATCACCAGGGTCGGAAACCAGGGCGGTGACCTCGTTTAGGGGGTAGGTCCGGCTCAGGTCTTCAGCGGTAACATCGATGACGGTGATGGGGGTCACCCGCATGTGGCCGGTAACAGGGATCGGGAAGGTGTATTCCACCACGTACCTGCCGCCGGCGTCCTTGACATAGGCCCCAGTCACAGGATCGGTCTTATAGGTCTGGTAGCTCTGGGAGAAAACATAGTCAGTACCCACACCAGGGTTGGCCACATTGGCGGTGGGATCGTAGTTGGTGATAGCGGCAGTAGTCATGTCCTTCCAAAGCTTGGTGGGCTTGCTGTCGGCGTCCAGCTGGGTAAGGTCCTGGACGTATCTGGCGCTGTAGCCGCTGCCCGTCTGGCCCCATGGGAAGGGCTGGTTCTCCTTTGTGCCGTCGGCATAGGTGACGGTGACCATGTTGGCCCAGCGTCCCATAGAGACGCGAAGGTCGCCGATGTTTCCAGCAGTAAAGTTCTGGTAGGCATTGATCTCAAAGTCGGGGTTGGTCAACTCCACCGCCACGATAAGTCTGCGGTTAAAGTTGAAAATGTAATGCTCGGCAATGTTGGTGGCGGTGTCCGGCATATAATAGAACTCGGTGCGGTCACCGGGCTCGCCGTCATAATAGCCGATCGTCCAGGGGTCCTCCATCCCGGTCCAGTTCTGATTGATGTCCAGTAACTTAACTTTGGCCGTCACGGTGCCATCTGGGGTGCGCAGGTTCACCTCCGGCCGCTTCGGGGTCTTGGCGGGGTCCCGGTAGTCGCTCAGTACATCCAAGCCGTCAAAGAGGTCTATGACCTCGGCCAGGCGGCCCTCCTTCACCCGGAAGCTCAGCTGGCCCAAGACCACCTTGTCCGGAGTTTGGTTGGTGGCTGTCACCTCATCGTGTTTGTTGAAGACGTAGACGCGGTCCTCTTCTTCTGGCTCATACTCTCCCGCTGGGCTGACGCCGGCCAACTTGGTCAGCTTGCCCGCGCCAGTAACGGTGGCATTGTTGTCCACGGTGCCGTCGGCAGCGTCCAGCGCGTTGAAAATAGCGATGTTGTCAAACCACAGGTCCATGTCGATGGTCCCGCTGCCGGGGTCTACCTGGCTGTAGAATTGCGCGTAGAAGGGGGCCAGCCCGCCGCCCATCTTGTCGATGATCTCGATTTGGTTGCCGGCGTTGTCCTTCAAGCCGAACAGGTCCTCGTCCTCCCGGAAGAAACCGTCGTGATCCTGCTGGCCACCTTCGCTGATAGGCTCGTTGGCCTTGTGGATCACCGATCCCTCCACCGTGTCCGCAATGTAAGAGGGGGTCAAATAATCCCGATTGTACTCCAGATGGAACGAGGCACCGCGGCAGTTCACCGTGTTGTCCACCGCCACGTTGACCAGCAATTGGACAGAACCGTCGCTGTGGAAAACCAGGCCGTTGGTCTGGTCCACCTCGAAAATGAGCTCACCGTCCAGAGGGGTGGTGGTACTGCTGAATACCACAACGGGTGCAGTCAAAGCCGCGGTCACCAGAATACTGGCGATCACCGATTTCGCTTTGTTCATTCTCTTCACGGCAGACCCCTCCAATCAGGAGAAAATAGAGGAAATTTTCCAGATAAAGGAAAAATTTTCTTGAATTTTCCTGCTATTGCTCGCAATAGGGCATATTTACACTCATACAGGTATATCATAGTCCTTTTAGCGGTTTTTGTCAACTATGTAAACCAAAATTAGATGCTTGAGCGTAGCTGCCTTTCCCCTCCCCCGCCCCCGCAGAGCAAAAAGGCACCCACCGCTGGTATGCGGTGGGTGCCAGGGAACTTGCGTTGCTTGGGGTATTGCTGGGAAATTCGGTTTAGACCCAGGGACCCAGGATAGCCTGGTAGTTGCTGTACATGTTGTCCAGTCGGCAGCTCTTATAGGTCGTCTGCTTCCAATGGTTCGCCAGATAACCCAGGTCAGCGCTGGTCAGCAGGTTGTTGCCGTCCAGATCCAGATACCGCGCGTCAAACGGGGTGGTACCGGTCAAAGCTGCGAACTTAATGCCGGCAAACTCGGACAGGAGCTTGGCACCTTCCGCGCTATCCATGGAGATGTTACGCTCAGCCATGTACTTGGCCAGACGATCCAGATCGCTGGTGACCGCTTCGGTGACAGCGCTCTCGCCGCCGGATTCGCCTTCGGGCAAGATGGCGCTGGGACCGATGTCCTCGTCAAAGACAGGGATCTCCGGCCGTTCGTCGTAGTCAGGCCGTCTGGTGGCGGCAGAGGTCTCCACAGTCTCGGTGATCTCGCTGAGAATCACGTCGGCGTCGTCAATGACCACCAGGGCGTCCACACCCACAGGCATGTCGGCTGCGCGCAGAGCGGTCTCCCGTCTCGCTTGCTTCTCGAAGGTGCTCTCGACCATCACCTCCACCGTATCAAGGCTCAAGGTGTCTGCCCGGAGGGCGTAGACACCGCCGGTCGTTTCCACGGTGATATCGGTGACGATTTCGGTCCGGGTGTCGCTCTCTACCTTCGCCGGCCGTTTGGCGGGTGCCTTTAGGCTGTAGCTGGCAGTATCGGTAGCCTCAGTAACGGTGATGACCGCGATACGGTAGACCACTTCCACCGCGTTAGCCTTGGGCATCTGACGGTCGTAGAACTTGAACATGCCGTAGAGGTAGTAGTTGCCCAGGTTCTCCTCGTTCCCACCCGCACTAGGTGTGGTACTAGGCGTGGCAGAGGCACCGCGGAAGGCGTAGGACGGGGTAGCGCTGGCGCTGATGATGTCGCTCAGATCCACCAGCTTATCGCGGTTACTACCCACCAGATCCACAGACAGGTCGCTGGGATCGATGCTGGTCAGAGAGCTGTTGCGGCTGAGGTAGTAGGTCACGCCGCCATCGGCGTAGGCCACGTTGGCACCAGCCTGGGTGTCGATCACGCCGTCCTTGACCTCGTTGCCGTTGTAGGTGAGCTTGAGGTTGGCCAGCTCAGTCAGGTCGATGCTCTCGTTGGCAGCGTAAACGGTGGTCAGCTGATCCACACCCACGGCCTGGACCTTGTTGACGGCAACCCGTCCAGCCAGATCCCGATAGACACCGTCCATAGCGTTCTTGTACTCGTTGAAGATGCTCAGGTCGATGTCATCGATGATGCCGTCATCGTTGAGGTCACCGGCTCGCAGGGTCTTGGTGCCGAAGTCATACTGAGCCTTGTCATAGGTCGGGTAGATCAGAACGTTGTCCAGGACGTAATCCAAACTGCCGGCCCGTTCAAAGACGATCATATAGGCGCCGGGCAGCTGGCCGGTGAGATCCAGGGAGTACGCACCGGTGTACTCTTCGGTGTAGTTGGTACCTGTCACACCGTTGGGAACATTGGTGACTTCCACCAGCGGGCTCACGCCGTCCTTGCTGTAGTTGAGCAGTCGGTAGAACCGGTCGTTGTAGGCGATTCGGCCATCACCGTTGGAGTCCAGAACTGTCAGCCCCAGCGCCACCACAGCCTCTTCCACGCTGTACCACCCCTCGGCCTTGGTGGCGTAGGGATCGGGGATCTTGGTATCCGTGGGCTGGTTGCCCTGGTAGTAGCGCAGCAAGTCGGTCTTGCGGTAGATGGTGATCTTGGCCTTGAAGTCGTTGCGGTAACCGTTGCCGTCGGGGTCGATCTTGGTTCCGTAGTCGAGATCGGCCTTTTCGGCGTCGGTCACAGGAACACGGGTGGCCGCGGTGGCGATCTTACCCACCAGCTTAGTCTGAACGGTCTTCACCTCGGTGTCGTGGTCGCGGAACACGTGGAGGAAGTAGACACCGGTAGTGTTGGTCCGCTCGTTGACGATGGTAAACTGGAACACCTGGGTCCCATCCTTGGAAGGATCGAGACGGAACTTGGCGTTGTCCACCCGGCCGCGGGAGGTGCCGCCCCTATAAGTCCGGGAGTCCACCTGCTGCGGGTTCTCCACGCCGTACTCCTCGATGATAATGTAGTAGTCATCGTTGGAGCCGTCAGGCTTGGTGCCAAAGGCCTCGGCGTTGAGGTAGATGTAGGTATCCAGAGAGCTGACCATCACGCCGTAGTCCACGAAGGGCGACTTGATGTCGCTGACGTAGATGTTGTGGGGCTGGGTGCCGGTGGTGATGGGCGTTCCGTCGCTCAACGCGCCGTTCTTGTCCCAGGTCATATCCACCAGGTCGGCTACAGCGGCGTCGCTGGCGTAGGTGTCCACATAGCCGACCTCGCCGGGCCGCTTGCCGTTGGCGTCGGTGACCTTCTTAGAGGTGTCCAGAACACCGCCGGTGTACATGCCCCGAACATCCACAATGGGCCGCTTCATGTCGTTCTCGTCGGTGATGAGCCACATCTGCTCGTAATGGTCGGGACGGTTCGCGTGGGTGACTGTCCCTCCATCCATGGTGAACTCGGTATCGGTGACCCAGATGTTGGCGAAGGCCTCGTTGTTCAACCGCTTGACCCGGATGACATAGGTGGTAGCGTTATCTTTGTAGTACTGGTCGTCCTTGGTCAGGGTCGTGCCGTCGCCCAGGTCGGGATGGACGGTGACGAAGATGTAGCTGACCCGCTCGCCCTGCTTCAAGGGGATATTCACCAGGGCGTCCAGCGTAGCGTCCGGCGTAGGCTTGATGGGATCGGGCTGGGAGTCGGGATCCACGTGGTAGTAAGCGTTGTTGTAGACGACGCTGGCGTGGTCCATCGCGCCGGAGCCTAGCTTGGTCAGATCCACCGTGACGTACCGGGCAGACATGGGCAGGGTCGTGGTATAGAGATAGGTGTTGGTGCTAAAGCCGGTGACACGGTTTAGGGCGGTAACGCCGGAGGGCACCACGTCCACGATTTTCAGCTGCCCGTTGTGGTAAGGCTGACCGTCAGAGGTATCGCGGTAGAGGAACTTGTCGTTGTCTATGATGCCGGGGTAGACATAGGTCTCAAAGTTGCCATCACCATCCCTGTCCTCCAGATAGCGGGTGCCCCACAGGTCCTTCAGACTCAGATCCTCGACCAGGATACCGGGGGTGGGCTCCATGACGGCGGTGCCGTTGGCCAGGGTCCGCTCCTCGGCCTGGGTCAGGCCGGCCTTGCTGACGGCCAGATCGTTCTCCGCAGCGGCGCGACTCTCGTCTTCGCTCATGCCGTAGAACAGATCCACGCCCATCTGGCTGGTAGCCGCCCAGCTGCGCTCGCCCCGGACCACCCAGATCATGTACTTGGACACGTTACCGTTGGGTACGCTCTTGTCGGTCACGGTGACCTGAAGCAGGGTCTTGAAGTCCTCGTCGGCATAGTAGGCTTCGCCGAAGTCGAACAGCTGCTTCTCGCCGGGCTTCATGGTGTAGTTGAAGACGTCATAGTAGTAGGACTCCGGATTGTTTGCCTTCACATTGGCGCTGGTGACCACCACGTTCAGCTTGGCGGGATCGAAGTCCATCTTCAACCAGGTCTGGTTCATGCGGTGATCCAACTCCAGCAGGTAGTAGGGATGCTGCGGGTCGAAGTTGGACGCACACATGGTGGGCGGCGTGGTGTTCTTGTCCTTCACCGCGGGCGGGAGGACCTTGCCGTCATCGCCATAGAGCACATCGCTGTAATCGGGGCCGGTCATGATGGCGCCGATCTGAATCAGATCTCTGTGCTCGGGCATCATCTGGAAGGCTTCCATGTCGTCCAGCGGCGGGACCGGCTTCGGGAACCGAGAGCGGGTCATATGGACGGTGTAGGCACCCGTCTTATAGATCGACAGGGCCTCGAACTTGGCGTACTCGGCGGGATCGCTACTATACTTCCAGCCTTCGATCACGCTCTCGGCGGTGGTCGCGTCCGCCACCCAGTTGCCCGCGGCATCAATATAGTCACCCACATTGACGGCGTGGCCGTTGGCGTCGCTGGCCTTCACGTTCGCCATGGTGGCGGTGCGCTTGGCCGACGGATAGGTCAGAGTGACCACAACCTCGAAGGAGGGCAGATCCCACGGCAGATAGGTAGTTCCGTCGCCGTAGAAGTCGATACCGCTGGGTGTGGCGCTGTCGTTCATGTCGGGCAGGGTCTCCTGCTGGAAGTAGCCGGTGAAGGTCTCGTGGCCATAGTAGTCGGTGGGCTGGCCGGTGAGCTTGCTCAGCTCGTCTACGCCGGGCATCTTGTAGGAGTAGAGCTTCGCCTTGGTCTCGATATAGCCCTCCTGGCCGGGCCACTTTCCATTCTTGTCCATAACCAGGCCCTCTTCATCGCCGGGGCCAGCCTGCTCGTAGGTGACCACATAGCCCTTGGTGTCGGGCATGATGGTGTAGGTCACGTCGCCCTCGGTGTAGACGTAGGGCACCAGTTTGCCGTACTTGGCGGTCATCTCCAGACGGCCGTCACGCCAATCCACGTGCGCCATGTCGAAGTACTCAGCCTCTGCGTACACCGCGAATCCGGGCTGCTTCTTATAAATGGTGCCGTAGTAATCGCGGGTGAGGGTGTCGAAGTCCTCCGGCTCATCCATACTGGCGCGGTAGAGGTAGAGGTCGTCGATGATAGGCTCGCCGGTGGGATAGACCTTCAGCTTGTACTCGCTGACCATCTCATAGCCCGAGTCAGCGTACTGGATGACCCGGAAGGTCAGAGTCAGAATCTGACAGTTGCCCTTTTCGTCCTCGGGGAAGGTGAAGTGGACGTAATCGTTGGACGTCTGGGAAATGGTGTAGCGATGGCCGGCTTCGTCGTAGACCTCGATGTAAGCGCCGCGGTAGATCTTAATGGACTCGTGCTGGGCAGCGCTGATGATACCGGTCGGGTTGGTGCCGGCGTCGTAGACCGCGGTGGCGGGATCGCTCACCGCACCGGCCAGGACAAAGTTGCCCTTGGCATCGATGTAGTCACCCACATTGACGGCGTGGCCGTTGGCATCGCTGGTGGTCACATCGTCCACGGTGGCTGTGCGGTAGGTAAAGTCGTTATACTGCTTGGGACGAGTGATCTCGCCATTCTCGCTATGCTCCACGTAGGCGAAGACGGAGAATGTCCGCTGTTGCTTGCCGTTCTCGCCGAGGACGGAGGCTGTGGCACGGTAGTTGAACACATCACCGTAGAACATGGTAGTGAAGGTGCCGCTGTGGGTGGTGCCGTCGTTCTCGTCCAGCACGATGGAGTCCAGCTGCGGGCCGGTGAGGACCTTGTCGCCGTATTTGAACTCACCTAGTTTGTGGGCCCAGTTTGCCTCAGTATTGCCGGGATCAGCGGCCAGCCAGGCATCCAGGTCGGCCTGGGTCCAGCGTAGCGGCTTGCCGCTCTTCTCATCCAACTCAATGGCCTTGGGCGCGTTGGCAGTGTCGGTGATGTCCAGCACGTAGGAGACGTTGTCCACATGGTCCACCATGTACACGCCGGTCTCGGGATCGGCTGCGCAGTAGGGCACGTCCACCCGGACGTCGAACCGGTCGGTGAAGGTGGTCATGGGCAGGGTGACCATGTAAACGGCGGTCTTTGCGGCGCCTTCGGTGGTGGGTCCTTCCACCATCTGGGCGGTGTGACCATTGACCCGGACGCGGGTCTCCTGCTCCACCCGGTCGTTGAGCCAACCCTTATCGTAGACGGCCTTGATACGCAGGGTGACCAGCTTGGTAGTCAACTTGCTGCCATCAGGCATATCGATGGTACCGGTGTAGGGGGTGAACTCGATCGTTTCTCTCGGTGCCAGACCGCCCACCTGCTTGGTGGAGGCAGGTACCACAGTGCCAGCGCTGTCCAGTTCCACCACGCTGATCTCCCGGACCAGACCGCTGGTGGCGTCGATACGCCAGAAATAGTCGGGAATGGTGGTGTTGGGTACGGTGTTGGCCTCGCCGGTGACGGTGTTGACGTAGCCCCGGATGACAGTAACGGTGTAGCGCTTTAGGGTGACGACCTGGGTGTCGTCGTCAATGGCGTAGACGGTGATGGGCACCACGGTGGTCACGTCGTCAGTCAACTCCACATCCACGCCGCCGGTGGCGCCTTGACGGATGCCGTCGATAACGATGACGTTATCCTTGTAGGCGGGCTTGGCCAGCAGGTTAACGCTGGTGGCCTTGGGATGGACGTAGACGTAGTTGCTGTACTCGTTGAAGGCGTAATCCACGTTGGTACGCAGGCTCTGACCGTTCACCGGGGACTTGCCGTAAGCGGCGGGGACGTCCTGGGTGACCTGGATGGAGTGGATAGTAGCCTGGGCCGGCGTGACGCTGGTATCGATCTCGTCATCCATCAGCTCCATGACCACGCCATCCCTGGTCTCCCGGTGGATGGTCAGGGAGTAGACGCCCACGTAGTAGGGATAGCCGCCGTCAGGCACGTCGCGCACGTCGTAGAGGTAAGCGCGCACCAGGTTGTCGCCCACATTGAGCTTCACCGAGTCGGTGACGTAGAAAGCCTTACCCACGCTGTAGTGGTCGCCGCCCACCAACTTGACCACGGTAGCCAGCTTGGTCTTGTTGGAGGTGTTAGAGTAATAGTAGCTGCCGATGGCCTCCACATCCACGCTGTCCACATCGTAAGGCACGGTGGCGTAGTAGTTATAGGTGCGGCCGTGGAACACGGAGGTCATGGTGCCCTCGCTGATTCCCATGAATTCCATCTCGGGCGCCACGTACTGGAAGGGCAGCCGGACCACGTTGACGATGTAACGGACCATGGTGTTGGTGACCTTGCCGTCCACGTCCCGACCGTAGGCCACGAACTCGATGTTGTTCTCGTTGCCTACGCTCAGCGGGATGGCGATGTCACGCCAGCCGGCCAGCGCCTCCGCCTTCCGGGCAGTCGGGTCGGCCAGGTCACGGACGTTGTCCACATCGATGCTGGCGATACGCAACTCACCAGCGTTGATGGCCTCGCCGTAAGCGTACAGATGATCCACGCTGTAGGGCACCACCACATTGTAGAAGTGGACATTGGGATCAAAGTCGGGGATGAGGAGCTTATCCTCGGAGACCTTGGCGGCATCGCCCTTGCGCTCGTTGATTCGGATGTTGGTCATGCTGGGCAGCGGCTGGACCTGGTCGGCCAGCTTGGGTTGGGTGGTGGTCTCAATGTCGCCCCGGTTGAGGATAACTGTGAAGTGCTTGGTAACATAGCCGGGTACCGAGATGTCGATTTCCACGGTGTTGTCGCCCACCATCAGGTCCAGGACCTCGAAGCCATTGTAGATGCCGTCAGCAAAGTTGCTGGAGGACACCTGGTGGCCGTTGATGGTCATGGTGGCCGTCTCAAAGGTGGGAACGTATCCGGCCTGGCCGGGAGCAATAGCCTTGAGAACAGGAGTGCCGCCGCTGGTGTCGGTGTAGACATAGTCGGTGTACTTGTAGCCCTCGTTGGTGTAACCCGCTCTGCCCTTCTGCTCAGCGTAGATGATCTTGCCCGTCTCCGCGTAGAGCTTGACACTCTCCGTCTCATGCGGCAGGTTCACGTAGTAGAAGTTGAAGTCGGGATCGAACTCGGGGATAGTGCCGTAGAACTTGTTGGCGTTGGTGGCATCGCCCACACGGATGGCCGTCTTCTCCGCCACGCCAGGCATCTCGTAATAGTTGGAGCGGCTGCGGTAGACGGTGATCATGTACTTCTTCTCAGTAATGGGCGTGTTCTCATAGGTGCCGTCACTCAGCGGGGCCTTGCCAGCCACCTGGACGGTGAAGACGATCTGAGTCTCACCCTCGTTCAGCTTGGGAATGGAGAAGGGCCAGTCGCCATTGCTGTCGCGCACCAGAGGCACAGGGACGTAGACGGTCTTCTTGCCGTTGACGGGATCCACAGTGGTGATCTGGGCGGTGACGGTGGCCCGCTCGGCCTCCTCGGGCCGCAGAGTGGCCTTCAGATCCAGATGGTCGTTGAGCTTGTAGACCACCTGCCGCTCGCCAAAGGCATCCAGGATATACTCGCCCT
>JAMPEH010000004.1:0-5335 GCA_023665245.1 Muribaculaceae bacterium
CCCGAATTAAGACGTTTCCTTTAATTTTGCCCCACTTTTTGCCCCGCTCGTTTGCAAGTGGATGATTTTCAGTGTGGGTGGTGGAGCTGGAGGCTCATGAACCAAAAGAATTATTACTTTTATATTCAGTGAGTTAACTCAACTTAAAATCTTATGTCCAATAAAAAGTCCAACGGACTCTGCAATCTCTGTTTCAAGACCTTATGCACTGCAAAAGTATGAAAAATGCGGAAGCTACACAAATTTTTACTTTCAAAATTTGGAATGCTCGGAATAATCGTTGTACCTTTGCAACTGGTTAAGCACTGGATTAACCGACTGGAAATTTATTGATAACCACATCAACTAACAACCAGCACTCAACATATAACATACAACATTCCTCAAACAACAAACTCTCACACAACAATCATCACATAACAAGAAATGTTAAGCAATAAGTGCCAGTGAATAATATTCACAAGCCATCCAGTGGGGCTTATTATTTTCTTGTAAAATGAATAATAAAATTCTTAATGAAGATTTAAACAAAGAAAAGTTTACCTTGTATGACCTCGTTGATTTAGCGAGATTTTTCAAAGTTTCCAAAAGGACTCTTTTTAATTGGAGGGCAAAAGGTATTATCAACCTCATAGAGTTCGGAGGCAGGTTGTATATGACCCAAGCGATGTTAGAGGCACATATTCAGCAGAGAGGAGGTGTAATATGATGAATACGAACCCTCCACAAACAAATGAGGATGTTGAAATGCAGAGAGTTGGATTTAATTCCAATATTGAACAAATCCAAGCCTTTTTGACTGCAAATTATGAGTTCAAATTCAACTCAATTACCCAAAGACTTCTCGTAAGAATTAGGGGTACTGATGAACCGTTCCATTATCTGGAGAGCTACGAGTTCAACACCATATTGAGAAAAATAAAAATCCAAAATATTGGATGCTCGAAAGATACCCTATTCATGATTTTAAGGTCGGATTTTGTGCAACAATTTGATCCTTATACAAGCTACTTAACCAACTTGCCTGAGTGGGATGGTGTTGATTATATAGCACAATTAGCATCATCTGTCACTGTTACACAGCCTGCTCATTTTGAAAAGTGTCTGAAAAAATGGCTTGTAGGAATGGTTGCTGCCCTTTTGGATGAAAATGTAAGCAACCAAACAGCAATTATTTTCTCTGGAGCACAAGGTATTGGTAAAACCACGTGGTTCCATACTATTCTGCCAAAAGAGTTCCAAGAGTTCATTCACGAGGGATATGTACAGACAAAGGACAAAGAGTCTAGTGTCAAGCTGTCTGAATGTGTTTTAATTCTCATGGATGAACTTGAAAATCTGACAGAAAAGAATATTGACGGTGTGAAGCAGATGATGACTCAAAAAGGGACAAATCTCAGAAGAGCTTATACACCAATTACTCAATATTATAGGAGTAGAGCTTCATTCGCTGGCACAGTGAATAGAAAACACTTTCTAAAGGACTTGACAGGAAACAGGAGATTTTTGTGCTTTGAAGCCATAAACTTCAATTTACAGCACAATGTTCCTCATGATAAATTATTCTCGCAAGCAGTCTATCTGTTCAAAAATGGATTTCAATATTGGTTTGACCAAGATGAGATTGCAGAACTTGACAGGATGAATGCCGAATTTAGAGATATTTCGGTAGAGGAAGAGGCTTTTGTAAATCATTTTGAAGTTGGCGATTTGGAAGATGAAAGCTCCATGTTCTTAACAACAACTCAGATACATCAGCAATTAGTGCTTAAAACAGGACATAAGTCGTTGTCAATTCAACAGCTCGGTCGTGTGCTTAGAGAGATGAAAGTGCCAAGACCCAAGAGAAATGGGGTGTACGGCTACTTAGTGAAAGCCAAATAAATATGCAAAAAGGCTTACCTTGCTTACCTGATGATTTCGGGTAAGTAGGGTAAGTTGTTTTACAAATTCAACGGTATCTTATAGTATCTTCTCCAATTCCTTCTTGTTCACACAAATACTATCAATTCTATTGTAAGAAATGGTTGCAGTGTCATATGTCAAATGGTCTATGGTGAATGTTTCATATGTCAATAACTTTACCGTAAAAGTATTCAATGTATGCCAAACGACCTTATACTCTTGGATGGAATTATTAGGTCTGTAAATGGTTAATGTGTCATTCTGGAGGTGATAAGTGTAATAAAATGTTGTATCACCATTGGCAAAATATTTTCTTCATCAAATTCAATGATTGGAGCAATAAATGTCACAGAATCTGTTGAAGCCATGTTGTCTGACCTTTCCCAATAACCAACCAAATCCTCATAGGTATATTTATAATTGGTATTAGAGCCTATTGGTTGTGGATGGTATTCATGGGGCCAATGCTCTGTTCTTAATTCAAGTAAGTCATTTCCGAAGATGCAGAGAAAAATTGTTATTGTCAGGTATATTCCCCATATAAATATAGTTACAATCCTATTTGGCTTGCCAATAAATACGGATATAAATGCCCACACAACACCTATTGCTATAAACAGAAAAATATCCACACTGGTTATTGGCCTATAGTAGATTATGGCTGCACATTCTCCTTTTGCAACATAGTGAGTGCACAAAATTACAAATGCAAGGAGTAGAAAAGAGAGAAAAGCTATGATTTGCAACAATATAGCCTTCACAATAAACTTATATTTTGATTATTGAAATATCATATTTTTCATGATTAATTCTTCGCCATTTTCTCAAAATGACTTTATCCATATCCAGCCTACTTCCTATGTCAAGTTTAATGCCCTCGGCTAAAGGGATGAATGTTGAAGCACCTGTCTTCAACTGAAATTTGACCAATAGTGAGCCTTTATCTGCCTTTATGATTTCAAGAAATAATAACTGATGCTTCTCGTCCTCTGTCAGTAGGCGCGTATCTACAATAATCCATTCTTCAGGTGCTGGTTCATCTGCGGCTATTGCAGGTTCAGATAAAGATGATTCCTTCTTGCGAAATGCACCATCTTTCCATTTAGTCCATAAGATAAAGAGCATAAAAATCCCCCAACCAATCAGAATGGTTATCCACGAAGTTTCTTCATCCATGAATATTGTCCTCCAATTGTTTTACTTTATTTATCCATTGAGAGCCATAGGAGTATATGAAGAATACTACCCATGTCATAATTGGAATTGCCAAAAGCCAAGATCCAAGAGTTATCTCATGATGTATCCAATAACCATCATACCCTCTATCATCATAAGGGGCAAGTATGTCATTTAGAATTACAACTATTGTTGAAATCACAATAGTTCCTGCATAGACAGGCACAAAAGTTTTCAATAGAGCCTTTCTCAATTCGTACTTGTTAGGAAATGAGTTGAATAACCCTATCTTTTGTAGTAGAGGTAGTAATAAGTAGTCTTCATCTTCTGATGGAGTTTTTCTCCAGAGTAGATAAAGATACCATACCATCACTATCAAGAAAAAAGGAACATAGAAAATGGCATTGTATTCATAATTTAGCCCTATTATACATCCCCATAGAGTTGTACATACACATACAATAAAAATTGATATTCCAATCTTTTTCCATTGTATCTTATGTAGTACAGCCTCTTTGGAATTTTTCTCTATAGTAAGCTTAACTTCGGCTACTGAATTTTTGCCTTGTTGAAGTTTCTTACCAATTGTTAGGCACAGTATACCTATTAGAATGAATGCAATCAGGCCTATTGTAGAGTAGATTGGGTCAAACATGCCATGAATAGCTAAGTTTATTCCTCCGACACCTCCACAAAAGAATGCTAAGTAGCCTATGATTTTAAGTATGATTGAAGCGAATTTCCTCATGTCATTTGAAGTTTAAATATTTAGGTAGTTGTGTAATGTCTCTTATTTCTTTGTGAGAGAATACAATATCACAACTATCCGTCTTGTTTGGATTAACATATCTGTAAATCAGATTAAAATTTCCCACAGCACACATATCCATGTTGGCTTTTGATGTAGGGTCAGAATATAGCTCCTTCAAAATCTCCATTCTGTTTTCTTTGGTATTGGCAGATACTATTTCTGATATACTCATTGACTCTCCAACCTCCACTCTATAAACAAGATTGTCTGAATCGCAGAATATGTCTGTAAGCATCATTTCTTCATCCAGTTTCAATGGCAAAGTATTCCCATCATCCTCTATTTGCCATTCAAGTATTTCTTTCATGGCTTCTGTTGGGTTATCTTTAGCCTTTTTCAAGAGTGTTTTTAACTCTCCATTAGTTACAGATATTTCAAATTTATCACCAATATTGGAAATGATAATGAACTTAATGCCATAACCATTCTCTATTATAGAGTTCATAAATTTATCCCCATTACCATTCTGACCATTTAATAAAGAGGAAGATAGGACTATAACCCTCTTGTATTCAGCTGGCGCAGATGAAATTCTATCAAGGTTTATATATTTTGAGTCATACTTCAATGTATAAACTACCTGTTTGTCAATGGCCTTTATGGAAATGATATTACCTACACCTCCTGCAACAGGGATAGGACATTCTTTATTGGCTCTCTTTACTTGTCCCTCAAAGGTACTTTCTGAAACAGATAGCAATATCCTGCCAATAGATGCTACTCCTATCATCACAATGAAGAACCAAACTATGACCTTGCCCCATCCAATCTCTTTATATTTTACTCCTTTTTCTAAGGCTCTTTTCCCCTTGTATCTGCCTAAGAAAAATAATCCACTGCCTAAGATTAGCATAGTGCAGGCAGATATTATTATCTCCATATCTATGTTATCGGTTCGTACAAAATTTGAAATAGATACTATTATCTGTATCAAGCCTATAACCATTAGAATTATACCAAGTTTTCTCATACTGTAATGATTTTGAGATTATTGAAATCAAGAATCCACTTATTCTGCATTAGGAATGGAATCCCAAGTATACCATGAATCTGTATACCAGTTTCATTCTGTATGGAAGCTACAGCTTTATCATTATCCAAAACAGAGTATATGGCACTGGTTTCAACTTCTCCAAAGGAAATGTTTGCTGTTATAGAGGGTGTTTTCCTTATTTCTCCCTCTATTCCCATTATGCTGCTTTGGTTTTCTGAAACCCTGAAAATATTCTTCAAGTGTTCAATGACAAAACTGAATATTACATTATGGGTTGCTCCTGTATCTATCAGAAAGCATAGAGATGGTTTGGATGATGTCACAATGAGTGGCAGACCAACTTTTGAGATGCTATGTTGTATAGAGTGTTCCATTATTCTTGCTTGTTTCGTATGGGCATAAAAAAGAGGTGCAGACTAACCTTAATTGCTATTCTGAAGGTATCGCCA
>JAMPEH010000004.1:5435-11952 GCA_023665245.1 Muribaculaceae bacterium
TATGTTTTACAACATGTTATAAAAATAGGGCGTATCTGAATTTTGATACACCCTCGAGACTTAGGTCTCCTTTTTTGTGTTGCAGGCTGAATCACGATGAAAAAGTTACCTATGTAGCTGGTGCGCTCAACGGGGGCTTGCTCAGCCCCCTCGGCGCGCGGCCTTCCCCTGAGGAGGAGTGAGGAGAAAGCCGTTGCACTTCTTATTGGAAACTTTCTTGGAAACTTTCAAGCGAAAAAATAAAAAAAGATTTGTACAATTCAAAAAAAATCTATACCTTTGCATCGCATTTCGACAGAGATGCAATCTTGAATTAAAAATGATGATTCGCTAGCTCAGCTGGTAGAGCACAACACTTTTAATGTTGGGGTCCTGGGTTCGAGCCCCAGGCGGATCACAGAAGGGTTTATCAATCCGCAGAAGTCCTCTGAAAATCAGTGATTTTCAGAGGCTTTTCTTTTTAGTCTCTACCCCTAATCACTGCAAAATATTGAAATATCCGGTGTGCAAAAAGGGTACATCAAAAATTGTACCGCCAACTGCACCCTCTTAATGATTTATTTCATTATTTTTCAATGATTTGTACACAGTTGGGTTTGCTGATGTGTGTACCCTTTTCAGATGTCATGAGGGTGCAATTCCAAGTGATTCCGTGGTACATTTTAAGTGTACCACAAACGATGTGCCACAGTGTACCACACTCTTTATATCAATACTTACGACAGAATTCAATTTTGTCGCAAGTGTAAAAAAGGGTGCAAAACGAGGGTGCAGATTGGCAGATTCCGTGTATTTGGGTGTTTTGCACCCTCGCCATCCCGATAATTTCATTCGTCATTCGGCTTTTACGACTTGTGAAACTGAGAAAAATTTTGTATCTTTAAGTAACCATTAAAGCCACAAACAAATGAAATTATCCAACGAGAGCTATTTCTCCTTGAATTTCATCGCAAGGAAAGCTCGCCTAAACAAGGAGGGAGAGATGCCCATAGCCCTCCGCATCACTATGAATGGGCAACGTGCGGAAATCTATACAAACAGGTATGTTTCTCCGGGCAACTGGAACGCTGCGAAGGGGAAATCGGACGGCAAGGCGAAGAAAGACCTTGAACTGAACCGCTACCTCGACACGATACGCACGAAAATCTGCGAGATACACAACCAGCTTGTCATGCGTGATGAGATGGTGAACCCGGATGTGCTGAAACGTGCTTTCCTCGGCAAACTTGAAAAACCGAAGATGCTTTGCGAGGCTTTCCGCGATGTCAATGTGAAGGTGCGTGAGAAGCTGGAGCGTGGAGATGTCTGCGAGGCAACCGTACTCCGCTGGGAACGTTGCGTGAAGTATCTGGAAGAATTCCTGCTTGACAAGGAAGGTATGAAGGATATTCCCATGAAAAAGCTCACGTCAGGCATGGTAGATGACTTTGAGCATTATCTGCGTGTAAAGAAAGGGTGTGCCAACAATGCCGCAGTAAAGTACATCCGCTATCTCAAAAATGTTGTCCGTGTCGGTTTGGCAAACAAGTGGATTGAGGACGATCCATTTGTCGGCAAGCGTTACACACGCACCAAGGCAAAGAGAGAAAAACTGACTGAGGATGAGTTGAGGCGTATAATAGACCTCAACCTGTCAGGTACTCCGCGTCTTGACCTTGTGCGCGACACCTTCGTGTTCTGCTGCTTCACCGGGCTTGCGTTTGTGGATATTTCCACGCTCACACATGACCAAATTGTCACTGACGACAATGGGGAGAAATGGATTCGCAAGCCGCGCCAGAAAACAGATGAGATGAGTGTTATTCCGCTCCTTGAAATCCCGATGAGAATATCGGAGAAATACCGTAACCACCCTAAGGCTGCCGCAAAAAATCTTGTGATTCCGGTAATATCAAACCAGCGTATGAACTCCTATCTGGAGGAAATAGCAACCAAGGCGGAAATCAAAAAGCACCTGACAACCCACATCGCCAGACATACATTCGCCACAATGTCGCTCAACAACCATGTGCCTTTGGAAACGGTATCAAAAATGCTCGGGCATAGTGACATCTCAACTACGCAGATCTACGCCACGATGCTTGACCAGACTGTTTCCGAGGATATGAGCCGCATGAGAGCCAAGTTTGACACTATGCCGGTGGAGATCCAGCCTTTGCCTGAGAAACCGACAACATTTGAGCCTACGCCACTTCCAAAACGTGGACGGCCACGAAAAATCAAGTGACAACGTCTGAAAATGGCAGTGGCGACAATCGGGGTTAACCCCGGCTGTCGCCACTGTCCCGTATTCGATAATCTACTCGTTATAGCGTGGATGATAGTTGTCATCCATTAGTTGCTTTATCTCATGTTCGGCATAAAGGCATTTGCCACATATTTTATAATATGGAATCAGCCCCGCATCACGGTAATTCTGAATGGTACGCCGTGTGACATTGAAATGCTTTGCAACCTCTTCATCATTAAGAAAGCTGATGCCATTGAGTATGGGATGATGGCTTTCACGAATCACGGACACCGCATCAAATGCCTGTTTTGTCCTGCCTCTTGCAGATATAATCCTTGAATCGGATTTTGTTATTATTTCATCTGCCATAGGGATTTGCGTTTGGTTGCACACCGTTACGTTCCAAGTAACCCATAACCTCAATGCAAGGATAGCCGACACTGTTGTTATCCTCTCTGACAAAGCCGATTTTTCCGCTATTGCGGAGCGTCTGGAGAGTAGTAGTCCCTATATTAAGGAACTCGCAGACTTCGGCGGTGGTCATCAGTTCATCGAGGGCTTTGCGGCGTAGGCGGGCGGCGAGGGTGATTATCATGTCGCAGAGAAGTTCATGTTCGTCAAGGATGCAATCGAGTGTCTCCTTCTCTATCAGTAATACTTCCATAATTTAGGTTGTGGATATTCTTTGCTTTGGCAAAGCGCCAAGGCAATTAGTGGTGGTGGATTGGGAGTTATGGAGTTTGCTAAAAAGGCAGCGGGTATCCCTCCCGCTGCCTCACCACTAAATCCACAATCAAAATGAAATTATGACTGCGATTCAGTGGCAAAGTTAGCGATTTTTATCCAATTTTCAGCTATCTCTGGCCGAAAATTTTTGGATAGAGCCGTGCGGGTCTGATGTTTATACCCCGGTTTCGGGGTCAATCATCTCCAGCATACATCTCATGGAGTTACTGAAGCCTTCCATTACGGAGCGGCCTGTAATGTCGCCTTCATAGAGGTCGTTGGCCTCGGACTGCCATGTCAGCAGGGTTGCGCCAAACTCGCGCCCGGCAAGCTCATCATACACCTCCTTCCCCTCCGGGGTGAGATAAAGTTTGTTGCCCTCGATGCCGATGAGACCCTTGCGGATAAGGCTGCTGATTACGCTGCCGTGGTCGTTGAGCGACTTGGAGAAAGGCACATTGACGCTCTTCTGTTCCGCAACGTATTGTTCATGTTCCTCCATACCCCACATTATATCGGAGAAATACGGCTTCATGACGTATGGTGCGTTGCAGGGATATACGGCGGTATCCTCTATCTTCACCGTGGTGTCGAATGTACCCGGCTCTGTCACCTCGTATGCCTCGCCGGTCAGTTCCCATTCACGGGAGAATATTGCATCGCCTATTGCAAACTCCTTGACGGCGAATTTGCGTGTGGGCGGTTGCTCCACAACCGCTTTCATACGGTTGAAGATGAGACGGTATAACTGAATTTCCGCTGTTGACATTCCTTCCTCGGCGGCACGGATCGTTATAATTGCGTGGTCGCTGATGGTTGCGTCATTATTGCTCCAAGGATAGCCGTATGTCACTCCGAAGATTGTCTCCATGTGTCCTTTCAACTGTTCGGGAAGATGGGAGTTGGCTGTAAGGGGTGATGAGACAAGCCCTTTCTCGTAGAGCATCTGGGCCACCTTTGCAGTCTTCGCCGGAAGGAAGCCGAGATTGTTGTAAGCGTCCAACTGGAGCGTGTTGAGCGTGTGGAAACGGATGTTGTATGCCGTGGTCTCCTCCACTGTCATGGTTGCGGGGATTTCGTCACCGGCCCTGAACGATGAGACAACACTTTCAGCCTGCTTTTCATCCTTGAACAGACACTGCGATTCGTAGCTGTCACGGCTGTTGACGTTGACCCGGATTGTGCAACTCCGACTGTCGGGATTGCCGACAGGGATGTTGCAGTGGCCGATGCTTTCAAGGACGATGACCTCCTGACGTTTGAGGTTGTACCCGGGCACCCCGATATTCATCAGCGCCTGATTGAAGTTGTACTCAAAGAGAAGGTCCATTCCCTTTGACACCAGCCCGGTCTGGGCGAGGCGGTAGAGGTGTCTTCCCGATTCACGGAAATGGAACGCCCCACGGATTGCTCCGTAACTGAGACGGGAGAGCCATACGCGGCTTGTGGGGCAACCCACGCGGAAGTGTCGGCAGATGTTGAAGAACCGTGCCTGTGCATCGGCTCCTCCGTCAGAGGCGAACACCACTTCGGCAGCCTCGCGGAACAATGGTTTCAGCTCACGCTCCAGTTCCTTGTCAGTCACTGACATCCTGAACTTCTCCGGGAAGAAGGGATACACCCCCTCAGCCAACTCGCAGAGCGGAGTGTGGCGCATGAACTTTGCCGGAATGGTGGCGACGGTGAGTGTGGTTGAGGCGTATATGCCTGATGCGGTCTCAATACATGCTCCCAGTGCGAGAGCCACGTTTTTGGATGTGCGATAGTTTTCGCAGATAATTAAGATCATAATTAAATTTGGATTTTGTGTCCTGACAATAAGACAGGACGGGATTTGTGGTGATTTTATGAAAGGCACGGGGACGGCTGATGCTATCCCCGTACCTTGGGGATACTTGGTTGGTGGAATCGCAGTCGGCTGTGACTGTGGATATTTGTTCTGTAGTGGCGGCAGCGCGTCAGACTTTCGGACCTTTCGGCTTACGCTGTTGCTGTTTCTGCTGGCTGTCGTCTTTGGGCGCGGTCTGTCCGCGCTGGAGCGGCTCGTTCACATTCTTGGTGGCCTCGTTGGTCTTGCCCTGATTGTTGACGGCATACTGCGTCTTGCTTTCCTCGGCGATGCCCACAACCTTGTCGCGGTCGGGATATACCCGCGTGGTTTCCGGCTGTCGCTTCTGAGGGTCATACTGGAAATAGATGGTGCAGTCGTTGCCGAACTTGTCCTTGCCCTCGCCCACAAGCACTTTCTTCCCGGCGAGGTAATCGGCCTGTTGTTGCTCGTTGAGCGGAATCTTGCACCACTGTCCAAGCCGTTTGATTGAGCCGTCGGGATTATGCCATGAGTCGCCAACCTGCTGTTGCTGGTTATTGCTTTTGTCCAGCGACTGCTCCTGACGGTATTTGTCGGAGTTGACGAAGACAACATCACCCTTTGAGACACTGTATTGCAGGTCGGCGGTGAATTTTGCTCCATTGGGGAGTTCAATGTGCTGCTCCCTTATCAGCCCTCCGTTCTTCAGTATGCCTATAGCCTTCATGTCGAGGTCGATGTTCGCCACCTTCGGCTTGATATATACATCCTTGACCGGAGCAGACTCTATTTCATTGGTGAGTCTGTCGATGCTCACTATGCACATGACCTTTTCCCCGGTCTTGGGGTCGGTCAGTTCGACTGCCTTGCCGAGATTGCCGGTCTTGTGCAGTTCCGCCTTGTCCTCCTTGGAGAAGGTGTACCCCTTGAAATTTTGGTCAAGTTGCGGCTCGTTGCGGGTGAAGTGTGGCACAAGGGAGTATGAGCCGTCGGGGTTGGTGCGGAATGACAACTTCGCCTGAAGCGAATACTGCTCGTCGCCGAATTTCGGGGTTACGGTGAACAGCTGCGGCGACTTGTGATTGTAAATCATCTGATTGAGTGCGCCCGATTTCTCAAGCTCGTCGCGCTTGATGCCCCATTGCTTCTCAATCTTATCCCAGTCGATGAGGTCCGGATTGATGGGTGGCATCTTGACCGTTGCCGTCTTGTCCGGTTCTTGATAGGGCGCTTCATTCTGAGACACGGGCTGTACTGTCTGCGCCTGTGTCTGAGATTGCGGCGTATTCTGTGGAGCCTGTTCCTGCTCAACCCTCTGTGAGGGAGCGTTTACTTCCACGGCGTATGGCTTCAGCATATCTGCATTTTCCTCAGGTTTCTGAATGAGGTCGGCCATTGCCGGGGCTATCATGTCGTAGCGGTCTGCGGGCAGGCGGAACAGGCTGAATGTGGTCGGGTTCTTCACCTGCCGGATGAAATTTGAAAGGAACGCTTCGAGGGGGTTCTGCCCTTTGTCAAACTTTATCAGTGAGTTTGACGGCGTTGACTTTACGTCCGCCATTTTCGGAGAGCCGTCAGGATTCTGACCTACGACTGCTCCCACTTGCCCGCTCTCGTTGTTGCGGGCTATCAGCACTTCCTGCTGATCTGTGGTCTGGTCCATAATTTAATTTAGTTGGAGATTTAAGTGGTGGTTTGGGTGGCGTTGCCGCCGGATTTTTGTTTACGCCTCACCGTTCTGTATTCTGGAT
>JAMPEH010000004.1:12052-15287 GCA_023665245.1 Muribaculaceae bacterium
ACGATGAAGAGGTTGAGGTATTCGGCGAGGTAGAAGAAACCGAAGTGGATACCGGAATACTCTGTGTGGTAGCCGGCGGTGAGCTCGCTCTCGGCCTCGGGAAGGTCAAATGGGCCACGGTTGGTCTCGGCAGTACCGGCGATCATGAAAATCACGAAGGCGATGATGGCGGGGATATGGCCGGAGAAGATGAACCAGAGATGATTCTGCGCCTCGACGATGCCGCCGACCGACATTGTGCCGGCCATGACGACCATTGTCACGACACAGAGACCCATCGATAGCTCATAGCTGACCATCTGCGCGCCTGAACGGAGGGCACCGATGAGAGTGAACTTATTGTTTGACGACCATCCTGCAAGGAGGATACCGAGGACACCGATCGACGAAACGGCAAGCAGGAAGAAGATGCCGACGTTGAAATCAATGATCTGAAGGCCGTTGCCCCAGGGAAGCACCGCAAAGGCGAGCATTGAGGCGATGATGACGAGATAGGGCGCGAGGGCGAAGAGGAATTTGTCGACATGATTGAGCGAGATAAGCTCCTTGATGAGAATTTTGAACATGTCGGCCACACTCTGCAACAAGCCCCAGGGGCCGACGCGGTTCGGGCCGAGACGACACTGGAAATAGGCACACACCTTACGCTCGAAGAGGATATAGAACAGCGCGAGCACTGCATAAAGCAGCATCAGGCCAACTCCAACGAGCAGACATTCGAGGGTGACTGCCGCCCATTCGGGGATGTAACCGAGGAGGAAGGAGTGGAGCGCTGCGGTTAAGACTGATAGGTCTTGCATAATTTTATTGGTAGTTACTTTATATTCTCTCTGTATTTATTTCTCTCTCTGTTGACGTCTGATCAGCGGTCGATGTCGGGGACGATGTAGTCGAGCGATCCGCCGATGGTGATGAGGTCGGCGATCTTCTGACCGTCGGTGATGTGATCGACGACGGCTGCCGCGGGGAGGCAGGGGGGTGCGATCTTCAGACGGTAGGGGCTTGTGGTGCCGTCGCTCTCAAGATAGATGCCGAATGTGCCGCGGCAGCCTTCGACCATCTTGAACCAGTGGCCTACGGGGAGTTTGAGCACCTTGGGCACCTTCACGCAATATTCGCCTTCGGGGATGCTGTCGATGAGCTGCGCGATGATGCGTGCGCTCTGCTCCATCTCTTCCATGCGCACCTTGAAGCGGGCCATGGAGTCGCCTTCCTCACGAACGATCTCGTCAAACTCAAGCTCTGAGTAGATGCTGTAGGGGGCACACTTGCGGACGTCGCAAGCCCAGCCCGAACCGCGGCCGTTGGGACCGGTGACAGCCCACGAGATAGCGTCGTGACGGGTGAGGACACCGACGTTTTCCATACGGTTTTTGGCGATGACGTTGCCGGTGAAGATTTTGTTGTATTCCTTGATGTTGGCAGGGAGGACATCGAGAAGGGCATGCACGTCCTTGACGAAGTCGGGGTGGAGATCCTGCATGACACCGCCGATGCAGTCATAGTTGAAAGTCATGCGGGCGCCACAGGTCTTTTCCATGATATCGAGGATCTGCTCGCGGACACGGAGAGTGTAGAAGAGCATGGTGGTCGCACCGAGGTCCATGCAATATGTGCCGATGAAGAGACAGTGGGATGCGATGCGCGAGAGCTCGTCCATGAGTACGCGGATCACCTGTGCGCGGCGCGAGATCTGGATTCCGGCCGCCTCCTCGATGAGCATGCAGAGACAGTGGTGGTAGGGATGGGCGGAGAAGTAGTCGAGACGGTCCATGAAGTGGAGAGTCTGGGGATATGTGAGTCCCTCGCAGATTTTCTCGACACCGCGGTGGATATATCCGAGATATATGTCGATCTTCTTGATGATCTCACCGTCGACAGCAGTGCGGAAACGGAGCACACCGTGGGTTGCGGGGTGCTGCGGGCCGATGTTGACGACGAAATCCTCAGGCTGGAAGATGCGGCGCTCGTGTTTCTCAATCTTTCCGTCGGGAGTCTCGGTCCAGACATCGGTGAAGTCAGTCTGGCGCTCGTTTTCGATCGAGACGGGATTGATGTTGGGGTCATCGTTGTAGTCCTTGCGCAGGGGATAGCCTTTCCAGTCGATGTTGAGGAAGAGGCGGCGCATATCGGGATTGTTGATGAAGATAATGCCGAAGTAGTCGTAGACCTCGCGTTCGAAGATGGTAGCAATGGCCCAGAGGTCGTGGATGGAGTGGATGAAGGGTTTCTCACGGTCACCGGTAGCCATCACCTTCACAGAAAGGTGGGTGTTGTGTTTGGTTGAAGTGAGATAATAGATGCAGCCCAGCCCGTTTTCCTTCCAGTCCATGCCGACGATGGTCACGAGGAAGTCAAAAGAGAGGTCGCTGTCATCGCGGAGTGTCTTGGCGAAGTCATGCCACTTTGCGTCAGGGACGGTCACCTGCATGATGTCGCCATCTTCGATGACGGCTTCCGGCAACACGGTCGAAATCTTTTCCCGGATGTTGGACATAATATATAATAAGGTGTATGAACGTTATTCTTTTATGATAATGATGGTGGATGAGGGTCGAGGGAGGTAGGGATCAGTCTTTGACGTCGGGGATTGGATGAGCCTTGAGGAATTCCTCCTGCTTCTCCTGACGGTTTACGCCGCCAAAGAATTTCTCGACCTTGATTTTGCGCGAGAGCTGCATGATGCCATAGATCATGGCCTCGGGACGGGGAGGACAGCCGGGAATGAAAACGTCGACGGGGACGATATCCTCGATGCCCATTGCCACATGGTAGCTCTTCTTGAAAGGACCGCCGGAGATCGCGCAGCTACCGCAGGCGATCACATATTTAGGCTCGGCGAGCTGATCGTAGAGACGGCGGAACACGGGCACCATGCGATGGACTATCGTACCGGCCACCATCATGAAGTCGGCCTGACGGGGCGAGGCGCGGGCTACTTCCCAGCCAAAACGCGCCATGTCGTAGCGCGCTGCTCCAAGCGACACGAATTCGATGCCGCAGCAACTGGTGGCGAAGGTGAGCGGCCAGATAGAGTTGGAACGCCCCCAGTTGATGAGTTGGTCAAGAGAACCGACGACCACGTTGGTGCCGCTCTCCTGGAGCTGCTTCACGAGCTGCTCGATATATTCATTGTCTTTCCACGCCTCGTAGGGCATGCCTTTGGTTGTTACTTCCATTCGAGAGCTCCTTTCCGCCAGGCATATACGAGACCCAGCACTATGATTCCAAAAAA
>JAMPEH010000004.1:15387-24395 GCA_023665245.1 Muribaculaceae bacterium
GCAGAAAAAACATCTTCGGAGAAACTGTCCACGTTCAGGAAATGCAGTCTGAGGCTGGTGCCGCAGGCGCTGTGCACGGTTCTCTTCAAACAGGAACACTAACATCTACCTACACCGCTTCTCAGGGTCTTCTCTTGATGATCCCTAACATGTATAAGATTGCCGGTGAACTCCTTCCTTGTGTGTTCAACGTGTCTGCACGTACCATCGCAAGCCACGCTCTTTCCATTTTCGGCGACCATCAGGACGTGATGGCTGTTCGTCAGACCGGCTTTGCTATGCTCGCTGAGGGTAGCGTTCAGGAAGTTATGGACCTCTCAGGTGTGGCTCACCTCGCCACCATCAAGAGCAGCGTTCCTTTTGTCAATTTCTTCGACGGTTTCCGTACTTCTCACGAAATCCAGAAGATCGAGGTTATCGATCAGGATGCTCTCGCAGCTCTCATCGATCAGGATGCTCTCGCAGCTTTCCGCAAACGTGGTCTCACACCTGATGCCCCTGTAGCTCGCGGCATGGCTGAAAACCCCGACGTATTCTTCCAGCACCGTGAGGCTTGCAACAAATACTATGACGCTGTTCCCGAAATCGTAGAGGAATACATGAAGGAAGTGAGCAAAATCACTGGCCGCAACTATTCTCTCTTTGATTATTATGGCGACCCGGAGGCTGAAAACGTTGTTGTAGCCATGGGTTCTGTCACTGAGACAGCCAAGGAAGTGATCGACTATCTCCGCGCTCAGGGCAAGAAGGTCGGTCTCGTTTCGGTTCACCTCTATCGTCCTTTCAGCGTTAAGCACCTCCGCGCTGCTGTTCCCGCTTCCTGCAAGACTCTCTGCGTGCTCGACCGCACTAAAGAACCAGGCGCTAACGGCGAACCTCTCGCTCTCGACGTGAAGGAAGCTTTCTATGGCGTAGAAAATGCTCCCAAGATCATCAGTGGTCGCTACGGTCTGTCTTCAAAAGATACCACTCCGGCTGCTGTTCTTGCTGTGTATGAAAACATGGAGCTTGCTGAGCCGAAAGACCACTTCACTGTTGGCATCAATGATGATGTGACTCTGCTTTCACTTCCCCAGCTTCCCGAAATCAATGTTGGTGGCAAGGGTATGTTCCAAGCTAAGTTCTATGGCCTCGGTGCCGATGGTACAGTTGGTGCCAACAAGAACTCTGTGAAGATAATCGGTGAAAACACCGATAAGTATTGCCAGGCTTACTTCAGCTATGACTCCAAGAAGTCAGGTGGCTTCACTTGCTCACACCTCCGTTTCGGTGATGAACCTATCCGCAGTACTTACCTTGTGAATACTCCTAACTTTGTGGCATGCCACGTTCAGGCTTATCTTCACATGTACGATGTGCTCCGTGGTCTCCAGGATGGCGGTACTTTCCTTCTCAATACTATCTGGGAAGGCGAAGAACTCGCTGAAAACCTTCCAAACAAGGTGAAGCGTTACCTCGCTAAGCACAATATAACTCTATACTATATCAACGCATCAAAGATTGCTCAGGAGATTGGTCTCGGCAACCGCACCAACACAATCCTCCAGTCTGCATTCTTCCGCATCACTGAGGTTATCCCTGTTGATCTCGCCGTTGAGCAGATGAAGAAATTCATCAAGAAGAGCTATGGCAAGAAGGGCGACAATATTGTCAACATGAACTATGCTGCTGTTGACCGTGGTGGCGAATATAAGACTCTTGCTGTTGATTCCGCTTGGGCAAACCTTGAGGATGAGGCGGCAGAAAAACGCAACGAGCCGGAATTCATCACTAACGTTGTTCGTCCGATCAACGCCCAGGATGGCGACCTTCTCCCAGTAAGCACATTTGCAGGCATTGAAGACGGTACTTGGCACCAGGGAACAGCCGCTTACGAAAAACGCGGTGTGGCTGCTTTCGTTCCCGAATGGAATCCTGAAAACTGTATTCAGTGCAACATCTGTTCATACGTTTGTCCTCACGCTTCAATCCGTCCGTTCCTCCTCAATGCAGAGGAAATGGCAAATGCACCTTTCGGCGAGGACCACACTCTTCCTGCTATCGGCAAAGGCCTCGAAGGCCTCCGCTTCGTTCAGCAGGTTGACGTCCTCGACTGTCTCGGTTGCGGCAACTGTGCCGACGTTTGCCCGGGTAAGAAGGGCGAGAAGGCTCTCACCATGAAGCATTTCGAAACACAGGAAGCTGAAGACAAGAATTGGGAATACCTCGTTAAGAACGTTAAGAGCAAACAGGATCTCGTCAACATTCAGCAGAATGTGAAGATGAGTCAGTTTGCTACTCCGCTCTTCGAGTTCTCAGGTGCTTGCTCCGGTTGCGGCGAGACTCCTTACGTAAAGACTATCACACAGCTTTTCGGTGCAAATGAAATCGTTGCTAACGCTACCGGATGTTCTTCTATCTACTCCGGTTCCGTTCCTTCGACTCCTTACACTACCGACGAGAATGGTCACGGTCCCGCTTGGGCTAACTCCCTCTTTGAGGACTTCTGCGAGTTCGGTCTCGGCATGAACATTGCCTACGAGAAGATGCGTGCACGTCTTGTTGACACCTGCACCAAGATTCAGGCTTGCGATTGCTGCAGCGACGACATTAAGGCTTGCGCTGCCAAGTGGCTTGAGGTTCGCGAAGATGCAAAGATGTCACGCGTGGCCGGTGAGGCTCTCGTGGCTGCTTGCAGCAAGTGCGATTGCGACCTCTGCAAGACTGTGCTCAATACTTCTGCATTCCTCACAAAACGCAGCCAGTGGATCATCGGCGGCGACGGCGCCTCCTATGATATCGGCTTCGGTGGTCTCGACCACGTGATTGCTTCCGGCAAGAATGTGAATATCCTCGTTCTCGACACCGAGGTTTACTCCAACACTGGTGGCCAGAGCTCCAAGGCTACTCCTATCGGCGCTATCGCCAAGTTCGCTGCCGCAGGCAAGCGTATCCGCAAGAAAGACCTCGGCCTTATCGCCACTACCTACGGTTATGTCTACGTAGCTCAGATTGCAATGGGTGCCAACAATGCCCAGACTCTCCAGGCTATCCGCGAGGCAGAGGCTTACGACGGTCCTTCTTTGATCATCGCCTACGCTCCCTGTATCAACCACGGCATCAAGACCGGTATGGGCAAGAGCCAGGCTGAGGAGAAGAAGGCTGTAGAATGCGGCTACTGGCACCTCTGGCGTTATAACCCCGCTCTTGAGGAAGAAGGCAAGAATCCGTTTAGCCTTGACAGCAAGGCTCCGGATTGGAGTAAGTTCCAGGATTATCTCGCTGGTGAAGTTCGCTTTGCTTCAGTGAAGAAGATGTGTCCTGAGGCTGCCGACGAACTCTTCAAGGCTTGCGAGGAAAACGCACGCTGGCGCTACAACAACTACGTTCGCCTTTCCCAGCAGAACTGGGGTGAGGATCCCGAACTGAAGTCCGACGAAATCGCCCTCCGCAAATAACTTTACTCCATTAAATAATTAAGGGTCAGCAACTTCGATTGCTGACCCTTTATTAATCGGCAAAAGGCCGGAGGCCTTTATCAAAGCAAAATCATCTTCCTCTTCACCCCCTTTATCTTGGCAGAAGCAAGCCTCAGCATCAGCTCCTTAGCTTTCTCCGCCGGGACCGCCACAAGTGCGTGGTGGTCAGATAGCGTGATGGCTCCTATATCCGATGCTTCCAGATTCCCCTCCTTGCATAGAAAACCCACTATGTCGCCTTTAGAGAGCTTCTCCTTGCGTCCGGCGCTTATTCTCATTGTGACTTTGTCGCTGGTCAGTTTTGAGTCGGCATCAGGATTCACCTTATATACACCGTCAGTGCTTATATACGGCTTCAATTCCTCATCGGGTCCGGTTAGTACATATATGTCGCCTGTAGAGTCAACACGAGCTGTACGGCCGTTGCGGTGGGTGTTTGTTTCCTCAGTGAGCGGCTGATGGTAGTGGATTATGTTGTTCACTCCTTGAATGTCAAGACCTCGTGCAGCTAAGTCCGTCGCCACGAGTATCGGAGCAGACCCATTGTTGAACATCGATATGGCATCCTCGCGTTGAAATTGATCAAGCTCGCCATGATATAGTGCACATGCCGCGTGATGTTTCTTCAGGAATTCAGCCACTCTAATGGCACTCTCGCGATAATTGACGAATACTATCGACTTCTCAGGTATGTCACCTGTCGTGATACTTTTCAGTAGCTGCAAGAGAGATTCCAGTTTGTCTTTCTCAGTCATCACCTGATAAATTCTCATTCTGTCGCGAACGTTTCCGGTTTTCTTTGAAAAGTCTATTTCAAGAGGATTGTCCAGTTTCAGAAAAGAGGGTAGGATAGCGCTCTTGGTAGCGGATGTAAGTATAAACCGGCTCACGTTTTTCAGTCGATTGAAAATCTTTCGCATGTCATCTTCAAAGCCTAATTCAAGCGATTTGTCATACTCATCGAGAATCAGGACACGTGTTGATGATGGATCCACGTTGCCACGTTTCAGATGGTCGAGCAAACGTCCCGGTGTGGCAACAATGATATCTGGTGTAACACTGAGGGTGTTGACCTCGTCTTCCACGTTATGACCTCCATATAGTGCGGATACTTTATATCCGGATGCAAGTTCTCTAACTACTCCGGCAATCTGTATCACGAGTTCACGCGACGGTGCGATGATTATTGCCTGTACCCTCCCGGCTGCCGGATTTAGCCATTTAAGCATTGGAAGCGTAAAGGCTACTGTCTTTCCCGATCCGGTTGGAGATATCAATATTATTTCTTTAGACTCAGTTGCAGCGGACATTGCCTTCTTCTGCATTTCATTTATATCTTTTATACCGAGTCTTTCCAAGTTCGGCAAAAATTCTTTCTCTCTCATGGCATTTATATTAAAAAAGGCCGACCATATAGGTCAGCCTTTGTGTTAGTGGCGGGAGCAGGACTCGAACCTGCGACCTTTGGGTTATGAGCCCAACGAGCTACCACTGCTCCATCCCGCGGTGTGATTTCGAATGCAAAATTACAACATTTTTCAGCGTTTGTCAAGTCTTTTTGCGTTAAAATTTGTTAATAGATTTTATTATTGTTCAAATTGCGTTGATTCTCAATGTTTAAATTTTGACGGTAAATGCTGCGCAGGAATATCCTCCACCAAAAACCATCAACGATACGATGTCTCCCTTGTGGAGCTTATGCAGGTTTTGTGATAATACGAGGGCTGCACTCGCACTTCCGGTGTTGCCAAGTTCTTGTATGTTGTTGAGAAATCTTTCCATTGGCACCTCTATCATTCTTGCAAGTTGCTTCACGATTCTCATGTTGGCTTGATGTGTGATGAAGTATCTGACATCTTCTTTGTTCAAGCAACTCGCCTCGAGATTCTTCATCAAGGCATACTCCATATATTTCACAGCATACAGGAACACGTCTCTGCCATCAGGCATCTCTATGCCATTTTCTTTCGGGCGAAGCATGACCCCTTCTGGCCCTTTGCCAAGATGACCAAGACTTTCTGTGAAGACTGACAGTATCTCTATGTCTTTTTCTGATTCTCGCTCTTTGCTTATGAAGTAAGCAACGGCGGCATCTCCCCAAAGGTGACCCGCCTTTGCATCATGGTCGTTTGAGTAATATGAGTTCTGTTCGCTGCATATCAGAAGAGCTCGTTTTGCTTTACCCATGGCAAAATATCCCTCTATTATTTCCAACCCGTTTACAAAAGAACTGCAGGCTGATGATGCATATACCGCTTTTGCACCTTCTATACCATATTTGCGTTGCACTTTATGAGCCACAGTGCCTACTGTGTCGTATGCGCAATAATGGGCGGCCACTACCAAATCCACTTCTTTTATGGGATAGGGGAGTGCTGCAAGTGTGTTCTCAATTGCCTCTATGGCCATTGTATCCACATTTTCATCTTTTCCACAGCGGCTGCGGGTCTCAATCCCGGTACGCTGAACTATCCATTCCGGATCAAGACCGTTAAGATCTTTGAAATATTCATTTGTGATTCTTCCGGTTGGTATATAGTGTCCTATTGCGTTGATATACATGTTTTATTATGCCTTTTTATTAAAACTATCTTATTTGAAACCATCTCAGGATATGTGCTACTCTTCTCGTTGCTTAAGACCGTTAATGAGCACAGATGAGAATATTTTTGCCAATTCATCTTTATCTACACCTGTCTCCGATATGTCTTCCCTGATATATGGCACGTCAAGACCTTGGATTGTCTTTGTTATTACCATCGCCATGCGGGGGATATTGTCTATATCGAATATATTTTCAGCCACTCCTTCCGAGAGTATCTGATGAAGCAATATGGTCTCTTTTCGGCTGACTGCACGCCGTGCTCTATCCACTTTGCGAATATCTCTGAAAAACCATGCTCGCAGCGTGCCGTTGCGAGATACAACTTCTCGCATTGTCTCGAAGTGTGCAGCTATGTATTCTTGAAGTTTTACATCTGCCGGCACCGGTTTAGACACTATTGTGCGCAAACGTGTCAACACAATGTCTGTCTCCTGTTCGATCACAGCATTATATATGTCGCGTTTGCTTTTAAAATATGTGTAGATCGTTCGTCGTCCTTTGTCGGATGCCGATGCGATATCGTTCATCGTTGTATTCTCTACTCCTTTTCTTGCGAATAGTTGTCGAGCCACTTCTATGAATTTTTCCCGTGTCTTTAATCCCATGCTGAGAATGCCTGATTTTATTGCAAAATTAACAAAAAATCCCCAAATCTCCCAATTTTTTCTAATAAGTTTAAACAACTTTTAAGTGATGTATAGACAAATTTACTTTTCCCCGATTATAGTGTTCATTTCAGGAAGAGGATCGGTTTCTACACTTATTTTCTGTTTCGATACCGGATGAATGAATTCGATCTTTTTAGCCAAAAGTGAGATGCCTCCTCCCGGATTGTTTCGGCGCGCTCCATACTTCAAATCCCCTTTTATAGGTGTGCCGGTAGCTGACAATTGGACTCTTATTTGGTGTTTCCTGCCGGTAAGAAGTTTCACTTCGAGAATAGAATATTTGTCGCCCTCAGCAATTACCTTATAAGTTAATTTTGACAGTTTCGCATCTTGTGTATTCGGAGCCACAACTCTTGTTTTGTTTAGTCGCCCATCAGAAAGAAGCCATGATTCAATCTCTCCCTCTTTCTCTTCCCTCTTTCCTTCCACCATCGCCCAATATGTCTTATGGATTTCTCCTTTTTTTAGCATTTCATTTAGGCGTGTCAGTGCTTTGGAGGTTTTTGCAAAAACCACAACTCCGGCCACGGGTCTGTCAATGCGGTGTACGACACCGCAAAATACATTGCCCGGTTTTCCATACTTATCTTTTAAATAAGTTTTGATGGTTTCGGATAGTGGTGTGTCGCCTGTTTTGTCGCCTTGCACTATTTCTCCGGCTTCCTTCCTTACTATTATGATATGGTTGTCTTCGTATAGTGGTGTCATTGTAGCATGTATTCGGCTAATTTAAAATCTGATGGATAGGTAACCTTGATATTTCTCGGATCTCCTTCATACAATCTGATTGGATGTCCCGACCATTCTACCACACTGGCGTCATCTGTAAATACGACGTCATCGGCTGTCTGTGCTTTATCGTACGCTGTCCGGAGAAGATGGGTATTGAATATTTGTGGTGTCTGAATGATGAAATATTTGGATCTATCCACACTATGGTTGTCCCATTTTGTCCCCTCGCGCATGGATTCTGTCGCTGATATCGCAGGTATTCCCACTTGCCATTCTGAGGCGAATTTCCAGCCATCGTTTATGACTTTTAAAGTCACAAGTGGTCGAGCTGCATCGTGCACTGCCACCAGGCCATCACTATCTTCGGGAATCAAAGTAAGTCCCGCTGCCACCGATTCAGTTCTCGTTTTTCCTCCGGCTATAACTTCATGAGGCGGACAGTCTATGCCCTTGATTTTATTCCAATAATCCATGAAATCTTTGTGCATCACTACGATAAGTTTTGTCTCAGGATTTTCTGCGTGAAAAGCCTGAAGAGACCACCATAGCATGGGATGTCCTGAAATCTCATGGAATTGTTTAGGTAAAGAATCGCCGGAGCGGCTTCCGACCCCTCCGGCGACTATTATTGCATATTTCATAATTACATGTTCATGCCGCCATCTACCTGGATCACTTGTCCGCTCACGTAGCTTGACATATCACTTGCAAGGAAAAGTGCGACATTAGCGATATCCTCTACTTTGCCTCCACGGCGCAATGGAATTTTCTTGCACCAATCGGCACGTACTTCTTCAGGAAGAGCTGCTGTCATAGCTGTCTCTATAAAGCCGGGTGCGATTGCGTTGGCTCGTATGCCACGACTGCCCACCTCCTGTGCAATGCTCTTGGCAAGGGCAATTAGGCCTGCCTTGGATGCTGCATAGTTGGCTTGTCCTGCGTTGCCATGCACACCTACTACGGATGCCATGTTGATGATGGAACCGCTGCGCTGGCGCATCATGATAGGGAGAACTGCATGAATGAAATTAAATGCAGATTTCAGGTTGACTGCTATCACTGCGTCCCATTGAGCCTCGCTCATGCGCATCATCAATCCGTCTTTTGTAATGCCGGCATTGTTGACAAGGATATCGATAGTGTCGAAATCTTCCTTTATCTTGTTGATTACTTCTTCTGTCTGAGTGAAGTCTGCTGCGTTGGATGCATATCCTTTGGCTTTTACACCGTATGCTGCTATTTCTTCCTCTGTCTTTTTACCGTTTTCATCAATTACGAGGTCGGTGAATGCCACATTTGCTCCTTCCGATGCAAACTTAAGTGCGAGTGCTTTGCCGATGCCGCGAGCAGCTCCGGTCACAACCGCTGTCTTTCCTGCTAAAAGATTCATGATTATATTCTTTTTTTAGTTAGTTTTCACTTTTCTGACTGCAAATTTAGCAAAATTTCACGACTTATCCAAATCTGTGCAAAAATCCGGCTCTGTTTGGCAATCTCACTCAGATTTTATAATTTTGCATAAAAAAAAGAAATGGCTGACAATTA
>JAMPEH010000004.1:24495-49146 GCA_023665245.1 Muribaculaceae bacterium
CGCCGGTGAGGGCGGCCAGGGCGGCGAGCTCGGGGGCGTTGGCCGCCAGGGCGGAGTCGCGCTCGGCGGCGTCCATGCTTCCGTAGGTTGCTATCATGCGGTCGAGCCGGCCCACGGGGTAGGACTCGGAGCCGGAGCACCCGCTCATAAGGGAGGAGAGAGCGGAGAGCGTGGCGAGGGTGGCGATGCTATATAATATATAATATGTCGGTCGTTTCATTTCTGCGTTCAGTTCACTACATTCTGCGGCCGGCCTTGGAGGAAGGCGGCGAGATTGGCCGCCGACACCTCGAGCAGGCTGCGGCGCGCCACATCCGACTGCCACGCCACATGCGGCGTGATATAGCAGCCCGAGCACGAGAGCAGGGGCTCGTCGGAGCGGGGCGGCTCTTGGTCGAGCACGTCGACGCCGGCGGCGTAGAGGCGGCCCGAGTCGAGGGAGCGGGCCAGGGCCGTGGAATCGACGAGGCCTCCGCGCGCGGTGTTAATCACGATGGCCGAGGGCTTCATCAACGCCAAGGCGCGGTCGTTGACAAACCGGGCATTTTCCTTGGTGAACGGGGCGGCGAGCACCAGGATGTCGGCCTCGCGGAAAAGCGTGTCGCGGTCGACGGCCGTGATATATTCGGGCAATTCATATTGCATCTTCGAGGTGAGGGCCACGACGCGCATCGAGAAGGCCGAGGCTATCTTGGCCACTTCCTTGCCGATGTTGCCAAGGCCGTAGATGCCCATGGTGAGGCCCGCCAGTTCGATTATGGGAGTGAGCCGGTAGGAGAAATCCTGGCAATGCTGCCATCCGCCTTTTTTCACCGACGTGGAGTGACGCCCCACATGGTTGGTAATCTGCAAGATGTGGGCAAACACCAGCTGGGCCACCGAGTGGGTGGAATAGGCCGGCACGTTGCACACGTCGATGCCGGCGCGGCGGGCGGCCACGATGTCGACATTGTTATATCCCGTGGCGAGCACGCCGATAAAGCGCAGCGACGGCAACGCTTCTATGGCTGCGGCGTCGAGCACCACTTTGTTGGTGAACACGGCATCGGCTCCGGCGGCGCGGGCCACTACGTCGGAGGGCGCGGTGCGGTCGTAGACGGTGAGGTCGCCCAGGGCGGCGAGCGCGTCCCACGACAAGTCGCCCGGATTGGCGACATATCCGTCGAGCACCACTATCTTTGGCTTCATTTCGGTAAAACGGTTTAATAGGTTACATTTTGCGATAAACGCGGCCGAAAGTTACGGCTTTTGCAAATCATAACAAACGAAACGCCAATTTTTCTCGCTCTTTGTATCTTTTTTGTAACTTCCCGCCTCCGCTGCGCGGTGCCGGAAAAAGTTATAGAATAAAAAAACAGGAATCTTAGGGAGCATAGGCAGCCTAAGATTCCTATAATTATTTAATGATTACTCTTTTTTAGTAGCGCACTTTTTCGGCTTTGGCGCCGGTGCGGCGGATGTAGAGGCCGGGGGCGGTGGGCTCGCCGGGGAGGCGAACGCCTTGGATGGTGTAGTATTCTACCTCGGAGTCGGGAAGTTGGGTAGTTGGGTAGTTGGGAAGGGCGGTGGTGGAGGGGGTGTAGTATTCGCCGGTGAAGCCCTGGGCGTTGTAGATGCCGTTGTGGACGAACTTCTGGTCGGAGGTCTGACTGCCGCCGCCGTTGTGGAAGATAATCATGGGGTTGGCCATGTCATGGTTGGCGCGGTAGGTATAGCGGTGGAGCGTGCCGGCGCGGGATACGGTGACGGTTGACGACGTAACGTCTTGGCCGGGCCAGGGGCCGGTGAAGGCTTTGTCGTCGCGGTGGTTGTCGTCCCAGGCGTAGGCGCGCACGGTGGTCCAGTTTGAAGCGGAGTTGTCGAAGTAGGCGGTGTACTCGGTGTAGAGGGGCACGGAGGTCTTGATGTAGGTAAACGATGCCGTGGCGGTGCCAACCTGGTTTTCGGCGTAGGCGCGGATGGTGGTGGTGGAGGTGATGGTGATGGGGCCGGCGTAGGCTTTGCCTGCGGCGGGGTCGGAGCCGTCGGTGGTGTAGCGCAAGGTGGCGCCGGATGTGGCGGAGAGGGCTACGGTGAGCTCGTCGTTGAACATGGTGCCGGTGGGGTGCGACGCCTTGATTACGGGTGCCGTGGGCGCGAGTTCCACTTCGATTTCTTTGGCCGAGGCTGCTCCATCGTATTCGTAGTAGACGTCGGAGGTGATGCCGGTGATGTTGGCGGTCTGCTGGCTGCCGTTGTTGAAGATGATGCTGAGGCTTTCTTCAACGTCGGGGAACGACATGCGGTAGAATGTGCGGCCGTCGATTACTTCGGTTTCGGACATGCGTGTGCCGGGCCATGCTCCGGCAAATTTGTTGTCGCCTTCCCATGCGTAGATGTTGGGGGCGGAGGGGGCTGTGACGTAGACGGTGATTACGGCATTGGGGTCGACCTTGCGGTAGGTTTCCTTACCGGTGTAGGTGTCGGCTCCCCATGTCACGGTCACGCTCTGGCCGAAGGCCATGTCGGATCCGATGGTGAATGTGGATTCACGGCCGGGGGTGAGGGCTACCTTGCTGCCCGAGCCTATCTGATACCAGCCTGTGGAGGCCGCTTCGGAGAGGGAGGCTGTGACGGTGAGCGTTTCGGTCTTGAACGATGTGGAGGCGGGGGTGAATGTTACGCGGGGCGAGCCTACGGCGTCGTCGGAGGTGTAGTATTGCGACGCTCCGGGGTCGGTGAAGGTTACGTCGCCGCCGTGGGCCACGGGGGCTGTGGTGTAGATAAAGCGGCCGTCTTCGCCGATTTTGCCGCCTTTGTAGTCTTTTACCACGACGCGGAGCTGGCCTTTGGTGGCGGGTGCGTCGACGGTGAGTGTGCCGTCGGCTCCCACGGTGTAGGCGCGGCCGGTGGTTACGTCGGTGTATTGGCCGGCGGGCACGGCGGTGAATGTGGCTCCGCCGTTGATGGCGACGAGGGCGTAGGAGTCGGCTGTGGCGCGTTTGTAGGCAAGGCCGGATGCCGACTTGCAGCCGTCGAAGGTGTATTGGCCTCGGCGCAGGGCGGGCACGGCGGCGCGGATGAGGTTGAGGCGGCGCACGTGCTGGGCGAGGTCGGCGTTAAGTGTCTCGGCCACGTTGCCCGAGGCGGTGTATTGGCCGAAGTCGGAGGCAGTGACTGAGCCTTCGAGGTAGTGGCCGAAGTAGGCGCGGCCGGTATTCTTGACGGGGGTGTCGGTGCCGCCGCCGTCAACTTTTGCGCCTTTCTGGAATTCTACCTCGGAGCCGTAGTAGACGCAGGGGATGCCACGGAATGTGAACATGAGGGCGAGGTTTTCAGCCCACTGTGCTGTGCCGCCGTTGAAGCGGGTGAGGTCGTTGGGTCCGGGGCAGTAGTCGTGGGAGTCGACGTAGGTGACGAGGTAGGATGCGTCGTTGTAGTATTTGTCGCCGCCTTTGGCGAGGTCGACTACGTATTTGGCGTTGTTGAAGCCGTAGTGCGAGGGGAAGTCGATGGTGGAGAATCCGCTATATTGGGAGTAGTCGGGTTGGTGCCATGCGCCGTTTTTCATAAGCGCGTTGTCGGAAGTGGGCATGGCAGACTTGTCTTCTTGCTCGCAGAGGGCCATGTTGCCGGGGCGTGCTTCGTCGTCGCCCTCGCGCACGAAGATGTTGTCCCAGAATGTGGGGTCCCAGTTCCATTGGTCGACGAGCGCGGGGTCGGATTTCCACTGGTAGTAGTAGCTCGACAGGGCCGGCTGGTCGCGGTAGGTGACGGTGCCCTGGTAGCGTTGGCAGCATTCGCCGAACATGAAGAACGGGCCTCCGTCGCGCTTGTCCTTGTATTTGTCGGCGAGAGCGTGGAATTGGGGGATGAAGGCGGTGTTGAAGGTGAGGCGGGCTATGTGGCCGGTGGTGTCGATGCGGAATCCGTCGACGCCCATCTCGATGAATTTGCCGTAGCAGCGCACGAGGTATTCAGACACGGCGGGGTTCTCAGTGTTGAGGTCGACGCAGTCGCCGGCTATCTGTCCCCACCAGCGTGTGGGGGCGTCCCAGTTCCAGCCGTTGCCCACGTGGTGGTAGTAGTTGTGGCTGTCGTGGTTCTGTCCGTCGGTGTTTTTGAGATAGGGGAAACGGGCGTTGTACTGGGCGGTGCCGTTGAGGTCGTTATAGTTGGAGGGGAGCAGGTCGTAGTTGGGGATGATGGCTGTGGCGGGGTTGGCCTGATCCTTAATGTTCTGGCTGCGGTAGAACAGCTCTGTGAGGCCTTTCTCGCCGAAGTTGCCGGTGTGGTTGAGCACGATGTCGAGGATAATCTTCATGCCCTTGGCGTGTGCGGCGTCGATGAGGTCCTGGAAGCGCACGTCGGCCGATGAGCCCCATTCGGTGCGGCTCTCATAGCGGAGGTCGACGTTCTGGAAGTCCATGGCGTGGTAGCCGTGGAAGTCGGTGCCGGAGCAGTTCTGCACCACGGGTGTGATCCACACGGCGGTGAAGCCGAGGGCCTTGATGTAGTCGAGTTTTTGGATTAGGCCGGCGAAGTCACCGCGCCAGTCAGGGTCGTTGTTGGCTATTTGCACAGCCTGCCAGTCCCAGCCGCATACGTTGTTGGCGGGGTCGCCGTCGTAGAAGCGGGTTGTCATGACGAAATAGATGGATTCGTCGCGGAAGTCGTCGCGCGCGGAGTCGAAGGTGGCGGCGTCGGCATGGTTTCCGGCAAGCGCGCACGCGAGCATGGCCGGAAGCCATTTCCTGAATTTTTTCATGATAAATAAAGCAAGAAATTAGTAAGTATGATATTAAATTAGCCACCCCTCACGGGGATTGATTGGCTTTCGGCGGCAAATTTAACTAAAAATTTCTTAATAGAGCAAAAATTGCCACAATTTTTTCATTTTTTAGACAGGAGAACAGGAAGGACGGGAGTTTATTTTACGTTAATGGCCGCGAATGAGCCGTTAATTTTTGATTAAATCTTAATTAATGAATAATTAATGATAATTAACGTGAAAATTCTTGTCTAAAAAAAAGCGGAGCGCGCCCGAGGAGGCACGCTCCGGTGTAAGGGGGGATAGGAGGCTTAGGAAGCCTATGATTCATAGGAGGCCTAAGAAGCCTATTTATTTCTCAAGCCGGAGGGTTCTTTGCCTTTGGCAAAGCGCTTCGCGGTTAGAGTTCCTGCCTATTCGAATTCGATAAGGACGGCGTCGGTGCCGACGATTTGGTCGGGACGGACGAAGACGCGCTTCACTACGCCGTCGCGGGGAGCGGTGACGTCGTTTTCCATCTTCATGGCTTCGTAGACAAGGAGGGTCTTGCCTTTGGTGAAGGTGTCGCCGGCTTTTACGTTTACTTCTATCACGCGGCCGCCCATGGGGGCTTTGATGGTTTCGCCGGTGATGGGGGCTTCGTCTTGGGCCGCGGCTTCTTCTTTTACTTCGGCTGCGGCCGGACGGCTGGCTTCGTATTCTTCGGTGCGGCGGCGGCGCAGGAAGCCGTTGGCTACGGAGGGAAGGAGTTCAAGAAGGAGTTCTTCTTCTTTGTTGGTGGCCAGGGGCTTGCCTCCGAGGTCGGGCAGGGCGGGGTTCTCGGGCTTGCGGTAGGAGTTTACGTCGTAGGGTGTCTCTACGGGCGAGCCGGTGATTTTTTCGCGGAAGGCGGGGTCTACCGGCACGGGGGTGTGGCCGTATTCGCCTTTTACGAGGGCTATGAATTGGTTGGATGGGTTGGAGTAGTCGGGGTTGCCTTTCTTGCGGTCGAGAGCCACGGATACGGCCTGTGAGCCTACAATCTGGCTGGTGGGCGTTACCAAGGGCACGAGGCCTGCGTCGCGGCGCACCATTGGGATGAGGCGCATGGCGTCGTCGAGGAGGTCTTCGGCACCGAGGGATTTGAGCTGGGCCACCATGTTGGAGTACATGCCGCCGGGCACTTCGGCGTCTTTGACGAGGAGGTTGGGTTTGGGGAATCCGAAGTAGGCTTCGATGGCGTGGCATGCTTCGAGCAGGGTGTCTTCGTCGTTGGCCTTGGCTGCTGCTACGGCGCGGTCGAGCTGGGCTTCGATTTCGGCGGGGAGGGTGTCAGCGAGAGGGTCGAAGGCGCGGGGCATGCGGTCGGCGTTGAGGTCGAAGGCTTTAAGGGAGTGGCGGGCGTCGAGCAGACGGTTGCGGATTTCGCCCACGGCTTTCATGTCTACGTCGAGTTCTACATCCATGCGCTTGGCAAAGAGGTAGACGAGCTCGATGGCGGGAGCGGCGGAGCCTCCGCCAAACCACCATATGTTGGTGTCGAGGATGTCGACGCCGTGGAGGATAGCCATTACCGACGAGGCGAGGCCGTAGCCGGGGGTGCAGTGGGTGTGGAAGTCGACGGGAACTGTGAGGGCTGCTTTGAGTTTGGATATGATTGAAGCGGCGCGCAGGGGCGATACGAGGCCTGCCATGTCTTTGAGGGTGATGATTTTGGCGCCGAGGGCTTCCATCTGGCGGGCTTTGTCGACGAAGTATTCGTCGGTGAAGATTTTTTCGGGCTCAGCGGGCTTTTTGCCGAAGAGGCGGGCGAAGAATCCTTTGGGGGCTTCGGCGGGCTCGGTTTTGGGGTCGACGGTGTAGCACACGGCTCCGTCGGGGATGCCGCCGAGGGTGTTGATCATCTTTATGGAGTCGCGCACGTTGTCGATGTCGTTGAGGGCGTCGAAGATGCGCATCACGTTGAGTCCGTTGGCGATTGCTTCTTTGTAGAATCCTTCGAGGACGCTGTTGGGGTATGGCACGTAGCCGAAGAGGTTGCGGCCGCGGGAAAGGGCGGAGAGGAGCGACTTGCCTTTCATCACTTTCGACACAGAGCGGAGGCGGTTCCAGGGGGATTCGTCGAGGTAGCGCATCACGGAGTCGGGCACTGCGCCGCCCCACACTTCCATGATGTAGAAGCCGGCATTCTCGTAGTAAGGGAGAAGTTTGTCGATTTCGGCCTGGCTCAGACGTGTGGCGAAGAGCGATTGCTGGCCGTCGCGGAGTGTGAGGTCGCGGATTTTAAGTTTTCGATTAGCCATATTTATATAAAGTATAAGGTATGAGTTGTAAAGTATAAGGTGGGAGGGAGGAAGATTTTAGTTTGGAAGTTTGGAAGTTTGGGAGGTCTCCCCCACTTCCCCACTCTCCACTTCCCCACTCCGATAGGGATTTTCGCAAAATAAGGAAATATTTCCGTAATTACCAAATTTTTTTTGGCAAAAAAGCAGACGTGCCCGAAAAAAGGGTTTTCAGGCACGTCGTTTTAAGGTTTTTGATTTTAAGCCGAGGGCTTGGATCATGCGGGGGGGTTGATGGCACCGGTGGGGCAAACAGCCTCGCAAGAGCCACATTCGATGCACTTGTCGGGGTCGATTTTGTAGATGTCGCCTTCGGAGATTGCTTCAACGGGGCATTCGGGCAGACATGTGCCGCAAGCCACGCAGATGTCGGTGATAACGTAAGCCATGGTTGGTTTTTGTTTTAGAAATTATTTTACGAAATTAGTTTTGTGGATGCAAATGTAGGCATAATTTCGTAATTGGCAAAATTTTTTTTGCAGGGGGTGGCGTTTTAGGAGGCCTAGGCTGCCTAGGAATCCTAGGAATCCTAAAATTTCAGCCAACTGTTGATTGAATCGCGCAGGGCGGTGTCGCGCAGGGCCCAGGATTGGAATTGGGTGAAGGAGATGGCCACGGCGGTGTCGAGGGCGGGATAGCGGGGGGCGAGGCGACGGGCCACGGTGGCGGGCACCACGGCGCGAGGGATGCGGCCCAGGGCTGTGAGCACGACCAGGTGCTCGGCGTTGACGCCGGGGAGGGTGCTTACGTAGATGGTGTCGCCGATTTCGCGACCCAGGGCGGCGACGCGCGAGGCGAAGGGGCTGTCTTCGGGGAGCCATACGGTGTCGGCGGCGAGGTCGAGGGCTGTGCGCACCGCCGGCGGGGCGGTGTCGGGGCGGTGCTGGACGAGGATTTCGCGGTCGAGGTAGACGGGGTCGGTCATGACGAAGCGTTGTTTTAACTCGACGGTGAGGGGCATTGAAGCTATGACGATGTCGTAGCGTCCGTCGCGGAGGCCTTCGGTGGCGTGGGCCAGGGGCACGAAGGGGTGGTAGCGCACGGGGATGCCGTGGGAGCGGGCGATGCGCTGGATTATGTCATAGTCGCGGCCGAAGGCTGAGTCGCCTCGCACGCCGTAGCATATGCCGTTGAATTCGATGGCTATGTTGAGGGTGTCGCCCCCGGCTATGGCTTCAGCGCGGGCAAAGGGGCTTTTTGGCCGGTGTGAGCATCGGCCGAGCATGACCATGGCGGCGACGGCTCCGGCGAGCAGGGCCACGAGCAGCGACAGGCGGGGACGGATGGGGCGCATAGTTTATAGCTTTTATGGTATTATAGGAGGCCTAGGAAGCATAGGAATCCTATGATTTTCTCAAGCCGGAGGCTTGAGTTCCCGAGCTTAGTTGGCGAAGTCGATGGAGAGGCCCATCTGGAAACGGCGGGGGTTGAGGGGGTAATGAGGCAGGGAGAAGTAGTCGGAGGAGAACCAGCCTTGGTTGATGTGGGTCATCATCACGTAGAAGCGCACTTTGGAGAGTTTCATGTTGGCGTAGGCCGTCATAAAGGGGTAGTTGCCGAGCAGGGCTTCGCGCTGGTTGTGGAAGGTGGCTGTGGCGGGCTGGTAGGCGGGGGCGTGGTAGCGTGTGTAGTAGTCGCAGTCGAGGCCGAGCTGGAAGTGGAGGGTGGCTATGCGGGCGCGGATGTAGAGGCTGGAGCGCAGGGCGAGCTTGGGGAGGGAGAGGACGGCGTCGTCGGACGATGTCTGGTATATCACACGGTTGTCCCAGTGGAGTATGCCCAGGCGCAGGCGCTGGTCGAGCGAGGCGGTGAATACTTGGATTGAGCCGGAGTGCTGGGCGGGGAGTGCGGCTTCGTTGAAGTAGAGGAGGTTCTGGACGTTGCGTGCGGCGATTTTTATGGCTGTGCCGGTGTGGGGTATGTCGAGTCGTCCGCCGAAGGTGACGCGGCGTTCTTTGCCGAAGGTGTTGCGCCAGGCGAAGTGGTTGGAGATGTAGTTTTCCATCAGGTAGGGGGCAGTTGTGTTGGTGAAGGCTCCGAATCCGGTGATGGCTACGGTGTCGCCCAGCAGGGGGATGCGTGTGGAGATGTGTCCGTCGATTTTGATTTCTCCGGCGGCGCGGCCTACTACGCCGAGTTCGGCTTTTGCCGCGTAGGTGAGTATCGAGCCTCGCTGCTTGGTGAGCTGGGCGCCGACCCATGCGAGGTTTTCGCTTCCCCGGGCTGGTATGGCTCCGATGCCTTCGGGCAGGGGGGTGAGGCCGTCGCGGACGGTGAGGGTGTCGGGGGTCTGGCGGTATTTTCGTATTTCGTAGGTGGCGTAGGCGGCGAGGCCGAATTTGGCGTAGCGGTGGAAGCCTTCGATGAGGTCGACGCCTATGGTGTTGGAGAGGGCCCAGTAGGTGGTGCGGTCGCGTGTGAATTGGTCGTTGAGGTATGCGCGGTTGTCGAAGAATTTGGCTGTTTCAGAGGGGTTGTCGTCGAGGAAGAGGTGTTTGGTGTCGCGGTAGTTGAGGGTCCAGATGAAGGAGGATACGGGGATGTAGGTGCGCACGGTGGTGGTGTCGTCGATTTGGTCTTCGTGCCAGTAGCCTACTTTGTATCGGGAGTTGAGCATGAGCTCGCCGCCCACGACGCGGGTGTGGGCGTGGGTGAGGTTGACGGGTATCGACTTGGGGTTGATGGAGGATACGCCGCCTTGCATCTGGGCGGGGTCGGTGATGTAGAGGTCGTCGGTGATGCCGCCGTTTTCTTTGTGGACGAGGTTGTAGTGGTTCCACGCGCCTTGGAATTCGTAGCGGTCGCCCATGTATGAGCCGTTGAATCCCCATGCGAGGTCTTTGGCAGCCTGTGCTTCGTAGGAACCTTTGGAGTAGAGGTAGTCGAGGTTGGCTCCGATTTGGGCGCGTGCGTTGATGTTGCCGGAGAATATGGCTCCGAGACGTTCCTGTGAGTTGTCGCGTCCGCCGCCGGCGTTGTATGAGAGCAAGGTCATGGGGGCGCGAGTGTTGTAGAATTTTTGATGTACGGATGAGGGGAGCCATCGGACGAGGCCGTCGCGGAAGAAGAAGTCGGAATAGGCGGGTCGGTCGAGGTATATCATGTCGATGCCTTCGGTGCCGAGGTTGCCGGTGGTGGCCCATGCCGGGGAGCCGGTGGAGGGGATGGAGCGTCGGTGGTAGTCTTCGAAAAGGGTGTCGATTTGTGCGGGCTCGTGCAGGCCGAGGGGCTCGGAGGCAGTCCATGCGTAGGATGGGGCGAGCGGGGCGCGTCGCTTTGCCGGCGACGACTGGCGCGAGCGGCTGTCGGGGCCTTGTGCGGCTGCCGCTGCGGCGCATATTATCAATAATATGGCTGTGAGGATGCGATGTTTCATATTGATGCGCAAATTTACGTCTTTTTCGCTATCTTTGCAAAAAAATAGCAATAATCATAGGATTCATAGGAGGCTTAGGTTGCCAATGATGCCTATGAATCCTAAAATACGACCATCTATGGAATATATCACTTCTGAGAATATAATGCTGATCGGGTCGCTTCTGCTTATTTGCGGGGTGATGTTCGGCAAGTTGAGCTACCGTCTGGGACTTCCGCTTCTGCTTGTGTTCCTGCTTGTGGGCATGGGCTTCGGGGTGGACGGCCTGGGCGTGAGGTTTCACGACATGCACACGGCGCAGTTCACGGGCATGGTGGCTCTGTGCATCATCTTGTTTTCGGGCGGCATGGATACGCGCGTCAAGGCCATTCGACCTGTGATAGGGCCCGGAGTGGTGCTTGCCACGGCGGGGGTGCTGGTCACGGCTCTGCTCACGGGGCTGTTTGTGTGGTGGCTGTCGGGGATGGCGTGGACTAATATCCATTTCGCTCTGCTGCCGTCGATATTGCTGGCGGCCACGATGTCGTCGACCGACTCGGCGTCGGTGTTCGGCATCCTGGGGGCGCAGAAGGTGGGTCTGCGTCAGAATCTGCGTCCGCTGCTCGAATTGGAGAGCGGCAGCAACGACCCCATGGCTTATATGCTCACAATTATCCTCATCGAGGCCGTTACGCTCGGCTCGGGGCTGTCGGCCGCGTCCGTGGCGGGGCAGTTGGCATTGCAGTTTGCCGTGGGCGGCGTCGTGGGCTACGCGATGGGGCGGGCCATACCGTGGCTCATCGGCCGCTACCGCCGCATCAACCGCGACGGCGCGGCGGAGGATTCGGGGCAGGCTTCGTCGATGTTGGGGATTTTGACGCTCGGCGGGGCGTTTCTCACCTTTGCCATAGCCAACGGCCTTGGGGGCAACGGGTACCTGGCCGTGTATCTTTGCGGCATAGTCACGGGCAACTCCGGGGCGCCGATGCTGCGGGGCATCTCGCGGTTTATGTCGGGGATGTCGTGGCTTGGGCAGATTGTGGTGTTCCTGATGCTTGGCCTGCTTGTGAATCCTCACGAGATGATAGCCGTGGCTCCGGTGTCGATATTGATTAGCCTGTTTATGATGGCGGTCGGACGCCCTGCGAGCGTGTGGCTATGCATGCTGCCGTTCAGGAGGTTCACGGCCAAGGCTCGGCTGTTTGTGTCGTGGGTGGGGCTTCGCGGAGCGGTGCCGATTATCTTCGCCACTTACCCGGTGGTGGCCGAGGTGGAGGGCGCGTCGCAGATTTTCAATATCGTATTTTTCGTCACGCTCGTATCGTTGCTGCTGCAGGGCACCACGGTGGTGGCGGCATCGCGCCGCCTTGGGCTCACGGAGCAGCCGGAGGCCGACGAGTCGGATTTCGGCGTGGAGCTCGACGAGGCCCTGCCGACACGCCTCGACGCCCGTCGCGTCACCGACACCATGCTCGCCGAGGGGCGCACCCTGCGCGACATGCGCATGCCGGCCGGCTCGCTGGTGATGATGATTAAGCGCGGCAAGGATTATATCGTGCCCAACGGCAACATCGAACTGCGCCGCGGCGACACCCTGCTGATAATAAAGGAGAATTAAGAGGATAAAATAAGAATAGGAATCCTGGGAGGCATAGGCAGCCCAGGATTCCTATTTCTTTATCAAGGGTTAGTAGCGCACTTTTTCGGCTTTGGAGCCGGTGCGGCGGATGTAGATGCCGGGAGCGGTGGGCGCGCCGGGGAGGCGGATGCCTTGGATGGTGTAGTATTCGGGAGCGGAGTTGGGAAGTTGGGAAGCGGGGAAGTTGGGAAGTTGGGAAGTCTCGGCGTCGGCGGGGTTGGAGAATAGGGATTCGCCGATGGTGTAGCGCGTAGTTACGTTGTAGGTGTGGGTGCCTTCCGAGGCGGTGGCGTCGAGGTAGGTCTCGTCGGCGGTGGCGGCGATGAAGGAGCCGTCGCGGTAGATGTTATAGCCTTCGATTTCGAGGGCTTCGCGGGGCGCGGAGGCGGGGGTGAAGGCGATGTCGTCGATTACCACGGCTTTGTTTTGCGTGGTCGACAACGAGACGCGCACGGCGGCGTAGCGGGCGTCGGCAGGGAGGGTGTAGCTGAACAGGGCGAAGCCTTTGTCGGCATCGTATTCGGTTCCGGCGGGCACGTCGACCGCGGTGGCGAAGGGCGTGAAGGCGTCGATGGCGTCGGTGGTGGAGGAATAGAGCACGTCGAGCTTTTCGGCGGGCGAGGCCCCCCACCCCATCGGCGTGGCGTGGGCGCGGAATGATATGGCGGTTTCGCCGGGATAGAGTTCGGGGAGGATGAGCCAGTCGGAGCTTGTGCCTTCGGCCGAGCCCCAGGCTATGAGCGAGGTGGTGCCGGAGAAGGAGTTGATGTTGTAGGATTTGAGGTCGACTTCGGGATATGACGCGCCGTTGCGGTTGACCTGGAATGCCATGGGCTGTCCGCCGTTGGGCTGTGTGAGCCACGATGAGGCTACGACGGTGGCTTGGCCGTCGGCGTCGTAGATTTTATAGTCGCCGATGGCGCCGTGGGGCGATGAGGCGGTGACGCCGCCAAAGTCCCAGGGGGTGAGCGTTTCAAGGTCGTCGGTCATGGCCGAGGGAGCGCGGTCGGCGGCTGCGCGGGGCCATGTGAGGCGCACTGCGCCGTCTTCGCAGGCGGCTGCGAGGCCGTCGATGGCGGGCAAGCGCGGGGCGCGGACTGTGATGTCGAAAGTAGCGGCGTTGTCGGCCTGGTTTTGGTCGGCGTCGAAAACGATTGTGGCGGTGAGGGTGGCGTCGGCGAGGTTGACGGGAATTGTGACGGGGATGTCTATCGAGGCTGTGGCGTCGGGTGCCACTTCGGGGCCGTCGACGCGGGCAAGCTCGATGCCGGAGGCGGCGATGGTCACTTCATAGCCCGATGCAGGGGCAAGGCCGTTGTTGGCGACGCGCACGGTGTAGACGGCCTCGGTGCCGGCGACGGGGTCGGCTGCGCCGGTAAAGGCTGTGAGGGCGAGGTCGGAGGCGCACACGTCGATAATCTGAATGTTGTCGAGCAGAAGGTCCTGATACTGCTGGGTGGAGGCTTTGAAGGCCACTTGCAGCGAGGCGCAGTCGCGGAAGGCGGCAAGGTCGATGCTACGGAGGGTCCACTCGGGCGATGTGGCGGTAATGGAGGCGACGGGATCGAAGGTGACGCCGCGGTCGGGCGAGATGAGCACGTCGAGGGCTACGGCGTCGCCGCTGCTGTCGGCGGTGCGGTACCAGAATTTGAGCGTGGGGTTGGCCGCGGAGGCTATGTCGACCACGGGGCTCTGCAAGGTGATGGTGCCTTTCGACGAATATTTCATCCAGCCCAGGTCGGCGTCTTGCGAGGAGTCGGCGGTGTCGTAGATCGATTTTGTGGAGGCCGACCATTCGGGATAGCCGCTGTCGGAGCCGCGCACCGTGGTCCACGGGGCCGTGGAGGCCTTGCCGCCGGCAAAGGATTCGGCGAAGGGCACGGGGTAGGCGCTGCCAAAGATGAGCATGTTGGAGTTGCATCCGGTGCTTTCGCCGGCCACGTTGGAGGCGTAGACGGTGTATTGCAGGGCGGTCTGGGCGGAGGCGTCGAGGTCGGTATCGGTGAACTCGCACGACGTGAGGGCGGTGGCGGCGTCGGCTCCGTTGGCGACGCGGGCCACGCGGTAGCGCAGGTTGGCGGGGGCGATGTATCCGCCGTTGCATCCGGCAGTGGGGGCCGACCAGGTGAGAACGGCGCGGTCGCCGTCCTGGCGGAGAACTACGTCGGTGACGGGCATGGGCGTGTCTTCGCCGACATATGTCTCGGCGGTGGCGGCATAGCCTGCTCCGTAGGCGTTATGGAACACTACCGAGTAGCGGTTGATGCCGTTGGCGGCTTCGGTGTCGGTTACGCTTATCTCCGACGAGGGCGCGGGGGCTTCGACGGTGGCAACGAGGCGCGAGGTGGTGAGGTTGGTCACTTCGGCCTTGGTGAGAGCGGCGAGGGCTGTACCGTCGACGGCCTCGGCAGGGACGGCGGCCTTTACGGTGGCTTGGAGCGCGCCTTCGGCGGCGGCTTCGGCCACTACCTCGGACGAGGCCACGGGGGCTTTGAGCGACACTCCGGCCGACACCCCGAAGGTGTAGACGTAGAGGTTGTATTGGTACTTGGGGCTGGTGCACTGCAAGCCTATATTATATGTGCCGTCGGCATCGGGGGTGAAGACCACAGTGAGGGTGTGGCGCGTGTTGTCGGCGGTGGAGCCATCGGGCACGATGGACGTGGTCATAGCCTCGGGCGATGCGGAGGCTCCGGCCATGATGCGGAAGGTTTCGGGGGCGCGGGTGTTGCCGGCGCGCATTTCGAGGGTGAGGGTGTATTGGCATCCGCCGCGGAGGGTGAGCGAGGGCGAGAACAGCCAGTCGTCGGAGGCGTTGTTGCGATTGTAGTTGCACACGGCTCCGTTGGCCGACCATTTCCATGTGGAGCCGTCGCGGTTGGCGTCGTCGACGGTGAAGAATTTGAATTGCTCCTCGTCGGTGAGGTCGTAGGCCACGGGGGAAGTGACGGCGTAGCCCAGGGTGAGCTTGGGCGTGACAGCGGCGTTGCCGGTCTTGCCCGATGCGGTGGCGCGCACCTCGTAGGTGTAGTCGGCCAAAGCTGCGGGGAGGTAGGTGTCGGTGCATGATGTGGCGGTGATGCCGGAGGCTACTGTGGCGGCATCGGGCATGCGTGTCACGGTGTAGGTCAAGGTGGCGGGGTCGATATATCCACGGTTGGCGCCGGAGGTGACGGGAGCCCATGTTATGGCCACGGCGTCGTCTGTTTTCTCGGCCGATGCCGAGGCAGGGGCGGCGGGGGTGTCGATACCGGCATATACGGTGCGGCGCACGGATGCTCCTCGGCTTCCGGAGGCGGTGGAGCAGCGCGCCTCGATGGCGTGGAGGCCTTCGGCAAGGGTTATGTCGCGGCTTATGTGCTCGCCCGGCGCTCCGCTGCCTTGGAAAAGGAGGGTTCCGTTGGAGGTGACATTATAGTCGAGTGTGCCGTCGAGGGCTGCGCCGTTGATGGCCGTGGAGGGCAGGGTGAAGGATATACGGGCCGAGGTGGAGGGGCCGTCGAGGGCCACGGTGAAGGCCTCGGGGGCTTGGGGACCGTCGAGGTCGGCGACAGAGCTTAGGGTGTAGAGGCCGACGAATTCCTCGTCGTCGGCAAACTCGCGCACGGCCGTGGCCTCGCCGGTGGCGGTGTCGACGCGGAACAGGGCCGAGCGGTCGAGGTTGCAACCGGCCCAGTACATCTCCTTGGTGGTGAAGTCGAAGCATGCCGACATGTTCCAGCGCGAGGGCGTGAAGCCGGTGGGGCCGACAAGGGTATAGTCGCCCGAGGCGCGGTCGAACCGGTAGAGGTTGCCGTCGGAGCCTACGCCATATACATCGCCCTCGGTGTCGGCGGCGAGGCCGAGCATGGGCATGGGGCCGATTTTGTCGGCGAGGTCGAGGGGCTTGATAACGTCGACAGTGAGGTCGGCGAGCGAAAGGGTGCCGAAGTCGTAGCCCGACGAAGTGGCGTTGAGGAACACGCCGTAGATTTTACCGTCGACGGGGCACCATGTGAGGTCGCTGGCCGACAGGGTGAGGGGCGCGTCGCGGCGTTCGACTAGGGCCCAAGTGTCGGTGTCGTAGACATAGAGGGTGTTTTTCTGGGCTTTGCCCGAGTTGGGCACGCGTGTGAGCACATAGTAGCGGCCGTCGGCATACACGGCTCCGCCGTTGGCGTAGACATTGTTGTCGGCAGGCTTGTAGACAAGCTCCATCGGGCCGTCGGCCGATGCGGCGAACGAGTACACGCCGGCGTTGGTGGCGTCTTCGTCGCCCCACGAGCCGGTGTAGATAAGGTTGCCGTAGACAGTGGGGGCGACCTGCGCCCTCATTGGCGACAAGGCCAGGGCGGCCAAGGCGGCAAGCAGAAAGGTTTTCATAGGAGTTGGGAAGTTGGGGAGTAGGAATCTTAGGCTGCATAGGAGTCCTAAGATTCCTACTTTCTAATTATTATTTGCGGTATTTTTCGGCGGAGGAGGCCTCGTCGAGGATGGAGAGGTAGCTTTGGTAGCGCGAGGCGGCGATGCGGTGCTCGTCCAAGGCGGCAAGCACGGCGCAGCCCGGCTCGTGGGTGTGGGTGCAGTTGGAGAAGCGGCACGAGGCCGAGGCGGCAAAGAGGTCGGGGAAATAATGGGCCACCTGGGCTGGGTCGAAGTCGATAGTGCCGAATCCGCGGATGCCGGGGGTGTCGATTATCTCGCCGCCGCCGGGGAGGTGGAACATCTCGGAGAATGTGGTGGTGTGCATACCCTGGTCGTGCACGGCTGAAATCTCGCCGGTGCGCAGGTCGAGGCCGGGGACGAGGGCGTTGATGAGCGTCGACTTGCCCACTCCGGAGTTGCCGCAGATGAGGGTGGTGTGGTTCCGGAGGCTTTCGCGCAGGGCGTCGATGCCCTCGCCGGTGCGGGCCGACACGGTGTCGACACCGTAGCCGATCGAGCGGTAGAGGTAGCACACGGCATCGAGCAGGGCGCGGTCGTCGGGGTCGCCGAGCAGGTCAATTTTGTTTATGATAATCCGCGCCGGCACGCCGTAGGCCTCGGCAGTGGCAAGGAAGCGGTCGATGAAGGTGGTGGAAGTGGCGGGATGCGCCAGCGTCACCACCAGGGCTGCCTGCGATATGTTGGCCGCCAGGATGTGCGACTCCTTCGACAGGTTGCTCGCCCTCCTTATTATATAGTTGCGCCGGGGGAGGATGCGCGTGATGTAGGCGGTGCCGTCGGGGCCCGGGGCCGAGATTTCCACCTCGTCGCCCACGGCCACGGGATTAGTGGTGCGTATGCCGCGGATGCGGAAATTGCCTTTCGCCTTGCACGGGATGAGCGCTCCGTCGGGAGCCTCCACCACATAGTGCGCGCCGGTGTTCCTTACTACTTTGTAACTCATTTTCATTGTTTTGCGTACAAAATTACAATAAAATAACGAAAAATACGACAAATCGGCCAACAAAATTAACGCGCTGATTGTTAGACAATTAACAAAAAATAAATAATCAACCCATCGCTGCAAAAGCAAAATAATAGCAAATTATTAGGATTTTAACTAAAAATAACTTAATTTTGCAGCAATTTATGAGATAATGCAACAAAAAGTTAAGTCTAACTAAAATTTTAACGACATGAACATCGAAGCATTCGGCAACTATGCCGGTGCCGTATGGCAGGCCCTCAACGAAGCAGAGGCCCTCGGCATCAAACAAATCAAAAAAATCACCAAACTGAAAGACAAAGAAGTGTTCGCCGCCCTCGGCTGGCTCGCCCGCGAGAATAAAATCGAAATCGCCCCCGACCCCGCCGACGAAAAGGAATACATCGTATCGCTTGTCGGCTAATCCCAAGGCCGATTACCAGCATAGGCAGCCCGGAAAATTCCGGGTTGCTTTATTTTTAGGCCTCATAGGAGGCTTAGGCAGCCTAAGAATCCTGAAATGCCGGCCGTGCTGAAAGTTTTTTGAAAAAAATTAAGTAAATTTTTCCTTAATTGCAAATTAATGGTTAAATTTGCGCCAATGCCACGGGCGGCGACAACAAAGAGTGCCTCCGAGGCGTTACCCAGTTGCTTGAAATTCAATAACTAACCTCAACAAATATCATATCAACATGTCAAAGGTATCAATTATCGGCGCCGGCAATGTAGGCGCAACATGCGCAAACGTGCTGGTAACCGGCCAGGTTGCCGACGAAGTAGTATTGCTCGACATCAAAGAAGGCGTTTCCGAAGGAAAAGCCATGGACATCATGCAGACCGCCAACATCCTCGGCCTCAACACCCGTCTCGTAGGCGTGACCAACGACTACGCCATGACCGAGAACTCCGACGTGGTGGTGATCACATCGGGTATCCCCCGCAAGCCCGGCATGACACGCGAAGAGCTCATCGGCGTGAACGCAGGCATCGTGAAATCTGTGACTGAAAATGTGCTCAAGCACTCGCCCAACGCTATCATCGTGTGCATCTCCAACCCGATGGACACCATGACCTACCTCATCCACAAGGTATCGGGCCTTCCCAAGAACCGCATCATCGGCATGGGCGGCGCACTCGACAGCGCACGCTTCAAATATTTCCTCAGCCTCGCCCTCGAAGCTAACGCCACCGAAGTGGAAGGCATCGTGATCGGCGGCCACGGCGACACCACAATGATACCCCTCACCCGCTTCGCAGCCTACCGCGGCATCCCCGCTTCTTCACTTCTTCCCGCCGACCTGCTCGCCAAAGTGGCAGCCGACACAATGGTAGGCGGCGCAACGCTCACCAAGCTCCTCGGCACATCTGCATGGTACGCCCCCGGCGCAGCAGGAGCACAAATGGTAGCCGCTATCCTCCACAACCAGAAGAAGCTCATCTCCGCATCGGCCCTGCTCGAAGGCGAATACGGCGAATCTGACCTCTGCATCGGCGTGCCATGTATCATTGGCCGCAACGGTATCGAGAAAATCGTCACCTTCGACCTCAACGAAGAAGAAAAAGCCCTCTTCCACAAGAGCGCCGAAGCCGTGCACAAGACCAACGCCGCCCTCGCCGGCGCTATCTAATCGACGCGACAACATACCACGGAGGGCTATCACCCGCAGGGGTGATGCCCTCCGCTTTTTTAATCATAAAAAAATTCACAAATGAAATTTCTCAGTATCATAGCAGCCGCGGCAATAGCAGCCACAATGGCAAGCTGCGCCGTGAAGACCACACCCGAAGCCGAAGGCACCAACGCCGTCGACCCCAAGGAGCAAGCCAACTCTATCGAAGCCGTAGACACCGCCAAAGGCATCGTCGACCTGGCCGACGACTCGGCCCTGCGCCCCGGCATTACCGTAGACCAACTCACGTTTATCGACTTCAACGCCACATGGTGCGGCCCCTGCAAGATGATAGCCCCGTCGTTCCACGCCCTGGCCAACGACTTCATCGGACGCGTCAAATTCTACTCTGTCGACATCGACCGTTGCCCCGAGACGGCAAAAGCCTTCGGCGTTGAAGCCATCCCCACCTTCGTGCTCATCCGCCCCGACGGCAAAACCGAACGCTTCGTAGGCACCGATTCCTTCGCCACCGACACCGAGCTCAACCGCGCCTCCAACATCGAGGAAGTCACCTCGATAATCCTCCCCCGCATGCGCGAGGTGCTCGACAAGAATCTGAAATAAAATAATCTTCGAGATAAATCGATTTATTTCGAAATAAGTCGATTTAAGCCGATCGATTTATCTCGATTTAAGTCGATTTATCTCGATTTAAATCGATCTTTTGATTATGCCCACCCTAAAAGAAATATTGCAGGCCATCGGGCGCCGACACGGCGTGGAAAGCCTCAACCCGATGCAGCGGGCCGTAGCCGAGGCCAAAGCCTCGCGCATCGTGCTCCTTGCCCCCACAGGGTCGGGCAAGACCCTGGCTTTCACCGTGCCCATGATCGAGAGCCTCGCCCCGGCGTCGGGGCACGTGCAAGCCGTGGTGATAGCCCCCGCGCGCGAGCTGGTGCTGCAAATCGCCGACGTAATCCGCCCCGTGGCCGCAGGATACAAGACAGTGACCCTCTATGGGGGCCACTCGGCCCTCGACGAGGCCAACTCCCTGGCCGCCGGCGCCGACATAGTGGTGGCCACTCCCGGCCGCCTGCTCGACCATATCCTCCGCGAGAACATCGACATACGCACGGCCTCGACGCTCGTTATCGACGAATACGACAAGCAGCTCGAGCTCGGATTCCACGACCAGATGCGCCGCATATGCCGCCGCATCCCCCGCGTGCGCCGGCTCTTGCTCACATCGGCCACGCCGCTGGCCGAGCGTCCCGACTTCATCGACCTGTCGCAAGCCAAGGTAATCGACTTCTCTGAACGCGCCCAGGCTCCCCGCTCGCGCATGAAGATAGCCCTGGTGAAAAGCCCCTCGCGCGACAAGCTCGAAGCCCTCGCCGACCTGCTCCACGCCCTGCCCGACGGACGCACAATCGTGTTTGTGAACCACCGCGAGAGCGCCGACCGCGTCCACGCCTATCTCGTGCGGCAACATTTCCCCGCCGGGCTCTACCATGGCGGCCTCGACCAGATGGACCGCGAACTGGCCGTGGACATGCTCAACAACGGCACCACGCCCATACTCGTGAGCACCGACCTGGGCTCGCGCGGCCTCGACATCGAAGCTGTGCGCTCTGTCGTGCACTACCACATCCCCCCGTCGGCCGAGGCATGGACCCACCGCAACGGCCGCACCGCGCGCGTCGACGCCACCGGCGAAATCTACATCCTTGCCTCCGAGGGCGAGTCGCTGCCCGAATATGTCGACTACGACTTTGAGTTCGTGCCCGACCCCGACACCAACCCCGACCCTATCCGCTCCGACACAGCCACGCTCTACATCGCCGCCGGCAAGAAAGAGAAGCTGTCGAAGGCCGACATCCTCGGCTTTCTCACCAAGCAATGCGGCCTCGACGGCAAGGCCGTGGGGCGCATCGCCGTGAAGGACCACTGCGCCATAGCCGCCATCCCGCGCTCGTCGGCCCCGTCCGTGACCGCCGCCTTCGCCGCCTCCAAAATCAAAGGCCGCCGCATCCGCGCCAGCATTTACAAGTAATTGGGAAGTCGGGAAGTTGGGAAGAAATAGAGAAATAATAAGGAAAAATAGGGAAATTTCTGAGAAATTTCCCTATTTTTTTTGCTGTCTTATGGATTAGTTGGGGTTATTTTACTTCCCAGGTTTCGCCGGCGAGGATCATGTCGCGCAGGGAGGTGAAGCCTTTGCGGGCGGAGATGGCGGCGGTCTGCTCGGCCACGGCCTGGTCATAGGTGGGGGCGTCGACGTCGCGGATTACGCCCACGGCCAGGGGCAGGGTGTCGCCGTCCATCATGGCGAGCTGCTGGTGGAGGAAGTTGGAGGGGGTGTGGGCGTCATGGACGAGCACGTCGTCGATGGTGTAGCCGTCTTGGCCTATGGTCACGGCTTTGAGCAGGAATCCGTCTTGTACGAGGCCTTTGTCGGAGTTGGCGCCAAAAATCATTTTTTCGCCGTGGACGAGGTGGATGGTGCGGTCGGCTCGCACGGCGCGGTCGGTGATGGCGTTGTGGATGCCGTTGTTGAAGATTACGCAGTTTTGGAGCACTTCGACGACGGATGTGCCTTTGTGGCGGGCGGCGGCCAGGAGCACTTCCTGGGTGGTGGCGAGTTCTACGTCGATGGAGCGGGCGAAGAATTGTCCGCGGGCGCCGAATACGAGCTCGGCGGGGATGAAGGGGTCTTCGCATGTGCCGTAGGGCGATGACTTGGAGACGAATCCTCGGGGCGACGTGGGCGAGTACTGGCCTTTGGTGAGGCCGTAGATTTTGTTGTTGAACAGGAGGATGTTGATGTCGATGTTGCGTCGCACGGCGTGGATGAAGTGGTTGCCGCCGATTGCGAGTCCGTCGCCGTCGCCTGAGATTTGCCATACGGTCATGTCGGGGTTGGCGGTCTTGAAGCCTGTGGCTATGGCCGCGGCTCGTCCGTGGATGGTGTGGAAGCCGTAGGTGTTCATGTAGTAGGGCAGGCGAGATGAGCATCCGATGCCGGATATCACGGCTGTCTTATGCGGGGGCACTCCGAGGGTGGCCATGGCCTTGTGGAGGGAGTTGAGGATGGCGTGGTCGCCGCATCCCGGGCACCAGCGCACGGGCTGGTCCGACTTGTAGTCGGCTGGGGTATATTGAGTTGACATTGTTATCAGGTATTATTGTTGCCGGCGGACGCACGAGCCGTGCGTCCCTACATTTCGACTATATCTTTGACTTTATGCTTTCTTTGAGTTCGCTCACGAGGAAGGGCTGGCCCTGGGTCTTGTTGACGCGGTGGATTTCGACTGAGGGGAAGCGTGCTTGCAGGTAGTCGGCAAACATGCCGGTGTTGAGTTCGGCTACAATCACTCGCTTATAGCGGCCGAGGATTTCGGCGGTGTTGGCGGGCAGGGGGTTGATGTAGCAGAAGTGGGCGAGGGCCACGGGGGTGCCTTCGTCGCAGAGTTGGCTGCATGCCGTGAGGAGATGTCCGTAGGTTCCGCCCCAGCCTACGACGAGGGTGTCGGCGTCGGCACGGCATAGCACGTCTTGCGCGGGGATGTCGCGGGCGATGAGCTCGATTTTGCGGCGGCGTGTCTCTACCATCTTCTCATGGTTGAGGGGGTTGATTGAGATTGCTCCTGTGGCTGCGTCTTTTTCGAGGCCGCCGAGGCGGTGCTGGAGGCCTTCGGTGCCGGGGATTGCCCAATAGCGCACGAGGTTTTCGGCGTTGCGGACGTAGGGACGCCATGATGCTGCGGCGGCCATGTCGGCAGGGACGTAGGGCACGCGTATTTCAGGGTATTCCGATGCTTCGGGGACGCGCCAGGCCGATGAGCCGTTGCCGATGAATGCGTCGGAGAGGAGGATTACGGGTGTCATGTGCTCGATGGCTATGCGGCAGGCTTCGAAGGCCATGTCGAAGCAGTCGGTGGGCGACGCGGGAGCCACGACGGCCAAAGGCGACTCGCCGTTGCGTCCGTAGAGGGCTTGCATCAGGTCGGTCTGCTCGGTTTTGGTGGGGAGGCCGGTGGACGGGCCGCCGCGCTGCACGTCGATTACCACCAGGGGCAGCTCGGCCATAACGGCCAGGCCGATGCCTTCGCTTTTGAGGGCGAGGCCGGGGCCGGAGGTTGATGTCACGGCCAGGTTTCCGGCGAAGGATGCGCCTATGGCGGAGCACACGCCGGCTATCTCGTCTTCCATCTGGCAGGCTTTCACGCCGAGGTCTTTGCGCTTGGCGAGCTCGTGGAGGATGTCGGTGGCGGGGGTGATGGGGTATGAGCCGAGGAACAAGGGACGGCCCGAGCGTTCGGACGCCATAATCAGTCCCCATGCTGTGGCTGTGTTGCCGTTGATGTCGGTGTAGACGCCGGGGCGCGGGTCTTCGGTTTCGATGCGGTAGGTGGATACGGAGGCGTGTATGTTGTGGCCGTAGTCGTAGCCGGCATGGAGCACTTTTATGTTGGCGTCGGCCACGGCGGGCTTTTTGGCAAATTTATTGCGGATGAATCGTTCGGCGCTTTCCAAGGGGCGGTCGAAGAGCCAGCAAACGAGGCCGAGGGCGAAGATGTTGCGGCATTTGAGCATGGCCTTGTTGTCGAGGCCGGAGCCTTCGAGGGCGGCTTTTGTCATGGATGTGACGGGCACTTCCACTACTTGCTGTGTGATGCCGAGCTCGGCAAAGGGCTCGTCGGTGGTGAATAGAGCCTTGCGCAGGTCGGAGGGTGTGAAGGAGTCGATGTCGGTGAGGATTACGCCGTCGTGGGTGAGGAAGCGCACGTTTTGTTTGAGCGCGGCGGGGTTCATGGCCACGAGCACGTCGCATTGGTCGCCGGGTGTGTGGACGCCTTTGCCCACGCTTACCTGGAAGCCCGACACGCCGCTGAGCGAGCCTTGGGGAGCGCGCACTTCGGCGGGGTAGTCAGGGAAGGTCGACACCAGGTTGCCGAGGCCGGCCGATACGTTGGTGAAGATGTTGCCGGCAAGCTGCATTCCGTCGCCGGAGTCGCCGGAGAATCGCACGACGACTTTGTCGAGGGTCTTTACGCGAGTCTGATTTAACATGGTTGGTTTATATAGGGGTGTTTTTAAGGTTTGCAGTTGGGGGATATTTTAGGCTGCCCAGGTGTTTTAGGACTCCTAGGCTGCATAGGAATCCTAGGATTCCTATCAAAAGTCAAAGGCTGGCCGGCAGCCTTGGCTGAGAAGGCGCCGTGGGAGTAGGTTTCGTGGCCGTTGACCCACACGCGGGTTATGCGCCAGCCGAGCCGCTCGCCGGCGAGAGGGGTCCAGCCGCAGAGCGAGAGGGCGTCGGAGTCGGCGACGGTCCATTCACATTCTTCGGCAAGCACTATGTCGGCATGGTAGCCGGGGGCTATGCGGCCGCGGCCTTCGATGCCCATGGCTTCGGCGGGGCGGCGGCAGTAGTACTCCTCCACCCTGTCGGCGGGGAAATGCGTGAGCAGCCAGGGCAGGGCGAATTGCACCACGGGGGCTCCGGAGGCGTCGGCGACGGTGCCGGTGGCCTTGGCGGCGGCTTCGTGGGGGGCATGGTCGGTGGCGAGGAAGCCGATGC
>JAMPEH010000004.1:49246-56047 GCA_023665245.1 Muribaculaceae bacterium
GCTCAAAAATACGAGACCTACGCATTAACATTTGTTTTTAAACAAGCTCTTAAACTTAGATTGTTATACGTCGTGTAGCCGAGCCTATCTTAAGTATGTAAATGCCCCGGGCATTGACACGGAAGCGAGCCGTACCGGGTTGGAGTGTCACTTGCGAGATAGGCTGCCCCAGAATGGTAAATAGTTTTACAGTGGTGGGGCGGGAAACTGTCACATATATATTATTATCGCGTACCGAGACATTGATCTCTTCTGAAATCTCGCTTTCTACGCTTTCTATCTGTTCCCAACGCATCGACTGCGACTGCTGTGGCGCAGCAATGGCAGTGGCCGTCGCTATGATGATGGCAACGGCTGTGCATATAATAGGGCGCAGGTAGTGATTGGTCATACGTTTTATATTGAATCCGGTGAGACAGTCATCTCGCCCACCAGAGGTTTTTGTAGTTTTTTGATTATTTCAGCACGTGGCAACTTGCGTCCGAACAGATGCATCATTTTGGTGATGGCAGCCTCGAACGTTATATCGTGCCCCGATGCTATGCCCGTACCCGACAGCAGGTCGCCGGCCAGATAGCGCTTTGAGCTTACCGACCCATTGAGACACTGTGTGACATTGAGTATCACCATGCCTCGGTTGCAGGCATCGCGTATCGCGTCGATAAACCATTCTGCCGTGGGCCCGTTTCCGGTTCCGTATGTTCGCAGTACTATTCCTTTTATTCCGGGTGTGGAGAGCAGATGACGCAGGGTGTTCTCTGTAAGGCCGGGGAAAAGGTCGATGCACATCACGCAGGGATCGAAGTCGGGATAAAATCTGAACTTCTTGCTCTTGCGCCGATCGAGCACATCCTGATGGAAGGATATGCCGAGTCCGATTTTTGCGAGTTCGGGGTAATTGCTCGAACGGAAAGCATTGAAGTGGTCGGCTGAGCGTTTGGTTGAGCGTACGCCGCGCCACAGGTAGTTTTCAAAGAGAATGGCCACTTCCTGTACCATTGGTATGCCGTCATCGGCCTTTGCCGCCGCTATTTGCAGGGCTGTAATGAGATTTTCCTCTCCGTCGGTGCGCACCTCTCCGATTGGCAACTGCGAGCCGGTGATGATTACCGGCTTGGTAAGCCCCTGAAGCATGAATGAGAGAGCAGAGGCGGTATAGGCCATGGTGTCGGTGCCGTGAAGAACAACGAATCCATCATAATTGTCATAATTATCCGCAATTCCTTGCGCTATATGTCGCCACAAACATGGATTCATGTCGCTGGAATCGATGGGCTGCTCAAACTGCAGATTGTCGATTTGATAGTTGAGCTTCTTCACCTTTGGCACATTTTCCATTAGGTGCGAGAAGTCGAAAGGCCTGAGTGTTTTGGTCTCGGGGTCTTCTATCATTCCGATGGTACCACCGGTATATATAATGAGTATACGGGGTTGCATGGCGTCAATATTATGATGTTAAATTGTTCTCAAAAAGATGTGCATCCGAGTGGTGCGGCTCAAGGGTTAACAGACCTTGGCACCGGGGGCTACCGAGGCTGAAGGAGCCATCAGTACGAGCGATCCATCTGCATTTTCAGCCGAAAGTATCATTCCCTGCGATGTGATTCCGCGAAGCTTGCGGGGAGGCAGATTGGCTATGAATACCACTTGCGTGCCTACAAGCTTTTCGGGTTCGGGATAGTGTGCCGCAATACCGCTTACGATGGTGCGTGGTTCACCGGTGCCATCGTCAATGGTGAATTGCAGTAATTTGTCGGCCTTGGGCACCTTTGCACATGCTGTGACAGTGCCTACTCGGATATCAGAGCGGCAGAAGGTGTCAAAATCAACATCGGGCCGCTGCTCAGCGGGTTTCCAGCTTTTGATTTTGTTTTCTTCCTTGATGCGGTCGAGCCGGTCGGTTTGTCCTTTGATTGCATCGTCGTCGATTTTCTCGAAAAGCAGCGATGCAGGAGCAATTACTGTGCCGGAGGGTACAATATCAGTTGCTCCAATCTTCTCCCATGTGGGATTGGCAATGCGGAGGTCGTCGGTAAGGCGCTTTGCCATGAAGGGCATGAACGGCTCGCACACTATGGACAGGGCTCCGCAAATCTGCATGGCCGTGTATAGGATAGTGGAAACACGGCTCATGTCGGTCTTGGCGAGTTTCCACGGCTCTGTTTCCTGAAGATAACGGTTGCCGATGCGTGCTATTTCCATTGCCTGCTTGAGGGCTTCGCGGAAGTGGAAGGTCTCGATGGCCTCGGTGCAAGCCTTGGCGGCGGCCTTCACATCGTCCATGGCCTTGATGTCGACTTCGGCAAGTTGGCCGGCCTCGGGCACGACGCCATCAAAGTATTTATGGGTAAGTACAATCACACGGTTGACAAAGTTGCCGAGTATTGCCACGAGCTCGCTGTTGTTGCGGGTCTGGAAGTCTCGCCATGTAAAGTCGTTGTCCTTCGTTTCGGGGGCATTGGCTGTAAGTACGTATCGCAGGACGTCCTGCTTGCCGGGGAAATCACGCAGGTATTCATGAAGCCATACAGCCCAGTTCTTGGATGTGGAAATCTTATTTCCCTCAAGATTGAGAAACTCATTTGCAGGCACGTTGTCGGGCAGCTGATACCCGTCACCGTAGGCCATAAGCATAGCCGGGAACACGATGCAGTGGAATACAATATTATCCTTGCCGATGAAATTGATTACGCGTGTCTCGGGATCTTTCCACCATTTTTCCCATGAGTCGGGATAGAGTTCCTTGGTGTTGGAAATGTAGCCTATAGGGGCGTCAAACCATACGTACAGTACCTTCCCGTCAGCTCCTTCAACCGGTACGGGAACACCCCAGTCGAGGTCGCGGCTCACGGCACGTGGCTGCAATCCGAGGTCGAGCCACGACTTGCACTGGCCATAGACGTTGGTCTTCCATTCTTTGTGTCCTTCAAGAATCCATTCGCGCAGGGCATTCTCCCAACGGTCGAGTGGAAGATACCAGTGCTTTGTCTCGCGCATGACGGGTATGTTGCCTGTTATGGCACTGCGCGGATTGATGAGGTCGGTGGCATTGAGCGAGCTGCCGCACTTTTCGCATTGATCGCCGTATGCTCCCTGGGCATGGCAGTGAGGACATTCGCCTGTCACGTAGCGGTCGGCAAGGAACTGTCCGGCCTTCTCGTCGTAGAGCTGCATCGAGGTCTTTTCAATAAATTCACCCTTGTCGTAGAGACGGCGGAAAAATTCGGAGGCGGTGTCGCTATGAATGTCGGTGGTAGTGCGAGAGTAAACGTCGAATGATATACCGAGTTCTTCAAATGAATCTTTGATAATCTTGTGATAGCGGTCGACAATGTCCTGAGGGGTTACACCTTCGGCCTTTGCCTTGATGGTGATGGGTACACCGTGCTCGTCGGAGCCGCCTATCATCGTTACTTCACGACCGTTAAGACGCAGATAGCGTGCATAAATGTCGGCCGGGACATAGACTCCGGCCAAATGTCCGATATGTACCGGCCCGTTGGCATAGGGCAGTGCGGTGGTAATAAGTGTTCGTTTATATTGCTTGCTCATGAGTATTTACTTTGAAAATACAAAGTTACGAAATACTTAGCTTATTTAAACAATAATTTGAAAAAAATGCTTAAAAAAGCCCTTATTCGCTAAAGGTATAGCTGCCGGAGCCTATGTGGCGCACGTCGCCGGAGGGAAGATGTACGTCGGCTGTTGTGTTGGCCGGAATGGTGACGTTGACATTGTATTTGCCGTCGCGTTTTGTCCAACTACTTTTGATTGGCCCGTAGGGGGAGGGGTGGGAGACTGTGACGCTCTCAATCTGATTGATGCTGTATTCGGGTTTAATCACGATGTGTTTGAATCCGGGCGCAGCCGCATCGGGGTTTATGCCTCCTAAGTTTTGATAGCACCATGTGACAAGGTCACCGAGCAGCATCACATGGTTGCCGCTGTTCATGGCCGGGTCGGCTGTATTTCCGTTCCACAGCTCCCATATTGTTGTCGCATTGTTTTTCACCATATAGCCCCAGCCGGGATAGGTGTCGGTTGACGCTATGCGGTAGGCGAGGTCGCCGCGTCCACATTCCGACAGATAGCGCATGAGCCATTGAATGCCTATCACGCCGGAGTTGATGTGAGCATCGTCTTCAATCTCTATTTTCCGGAGGAGTGTTGCTTTCACGGAGTCGTTGTATTGTGCCGGGACAAGGTGCATGGCCAGTGGCAGCAGGTTGGCGGTCACTGTGCCGTTGGAATATGTCCCGTTAGCAAGGAATTTGTCGTTCAGTGCGCTTGTGGTTGTGTCGGCTTCTTTGGTGAAGTACTCGATTTCGCTTGTCGGCTTGTTCAAAATCCGGGCGTATTCCGCCATCAATCGACATATATACTGGTAGTATGTCGATGAAATGAGGGCGCCGTCGGTGATTCGCGCCGGGTCCTTGCTGTGTATGAGTTCGAGTGATTCAGGTGGCAGGCACCAATCCCCGTAAGTGTCGTGGGTCACCAGGCCATCGGTGTATTTATTTTCACGTATGAAATTCAGGAATTTCTTTATGCCCTCGTAGCTGCGGGCCATGGGGCGTATATCTCCATATTGGCGGTAGAGCATGTCGCATGTGAAGGGCAGGGCGGCAGGCCATGTGACATTGCCGGAATAGAGTCGCCAATAGGCCGGAGATACATCGCTGATGTTGCCGTCGGATTGCTGTGAGTCGATTATGTCGTTCATCCACTTTGAGTACAATGCGTGGTTGTTGAACAGGTAGCTTTCGCCGAGGCTGCCACTGGTGCGGTCGCCAAGCCAGGGCATACGCTCATCGCGTTGCGGACAGTCGATGGGAAAGCCTTTGTAATTGCTTATTACACCGCGTCGTGCATTAGCAATTATTAGGTTAAGCATATTGTTGCCGTCACGGTCGACTACGCTGAATTCTGTGTCGGTGTCGTCCATGCGGTCGGCTATAAGCTCGCGACGTATGTCGGTAAGGTCAAGTGTCTCCGGGCCGTTGATTTCGGCATATCTGAACCCGTAGTAGGTCAGGGTAGGGGCGTATTCGCGGGGCTGGCCGTCGCTCACATAGTGTACGGCGGCCTCGGCGTCGCGCAGATTGGCTGTATAGAGCAGGCTGTCGCCCGGTTGCAGCAGCTCGGCATGACGTATGGTGATAGTGTCGCCTGCATTTCCGTTCACTCTGATTCTTATGCGTCCGGCTTGGTTAGTGCCGAAGTCGAGTATGTGGCGTTTGCCAAACGACTTTATGCTTATCGGGTGCTCGGTGGCATATATGTGCATGTTTGGAGCGAGCGAGCCTTTTAGTGAGCCTTTTGGCGCTTCCATCTTCGAGGGGATGCGCCATGCGGAGTCATCGTAGCCCGGTCTTGTCCATTCGCCAAGTGTGTTGCGGGCATCGTATGTCTCACCGTCGTATCCTTGAGTGTTGCGAATGGGGCCGTTTGAGGTCAGACGCCAGGTCGTATCGGTGGGTATGGTTTCTTTGGTGCCATCTTCGTATTCAATTACAAGGTTGGCCAGCAGGCGCGGAAGGCCGTAGCTCGTGCGCATGTTGACCTGGTAGTTTTGCACCATTCCCGTAAAGTGTCCCGGTCCGAGCACCACACCAAGTGCATTGCGCTCGCCGAGGAGGGGCGTTACGTCGTAAGTGTCGTATGCTACGGTGCGATTGTATTCGGTGGGCAGTGGTGTGAGTACATCATCGCCCGCCTTAGAGCCGTTTATGTATAGTTCGTAGTTGCCCAGTCCGGATATGTACATTGTGGCACGGTGGATTTTTTTATCGACATTGAATTCTTTGCGCAGATACTTTGCTCTGAGAATGCCGTGGAGGTCGAGTTTTTCGCCGTTTTCCAGGGAATCGACTCCTATCCATGAGCCTGTCCAGTTGGCTGGTGACATTAGCCCGGTGGTCCAAGAGGATGATATTTCTGACACGCCCGTGTCGCCGGTGGTGGTCACGATAGCTTTCCAGAAGTATTCTGTCCCGGGAGACAGGGGCGCGCCTCCATATTCAATCCATTGCGATGCATCGGAAGTTACGGTGCCGCTGTCCCATGCGTCAGCTTGATTTTTTTTGAGAAATTCTTTGGAGGAAGCAACCAGTATCCTGTAGCTGTCCTGCATCACATTTTGCTTGTCTGACTCTATTCTCCAGCCGAATCGTGGCTGTTGTTCGTCAAGGCCGCGTGGCGATGTGCGCCCGTCTACAGTGGGGTGGCTTAGCTCGACGTGAGCATTTAAGGTGGTCGGGAAGACACTGGTGGCGGCAATGGCAACCGCTATGCCTGCAATGCAGAAATGTTTCATGGAATGATGATTTGGGTTTATATGGTCTACAAAGGTAGTGAAATTATTCAGAAAACCAATTACGGATTGTAAAAATATTATTTTATTAATGTGTATGTGCGATGTCGGATAAATCGGAATCAAAAAAAATCTAAATTTGTGATTTTTTTTTACTCAAATATTTTGTCAGTCCAAAAATAGTGCTTAACTTTGCAACCGCAAACGGGAACAGAATGTTCGCGAATGCAAGCGGAACTTGAAGTTTGCCTCTTTAGCTCAGTTGGCCAGAGCACGTGATTTGTAATCTCGGGGTCGTTGGTTCGAATCCGACAAGAGGCTCAAAATTGAAACCAAGCACATAAGGGCGTGTTCCAGAGTGGCCAAATGGGGCAGACTGTAAATCTGCTGGCTTTGCCTTCGGTGGTTCGAATCCATCCGCGCCCACTTATTTAATTGCGGAAGTAGCTCAGTTGATAGAGCATCAGCCTTCCAAGCTGAGGGTCGCG
>JAMPEH010000004.1:56147-63771 GCA_023665245.1 Muribaculaceae bacterium
GGCTTCGCCTCGTGGCGGTGCTACGATTGCAATGCCGTTTCACGGCATTTGTGGGTGTTTTTTAGGGGCACTCTTGCAGAGTGCATTCGGGGTTTGTGGCTTTCCGGGCACAGGTCGCCTTCGGCTCCATGTACCACGGTTATTCATAGGCATTGCCTTTCAGGCACTATAGGCTATGTGTCGTGGCGGCGAGTGTATTGCCGTGAAACGGCATTTGTGGGCATTTTTCAGGGGCACTCTTGCAGAGTGCGTTTTGGGAGTGTGGCTGTCCGGGCACAGGTCGCCTGCGGCTCCCTGTACCACGGTTATTCATAGGCATTGCCTTTCAGGCACTATAGGTTATGTGTCGTGGTGGCGGGTGTATTGTCGTTTCACGGCATTTGGGGTGTTGTCTGATGGTGGGGCGGTTGTTTTGATGCGGTGTAAAAGCAAAAAGGGTATGGCGGTGAGCCATACCCTTTTTTAGGATCTATAGTGATGATTAGATTCCTTGGAGTTTGAATGTGATGGGTAGAGTGTACCATACTGCTACTGCCTGTCCATTCATCTTACCGGGGATGAAGTCGGGAAGAGTCTTAACAACTCGCATAGCTTCCTTGTCAAGATCGGGGTCTTTACCACGTGCAATCTTCACTTCTCCTACCTTACCGGTCTTTGTTACAACGAACTGTACGATGACACGTCCTTGGATGTTGTTTTCAGCTGCAACAGGAGGATATTTCAAGTGCTGCTGAATGTATTTTAGAAGTTCAGCGTCGCCACCGGGGAACTGAGGCATCTGCTCTACGGCATTGAACACCTTGTTCTCTTCAACGGGCTTCTTTTCTTCAACAATGATTTCATCCTTGTGTTCACGAACCACGTTACGGTCGTCGGTACCTTTGTCGAAGTCGGTCTGACCGAATGCGGTAGTGGTCTCTTTAAGTTCATCGCTGGATTTAACCTCGTCATCAGCGCTAACCTTGTCGTCCTCTACGATTGTGATCTCGGTCACCTTAACGGTGTTGAGGATTTCTTCGGGCAGAGCCTGGGGCTGTTCTTCTTCGTAACGCTCCTGTTCGGGTTCATCTTCCTCTTCCTTGTCCTGTTCGTCGGTCGAATTGTCAAGGTTGACGAGAGCCTGTTCAGTGAGGTCCTCCGGTTTTTCTTCAGGCTTTGGCAGCACAGTGTTTACCAAGAGGGGAAGAATAAATGCTATAGCAATGATAATCACTACGACGATCATCGCCTTATTGTGACGAGCATCCGAGCCTTTACGCAATTCATAGGCGCCAAATTGCTGGTTTTTACCTTCAAATACTATGTCGCGCCATTCTTTTGATGAAAGATCTACATCTTTTGCCATTTTCTTTTGTCAATTAATTGTTAAACCATTCATCACTTTTTCGGATTCTTTGCGTTGTAGTCAGCTATCAAGATTGAGTCAGTCTTGTTGATATTGTCAATCTGGTAGCGCGAAATCTGATTGATCTGCATTTCGTCGAGAGCGCCGATCAAGCTTTCCCAAGAAGCGTTGGGACCTGCTTTGATAACGACAACGGGACGGTCGGTGATGAGCGAGTCATTACGGATTTCCTTAGCTCTCTTCTGATACTCTTCGTCAGAAATGGTCTTATTCTTCCAGTCGTTCTTCAAGAGCGCGATTTTACCAAGCACGGTCTTGTTTCTGTCGTGAAGAATTTTGCGGATACCTTGAGTTTCACCGTTCTGATTTCCGATGAACTTCTCAACCTGCAGTGTGCTGTTGTCGAGAATTCCGTCGTTGTTTTCGTCAGCGACGTCGGGTTTTCCGAAATAGTAGTAGATGATGTGTGCCGGGCGACCGGTTTCTTCATCATACTTCACATTTCCTTCGTCATCGCGTTCGGTGTCAAGGATTAGGGTTACTGCTTGCGATTCCTTAGCTTTGTTCTGTTGCTCCTGCTCTACCTTTTCGTTTGACGGAAGAGATATCTGCAGAGTCTGCGATTTGATCATCGTGGTACAGAGCATGAAGAACGTGATAAGGAGCATATTCATATCCACCATCGGGGTGAAGTCGACGTGGATTGACATCTTCTTTTGGGCGCCTTTTTTCTTTTTGCCGCCGTCGGATTGTTCTATCTGTGCCATAATGATTAATCGTTTTCAGTTTTGAGTGCGGTCATCAAGCTAAATTTATTCATCTTCAAGGTCTGCAGGTTGTCAAGGACATCATGTACAGTGTTGTAGGGAGTGTCCTTGTCAGCTTTGATTGCGATACCTTCACCGCTCTTGATTGAAGATTCAAGATTGGGGTTGGATGAATTGTAGATGGCGCGCATCCAGATTTGGAACTCGTTAGGTTTTGTCAAGTCCTTGTTGTCATCGATTGGAATACCGGTGCTCGGATTATTCATGTCGGCAATGACTTCATCCTGCTTTATCTGCGGGAGGTCAAGGAATGCGGGAAGATCCGCGATTCTGATACCAAACATATTCATCTTAGAGAACTTGGCTACCTGTTCGTTAGTGAGCTGCACTTGTTTACTATGGGTCTTGTTATACTCGGAAACCGCTGTTCTGACGAGCTCGGCTCTAACCTTTTCGCTTGAGAAGGTTGAGTCGGCGTCACCGGCAACCGATAGGAAGACCTTCCCCTCAGGTGAAATGAGGACAGTGGTGGTGTTGGTTGTGGGCACTTTTATTTCCGACACAGATGACGGAGTAAGCACCGTAACCGGCTCCTTCTGCAGGAAGGTCGAGGTCAACATGAAGAAAGTAAGCAAAAGAACAGTCACGTCACTCATCGCAGTCATGTCGATGAGGGTACTCTTTCTTTTAATTTTTACTTTTCCCATTGTTTTTCTGTTAATAGATTTTTAATCGAATATTATCTGAAAGACAAGGGATTAGTGAGTAGCAGCAAATGTTTGCACGATTGAGAAACCGATTTCGTCGATAGCGTAAGTCAAGTTGTCAATCTTGTTGGTGTAGAAGTTGTAAGAAATAACAGCGAATGCACCGGTTGCGATACCGAAGGCGGTGTTGATAAGTGCCTCAGAGATACCGGTAGAAAGTTCGGTTGAGTCAGGAGCACCAGATGCTGCAAGAGCCTGGAATGACTTGATCATACCCATCACAGTACCGAGAAGTCCGACAAGAGTACCGAGAGTAGTAAGAGTAGCAACGATGGGGAGGTTCTGCTGAAGAGCCGGCATCTCAAGAGCTGTAGCTTCTTCAACTTCCTTCTGGAGAGTTGCGATTTTCTGCTCTTTAGAAAGAGTGGTGTTCTTGTCCATTTCTTCGTAGCGAACGAGAGCTGCTGCAACAACAGCTGCAACGCTACCCTTCTGCTTTGCGCAAAGAGCCTGTGCACCAGCGATGTCGTTTTTCTTCAAGCAAGCTTTAACGCCAGCAACGAACTTAGAGATGCTGCCTTTGCCTTTTGCGCTTGAAAGGGCGATCCAACGCTCAACAGAGAGCACGATTACAGTGAGGAACAATGTTTGAAGGATAGGCACGATGAAACCACCTTTGTAAACTGTACCCCAAAGGTCTTGCGGGTGACCTGCTTCGTCGAAGTGCATGTCATGTCCGAACCAGAAGATGAACAAGCAAACTGCAACGATGAAACATGCAACGATTACAAGAAATGCGTTCTTAATACCGCGTACGTTAGAACCTTCGTTCTTAGGCTGTTTTTGAGCCGGCTTGGCTCCAACATTAGGCTTTTGATTTTCCATAATTGTTTGAATGATAATGAATTAAAGTTATGTTAAAAGTTTTTGTTTAATAGTTTATGCAAGTGTCGTGTTTCGTGAGTTTCCATGGTCCCTGTCAACAATCAGCACCCGTTTTTTGTTATTAAAATCAGGGTGTCGGCTTGTCTCGGCATTGACTCTTCGATCCTTCTTCAAGCATTCCGAACCGTTATTCTACGGCTTTGGATGTGCAAATTTATTATTATATTTCTAACAATCCAAATTTTAGGTAGTGATTTTTTAGGCGTTTCGCGGCTTGAAATTATATATTAATCCTTAATCGTGTTTTATAACATAAATTTTTGTAATTTTGTGGTTGGAAAATGTAAAAAGATGCATTGGATTGCATTAATGCGAAACTCATAATATTATATACACGTGGCAACTCTTACTGATGAAATCAACCGCCGGCGCACTTTCGCCATCATTTCTCACCCTGACGCAGGAAAAACAACCCTCACCGAGAAACTTTTGCTTTTCGGAGGCGCGATTCATGTGGCAGGTGCTGTAAAGTCAAACAAGATAAAGAAAACCGCCACATCCGACTGGATGGAGATCGAGAAGCAGCGAGGCATCTCGGTTGCGACTTCGGTTATGGGTTTTAATTACGGAGATTATAAGATTAATATTCTCGACACTCCAGGTCACCAGGATTTTGCCGAGGACACCTACCGCACTCTTACCGCCGTAGACAGTGTTATTATTGTGGTCGATGTGGCGAAGGGTGTGGAGCAGCAGACTCGCAAGCTGATGGAGGTGTGCCGTATGCGCAACACTCCTGTGATCATTTTTGTCAACAAGCTCGACCGTGAGGGTCGTGATCCGTTTGAGATTCTTGATGAACTTGAGGCAGAGCTTAAGATTGCCGTGCGTCCGCTCTCCTGGCCTATTAATATTGGAGCCAAGTTCAAGGGTGTGTATAATATATATGAAAATTCTCTTGACCTGTTCACGCCGAGCAAGACTCAGGTCACCGAGCGAGTTGAGATTGAATCGGTCGACGATCCCCGCATTGACGAAGCCGTGGGGGAGAAGGATGCCGCGAAGCTCAGGGAGGATCTTGAACTGATCGAGGGTGTGTATCCCGAATTTGACGAGAAGGAGTATCTTGCCGGTAAGGTGGCTCCGGTATTTTTCGGTTCGGCATTGAACACTTTCGGTGTAAAGGAGCTGCTTGACTGCTTTGTGAAGATTGCGCCGGCTCCGCGTCCTGTCATGGCTGAGGAGCGCGAGGTGAGTCCTCAGGAGGAACCGTTCTCGGGATTTGTGTTCAAGATTCATGCCAATATGGATCCCAACCATCGTTCATGTATCGCGTTTGTGAAGGTATGTTCGGGTAAATTTGAGCGTAATGCCAATTATAAACATGTGCGTTCAGGCAAGATGATGCGTTTTGCAGCTCCTACCGCGTTCATGGCTCAGAAGAAAAGTATTGTCGACGAGGCTTATCCTGGCGATATAGTGGGTATTCCCGATACGGGGAACTTCAAGATAGGCGACACTCTGTCGTCGGGAGAGAATCTTCATTATAAAGGATTGCCCAGCTTCTCGCCCGAGATGTTCAAATATATAGAGAACACCGATCCCATGAAGTCAAAGCAGCTTGAGAAGGGCGTGCAGCAGTTGATGGACGAGGGTGTGGCGCAGTTGTTCACCAACCAGTTCAACGGAAGGAAAATTATCGGAACTGTGGGGCAGCTTCAGTTTGAGGTGATTCAATACCGCTTGCTGCATGAATATGGCGCGACTGTGCGTTGGGAGCCTATATCGCTTTATAAAGCCTGCTGGATAGAAAGCGATGATGCCGATGCTCTGGAAGCGTTCAAGAAACGCAAGCATCAGTTCATGGCGATTGACAGGGATGGACGGGATGTGTTTCTCGCCGACTCAAACTATGTGCTTCAGATGGCGCAGAACGATTTCCCTAAAATCAGATTCCACTTCACAAGCGAGTTTTGACTAATGTTTCTTGACAATTGCAGTAGTTGCTCCAATACAGATACTTCTGAAAAAGTACTGAAAAATAGTTAAGTTTGGATCAATTGCATAATTGTGTTATAATCCAGCAATATGAAGTTCTCCTTTGACCGTGCAAAACATGTATTTTATTCTCCCGAATTTGAGGAATTAATAAAGGATACAATTCGATTTTTTAATGGTACACCTATCCAGCCTGTCCCTCCAATGGAATCTTTTGAAGGTGCTGGGGTCTATTCACTATACTATATTGGTAAATGTGGTGTTTATAAAAATTTTCATGAAATTAATCGATTGGAGTATTCTCAACCGATCTATGTTGGGAAAGCTGTACCAAGAGGATGGAGGCAAGGGCGAGTCTGTGAGAGTTCGTCTCTAGAATTGTATCGGCGATTATGTGATCATGCAAAAAGCATCAATTCCGCAGAAAATATAGAGGTAGGTGACTTCTTGTGTAGATTTATGATTTTAGAAAATGCGGCAAGTAATTTGATTGGAACAGTTGAGGCTGCACTAATACGTCATTATCAACCGTTATGGAACTGTATTGTAGATGGTTTCGGAAATCATGATCCCGGTAGTGGACGTTATAATCAGGAGAAATCAGAATGGGATTTGTTGCATCCTGGTCGAGGTTGGGCTGATAAGTGTGCACCATCTTCAAAATCAAAAGTTGAAATCGAAAATTCCATAAAACAATATTTTTCTACGTATAATAATGATTAATGGGATAGAAATTTTTTCTGGTGCCGGTGGATTAGCTACAGGTTTGGGTATATCCGGAGTTAATCATAATGCATTAGTAGAGTGGAATTCAGAAGCTTGTAAAACTCTTAGACAGAATTATGATAAAAGTCTAATTTTTGAAGGAGATATTCGTGATTTTGACTTTTCGTGTTATTCGGGAGTCGATATTATTGCTGGGGGACCACCTTGTCAGCCTTTTTCATTGGGTGGCAAAGCTAAAGGAAATGAGGATTCAAGAGATATGTTTCCAGCAGCGATTCGTTCTATTAGGGAATTGTTGCCAAAGGTCTTCTTTTTTGAAAATGTAAAAGGTCTGTTAAGGGGTAGTTTCAACGAGTATTTACAGTATGTTTTGTTGCAATTAAGATATCCTACGATACTAGATGTTCAAAATAATTGGAGAACTCATATTGCAGAAATAAAAAAAGCATATACTGGTCTTGCCCCATGTGAGACATATGATGTGTCAATCAATTTAGTTAATGCGGCGGATTATGGTGTTCCGCAAAAAAGAGAGCGTGTTATTATAATAGGAGTTAGGAAAGATCTTGGGAAAAAATGGGTTTTACCAAGTCCTACGCACTCTCTTGATGCGTTGTTGTGGAATAAATATGTTACTGAAGAATACTGGCAGCGGCATAATATTTCACCATCAGATAACGAATTTGCTATTTTTCCAACACAGAAAAATCATCTTTTGTGCAAATACGGTTTTTTCCCACCTGAGTTACATCCGTGGGTGACAATTCGGGATGCTTTGGTGGATATTCCCAAATCGGGAGATAGTTCTTTCTTTCCGAATGAACACATTATACGTGATGGTGCAAGAGAATATCCTGGGCATACTGGTAGTCTTTTTGATGAACCATCCAAGACAATAAAAGCTGGTGGTCATGGGGTGCCCGGAGGAGAGAATATGATAAAGTTTGGCGAGGGTAAATTTCGGTATTTCACTATTTTTGAGGCAAAACGTATTCAGACATTTCCTGATAACTATCAAATCCTCGGCTCTTGGACAGAAGCGATGAGACAACTTGGTAATGCTGTGCCGGTTAAGTTGGCGACCACAATTTGTGATTCTCTGATTAGATGTGTTTTTAGTTGATTGATTGTTCGTATAAATAACTATTGCTGTCCGATAAAACTCAATAATGGCAAAAACTAAAGTTTCGGCTGCT
>JAMPEH010000004.1:63871-100618 GCA_023665245.1 Muribaculaceae bacterium
ACACGCCCCATCAAGCACGGCAAAATGCTGTCCTATTATCTGGACTACTATCCCGGTTATCGTGATGAAACCACCATGAAGGTTATGCGCCACGAATCGCTTGCCATCTATATCTATGCCAAGCCTAAGAACAGGCGCGAGCGTGAGTACAATGAGCGCATGACGGAAAAGGCGGAGGCACTGCGCTGCCGCCGCTATGAGAGCATCGTCAATGAGCGTTATGACTTCTTTGACAAGGAAAAGGAGAAAGGTGACTTCCTCGGTTATTTCAGGGAGCTTGCCGGAAAACGCAACACCAAATGGGAACACGTCTACAAGCACTTTGAGAGGTTCGTGGGTGGCAGATGTACCTTTGGGGAGGTCAATGTGGACTTGTGCCGCAGGTTCATGGACTATCTGCTGAATACCCGTCAGTACCGCCACTCCAAACAAACCCTTCACATCAACTCGGTGGCAGGCTACTGGTCTACGTTCCGTGCCTGCCTGCACACCGCATATCGCGACAGGAAGATAAAGGAGAATCCCAACGGCTTCCTTGACCGTATAGACACCATTCCTACGGTCAAGGAGCATCTTTCACAGCAGGAACTTGTGACGCTGGCGCAGACACCCTGTGAGATACCCGTGCTTAAGAAAGCCTTCCTGTTCGCCTGTCTGACCGGACTGCGCAAGAGCGACATCAAGAACCTCACATGGGAGAACATACAACCATACGGTGACGGTGGAATGTATGTCACCCTCCGTATGCAGAAGACCAAAGACCTTGTGAACAATCCCATCAGTGACGAGGCGATGGAACTTATCGGGGAACGCAGAGAGGGCAAGGTGTTCGTTGGCTTTCAGGATTTCATGACACAGGCACCGATGCAACGCTGGCTGAAAGCTGCAGGGATTACCAAGCATATCTCGTTCCACTGCACGCGCCATTCTTATCGGGCATCTTCTCACCGATTATCAGTTTCTTCCATCCCATGTTCAATACGTATTTTTGGTTCTTTGCTCAATGTCCTTGTTCAGAAGTGTGCGCCAGTTCACTATCAGCAGCCCGTGTGGATTATTATCGGTGCGAGGCACACGCTTGAGTTGCCCTGCTGTCACTAACTCACGGGTAAGGACTGATGTCCTGCGCTCTATGCGCTGACGGCCATAGTATGTGAACTCCATCTTCTCTTTGTTGAAGCTGATACTGTCACAAAAAATGGAGAATACGGCAGAAGTACCCATGATGTTGTTGTAGAAACCTTTTTCTTTCAAGGTGTTATACTGCGCAAGACCAGTTTCGTCTACCAGATACATGGCTTTGTCAAGCGTGTATTTGATGTATTTGTCATCGGGAGCAAGTGTAAAAAATAAGTGATGGAACATTTCCACATGGCTCTTCGCTTCGACATCGAGGGTTTCGTCCATCGTCGTGCGCTGAACAAGAATCGGTACATTGCCGTCAAGAACATATATTTTCTGCTGGGCATCTACGACCATAGTTCTTGCCGTCCAGATACTTGACAGACAGATAATGATACAGCCGACTAAGAACAGGCCGCATACTATCATCACCAGTTTGATTTTGTTTTCCAAGTTTTTAATTACCATGATATAATGTGTTTATTGATTATCTCATCATTGATGCCATTGCTCCGGTAGTTGACATTTTTGCCTGTTGAGCCACACCCTCGCCAAAGTTTCGGGTAGAGAAGGCTGTATCGCCTTCGGGAATCATCCATGCTGCGAGGTCAGGAACGAGGTTAAGGCATTTCAGAGCCACAATCGAGGCGGCCATAAGATAGCCAGCAGAGAAAAAGGAGTTTTGTAAGTATGCCGCCATAGTAGCCTCGTTCTGGGTTATGGCCGTGAGGTTCTCCACCTGTATGCAAAGCACAATGTCGAACAAAAGGAGGACATAAAAGCCTACGAAATAGAGCATCGCCCCATAGAAATGTACCGTCAGGTAACGTATCATCCATTTGGCCCATGCTCCTTCCCATTTAGGCAGGAGTGAGAACGCCCATTGTATCGGGCCGAATATCGTAAGCATACCCAACAGTATCTGTTGGCAGTAAATCGTAGCCCACCAGCCAATACGAAAGACTATAAGAGCTATGACCATCACAATCTTGTCAATACAGACAGTCGCGCCGGAAACGAGGCTTGTAAACCAGAGTTTGCTTGCGTCCTTCTCCATTTCGGTCACTTCATCGACACCGGTCTGTTCCATTGTGGACTCTATCAAAGCGGGATCCATAGTCCCTGCACGTGCTACGTCTGCTTTTGCCTGCAGATCGGTATATAAGGTGTCACGCACGAAGATAAGCTGCTGTACTTCCTCAAACTTGTCGGAAATCTGAGACGCCTCTGCCTGATACAGGTCATGGGTGTATGAACCGATGGCGTTGGGGATATATGAAAGGAAGTCAAGAAAACACCATGAGCTGCCGGAACGGTGCATTCCCGTGTCTGCCGGCGGATACCACCATGTCATGACTATCGCCACAGCAAGAGGGCGAAACAGCTTCATCACGTCAAGAGGTTCCTTCTTGACCATCATCTTGTATGCCATTCCTGCCGCCATGATGAAGGCGAACATCGCGGCCAAGGCCATGCACATCTGGAGAATCCACCAGAACGGCCCTTGTGTGCCGGTAAATGTCGCATCACACAGAAACTCATTAGTCTGAAAGATTACATCGTCTACTTCCTCTTCCAACAGGTTTATACCGAAATCACTGAGAATATTATCTGCCATAAATGCTTATTTATTATTGATTTATTGTATTTGAATTGTTGCCTGACACACTCCAACCCGCGTCACGCCATCTTGAAAGTGCATTGGCGGCAGCGATAGCCTGAGGAGCCGGTTTTTCGTATGAACTATTCAGCAATGATGCCGTAGTACGGCTGTTTGACAACCTGACCAGGTACCGTACAAGTGTCTCATTTTTCCGGACTGCATCAGCATATATCTGCAGATACTGTCTCTTGCGCTGTGAATTGGGCATATACGCCTGCTGCGTCGCCTTGATTGCAGAAGTCAGCACATTGTAATGTTCTCGCCAGAGAGTCTGCTGTCCCGGTGTTCCACCATACTGCAGAATCCTGTCGATATTACGGTTGAAGTCAGACATCTTGGAGTTTATCTTCTCGCCCTCGGCAGCCCATGCCACGTCAAGGGCACCCCCTGTACGGTCTGCTATGTTCAGAGTCTCGATCTCGCTGCGCTTAATCATGGCCGAATCGAGTTTCGTAGCGTCATCTATCTGCTGATATGTGGCAACGCCGGCAACCGTGCGGAAACTCAGTTTGTTTTTCGCTGCGGCAGACTTGCGATACTTATTGTGCAATAGGGTGTAGTAAAGATCCGGAGTGAGAGTACCCGAACCGATTTCCGCTACGGTCATCTGATTCATCTTTGCTGCGTCATGGCTGTAGGTAACATTCTGGGCAGAAGAGGTCAGGACCATCAAGGACATTATTATATATAAGGTATATCTTCTCATATCCATTATTTCTTATATGGGTTTAGTCCGCTTTCGCGCCATCGTTTGAATGCACCTTCAAGCAGCAGCGAACGTGATTTGGGCAGATAGACGGATTCTTTCCAATATCCTATGCGTACCTGTATGTATCTCCATGTGTCGAAATACGCTGCGTTAAGAAGAATCCGTATATTGTCGAGACCGGTGTTGATGCTTTCCAGCACGAGCATCAGGTCTGCAGTCGAACAGGCTGCGGCTCCTGTGGCATAGAGCAGAAGGTCACTCACGGAACGATACAGATTCTGTCCTTCCTTGCCAATCCGGTCTATGCAGCGGTAACTGATTTTGATGATTATCGTATCTGAAAGCTCCATGCGATTCCGTCTCAACACCTTTTCATTGTATTCAGAAAGCATCTTCTTGTAGTCTATGATTCTGTCACTGATGGTATTGTAGGTGGAATACACATTCATTGAGGTACGGAGCGACTGATACAGAAGGTCAATTATGTCAAAAGCCCGGGCATACTTATCAAGGTCAAAATTCAGTTCCTTGTAGTCTTTGGCCGCGTCCGCACTGTAACCATGCAGAATTTTGTTACTCTGCTCAAGTGTGGCACGTGCCAGAAGCAGGCTGCGTTGGTTCTTATGATCGGCGATATATGCCTCTACGGTACCAACATCAAATGACCACTGGGCTTTTGCCTTATCCGGCGAAAGCATCACAACCATCAGAACCATTATGAATATTTTTATACTTTTCATCGGGTAACGTCCTCCATAAATTCATATTCGGTTCTGAAATCACGTTCAGGATAATACCTGTGCATAGGAGAGCCGGACACTCCTGAAGCATTCTCTATCCATCGCCGGAAACCATCTTCAATAATTGTGTATTTACGTCCTTGAGTATCGTTTATATATGGTGCAGCTGCACTCAGTACATCTACAATGGACAATTTGTAATGCATCATCTTCTCAAGTGAGACAAGATCAGCATATATCTGCGTGAGCCTTGCGTCAATGCCTCTGGCTATTTCCAGACGGTCTGATGACCACAGAAGATGGTATGTATCCGGAGTAACAACCTCTTCCATCGGCTCACTCTTAACATATTCAGTTGAAATAATGCATGAGGGATAATCTTGTGCTATCTCTGAAATACGTTTGTTGACAATCTGAGAATTCTCCCTGTCACTTTTGTTCGGATCAAGCTGAATTACATCCACGACCTGAGTGTCGGAATATTCTCCGTTTAATACCCATTCAATCTGCACGATAGCACGATGTATCTTTATGCCAAGAAAATATTTCGGCTTACGGGCGATAGACAGAGTGGCGGTAAAAGTCAGTTCTGCATTCATACTACCGGAGGTAGCATGGCGGATAAACGAATTTCCGGACCAGGAACCTGTGTCTGTCCATGTAAGGTCAAAGGCAGTGCGACAATCGTTCATGATGGCCGGTATACGGTAGTAGTCATCTGTCTGCGTATCCTCGGCGGCGGCCGCTTCTTCCTTTGCAGCCCGTACATCGGCTATCTTACCGTTAAGTTCCGCTATCTGAGCAGTCAAAGTCTCTATGCGACTCTTGTTGGCGTTGTATTGCTGACGTAACACTGCAGCTTCCTCGATAGTGGCCGTGGAAATCTGTGTTACTAATCCACGGTTCTCTGCATTAAGTCTGTCAATCTCACTTTGTATGTCCGCTATCTCTGTCTGATATTGAGTCTCAAGAGCATCAAGGTCAGAGGTGTCAAAACCACCGTCCGTCAATGATGTTGACATGGCACACTCTTTGGTATGACTGCTGACGGAACTTCCACACTTCTTGCATTTATACTGAGTATTTCCTTGCCCAAGTGTGAATCCGTCATGGCAAGTAACGGAGATTATCACACTCTCCGTTCCTTTCAGTTTTGCTTCATCTGTAGCATTATAGTAGTTTTTTGAATCATAGCCAATGTAATATACATATCCGTTCTCGTTATCATTGTATTCGGACAGTCTTGCGTTCAGTTGTGCCTGAAATGTCGCAAGATCCATTGAGTATGAATCAAAGACATCCTCAAATACCTCCTCAGTCCAATTCCATGTGCGGTAGACATATATGGAATATGCGTATGACTTGGCATACTGTTTGTTCTTCTTTGAAAGGATGTATGACTGACGGGAAGTGGAGATATAGTAATTGTAGCCGTCATTGGAATTGTTCAGGGTTTTGACCTTTGACCGCGACCATCCGGCGTAGCTCTCAGAGTTGGAGAGTATCTGTTCCGTCTGCGAAGCACTGGGATAGAAATTGGGATCAGTGGTGTTGAAGCGTGTCCATGCTCCACCATAAAGGATACTGTTATCATCAGTAGGAGGAGCATAGTCGCACAACACCTCTGAACCTGAATCCCGTCGATAAATATACCATCTCTGGGTATAATACTGTCCCATAGTCTCACGGAGATAATCGGTCATCCATGATGTCATGTTGTAGCTGTCAATGCTAAACAGACGTGCAATGTTTTCCGGACCACCGAGCATGGAGAGTACCGTACCTTTCATGTTCCGGTCAAGAGACTGATAAAAGCGGTAACTGCTTTCTGCCGCATTGACAATGGCCGGGATATTGCCGTTCACTATGTCATCGAATGAGCTGCCTCCGAGAATAGCAGACATCATATTCCCGGCGCCGGCATTGGCTATGCCTACTCCCATTTGATAGAGATTGTCCATGTCGGCTTTCAGATTCTCCTTTGTGAAATGGGAGTCAATACTGCCCAGGTCATCAAAGAATCTCTGCCAGTCAATGTCCCCACTTCTTGCCAATGAGAATATTGCCTGAAACTCAGGTGACATCTGAAGGAACACGATATCTTTGAATGACAGAGAACTGTTGGTGACAATCGACTCGAACTGCATACAGAGACTTTCCACCTCCGTACAGATCTTGAAGATATAGCTCCCCCAATAGAGGGCGGTCTGCGGCGAGTGCATCATCATCTGTGCCACAGTCCATATCTTCGGCATAATCTTGGCACTGACAAGTGAGTATATGCGGCGGTAATAATAATTCTCTGTTGGACTCGCCCAGATGCCGAGATCTGTCCGGGCCTTACGATCGAGATATTTTGACATGAAGATTCCGGCAGCGGCCACTTCCGCAGCCGTATATCTGTCAAGAATAGCCTTCACCTGCTCATTGTAATACATCTCCGATGCAGTTCCTGTACCGTATGCGGCTACCATTGCGGCGACGGTCTTACGGTCGTAGTTGACACTATACCACACGGATGCCTTCGATGTCATGGACACCGAGGCAACTATCAGCAGTATGAGCAGGAGTCTTTTCATGCCAATACGCTATATCTCACTTATTTTGATGTAGTTTGTTTGGACTCTACACCTTTTGTGCCTGTCTTGACAAAGCGATAGATTCCGGAAGTTCTCTCGCCCTCAGCTGCCTGATACACGATGTAACCGCGCTTCTGCAATTCCTCGCTGGCTGAGTTGACCGCAGCCTGTGCGAAACCTATGACCTTTGACAGGAGTGCGGCCGGGTGCAGATAGATTTCTGTATCCTTGTTCTGACGCTGAAGATAGAGAAGATGGAAGAACAGTACGGTTGCCTCCTTGGAGAAGTTGGCTCTTTCGCAGTCTTTCCAGAATTCCTCGATGAGTTTTGTTTCGTTCATTGTGATATGAGATAATGATTAAATAATTTGTGTTTTTTGAGATGTCACTGCTTTTCAGGGAGATTAAGCACATGTCCGGCTTTATGAACCCGTCTGGCAAATTCCATAGGATTGCTTATATCCGTTCGGTTCCAGTCCCTGCAATATCTTTCGATGGCTTCCTGATGGGAGCATCCGAGTTCTTTCTTGTATAGTTTGAGGGCGTCCTTCTCAACTCGCTCCGTGGTGTATGTCATATAGCACTCACGGCTTTCCTCGACACCATAGACACCGCTTTCGGAACCACGGCGAATAAAGACTTCACGGAAAAACGAGCGACCTTCTTTATTGTCCAGCCTGTTGATGGTGAAAATCTTTTTACAGTCCACATCGGTCAGTCCGAGAATTGCTTTGATGTTGTCGAATCTCTCACGGAATTTGCTCTGATCAAGAAGCATGACTACATCGGAGTTGTTGATGATGGCCTCCTTGACAATATCGGAGCCGATGATGTCCTGTATCTCCTGAGTAACCACCCCGACACTCGCCCAGAACTTACGGGCGGTTTTATACAGATATTTGATATATTCTGCCATAAGCGGTGTGGCAATAGCTTTCCATGCTTCTTCGATTACCAGAACCTTGCGGTTCTTTTTCAGGCGCATCTTCTGCAAGAAGACATCCATGATGATAAGCGTGACAATCGGAAACAGCTCCTTCGACTCCTTGATGGCATCAATTTCGAAGACGATGAAACTTTCATTGAACAATGTAGTATCCACCTGCTCGTTGAGAGTCTTCTCATACTTGCCTCCTTTGTAGAAGGGTTGTATCATGAAAGCATACTTGTCATAGTCTATCTCGGTGATATTGTTTTCGAGACAGATGATGTCAAGTGCCTCGATTGAGTATTCGTAGAAGGTGTTGAACGACAGCTCCTTCACTTTCAATGTCTTCCTACGCTCTTCAAGCATGGCGACCGTATCAGGCACTTTGGCGATGAGTTCTTCTGCGGTCAGTCCGAGAGTGGCAGCTTTGCGCTTGGCAGCCCCGACAAGTTTCTTTGTAATCGCTTCTCTACGGATTGTGTCGTACCCGGTAAACCCGTTGAAATAAGCATCGTAATATTCATTTATCATTTGCTCGGCTATGCGTATCTCAAGGTCAGTGGCCGTTGCATCGGAACCTTTCCAAATCTGAAGAATCAGGTTCTTCAGAAAGTTGATCTTCTCAATGTTTATTTCCTCCCGTGTGATGTTGAAAGGATTCATCGTAATGGGTCGTTCCTCGGTATAGCTAATATACTTGCCTCCGAGATACTCGCACAGGCCTTCATAAGAGTTGCCTGTATCAACCATTACTACATCGGTTCCCTGCTCATGCAGCTGTCGTACTACTGAATTGATGTGAAAACTTTTGCCGCTTCCTGAAGGGCCAAGACAGAAGAAATTGGAATTGTCAGTAAGTTTGTTGCGTCCTTCCTTTCCGGTTATATCAATAGCAACAGGAACTCCCTGACGGTCGGTGTAATGAATCTTGAGCGGAGTATCCTCTGACTTCTGCATCCTCTCCTTATACATAAGACATGCTGCTGCGTCTCCGAGTGTGAGGAAACGGTCGTATTCCGGATTCATGCCATAACAGTTGCCGGGAAAGGAATTTATGAACAGTTCGAGCTGATTGTAGGCCCGCTTGGAGATATGAATTCCGAGCCTCCCGAACATATTTTCAAGATGATTGGTTGGTTTCTGCATATCGGTCTTACGACTGCAGCAAACTATCAGATTGAAATGCGTATAGACAAGCTGTTTACCTTCTCTTGCCACTACCTCCTGCACGCGCTTGATGTCCTCGACCGCAATCTGATTGCTCGGATTGGGCATGGAGGCGTGTCGGTTCTTTTTCTTCTCCAGCAGGGAAAGCTCTCGCTTCTGGTTCGGTATATAAATCATCTGATTGTAGATGACGGTCTCAGCATCCGGCACCGAGTCAATCGCCGACATCACATCAACGGGCATAGACGAATTATTGACCTCGATATTGTTAAAAGGTCGAATGACAGCAGGAAGTCCGATGCTATCTACATCCACCAGTGAGAATATCCGGCATTTGCGGTCACCCATGCAGATGCCTTCATCATCAACCTTAAAGTTATTCATTGCAACAGTATTGCTGTTGAAATCCATTGCAAAGAATCGGTCAACGTAGGAGTTGCATTCCTGAGAATTGAGAAACCTTACCGACAGACCGCCATCGCGGAGCTGGTCTTTGACCTTGCGGATCTTTGTTAGACAATCTCTCCATTTCTTGGGGTCGAATGACATCAGTTTCCCTTTCTTCGACTCCTGTGTGATGGTGAGATATGTCCGGCAGTCGGTGTATCTGCGTCCTTTGAAATAAGAGAAGTAGCTTCTTGACAGAAACTCCATATTCTCTGTCCCGGGATTGTTGAAAGACTTGCGTGAGAAAATGTCCTGCTTATGCAGGGCGTATCCCTCGCCGAGAGTTGCTGCTATAGCGGTTAAAAGATGGCTGAAGTCATAATAGGAATCTACATTGGCTGAGTGTTTCAGCACCGGATTATCGAAAGTCAGTATCGCAGAATACTCTCCGGTTTTGGTATATATGACACCGATACCGTCACAGTCCTCGACCGAGAAGTAGATATCCTGAAATACTCTCTTTCTTTTTCCTCCTGTGCCAAACACGCTGACTGATACCGCCATTCCGACAAGTACTGCAGCAAATGCTATGATTACATACCAGATCATCAGAATAGATAGAATAGTCTTAGGTTTGTATTGGGATATAGCTTGGAGTTATGAGCCGAGATCTTCTGATTGATAATATCAACAGAATAGAAGGTATTACTACCTGACTCACAGCAGGTAGTATAAAAGCCCTCCGGCATCAGAAACTCAGCTGGAAGTGTATCTTTGTTCTTCTCAAGGAAAAAGGAGAGACACGCAAGCTCAAATACAGTCGGAATGTATGCCGTTCCCAACTTGGCTTCGATGGTAAATATCTCAAGGACATCGAGATTACAGTTGGCTATGAGTATGCTTGTCAGCACTCCTCCGTTTCGGTGTGCTAAAGCGCATTTGGATGAATACCTGACATTGGGATTGAAAGCTACTTTGTTCTCACCCTCGCAACCTTGCATTGTACCGGGAGTAAAGCAACCCTCACCGAATTGTCCGTCCACCGTCTGAAAGGCTATTCCGGTGGAGAAATCCGACCCTTTGAACATCATACCAACCGGAACATCGGCAAGAGCAACAGCCTTACCGTGTTTTCCGTCAGTATCAATGACAATAGCTTCGCACTTGTCATCGTAATTAACGGTGATTGTTCCATCTGTCCTGAGATATTGAAGCGGTTGTACGTCAGCATTTACTTTTGAAGCAGGTTTTGTGAACGAATGTCTGGTATCGACCCAGCTACTTCCTATATTCAGCTTGCCACTGGAGATTGTAAGTCTAAGTTCGGTTATGCTTCCGGCCCGCATGGGTGGAATGATAGTGCCTACAGAAAGGTAATGTCCGTTTACCTTCACTCCTATAGTAATCTCTCCGGCTTCTTCGGTAGGTATCATGTTAAAATCATGATGTCGTCCGTTATTCACCATGCAGCCAGTAAGAACTGTTCTGAGACTACGGGTTGCTCTTGTCTCTATCCATTCACCGTTAAAGGGGCGAAAATGACTGGCTGCTATGCCTTTCTCACAGTTCACATCAATGCCTTCAAGAACATCGGTGATGCTGTCGCTTTTAATTTTCAGCCTCAGAAGGGCTGTTATTTCTTTGAGTTTCATTTTTACATTGATATTATCCGATGTTTGGGATGTGGAGCTGTAAATACCGATATACGCAACTCCGATTTCGGAGTCCGCATCTATGCTGTCGTTTGGATGAATCCCCGGACGATAAGGATAGATGACAACCGGGATCACCGTGCTGTCAACATTCACGGCATTCACCGGCCTGAAAGTTTCGCCGTCGAAACGAAACTCGCGTACCGTTTCTTCAGGATTGTCAGAAAGGAATACTCCTATGGAACCCATTGCCTCAAGCTCATCTTTGTCGCGGTCAATAACTGTAATTGACAATGGCTTTTCTACCCTTGACCATTCCTCCCTGACTCTCTCCACTGTGTTATGGGCAGTCAAAGTGTTATCATTCCCTTTGTTGCCGGAACAAGAACAGATAAGTATCATTAGTATCGAAAGAATGGCAGTATATTTCATATTAAATCCTTTTTGAACAAGCGTATATAAAGACTCCTTTATATTCTTTCTTTGTGTGAAGGCCTTTTCTCTGCTTCACCATTATCAGAGCCGCTCCAATACCGAGGGAGCCAACAAGGGTTATCAGACCTGTTACAAACCCGACAAGGCAGTAACCGAGGATAAAACCGATGATGGCTCCTCCGGCTGCGGCGGCAGCCCAGTAGATATAGCGACCTTGCACACCCATGAACTCAAGGGGTTTCTGCAACCCCTTGAATACCGGATAAGCGATGTATTCCTTTTCGTCTACAGCTGCCATGACGGGTCAGGAGATTCCGAAGAACATAGGCAGGGCCTGAGCTGCTGCAATGAGGAAGATACAAGCACCGACGACCATCATGATCTTCTTCTTGACATCCTGCTCCTCGTTGTTCATGGCGATGTAGACGCTGATGGCACCGACTACGGCAACCACACCGGCGATTGCGTAGCAGAGCTTGACTACGATGGGAACGTACTTGGCGATCTCCTCCGTTACGGTAGTGAGAGCTGCAGTGCCGGCCTCATAGTTGCCGGCGGTGTTCTGGGCGAAGCATAAGCCGGAGCAGACAATGGCCATGAGCGCGAACATCTGCGTGCGTGGAGAAGTGATGAACTTCCTGACTGCGGTTGTGACTTTCTTGAGTTTAATCATCTGTTTTTTAATTGTTTGTTTTTGTTGTTTGATATTTATCTCGTATGCGCATTTGAGAATCCGTTTATATCTGGTAGCCGAAGAGGGCAGGCATGAATATCGAAGCTCCTATTATGAAGAGTATTGCACCGACCACCATCATGATTTCTTTCTTAATTCCTTCCTCACCGACATTCATCTTGATGTAAATCTGTAGACTGGCTATCACAGCCACTATCCCGGCTATGGCATAGGACAAATAGACAATATAGAGGAGCATGGTTATCACGAAATCGTGAGCTTTGGCCAGTCCGTCCGCTCCCCAGCTGTAATCTACCCCTCCGCATTTTGCGGACATCACCCCGTAACTCATCATTGCGGAGAGGGTGAACAGTAATCTTGTAGTATCAGAGTGTAGCACGTGTCTCTCTTATTGTTGATTTACGGAACATATCGGAAGGATTCTGATAGCGGGACGCTATGTATTCCGTCATCTCAGCCTCGAACATACCACCCTCGCTCTGTACGTCGGCTTCCTCAAGCTGACTACCGAGATCTTTATATTTATCCGGCTTTTCGATAGGCTTCTCTTCTGTTCCCTGGTCTGAAGTTACGGTATGGATCTCATCCATATTGCCAAGGGAGAAGCCACCGTCCAACTCCCTCACGGGGATGGCGACAACTTCTCCCGACATTGACGCAATGTCGAACTCTTCAGCTGTGTCTAGAACATCTCCTTTTCTGCCGTATAAATCCTTGCTGATATTGTAGCCGTAATAGATAATGTAGGCTATCGTCAATGCTATTGCGAAGATTGCGTAAGGTGTCATTTATTCTTTGCGGTTATTGTATTGAGTTTAATTTGGCCGCAAAGTAAATCCTAATATGATAGGGAGAAAAATATATTGACGATAAAGTTGTTACGCTTAAATATAATTATGATAATCTGCAATAATCATACTCAAAATTATACTCAGGCACCTTTTTTATTGTTACCTTTTTGTTTGATACATCATATAGGAGAATTGTTCCCTTCAAAAAATAGGTCATACATTACTGTATAACCTATTTTTACATTTTAGGTGCTATTGAAAATCAATTACCTAAATATACTGAAATACTTTAAACCTGCATATTGTATATTACAATGCCATATTCCTGACAATTCCCATCACAAGTGAAATGCTGTTCTCTATCTCAGAGGTCATGGGAATCTGAGAATAAGCTAAGGGTGGTAATTCCTGCTCATACCTTACCGACAATGTTTTCCAAAACTCTGATAGATTGGACACAAGCGGAGATTGATTTAATTGCCTATACTGCCAACCATCGGGCTTCGCAAACAATTCTCTGTCATGTTCCAATAACGAGTTAAAATTAAGAACAAATTCACCGTTATTGATATAATCCTTTATCTCGTCGTCTTGAATCAGATAATGTATATCATAGAAATGACGAATCTTTGCTGCAACTTCTATTGTTGGATTGTCAGAAAGAGAAAACCGTATCAGCGACACAAGTTTCTCTGTAAAAGTTGTGCGTTTGTCAAGGACGTTGACATTAAAAATATCGATGTCATACTCTTCTATTATGTCATTATGACCCATGTTGGCAAGATAATCCCTTATGAAGCTGCTTACCGGTTGCAGGTGGAAAGGATAAGGATTTGCAAATGAATTTATCTCAATAAGAAGCTGTCCTGGCAGCAAACTGCTTATCGGAGAAAGACCCTCTACCTGCTGATAGAGATAATAGGACTTTCTGTAACGAGATCCTTTGCTTGTAAGTCCTGGTTTATCTATAGCTACCATTCCCTCTGCCATCGACTTTTCTGTATTACGGATTATGCTTTTAAGTTTGGCATCTGTCATTCCTTCCGGCTTGACAATAGCCACATCGACATCTTCGGAGAATCGTGCTCCAATTCTATATATTTTGGACAAGCTCGTTCCGCCCTTAAAGACAGCCGTTTCCATCGCTTCACATCTAGAAAGTTGTTGCAATGCCTTTGTTATCCAATAGTCCTTTTCAATAAAACTGGCATTGATTCCTAATCCTCCTGATTCTTTGGGTTGGCTTGCCCGTATTATTATTTCGGCAAAAAGTGCCTTGTCTTCATGTAGTTTCATTTAATATTCCAATTTGATTTTGTGGGTAGCACTGATGTTGATATGCTCAAGTTATACTTTGTGAAAGGGCTTAGCATACTCTTTAGATTCACCCCATCATAACCGATGGTATCCAATATAGCACCGAACAGTGCTTTCACAGAAGCGGGATAGTTTTCTGCGTAATCAATAAGACATTTTAATTCTATCTCTGTAAGTGTTCTTATTTTAGTTTTTAAGACTTCTACGACTTGATCGGTAGTCGTAGCAGGAATTTTTTTGATAAACTTTAGAGCATCCAAAATTCTTAGCAAAGGAATGGATTCATCATTAATCACATTGAGTTGCTTGGTATACGAAATATCATATCCGGCTCTTTTTAGAGGTCGTCTATAGGTTAGGCTACCAATTATTATCTTAGATGAAATTTGGGTAGTCAGGCCTAACTGAGCAAAAGCAGGCACGCCGGTTATATAGCCAATTCGACGACCATCCTTGAATAATAAATCTTTTGTCAACTGTTCAATCATCGGAGGCATTTCTCCAAGTCTTGAGACGATCGGCTTGTAGAACTTTCCTTTACCAACTTTTCTTAGCTGCTTATCTGTCACCATACGACTCAAGGCCATAGCACTTGCGGACTGCAAATCAGCGGGAAGATTGAGGTCGGAATAGCCGAATACAACTCCTTCACCTATGCTTCTGATTCGTTCAATTATGAGGTCTGTTGATTTCATGATGCAAAGGTAACCAAAAATGTTAAGTTTTCGCATGTAAAAACCTAACATTTTTGATTCCGCAAGAAAAAATTCCATTCAGTACCAGTTTTGAAAACCGTAAACAGAACTATTAACACCTTTTTTGTACCATTTTCAGTTCATTTGATAATAGTATAAAAACGATGATTATGGAAACAGATACTTACGGGCAATACGGCTTCTTCCTGAGAAAGTCGTTCAGATCTTTGTAGCCGGCATAAACTCCTGATACATCAAAGATACCGTCTCTGGCTTCTCCCAAAGTGTCTACCGCTTTACGTCCGGCATCATCATTGTCAAGACAACAGGTGACAGTTTGGTAATGCTCCAGCCACGACATAGCACGCCGTAGGTTGCTGACAGAGTTGAGAATCAGAAAGTCCATCGTTTCAGCTATCCCAAGTAGATCACCTCTTTTACTAAGCGTTAGATAGGACAGGAAGTCCATGAAGCCCTCAAAGATTGTGATGTCGTTGTTTGCCTCATGCTGCCGGATAAGCGATATGTCTTTCGGGCCGATGCAACCTTTAAAAGAAGGGTTCCTTGCCTCAAATCCATGACGGACATTCTCGAATCCGAGCGCATAATATTCTCGTGGACCGAGACGGTAGTGTATCTCCACACAATAGCGTACAGCTATCTCTACGTCGATACTACGGCTTGTCAAATATGATAGTAACGGCCTTGCCGCAAGAGGTAACGCCCTGACATCCACGAATGGAGCGAAAGGATTCTCCTTAACCTTCTCTTTTCGGATATGGTTTCGTACTGTCACGTTACCGTCATACGCGTGCATGCGTTCAATCACAGTAATGATGTCGGAAGTGCCGTAGATAAGTTTCCCAAGGTCGATTATGTCACCGCTCTCCATCGTGGCGAGGTCATACCACCTGTTCTTTTTCTTGCTGACTTTGAAGGACGGGTGTATGTCTTTCCGATAAGGAGCGTGGAAAAGGGCATAATCGGTATAGTTTCTGACGGGACGTACACCAAGCCGCTCAAGAAATACCATTATGGGTATCGCCTTGATTTCTGCAAAATCGTATCGCATAGCTCAGTCCTTTATATGGTTGATATTGTCAGGCTGGTACCGATATCTTTTGTCCTCTTTGACAATTACACCCACATTGGTAAGCAGTTTGACCAGTCCGACAAAACTCGTCCTTGCCCGCTTGAATCCGATTATACCGTATTCCTGCTTTAGTGAGTCTATAAGCTCACCGTAAGCCAAAGTGCGGTTTTCAGAAAATACTGCCGACAGAGCTTTTCCGTGCATTGAAACCGTTATTGATTCAAGCGTCAAGTTTTCCTCTTCATTTACATAGTCATCAACCTTTTCAGGGAGGCCGTCGGCATTGATCCTGAATGCGAAGCTGTCAAACTCGCGCTCTCTCGTAATCATCGGTAGTACCTCGCTGATACTGGGGGATAAAGTATTCTTCACGACTTTTAATACAGTCTCGGCCTTGTTGTTCAGCTCCGTTCCGATGTGGCCTCTCGTGTTATCGTCGGACTTGTTGAGATGCAGGACCGTGTGAATGTGTATGTTGTACACATTTGTCCACCGCATGAGGTCATTGATAATGTTGACGGATTCTCCGGGAGAATTTATATCACTTATCAAGTCTCTCACACCGTCTATCACAACAAAACCTATTGACGGTTCGTCCTCAAGAGCCATATCAATGATATTTCTCCGCTCAACCGGTGTGAACTCACGGAGCATCAGGAAGTCAAGCTGCGAGCTGTCATTGTCCGTGGGTAAATCTGCAAGGCGCAGTATGCGGTCAAGTACCTTATGGCAGTGAACACGGCTCTGTTCGGTGTCGACATACAAGACCTTTGTTTTCCCTTGGGGAAGTTTTGCCTTGTAGTTCAACACTTTCTTGCCGGACAGCAGCGCGGCTACAATGGCGCAAACATTAAATGTCTTACGGGATTTAGGTTTCCCGACCGAAGCACTGAAATTGCCGACTGTGGCAATGGTTATTTCATCCACCGTCAGTATCTCCGGAGGATATACAAAATGATCTGTCGCTCTGACACGGATATGTTCAAGAAATCGCCTGAACTTCTCCTGTGTGTCCTTTTCTTCCTGTGTCAGCTCCCGTTCCGGCTTTATCACGCGGTCGAACGGAATCTTATTCTCTTTCATTTCGCAGACCCTTTCTTTTTCTTTGATTTATCAGCTGTCTGCTCCATAGTGGCAGCTATCGCCTGGCGCTCCAAAGCTTTCTTTGAATATACCGGATTGGTACGAAGCAGTTCGTCAAGATCCTTTCTGTCGATGTATACGACCCTGCCGTTAGGCTTGTAGTGTGTGATACCGCGGCTTGCCGTCATCTTGTACAGCAGGCTTTTTGACGCGCCCAGATATTCGGCGGCCTCGTCCAGTGTCATCATTTCCTTCAACATGAAGAATTTTGATTCCACTTCTTTGAGATGTTCGATTATCGGTCCCATATCACCGTATCGGTTTATGAAATCACTGATTGTCTTTATTCGGGATACCGCATCATCAAGAGATACTGGTCCCATTTTGGATAGAAGACGTGCGGTCTCTTCCAGTTTCTGCATTGTTTCTATAAACTCAGATGCCATAATGTTTCCTGCTTTTTCAGTTGATATACATGTCTGTCATCGGCGCTTCAGCATCCTTATTATCGTCGGCAGCTCCGGTATCGGCTGTTTCTAATGTTTCCGAGACCTCTGTTCTTGACGCTATCCACCGGTCCAGCTCTTCCTTGCTGAAATATATCTTGCCGTTGGTCGGTCGTGTGTGTGGAATATTGAACTTCCTTACCATCCTGTAGAGATGTCCGGTTGTAATACCGAGATACATCGCCGCCTCTTCTGTAGTCAGGACTGCTTTTGTATGGAATAGCATCGAAACTATCCTGTCGAGCCGTGACAGTACCATGTCGAGCTTGTAGGAGCACCTTTCTCCCCAGCTCATTTCCTTATCTTCCTTTTTCTGATCACTCATTGTGACTATTGGTTTTTTGTTCGACATTGGGAGTTCATGAGCTCCATTTATGAAAATTTTCGACTGCAAAGTAACAGCCGAAAATGAAAGAAATCACTATAAAAAGTGTGATAGTTGAGTGCTATCACAAAACTATCACACTTATAGCCAGACTATTGCGTTTTAAAGGCGGTTTTGTCGGTAAGATGATCCATCAGAAGGTTTATATCCGTCTGAAACGGCATCGGATTCTTTCCCTTAAGACGAGAAAGTGTAGTGCTGAGATTGGTAATTGTCACAAACTTGTCACTCTTTCCCGACTTGATGGACTCGCTTTTGGCAAGCGGTGTCTGCCATTGGCCGGTTATGAATGTGCCCACACTGAGTGCATCAAACAGATAGCAGATACCTTTAAGGTTATTTGCCGTCAAAGGCTCCTTAAGTGTTCCAAGTAGCAGATCCTTTATCTCTTCTTCAGTGACATCCTTCTTGAACAACTGCGTCTTGTTGACACATTCCATAATTACAGGCCAGTCCTTATCACCAAGCGTACAGCTGAGCGGATTCTGGACGGTAACTTCTCCGTCTGTTTCAATCCTGCTCTCAGTGTATACAAATTTCATCATCTTTTCAATGTCGCTGTTTTTCAATTCAGGAGAGTCAAAGAATAGCGCCACAAGGTCATGGCGTTCGGTGAGAAGCAAATGCACCATGCTCAATGCCTCGTTGTAGTTATTCCTCCCGCTAGCTGAGGTACTTTCGCCATGCTTATGGGAGGCGATGAACTGTAGTGCGAATACACGCATCGTCATCTTGCTGGTTGGCACGTTGGCCCTATATTCCTTGTGGGCCTCTTTGAGTAGCCTGAAAAGGCAGTCTGGGGTCAGCTCGATGCTGTCTTTGTAATCGAGGCATAGTCTATGAAAAAAAAGAGATAAACCTCTTTATAGTTTGTTTTATGGTCATATTATTTTGTCAAATTAAAAAAAACGCCCCTGGATGGAAGCGGTATAAACACAAATGTATACAGTAATGTATACAGTCCGCAACGATAACGGGCGGACCGCATAGAGTGAGATTGAAGCGGGGATTGCACATCCGCCTATTCCCGGAAAGTCTTGTAATATTCTTTATGTCTATGATTGAATGTCCTTATGTTTATTGTGTTACTACTATGTGTTTCCCTATGATTGGTCGGTCATTATATATATACCTTACGACTAACTGACCGGTAATAATTCGGTTTCAAATATTCATACCAAAGTCCGGTCGGTCATATTATATATACTCTCCGACTGACTAACCGCGCTGTATATTTCAAAATATATCATTCAGCAAGGATACTGCGTCGTCTTTCTTGCTGTTGATGATCCTGGCATAACGCTGCGTATGACGGATGGTGGTGTGTCCAAGCAACTGACTGGTAGTATAGATGTCTATTCCGGCAGTAAGACAGAGAGTTGCGAAGGTGTGCCTGCTCGTGTGATAGGTCACGGGCTTGTCAATGCCTGCTTTCTCCAGCCAACTTGTGATAGCGTCGTGATAGTAGTATGACAACTGTGGGAAGCATCGGTCATCGGGAGAGGCATCACCCTGTTCTGGCAGCCATTTCCTCGCACTCATATTCAACGGGAGAAACAACGGAACCTTTGTCTTGAACTGTATTATCTCCACCTGCCAGTTGTCTCCGTTCTTGGCAATGTTTTTCCAACACAGGTCCATCACGTCTTTGATACGAAGCCCACAAAAACAGGAAAACAGAAACGCAGCCTTGATGTCAGGCCTTTTACATGGGGTCTCTATCAATTTCTTCACTTCTGGCACGGTAAGGTACTCCCTCTTAAATTGCGACCCTCTTACCATATCCCTTGAAATTCCCTTATACGGACTTGCGGGTATCAGTTTCTCCTTGACAGCGAAATTAAGGGTCGCACGTATGTAGTCCATAAAAATGAATACTGTTCCTTTTGCGAGATTATCACGGTGGCGGTTCATAGGTTTGCGGGAAAGCAATCGGTCCATGAAGCCGAGTATAAATTCCTTGTTTACTTCCGCCAGCGTCACCTCCGGACGATACTCTTTTAATTCAGAAATAACTCTCTTGATCCAATGCTCATCACCGTTACGTTTCAACACATCAGCTCTGTACCGTTCCATCCAGTCAGTGAAGAGCATCTTTGCCTTATGAGAATTTTCATGAATGCCGGCTATTTTATTGGTAAGGTCATAGATCATTTCACTCTTGATTGCATTGGCCTCTGCAAGAGTGTTGGAATTGGCAATTTTTGATGCTGCGTCAGTCTCAGGAACAAGATATTTCTTCAGGAACTTGTACGAGCGTTTTCCATTGTAATACATATCGAGATAAAGGGAGCGTCGTCCGTCTGAGAGTACCTGTTCCCTGAGTCTTATCGGTTCCTTGGCTGCTGTCTGTTTTTTTGCTCTTCCCATAGTGAATGTAATTTTTTCAGTCAAACAAACGGTCTATCATATACACAGCACTGATTTTCTTGGTATCAATAATCTTTCCATAAACCTGAGTGGTCTCGACGTCAGAGTGTCCCATCAGTTCGGCCGTCGTGTATATGTCGGCTCCCATTGTCTGTGTCAATGTCGCAAAGGTATGCCTGGCGATATGGAATATACACGGCAAAGCAAGCAAAAGCGAATAGGTAAAGAGTAAACGTAACCCGTTAGGAATAAGCGATATTTCAGTATTTTGCAAAGTTGAGAAAATGCAAACGATAACGGAATATTGAGGTTGTTCAGTTACCAAACCGTTAGCCGGGCGGTTACCAAAACGGGAACAGGTAACGGCAAGCAATGAAAAGAAATCCTCACCGTTTTGTTTGCACTCATACACAGTATTTTGCGTATCAAGGGACGCTTATATGGCAAGTAAATTTGCACTTAAAAATATAAGCGTATGAAAGTAGTGAAATTCAAGGTGTTGCTCTACCTCAAAAAGAGCGGACTGGACAAGTCGGGCAAGGCTCCCATCATGGGACGTATCACCGTGAACCGCACGATGGCGCAGTTCGGTTGCAAGCTGTCCTGCACACCCGAATTGTGGAATCCCCGTGAAAGCCGTCTGAACGGCAAGAGCAGGGAGGCGGTGGAAACCAATGCCAAAATAGAGAAGTTGCTGTTGGCGGTGAACAACGCCTTTGACAATCTTGTGAGCCGTAAAGTGGATTTCGATGCCACCGATGTGAAGAATCATTTTCAAGGCAGCATGGAAACACAAATGACCCTCATGCGAATGACGGACGTTGTCTGTGACGACCTAAAAGCCCGTATTGGCATTGACCGTGCGAAAGGGACTTATCCCGGCTATCACTATATGCGCCTGACACTTGGCGAGTTCATCGAGCATCAGTACAAGGTCAAGGATTTGGCATTCGGGCAGCTTACAGAACAATTCATCCACGACTATCAGACATTCGCCATGGAAAACAAGGGATATGCGATAGATACCGTCCGCCATCATCTTGCTATCTTGAAGAAGATATGCCGTCTGGCTTATAAGGAAGGTTATGCAGACAGGAGCCACTTCCTGCATTACACCCTGCCTAAGCAGTCAGATAAAACCCCACGGGCATTGAGCCGTGAATCGTTTGAAAAAATCCGTGATGTGGAAATACCTGCTTACCGTAAATCCCACATATTGGCAAGGGATATGTTTCTCTTCGGGTGTTACACCGGGGTCTGTTATGCAGATGTTGTCTCAATTACTCGTGAGAACCTATGTACGGATGAGGACGGGGCTTTGTGGTTGAAGTATCGGAGAAAGAAAAACGAACTTCGTGCCAGTGTAAAACTGTTGCCGGAAGCGATTGTTCTGATTGAGAAGTATCACAGTGAGGAAAGGGACACCCTGTTTCCTTTACTGCGCTGGTCAAATCTCAGAAGGCACATGAAGGCGTTAGCTGCACTGGCGGGTATCAAGGATGATTTGTGCTATCATCAGGCAAGGCATAGTTTCGCCTCGTTAATCACGCTCGAAGCGGGTGTGCCTATCGAGACCATCAGTCGGATGCTGGGACACTCCGATATTTCCACCACTCAGGTATATGCCCGTGTCAGTCCGAAAAAACTGTTCGAGGACATGGACAAGTTCATAGAAGCGACCCAAGATTTCAAACTCACCCTATAAACCCAACAACAATATGCGAAGCACTTTTTCACTATTGCCCTATATCAACCGCAGCAAAGTCAAGACTGACGGTACGACCGCCGTACTTTGCCGTATAACCATTGACGGCAAGCAGACAGTCATAAGCACAGGTATCTATTGCCGCCCAGAAGATTGGAACGGCAGGAAGAATGAGATAAAGATTATCAGGGAGAACAACCGTTTACGGGAATATCTGCGTCTGACGGAAGAAGCCTACACCGAGATACTGAAATCGCAAGGCGTGGTCAGTGCCGAAATGCTGAAAAACCACATATCCTTGAACAACATTCATCCGACTACCTTATTGCAAATGGGAGAATGGGAACGTGAGCGGTTGAAGAAACATTCCGAAGAGATTGATTCCACTTCTTCCTATCGGGCTTCAATGTACTACCAGAAGTACCTGACGGACTTTATAGCGTCAACCGGGAAAAAGGACATTCCTCTTGAAGAAGTGACGGAGGATTTCGGCAAGTCCTACAAAGCCCATTTGAAGAAATGCAAGAACTTCGGAGTTTCCCAAACAAACCATTGTCTGCGTTGGCTGAACCGATTATTGTACCTTGCAGTCGATAAGGAGATTATCCGTGTGAACCCCTGCGAGGATTTGGAATATGAAACGAAACCTGAGGCAAGACACAGGTACATCAGCCGTGATGAGTTCAAGAAGATACTTTCCACACCGATGTATGACAAGCGGATGGAACTGGCAAGACGGGCTTTCATCTTCTCGACCCTGACCGGACTGGCGTATGCAGACATACAACTGCTGCATCCCCATCATATCGGGACGAATGCGGAGGGCAGACGCTACATCCGCATCAACCGCAAGAAGACAAAAGTGGAGGCGTTCATACCCTTACATCCCATAGCGGAACAGATATTGTCGCTGTATAACACAACTGATGATGAGAAGCCCGTGTTTCCTCTTCCCAACCGTGATGCCCTATGGTTTGAGGTTCACGAGTTGGGAATAACCATAGGAAAAGAGGATAACTTGACCTATCATCAAAGTCGGCACAGCTTCGGCACTTTCCTGATTTCAGCGGACATACCCATTGAGAGCATCGCCAAGATGATGGGACACTCCAATATCAGGACGACACAGGGATATGCACGGATAACAGACGATAAAATCTCCAAGGATATGGACAAACTGATGGAGCGGAGAAAGAAAATATCGGCTGGCGAAAAGAAAGAGAATAGTAAATAACCATTATAAAATAGATGAATTATGAACAGAGGAATAATAACAATCAGTGAAACGGGGGTGGTCACCGTACCAACTGCCCCCGTGTGGATGACCCAGTTTGAGATAGCCGACCTGTTTGGGGTGTTCTCGTGCGACATCCGCAAGGCGATACGGGCAATCTACAAGAACAAGGAATTGAGTGAAACTTATACAATGAAGTATATCAAGCAAACTGACGGCATCAGCTATGATGTGTATAACCTTGAAATGATTATAGCCATTGCATTCAGGATATGCAGTAAAGAAAGTTTTCAGTTCAGACGGTTCGTAATAAATGAAATCTGCGCCTCCAAGAAAGGAAGTCCGACAACATTGTTCTTCTCTTGCGGTAAGGGCAGTAACCTATGGTATAGTTGAGGTTCATCCCGTCAGCCACCTGTTCCCGATGCTCGGATGCAAAGGTAGCGTGTGGCTTTGACGGCATTGGCAAGGTCAGGCGGCAGAGCCGTTTCAGGCAGAATCTTCCTCAAACGGGTTTGAGCGTATTCCGCCCGAAAACCTTGCCACTGCCATCCACACGCTTGAAAGGCATCCGGCAACGGAAACAAGCGACTGGCGGGAAATCAGAAGAAATAGAGGAACGGCTTACAGACGAAGCTAAACATTGATGCTTCATCTGTAAGCCGTTCCTTTTGTCTTTTTGCCGAAGTTCCATTGCTGCCGCAAACATAGGGCAAGACGGCAAACTGCGCTCCTTCAAGAAAATCAGGTTGCCTTCAGTCGGTAGGCGGATTGGTAGCCGTCAGCCAGCATCCTTTCGATGTCGGATTCACGGTAGAGGATTTTGCCGCCCAGCTGAATGTAGGCTATACGTTCCTCGTTGCGGTAGTCCTGAAGCGTCCGGCGGCTCACTTTCAACCGTGCCGACACTTCCTTGTCTGTGAAGAAACGCTCCCCGTTCAGTGTCGGGCGGTAGTTTGCGGTCAGATGCTCTACGTTGTCCAGCAGACGGTCAAGGCTGCCCAAGAAGTGGATTATCCACTCGTTGTCTTTGTTAATCAGTTCGCTCATATTACTTTGGATTTAGTGTAATTATTGTTATTACTCTATTCGGTTATCAGATTGTTCTGCCTTTGAACTTTGCTTCTTTTCGCCTGTCCTCCACGATGGAAACGATGCGTTGCACGTCTTCGGGACGGTAATAGGTCTTGTGGTTTATCTGCGAATAAGCCAACGTGCCGTTGTCCCGAAGCGTCTGCAAGGTTCGGGGGCTGATGTTGAGCATCCGGCACACGTCCTGATTGTCCATCCACTCGCTCATTTTCTTTTCGCCGTGACGATGGCAGATGGCATCCATACGGCTGACGAAGCGGTCGAACTTGGCGACCAGTTCCTCGAAGGTCTTTCTCTCGATTGATACGATTTCCATATTGTCTTTCTTTTAGTTGTTACTGTTTCTTTTGCCGCAAAGGAATATATAATCCGTTACCTGACAATAGGTTCCCCGAAAGTGGAAGCGTGTTGCGCTGATACGGCAGTCATTGTCCGGGATGCTGACTTCCCTTTGGCGGCTATCATTCCTTCTCCTGCAAAGAAATACATAATCCGGCATCCGGCAATGGTTTCAATCAGGTCTGGCAGCAAGTGGCACAGGGTGGTAGAGGTTGGCATTGGCTGGAGGCAGCGGTTATCCTCTTAATTCTAAAAAATAGAAAGGTGGCAAGGGGAAAAATAAGGGCTTAATTCAAATTCGCCTACAATTGAGTCTTTGCCCTTTCGGGCATATACATCCGGCAAAACGGTGAAGTCCTCACCGTTTTATCAACCGCCATAATGCAAAACCACACAAAATTGCCTAAGAGAATCCAAGTGCTTGACTGACTGTATTAAAGCGCCTTACTTTGCTCCCGATAATCGGTCAAGGTGTTTACCAAGACCACAGTTAATAACTTAATCAATTTGTTTTTTACAATGAAGAGAGAACCAAACATTACAGAGCAGCAGGCTCGTGAAATCGTGGAAAAGATGGGACGCAGGGAATCCTACACTCCCAAGTCGATGAATGACATCTACAGACGTATCGGTCTGGAGCCGGATGAGCTGGAACTGCCCGGCAATACCGTTACGGAGGAAACGGAGACCGCTATGGCGGATGAACCGTCAAGTGAGGCGGTCGAGAAAACGGCAATGCCGCAGAAGCGTGTCAGCAGCAAGCAGCGCAGGTTGTCGTTGGAGGAGTACTGCGCCACCTACCTGAAAGTCCCGAAACTTGTCAACCGCAAGCCCGTGTTCGTCAGCGAGACGGTGCGTGACGAACTCGACAGGGTTGTCCGCTTCCTCGGAGGAAAGGGCATGAGCGCATCGGGGCTGATTGAAAACCTCGTCCGCCTGCACCTCGACACCTATCGGAACGACATCGAGCAGTGGCGCAAGCTCTGACGGGATTACAGAAAGTCGGTTGGGCTGGTGAATACACTTCATCGGCTTAACCGATACCCAAGATGAGTGAGTACACCCGGAAACAAATCCGACAGGCGGAGGATTTTTGTGTCCTCAAAGACACAGCAAGGTATATTTTCAGTTACCCGAATAATTCTAAGTAACTGAAAATGCCTTCACCGCCGTGGGCAGAATTATCCTCCGCAGTCGGATAATTTCGGAGTTCATTAATCAAAGATTAAGCAATGGACAAGCCATAAAATTAAAAGAATAAGAAGCATGAAGAAGAACAAGTACGGGAGAAATCCCAAGTTGAACCCGAAGACACACTGTGTGATGGTGCGCTTCGATGATGTAGAATGGAACAGGTTTCTGACGATGTATGAGGAATCGAACGTGTATGCGAAGGCAGTCTTTCTCAAGGCGCACTTCTTCGGTCAGAAGTTCAAGGTGCTGAAAGTGGACAAGACGATGCTGGACTACTATACCAAACTGTCGGACTTCCACGCCCAGTTCCGCTGCATAGGCACGAACTACAATCAGGTTGTCAAGGAGCTACGCATCCACTTCTCGGAGAAGAAGGCGATGGTGTTGCTCTACAAGCTGGAGAAGTGTACCATCGACCTTGTGAAACTGAGCCGTGAGATTGTAGAGCTTTCAAGGGAGATGGAGAAATGTTACCAATCCAAATCCGACTGACATGGCATCGGTCAAGGTCAAGTTTCGCCCATCCACCATAGGCGGCAAGGAGGGCACAATCTACTATCAGGTGATTCATAACCGTGTGGTCAGGCAGATATATACCGACTATAAACTTTTCGCTTCGGAATGGGACTGCCATTCCGAAGCGGTCATACTGCATCGTGTTCCGAATAAGCAAGAGCGGAATAACCATTTGCTTTCGATAAGCTCACGCATCAGATGGGATAAGGACAGGTTAAACAAGATTATACAGACCTTATCCCAATCCGGCACATTTGTGACGGATGATGTAGTCGTGCGCTTTCAGGACAACAGGCAGGAGCCATCGTTTAACAACTATATCCGCCAGCAGATTGCCAGATTGAAACGCTTGGGGAAGATACGCACCTCGGAAACCTATACGGCAGCACTCCGAAGTTTCAGCGGTTTTATGGATGACAAAGAGGTCTTGTTTGACCAGATTAACGCTGACCTGATAGCGGAATATGAGGCTTATCTAAAAGGCAGAGGCAACTCGCCCAATACCATCTCGTTCTATATGCGTATCCTGAAAGCGGTTTATAACCGTGCCACTGAAGACGGATTGACCGAACAACGGCATCCGTTCAAGTCTGTCTATACGGGAGTGGAGAAAACTTTGAAGCGAGCCATATCGCTTGGCGACCTTAAACGCATCAAAGGGCTGGATTTGTCGTTGAAGCCAAACCTTGACTTTGCCCGTGATATGTTCCTATTCTGTTTCTACACAAGGGGTATGTCGTTCATAGATATGGCTTATCTGAGAAAGAAGGACTTGCAGAACGGCATCCTTTCTTACCGCAGACGAAAGACTGGTCAACAATTGTTCATTAAATGGGAAAAGTGCATGCAGGAGATTGTTGACAAATATCCCGTAAATGAAACGGAATACCTTTTACCCATCATTACAGAACAGAACAAAGATTATCGAAAGCAATACACCAACGAACTTCACCGAGTGAACCATCTGTTGAAGAAAATAGGGAAGCAACTGAATTTGCCAATACCCTTGACAATGTATGTCGGACGGCACTCGTGGGCAAGTATTGCCAAGAGCCGCAATGTGCCTATTTCCGTCATCAGCGAGGGGATGGGGCATGATTCGGAGAACACCACGCAGATTTATCTTGCATCGCTGGATACCTCAGTGGTGGATAAAGCCAATAAGAAGATACTGGATTTGCTGTGAAACCGTGAATGTTTTGCAAATCTGTCCAACGCTTTCTAAGAGACGGATATTACAATGCAAAGTTACGCAAAATAATGATTTCTAGGCTGTAAAATACTGAGAATTTTGCAGGTACTATATTTTTTGTTTTGCGAGGGATATTGGATGTTTTGCGAAATCATCTATGGAAATAAAAAATATATCTCAATATCAACGATATAGAGTAATTTATCCGTCTCTTAGAAAGAGATTCCCACAAAATCATACTACTTCACCTGAAAACGACCTTGGATATAACTGATATGAGATACGAAGAAAGAGCATGTATAGTTAGAATTGCCTTAGACCTAATAAAGGCTGATGGCATTATAGATACAAGAGAGATTGACTCCCTTGATGTTCTAAGAAAGAAGTATGCTATCACTAGGGAAGATGAGATATGTGCAGCCGATTACACACTATCTCAAGCCTTAAAACATATAACATCTGCCGATGATGCCACTAAGCATACTTTCATGCAGGACTTTATTCAGATTACCATGTCTGATGATTTTTGTGCTCGCGAAGAAGCTTTGCTCTTAATGGCTTTACGCTTGATGCTTACTATAGACTTACCATGTGAAGTTTCTATTTTATCTTTCGATTCTTCGGTAATTAACTTTGAGAACTCGCAAATCTTGTATTTGGAGAGCGAATTTGACAAGGAAGTAAATGAGCAGATGCAGAAGTTTTATCGAGAAATCTGTTCAGAGGTTCGTCTTGCCGGATTTGAGTTGGTTTACCTGCCGAAAGTTTCTGAGCATTATAGTAGCATAGCAGAAGCAGACTTATTGAGAATCGTAAAGTGCCTGTACCCTAAAGTAAGTACAGAAAGGCTACAATCTGTCATAACACAAATGCTCAATTTGTCAACAGCCTCATTCTGTAACAATCAGTTATCTCCCAAGTTTTCTATTAAGGAGCTTCGTTCTATCAGCCCCTCTTTCTTAATCAAAATAGGTGATTCAACGGTTAATGACAAAAGAATATCGAATTTTCTGCTTGTGGAAATAGAAAAAAATCCATTGGCTACAATCAGGACTATACTTGACCTTTTTGCTGAGCATTACCATAATCTGCGTCTGAATTACATTCAAGAGGCGAAAGGTCGCTTTATCTTCACAGGATATTACCGACAGATTTTTGATATTCTTATGCTTCGTAAAGGGATAAAGAGTACCGTTGTGTTAGACCCGTCTCGTGAACGTATATATTTCCCTGAAGCAGATGTCAAATTGAATAAAATACACCGTCGCGAAAAAGCTCTCTATGCTTTATTTCTAATGGAATCTGCCAGTGGTGGCATAAACTTCAGTCCACCGGAATCGCCAAAACAACTTGAACGGTATGAAAAACGCATGAAAGCAATTATGCACAAGTACCAACTCATTTATAGGATGTTTGGTGGAGATTCGGAAAAAGCTCCTAATATAGAGATACCCGAAATACGCTTACCGATGATAAGTTTACTGAAGAAACAGTTATCCCAGCTAAAGGACATTCTTTATCATGTGGACGACTACATGATTCAACGAAATATATATGGCAATTATTCGGTAAACATTTCCGCATCGTTATGCTGTTGCTGTGGAGTTGAAAGAACCGATATAAAACTTTTATCAGAATCGGAAGATTGGATAAGAATAGCTGCCATATAGCGCAATCTTTCTATCGTAAAGTCAAAGGGTTCAAAGGTTGCAACTTTCATTTGCCGAAAAAAGCAGTTCTCGGTTGTAACGTTTCTAAAAGTCAGGAGCTAACTAAAGAACAACATAATTTTGCATCAGAAATAATTCAAACAAATTAAAATTTACAACTATGATTAATCTTGAAAAAGGACAGCGCATCAGCATGGACAAAGGTCTTACGCTGGTAGGTGTAGGTCTCGGATGGGATCCGAATGAAGGTACAGGATATGATTTCGACTTGGACGCATCAGCATTTATGCTTGGCGAAAGCGGAAGGATACCGACTGATGAGTATTTTGTTTTCTACAACAACCAAAAATCTCCTGACGGTTCGGTTGAGTCAACTGGCGATGACTTGACAGGTGGTAATAGCGATGGGGGTGATGACGAGACTATAAATGTAGACTTGTCAAAGGTTGATCCTAAAATTCAGGAAATCGTTTTTACTGCAACAATCTACAAAGCAGAGGAACGCAGACAGAATTTTGGTCAAGTGCGAAATTCGTATATACGCATCTATGATGCCAAGACAAATGCCGAGATAGCTCGCTATGACCTTGACGAAGACTTCTCTATTGAGACAGCAGTAGAATTCGGACGTCTGTATCGTCGTGGCGATGAATGGAAATTTGAAGCTATGGGTATAGGCAACAAGGGAGGTTTACAATCTTTAGTTAATAAATACGCTTAAATGGTATGGCTGTTAATCTTGTAAAAGGTGAGAACCGAAAGCTTGACCTCAATAAATTCCATGTGGGTTTAGGTTGGGATGTAAACGAAGATGCATCTCAATTTGATTTCGACTTGGATGTGGCCGCTTTTATGATTGGAACTAATAAGAAAACTATAGCAGATGACTATTTGGTTTTCTACAACTCTGAAAAACGAGTTAAACCAGAAGATTTATCTACTATTGTATCATCATCATTATGGTCAAACAACGATAACTTAAGAAAAGAGTCTCGTCCTGTTGATCCAGACCTCTCGGTTATAGGCTCTATTGATGATGAAGATGGTAAAACGTCAGAGGATGGTGATGATGAAATCATGGATATAAATCTGGACAAGGTTCGTCCTGAGGTTCAAGAAATCATTATTACGGTAAGTATCTACGATTACCAAAATAGAAGACAAAACTTCGGTCAGGTAGAAAGAGCGTATGTCCGCTTGTATAAGCCCGGTAATGATGCAGATGGCAAAGAAGACTACCGCTATGATTTAACGGAAGACTTTTCAACTTGTGCATCTGTTGAATTCTGCCGCATTTATCGTAAAAACGATGAATGGAAAGTTCAAGCATTAGGCATTGGACATAGAGGCGGACTTGAAGAGCTGGTTTCTAAATACATGTAGTTATGGCTATCATTCTGGAAAAAGGTGGTGACACTCATCGCATCAATCTCGAAAAGAGAACAGGAAAGACATTGACCGGTGAAATCGTCATCAATTTGGATTGGGATAAAGGTGGTTTCTTGAAAAACCTATTTGGAAATGCCATTGACTTGGATCTCGGTTGTTTCTACGAATTGCGAAACGGACAAAAGATGCTGATTGACGGTTTGCAATTCTCGCATGGTCGAGGTGGTGACCGTCATCATGTGACTAGACAGGGATGTTACGATAAAGCACCCTACATTTGGCATCAAGGCGATGACAGAGGTGGAGGAAGTTCATCCGGTGAGACTGTTTTTGTCAATCCAATAGGCGTTAATGACATAAAACGCATCATCGTTTACACTTTCATCTACGAAGGTGTTGCCAAATGGTCAGAAACGAATGCTGTCGTCAAAGTAAAGGTACCCGGTAGCGAGGATGTTATAGTCGAAATGGGGCAACAAGTAAGTCCAAAGAAATTCTGCGCCATTGCTCAACTTGATTTTGGAGGCGACAATTCGATAACTGTCAAGAAACTTGTGACATTCCACGAAGGGCATAGTGATTGCGACCGGACATATAATTGGGGTTTCAATTATAGTCCGGGGAGTAAAGACTAACAACAATAAAAACAATATATTATGGCTATTCGATTAGAAAAAGGACAACGCATCAATCTCGAAAAAGAGACCGGCGCAAAACTGACAAACTTCTGCGTAGGGTGCAATTGGGGTGCAATAGTCAAAAAGACTTTCTTTGGACTCAGCAGCTCGGTAGTTGACGTAGACTTGGATTTAAGTTGCTTGATGTTTGATGCAGAAGGCAAACCAATCGACCACATCTATTCGCCTCTCTATCGTTTTGGCGATAGAAACGTAGGGCTTCCAAATGGAAAGGTTGATTCAGTTGACCATGCTCTCCATCATACAGGTGATGATACACAAGGTGACCAAAATGGAGATGACGGATTGGACAACGAAATTATAACCGTTGATTTGAACAAAGTAAGTTCCCAAACAAACTCAATAGTGTTTTTCCTTAATATCTATAACAACAATGAGTTTAGTGGGGATTTTTCAGAGATACCCTATGCATCAATCAGAATGTATGAAGGTACTGCCACAAAGGTACATTCCGTTTTTGCACAATATGACGTTGCTACTAAGGATAATTGTCGTGGTATGCGAGCGCTTGTTATGGGCAAGCTCTATCGTCGTAATGGCGAGTGGAAATTCGCGGCCATTGGCGATGCTTTTGAGGATAGAAACATCGTTCAAACCATAGGAAGAGTAATGAAAGACTATTCAAAATAAAAAAATAGAAATATGAGACGACTTCCCGTTTATCTGCTCCTCGACACTAGCGGTTCTATGTACGGTGAACCTATCGAGGCGGTGAAGAATGGTGTGCAGACACTTATCTCCACTTTGCGCAGCGACCCATATGCACTCGAAACTGCATATATCAGCATTATAACATTCAATTCTTCTGCTCAACAGATTACTCCACTTACCGAGTTGGCATCTTTTCAACAACCCAATATTGATGCAAGTGGCTGTACGGCTCTTGGTGGAGCATTGGAACTTCTTTCACAAAAGATTGACAGCGAAATAACCAAAACCACAGCAGAAGTAAAAGGCGATTGGCGGCCATTGATATTCATTATGACCGATGGTGTGCCTACAGATGATATTACCAAAGGACTCTCTGAGTTCAAAAAACGCAAGTGCGGTATGGTTGTGGCGTGTGCTGCCGGACAAGGAGCAAGCACAGACACACTCAAACAAATTACAGAGAATGTGGTGCAGCTTGACACGGCTGACAGCGCAACTATCAAGGCTTTCTTCAAGTGGGTTTCCGCAAGTATCAGTACAAGCAGCAAGTCTGTTGAGGAAACAGCAGCCGAAGCAACCACAATGAGCGAATTGCCACCTCCACCTCCAGAGGTAAATATTGTAGTATAAGCATAACTATGCCCGAAAGTCGCCTATACAAAAGTGTCTTTCGGGCATTAATTCAAAAAACTAATGAGTAGAAGATTACCAGTATATATTTTAATAGATACAAGCGGCTCAATGAAGGGCGAGCCAATAGAAAGTGTCAAGGTGGGGCTATCTGATATGATAGCATCACTACGCCTTGACCCGTATGCGTTGGAAACTGCGTGTATCAGTATTATTACATTTAATAGTAATGTAAATCAAATACTTCCGCTAACAGACTTGGAAAACTTACAGTTACCCGATATACAAGTACCTATTTCTGGGGCAACCTTTTTGGGAGCAGCCCTAGAGCTTATGTGCCAGCGGTATGATGCTGAAGTGAACATGGGTTCTCGTGAGCAGAAAGGAGATTGGATGCCACTCTTGTTTGTACTTACAGACGGTAAGCCTTCGGACATACAAGCATACAATGAAGCTATTCAAAGAGTAAAGAAGCATCAATTTACCAATATCGTTGCGTGTGCAGCCGGTCCAAAAGCAAAAACTGAGCCTCTGAAAAAACTCACAGACAATGTGTTTACTCTTGATACTATGGATAGCAGCACATTCAAAAAGTTTTTCCAGTGGGTAACCATCAACGTACAACAGGGCGGTCGTACAATGGGCGTTACCGACCAAGTTGAGCTTCCTGCTCCTCCGGCAGAAGTAAACCTTGTAATCTAAGTAGTATGAACGTTAAGTTGATAGGCAACTTCATCCAGCATCTGGAAGTAGAACTTCTTTCCGATGAGGATTTCTATGCTCAAAAAGGAGCGCTGATATATCTTGAAAAGGGCATAGAAAAAGAAGCTCAAATGAATGGTGGAGGAACAGGGGCATTAGGAGCCCTTGGCAATTTAATCGGATCTAAGTTGTCCGGTGAGTCTATTTTTCTAATGCACTATTCTAACAGGGCACAATCTCCTAAGAAAATTGTTTTTGGCGGTTCATTCGGGCTTCACCCCATTAAAATCCAGAACGAAACCCTGATTTGCAATAAGGGTTCGTATGTTGCTTCTAACAACTCCGTACAAATTTCTACGCAAATATCTATTGCCGGTATATTAGGCGGAATGGGAGTCTTCCTACAAAAGATTTCCGGTAGTTCTACTATATTTCTTGATTGCAAAGGTCAACCGATAACTAAAGATTTAGGATATGGTGAAACCATAGAAGTGGATGAAAATCATATTATCGCTCTGCAAGGAATTTCCGAAGGTCAACTGTCTTCCGCTTGGTCATTGAAAAATGTGTTTGGAGGAGAAGGGCTTAGTATGCTGAGAATCACCGGTCCCGGTCGTGTCCACTTAAGTCCGGGTAGTTTAATACCCGAATACCGGCTTGTAAACCAATAACGACAACAATAACAATAAAGATGATATTATGAGACGATTACCCGTATATTTCCTCGTTGACGTATCAGAGTCAATGGTAGGCGAACCCATACAGCAGGTTCAAGATGGCATGAGAATGATAGTGCAGGAATTGCGCACTGACCCTTATGCCCTCGAAACAGCGTTTATCTCTGTAATTGCATTTGCAGGGAAAGCCAAGACACTGCAACCTTTGACAGAATTGTATAAGTTCTATCCACCTATCTTCCCTATAGGCGGCGGAACATCACTTGGTGCAGCATTGGATTACCTTATGGATGATATGGATAAATCGCTGGTAAAGACCACTACCGAGCAAAAGGGAGATTGGAAACCTATCATATTCCTCTTTTCCGACGGAACTCCTACTGATGACCCGACCTCTGCCTTTGCCCGATGGAACAACAAGTATCGCCGCAAAGCTAATATCGTTGCTATCTCTATCGGTGATAATGTCAACACGCAGATGCTTGGACAGATTTCCGACAACGTTCTTCGTCTTAACAGCACAGACGAGATGTCGTTCAAGGCATTTTTCAAGTGGGTAACTGCATCCATTAAGGCAACAAGTGTGTCTGTTACGGATGTTGGCGACGATGATGTAAAACTGGCACCGACCAATGGTATTAACCTGGAGAAGGTTGACACTTCCAAGCCTTGCATTGTAGATGAGAACTTTGCGGTGTTGCTTGGAAAATGCTCTAATACCAAGAAGCAATATCTCATCAAATATGCCAAACATCTTTCGGCTATAGAAGGACTGGAGAATTTGGATATGAAAGCTATTGACTTCAAACTTGTCGGCGCATATCCTATTGACGAAGAAACATACAACGAGCTATGTGATGGTAAGTCAAACCGTAACATCAACACTATGTCGCTGCGAGGTGTACCGACATGCCCCTGCTGCGGCAATCAACTTGGTGTAGTTGTCTGCGAATGCGGAAACATAATGTGCTCGGATGGACATACTACCGCTTGTCCTTGGTGTGGTATGGAAGGCTCATTAGGAGAGATTGCCGAAGGTGGTATGGATATAACAAGAGGAAGAGGATAAAATTATGACTTTCGAGAAAATCATCCAAACAATCATAGGCGACACGAATGATGAAAGGGCTGAAGGCTTTTTACGTTTCTTGTCATCAAAACTATGGGGACTATATAACGATTATCTTATGGACAAAATTAAAGTGGCTGAGAGCGAGATTGTCTGGAATCTCAATATGCCCAATGCCAAAGAAAACCAGATATACAATCAAACGGTTGAGATGCCAAAAGTATCTTCAGCCCAATTGCCTGAGGTGGAAATACTTCTTAACGATGTGGTAGGACTGGAACAGGATATACATGGACTGCAATTGATGGTAGCTCCAGACAAGCATTCATTCGCTATTACAGGGACACCTACTCTTGAGCATTTCCGCAAAGATGGTGCTACAGCACTATCGACATTTGAACTTACTCTTAAATATCATTTCTCGGGAATGGAAATGCCTGCGGAACGTCCCGTATTGGAACGCAAGGTGCAGTTTGTTATCAACCAAGACCCGCGAAAACTATGGCGAGACATTCCTGTTGATTGGGAAAATATGACTGAACCCAAGTACAAGAAAGATGACATTCAGATAGACTATGTAAAAGTTGAAGCGTTGTCAGATGGTACACCGCAGAAGGATATTGTTGCCGCCAGTAAGCGAGGACGTAGCCACGCACAGGAGGGCAAACCACGTGACGACCACTTCAAGATGAGCCACATGGATAATGGATGGTACATCATGGCTGTTGCCGATGGAGCAGGATCAGCAAAATACTCTCGTGAGGGTTCACGGATAGCTTGCGAAGAGGTGACAAACTATTGTATGGCGCAACTAGCCAATAGCAAAGATTTTGAATCGGCAGTCAAGCAATATAATGAGCACAAAACAGAAAGCGAAAGTGACGCACGAAAGGCTGTAGGCGACTATATCTATAAGATTGTCGGAACCGCTGCATTCAAGGCTCATAAAAGCATAAATGCAGAAGCCGCAATAAAGAAGTTGCCGGCAAAACAATATGCTACTACTCTATTGTTGGCAATCTGTAAGAAATTTGAATTCGGATGGTTCATTGCGACATTCTGGGTTGGAGATGGTGCTATATGCCTGTACAACAAGCAGGCACATACTGCAGAAGTCCTTGGCGTACCCGATGAAGGTGAATATGCAGGACAAACTCGATTCCTTACTATGCCGGAGATATTCAAAGATGCGACATCATTATATCAGCGTCTGCGCTTCCGAATTGTTGATGACTTCACCGCACTTTTTCTAATGTCAGATGGTGTAAGTGACCCCAAGTTTGAAACGGATGCCAATCTCAACAACCCGGATAAATGGGATGCACTTTGGACTGACCTAAAAGAAAACGGCGTAGAGCTAACCGATGACAACGAAGAAACGAAAAATCAGCTGCTTGCATGGCTTGACTTCTGGTCTCCGGGCAATCATGATGACCGTACCATTGCTATATTGTATGAAGGTGAAGATGTTTCACAGAACATCTCTTCAGAAACGGCAGATGAAGATAATACCTCCATTCCCGATGTACCCGAAACTACATCGAATGAGGAAGAAATTGCAGAAACACCTGTTGAACCTTCCTCTACAGAAGACATTGAAGAGCAAGATCAATCGGCCGCAGAAGATGTAGAACCTCAAAAGGAATAATCAATATGGCTAATAAAGTAACACT
>JAMPEH010000050.1 GCA_023665245.1 Muribaculaceae bacterium
CACGGTGATCAGGGTCGGGTCAGAGTTGGTGGCGGTATCCCAGGTGTAGGTCTTGGTGGGATCGTCGGTCTTCTCCACCGTCACGCCGATAATGTTGCCCGGCGTACCCTTCACCGTACCGATGATGGTGTAGGTGTTCTGCTCCAAACGGCCGCCCACGTACAACGTCTCGCTCACGGCGATGTTCTGATAGCCGGTGGTCACAGCGTTGGCAGAGGTCTGCTTGCCACCCGCCCAGGCGCTCATGGTGGCGGTGGTCCCCTCGTAGGCGTTGGCGTAGGTAGGCGCGGTGGCGGTACCGGTGCCGTTGTTATCCAGCTTGCTATACCAGGTCAGCTTGTAGTCCTGGGTCCAGCCGGGATTAGGAATGGCGGCGTTCACGCTCTGGCCCTTCAACACGGGGGTCTTGTCGGCGATGGTGGTGCCGCCAAAATTGAACACGGGCTTGGGACCGTGGCGGTCATCATCGCCATCAAAGACCTCACCCAGACCAGTCACGCCGTCAAAGGCCTTGGTATCCACGGCGTTGACGGTGTAGTAGTCCACGGTGATCTCGTCGTTGGTCAGGGTCAACTTGGTAGTCTGTGCCACCAAACCGGCGGTCGCCAAAGCGCCCTTGTACTTATTCACGCTGGCGGTATAGGTCCCGGTAGCGTTCAGAGAGACCTCCTTGCCGGTAGCATCCACGGGGACGAAGCCGCCCTTGGCAGTGCTCCACTTGGTGTTCCAGGGACCGGCGGCGCCGCTGTCATCCGTAATGGTGACGATGTAATCGGTAGCGGCGGGCTCGGCAGTCACGTCCACATCGTCCACCGCGACCTTCACCACGGGCTGGAAGCCGGTGGTCACGGGGTCGGAGATGGCGGACTTGATGACGTTGGTGCCATCACCCTCAGCCTTGGTAGCGTAAACTACCAGCCAAATCTTCTGGCCGGGATAGTTGGCAATGGTAGCGCCCTCCAGCTCGTTGGTTCCCGCCTTGGGCGACAGGGCGGTGGCGGCAACGCTGGGGGTGAAGTTCCCACCGGACCAGGTGCCCGCCAGGTTGACGTTGGCGGCGGTGGCGTACCAGCGGTAAGCGTAGTCAGTGGTCTCAGTGATCAGGTTGGTGTTCCACAGGTTGGGCGTCGTGGTAGCGTACTGATAGGGCAGCAAGCTCTCGCCCAGCTCCACCGTGGCCGTGCCGATATCAGCGGCGGTGCCGCTGGCCTTCGTAATGGACACATCGGTAAACTCGGCGGGCTTCACGACAACAGTCAGCGTATAAGTCATGGTAGCCACCGTAGCGGCGTTATTTTCCTCGCTGTTGAAGCTGAACACCAGGGTAGACACGTAGGTGCCTGTGGTCAGCCCCGCCTTGATATCCACCGTGGCGGTGGTACTTTCATTCTTCTCCATGCCGGCCGAGCCGTTCAGCAAAATAGCCGGGGCGGTGGGAGCGGTCACGGTGATCTTGTTGACGTCGCCGGTGAATCCGCTATCGTCCATGTTCACGTTATTGATCTTATCCGTACCGCTGCTGCTGTTCGTAACCGTCAAGATCAGCTGCTTGGCGTCATAGCCATAAGGCAGCGTGATGGTCGTTGCCGCAGTACCATTGCTGGCCTCGTCGGTATAACCGGCGGCGCCGGCGGCATTCTCCAGCGTGCTGTCCACCGTCTTGGCATTGTCGGTCACCGTCATGATCTGGCCGGTGGCGGTCACGATCACGTCAGCGTGGGCGTCGCCGCCGGTGGCGGCCACGGTAACCTCCAGGCCGTCCTTGTCAAGGGTAGTGTAATCGGTGGGCGGCGTGGCATTATGGGGCTTGCGATAACCCTGGATGGTGGTACCTGCCGCCTTCTCCGCGGTGATCTCATAGGTCCCGGCGGGAACCTTGAAGGCCGCGGCAGCACCGTTAGCAGTCACATTGCTCAACGCGCCATTGGTGCCGTTCCAGAGGCCGTTGGCCGTATCGTCCGCCTTGGTGGTAAAGCTCAGGCCGCTGCCCTGGTTGGTCAGCTGGATCTCGACCACCATACCGCCGTCATCACCCACCACGTAGACGGGCATATCATAAAGGTTCAGCTCCAGCTCGGTGTCAATGGTAGTATCCTCGGCAGTCACCTTCTTGGTAGCGGTAGAGCCGGTAGCCTTGTTGTTGGCGGTCTGGGTAGCGCCGGTCCAGGTGAAGGTATAGTCCTTGGTCCAGGCGGGGTACTCCAGCGTCACGGTGGTGCCGCTCTGGACCCACTGGTCAATGCCCGCTTTGGCTCCGGTAGCGCTGGCCACAGGGGTAGTGCCAAACTTGGCGGTGGGAGCCTTCAGACTATCGGTCCGGGCGGTATGATACGGAGCGGTTCCGGTATAGGTGGCCAGGAAGTTGGGGGTATCCGCCGTGATAGCGGCGTTATACTGCTGGTTATCCACCAACGTGTTGCTCAAGATCACATTGCGATACACCACCGTGGGCTTGTTTGCCGCGCCGAAGTTGTTCAGATTCACGCTAACGCCGCTGTTTTGCCAGTTGGCGCCGGTCTCACCGCCGACAGCGTTGGTAAAGACCTTATAGGTAGTGCCGGGAACCAAGCCAGTAGCGGTGTAAACGCCGTCATCCGCCGCGGTGGCGATGGCTTCAATAGCCCCGCCGCCCGTGGCGGTGGTAAAGGCGTTATCCGCGCCAGACCAGAGGTAGACCTTGTAGTTGGCCTTCTGGGTTTGGGTCACCTCGTCGTCGTTCTGCTTGACCACGATGTCCAGGTCATAAGGCAGGTTACCTACCCGGACAAAGTCGGCCTCGGTAATGTTGCCGGTATTCCGGTTGTGGGCCACCAGGTAGAGGGTCATGCCCTGGTCGGCGGGCTGAAGGCTGTAGTTGTTCCCGGTCACACCGGCGGCGGTGACCTCCCGAAGGCCGGTACCAGTCAGAGTGCCGGTGCCCGTCTTGTTGATGGCCACATTATTGGTGGTGGTGGGAGCCACGTACCACTTATACTCTACCTCAGCGGCCTGGTTCACGCCGGCGGGAATGGTAGTGCTGTTGGCGATGGCCAGAGCGCTGGGCGCCCAGGTGTTGGTCCCGGCAGAGGTAGCTTGAATATCGGTGATCTTCAAGGGGTTGATCTTCTGGACCAGGTTATAAGTCACGCTGGGGCCGAAGACGTTGGTCTTGCCCGTCTCCTTGGAGGTGAACTCAAAGGCGTAGTTGGCCGTGCCGCTCACCGCCAGACTGGTGGGAATGGTCACGGTAAAGGTCTTCTCCGCGTTGGGCGCCATGGCGGGGAAAGTGGTGGCCAGGCCCGTGAAGGTCACACCGTTGGTGGCGTCCTCCATATCGCTTCCGCTGGCGGTCAGCACGTTGGTCACGTTGGACTTGCCGCCGTAGACATAGCCGTTGTCAGCACTCACGCTGGAGCCAGACTTGGCCACATTCAACGTCACATCCAGGGTGGTGTTACCTCTGTTGACCACCTTGAAGGTGTAGGTCCCCGGCGCGGTATAGGCGTAATCCACCGTCCAGTTGGCGGTGGTAGACGCGGCGGTGGTGGGTGCCGCGGCGGTATTGGCCGACCAGTCCTGGGTGGCCTCGGCGTGGACGCCACTCACCTCGGGAATGGTCAAGATATAGGTAGATGCGGCCACTACAATGGTGAAAGCCTGGCTGTTGTTGCCGGCGATGTCCGTCTTAAGGGTGTTCTGGTTCGCACCGTCCAAGCGGCTACTGGTCAGGGCCGTGTTGATGGTAGTCTCATTGGCGGTGGTGGGCTGGAAGGTCACATAGCCTCGGATCGTACTCAGGGGGTTGGTCTTGGGGCTGGCGGTGATGCTGTACTTGCCGGTGATAGCTCCGGCGCTCACACCGCTTCGGGGCACGCCGGTAAAGGTGACCGACTGGGTGCGGGTACCGTTGGGGCTGGTACCGGCGAACTCATAGGTCCCAAAGGTCAGCCGGGGGCTGTTTTCCACGATACCGGCGGTGGCGTTATTGGCCCAAATGTTACCCACCACGGTATACAGGTTCTGGTCCAGCTGAGCGCCCACCCAGGTGGGTTTGTCGATGTTGGTAATGGAGGTGCTGGCGTTGGCCTTGTCCTGCTTGGCGTCGGCGCCGGTCTCCGGATAGGTCAGGCCGCTGGTGGGCTCGGTATTGGCCTTGCCCCAGTCCACGTGATAGTCCTGGTCAAAACTCTTGCTGGTCTTGGCTGTGACGTCGCTGCCCTTGAACACACCGTAGCCGCTGGTCACCGTGATGGTGGCGGCGCCGGCACCGGCGGTGGTCAGTTGGGTGACAGGCTTATCCGCGTTGGCAAAGGTCTCGCCCACATTGGCGCCGTTGGCGTCCTTGCCGTCCTTCACCACGGTGGGCTGGGCGGTGACGGAGTAGAAGTCCACCACCGGCGCGGCGGCGGCAGCTGTCTGGGTAGACACCGTCTTGCCCGTCTTCACATAGAGGGAGATGTCCCCTTCCACCTTGTTGACGTAGATATCATAGGTCACGCCGCCGGTCAGCGCACTGGGCTGAGTGGCATACTGGTTGGTGCCTGCGGTATTGGTGGTAGCCACGGCGCTGTTCGGCATCGTGGCATAGCTGGCGGGGTTCGCGCTCCCCGTCTGCGGCACCAGATAGACCTGGTAATTTCCACCGGTGATGGTGGAACTGTTGTCCTTGTTCACCTTCACCACTGCGTCATAGTCCACAGCGATGGGGTTGGTGACCACAGCGCCATAGCCGGTGATACTGGCGGTGACCACAGCGTAGATGTACTTACCCTTATAGGCGTCCTGATCCACATTCACCATCGGGCCGTCGCCGGCACCGGCAATAGCCGTACCGTAGGTGTTGGCGGCGGTAACGGCATCCTGGGTGTTCAATGTGTTATTCTGCCAGTTGTTGGCGTGATAGGCCTGCTGAATCGTGCTGCCAACGCTGCCTTTGCTCACATACCAGATATAGGTCAGCTTGTTACCGCCAGTAATGGTAGTGGGCTTGTGGTCATGATAGGCCACGATATCCCGCCCAGACACGTCCACATTGGCGGTGGAGGTCTTACTACTGCCGCCGCCGGCCCACACGTTCACCTCTTCCAAGGGATCGGGGGTAACGTAAATACCCAGCGTCGCTGTCAAATCGGTAGCGTCGTGGTTGGTTGTAGTAGCGTCAGGGGTATTGGAGCTGAAGCGGATGGTATAGGTCCCGTCCTCCAGAGTCAGCAGGTAGTCGCGCTGGAATTCATAGACCCGGTTGCCAGAAGCGTCCACAGTCTCCTTCACCGCGCCGGCAGGCAGCGCCTTGTTGGCGGTGGTGCTGCCCTTGTCGGAGATGTAGATGTCCACCCAGGTAGCGTCGTTCTTGGTCCAGGTGTAAGTAGGCAGGGTGTTGGTAGCCTTGGGGAAGTTCCGGTTGGCGGGAACCGTCGCACCGGTGGCGTAGTTCAAATGATAGTAGTCCGCCGCCGGAGTGCGGGTGGGCTTCATCCAGTAGTAGGGTGTCAAGAGGGTGTCCGCCGCCGGGGTAAAGGTGGTGTTAGCAGAGGTAGCAGCGCCAAAGCTCCCGGCGCTGGCCCCGGTAGTATCCTGATCCCAAGTCTTAAAGATATAGTTGCTCGCGCCACTGGTCAGAGCCAGGCTGGCCATGGTCACAGCTGTGCCCTTCTTCACCCAAACGGCGTTGCCGCCCGTCAGGCCGTAGTCCGAGCGCAAGTTGCTGGCGCCCGCGCCCGCGGGGGTAAAGGCAGCGCTGGCGTGGATGCTGGCACTCAGCACGTTGGCCGGGGTGGTGGCGCTGTGGGGCTCATCCAGGGTCACTCGATAATACTGCTCCCATTGGGCGGTCAGAACGGTGTCCTGGGTGACCTGGAAGCTCTGATTGGCCTGATAGGTCTTGCCGTCCGCGTTAGACTTCCAGCCGGTGAACATCCAATGGTCGCCGTTGGTATCGGTAAAGTAGGCGCCGCTCCAGTTCTCCCCAGTACCGGCGGGAATAACGGTAGAACTGCCCAGCACGGTATAAGACCGGGTAGCCTTGTTCAGATCGTTCTTGCTGGTGTCCACCGTGCCGTGGCCACCATTATTATAGGTAACGTCGTAGAGGGGGATCCAATGGGCGTACACCGTGTTGGTCACCGTACCGTCAGCGGCATTGCCGGTGATGGTGTGGGTAATCACCTTCGTACCGCCGGTCGCGGCGGTATACCAGCCGTCAAAGGCGCACTTGGTCCGAGTCGGATTGGTGGGCGCGGTCACGGTAGCGCTGGCCGCACCGGTCTTCTTCACCGTGCCGTCGCCTTGAAGGCCCGTCTCCCCCGCGGCAAACGCGCCGCCGTTGGGATCAAACACATATCCATAGGTATTGGCCGTCCACACGGCGTAGACTGTGGTGCTCTCCACGCCGGAGGGCATGGTGGCCGCCGGTGTGATCGTGGTGGTGCTGGTGGCCGTCTCGCCCCAACCCTGGAACGTGTAGTCCCTACGGGTGGGATCGGCGGGTTTGGTGATCGTCGTGCCAACCTTGCCTGTCACCTTATAATTGCTGCCGTCGTTGGCCACACCGGAGCCAAAGGCACCGTTGTTGGGGTTGAAGATATAGGAGTAGGTCTTCGACGTCCAATGTGCATAGATGGTCGTGGGCGCGGTGAACTGCTTCGCCGTCGTCACCTTATTGCCGCCAGACGCGGCGTCATACCAACCGTCAAAGTTGTAGTCCGTCAGATTACCCGGAGTGCCGAGCGCCGCGCTGGTCAAACTCCCGTTATAGTCCACATTCACAGGAGCGGGAATGGTCACGCCGGCAGTCCCGGCCGGAGTCGCCTCCGGATAATTCGCGTCATAGGTCACCGCCACCTGCCATTGGGCGGTAAGGGTAAACCCGGCCGTCTTGTTCGTCGTATTCAAGGAGGCACCGCCAGCATAGGTGGGATTGCCCGTCTCGCTGGATCTCCAGTTCTTGAACGTCCAGCCTGTCCCGGCCCCAGTGATAGCGTCCGCCGCCGTATGCGCGTTGATGCTGGGCTGACCATAGGTGAATTTCTGAGGCGTTTTGCCGCTTACGATGCTGGCGCCGGCCGCCACGCCCGCCTCATATTTCACTTCATATTCGTTGGCCTCCCACACCGCGTACAGCGTGGTGTTCGCCGTGATGGCCGCCGTCTCCGTCCCGGCGGTATACACCACCGTCGTGCCCGCGGTGTTCGTATCCCAACCCTTGAACGTGTAGCCCGTCACGTTGCTCACGCTCTTGGTGGTCACCTTCGTCCCGCTGGGTACGTTCGTATGGGACCCGGGAGCCGTCCCGTGCCCCTTCATGTCATAGCTCACCGTGAAGAGCTCCGTCCAATGGGCGTAATAGGTCACCGCGCTGTTGCCCGCCGCCGGGAACGTAGGCGTAGCTACCACGCTGCCGCCGGTGGCCGCCGTGTACCAACCGTCAAACCGCCAGCCGCTCCGGGTGGTGCTGGGGATAGAATTGGCGGGCACATTGCTGCTGGGCGTACCGCTCACCGTGGTCGGCGACGCCGAGCCCGTGTAGTTCAGATCAAAAATGGCCTCGGTGTCCTTGGCCCCCCAGGTGGCCTTGATCGTCGTAGGCCCGCTGAAGGTCTGGGTGCTGAAGTTCACCGCCGTGGTGCTGTCCCCGATGACCCACTTGCTAAAGGCCCAGTTTGTAGAACTCGGATTGCCGGGATCCGTGGCGTGGCCGGTGTTCACCGCCACCTTCTGCGTCGCGGGGACCGCCGAGAGCCCTGTGGCCGCGGGGCTCACAGAGCTGGCGTTCAGATCGAAGGTCACGTCCACCGTCCATTGCGCGTACAGGTTGATGTCCGCGTCCGTCGTGGCCGTAGGCAGACTGGCCCCGGCAGCGTAATCCGTCCCGCTGCCGTTGGCCAACGTGTTCCACTTCACGAAGTTCCACCCCGTGATGGTCCCGCCGATGATGGTCCCGGCCTTGGCCGTCACGCCCGTGTCCCCGTAGTGGAAGGTCACAGGGCTGTCCGTATTGGCAATGCTGCCGCCGCTGGGCCCGTTCACGTGGTAGATGATCTTATGCTCGTTGGCCTCCCACACCGCGTACAGCGTGGTGTTCGCCGTGATGGCCGCCGTCTCCGTCCCRGCGGTATACACCACCGTCGTGCCCGCGGTGTTCGTATCCCAACCCTTGAACGTGTAGCCCGTCACGTTGCTCACGCTCTTGGTGGTCACCTTCGTCCCGCTGGGTACGTTCGTATGGGACCCGGGAGCCGTCCCGTGCCCCTTCATGTCATAGCTCACCGTATACAGCGGCGTCCACACCGGGTAGAGGTCCAGATCGCCGGTCAAAGTAACGCTCTCGCCGCCGTTATAGACCACCGAGCCGCCGTTGCTGGTGGCCCAGCCGTCAAACCGGTTGTTGGCCTTAACGGCCTTTTCGGTGACCACCGTGTGGGTGGTCACGCCGGTCTCGTCGTTCTTCACGGACGAACCGCCGTTGGCCCAGCTCTCGCCGCTGCCCAGGTGGTAGACAACGTCATAAGTCGGCGTATCGTCCAACTCATAATAGTGCCGGGTGGCATCCCGCGCGCCCAGAACGATCAGGCCGACAGGCAGCGCCACAGTGGCGGTATCAGAGTTCGCCCAGCTGCCGCTGGGGATGCCCACGCTGCCCACGGTATTGGCGGCGGCCACCTGATAGCCGGGCCGGCCGGCGACGGTGGTGGTGGAACCGTCCTTATGATGGAACACCGCGTAGCCGCCGTGGACCGTCACGGTGACGGGGATCGTCGGGAAGGGCAGAGCAGTAGTACCACTCATCGTCACAGTAGTAGTGCCTGTCTTTTGTCGCGCCGTGGTCGACGGCATGGTCACCACAAGATCATAGGTCGTCGTCGCGTTATTTTGGATCGTCCATGCCGCCGTGCTGGGGTTCAATGTGAGCATGGATGTCCCCAGCGCCGTCACGTTCGTATTCGCGCTGCCCACAGTAGGCGGAGTGCTCGGATTCGTTGCGATGATCGGTCGCTTGTTGGTTTGCGCAACAATATATTGCCCCTCAACGCCAGCTTTCGCCGTCAGCAGCGTCGAACCCGACACGCCGTTCACAGCGGGGACCGCCCAGCCTGTTGTATAGTTTGGGGCGTTAGTCAGATATACGGTGGACCACGCAAATGCAGTCGTAGTACTGCCGGTGGTTCTGTTCACGTTGATGACCCGCAGGGGATCCGAGTCCACCGCCGTGGTAAACCCATAGTCCACATCAAAATTGATCGGCGCCATGGTAATGCCCGCGCCGCTGACGATCTGGATGGTGATGGTGGCGTTTGCCATAGGAGCGTTTTTATCAATACTGCCGCTTTCATCCAACTCATATGCATAAATGGGCAAGGTAATGGTGCCAGAGGCAGATGTGACAATAAAATTTGCCAAGCGATTACCATTCTGAGCAATGGTGGTCGAGCCAGATGTGTTGGCGCCAATCCCACTAAAAGAGTCACCCGCACCAGGGAGGGACACGCCGCTTCTCGCTTGATCCACGTCTACACCCACCGCGTCTCCAAGCGTATTATAAATAGGAATAGACACCGTATCGTTGCCACTGTTCCAGGTATGTCCCGTAGGCGTAGTACCACCGGTAGGCCATGCCTTGCCCCCCAAAGTGCCGGAGACGAAGGTCAGCTCATTGGTGCTCTTATTCAGCAAATACGTCGTAGACGGGATCCCCGCGGCGACCTCCACCTCGCCGTAGTTAGAAGTACCAGCAACAACCTTAGTGTCAGACCCCTGACAGTAGAAGAAAACCATAATAGAAATTGGCGTTTCCACGCCCAAAGCCTCAGCGATATCTGCCGAGTCAGGCAAGACCCTTCTACGCGTCGTCGTAATTTCGCTGCTGCTGCTGCTGATGGTAAAGACGCCACCGCTAACCGTTATATCGTTACCGGACACGACAATATAGTGCGTATCCCGAACCTGGCCTGTACCATTGGTCAAGCGTGTCGACATACCATTCTCGCTATCTTGGTTCTCCGTGATTGACCCTGCGCCCCACATCTCACTAGGGGTCATACCCCCCCCGTTTACCTTCGCATCAGGGATTAGCGCCAGCACCCAGTTACCCGTTGTACCGGTTGTTGCAGTCGTTGACACCTTGACCTCCCAACTACCATCATTATTGATGGTAGCCGTCACAGCCTCGTTCGTCCAGGAGGGATCCACCGGTTTATCGTCCTCATCCCCAATGTCCGGGATCTCAGGCCGGTCTTGGGGACGGCGGGCGTCGTCATCCCCGCGGGAGGTCATACCGGCAAAGGTGTCCACGATGGGATCGCTTTTGTCGATGACGGCCTCCTCCCGGCGGCCGATGGAGTCTTCGCCGCCGGTGAAGGCAACGGCGAAGGCGCTCATGGGTAACATGGACGTTACCATGAGCACGGCCAGAAGTAAGCTGAGGCCCTTCTTAAAGAGATGTTTCATGGGGGAGTTCCTCCTTAGTAATTTGGCTTTCGCCGGGATGGTTGAACTTCCCGGCGGCGCCGGGGCTGAGCGTTCCGATTGAGTTTTCCAAATATTTCCAGCTTTTGCCCGTATGGGGACAAAAAGCGCAATGATACATAGTCGATTATAGCCTATAGAGAAAGAAATTGCAATAGTAGACATAACTTTCTTTGACAAATTTTTTTGGAAAGTTCTGCCCGCCGGCCCGCGGGGACGGGGATACGAAAAAGAGGCGTTCTCCCGTTGGGAGAACGCCTCTTTTTCACAGATCGCAGATCCATCCCGGCGGCTTCCCCGTTTCGGGGTCGATGGGCGGGATCTCGTCATAATGCTCGATCAGGAGATCAATGTGCTCTTTGCGCAGGCCGATGAACTCTTCCGAGTTGGGGTCGCGCATCTCCTCCGTCATCCATTCCTTCTTCCTTCGGCCGCCCCGCTTTTTCGGCGGCGGCTTCAGCGGCTTGGGGTCCAGCAGTTCCTCCGGAATGGGTTCGGGGTTGGGCTTGGCCCGGGGCGGACCCTCCCCCGCCAGCTCCCGCTCGTTCAGGAATTTCTGGAGCCAATCGGGCGGTTCCCGCTCGCAGGACCAGCGCATCCACTCCGCGCTCTCGCTGAAGCGGACGGCAAGGGCCACGATCTGCTCGGCCAGCATATCCACGCAGACATCATACCGCCGGTCCGGCTCTCCGTCCGGCCGGGGCAGGAACATGGCCTCCCGCCACAGGTAGTATTCCAGCGCCCGCTTGGCGCGCTCCTTTTTCCCCGCCGTATCAAGCGGCATAAAAAACGCCCCTATTCTTCCGATCCCGCAGTTTTTCTTCCCAATATACCTTGCTCACCAGCCCGCTCAGCTCCGCCCGGTCCTCTGTTATGGGAACGCGGTCGTTCCCGGCGTCCGCCGGGGCCTCGTCCAGCGCGGGGACCTCCGCCCGCTCGTTGTGGTCGTCGGCGGCCTCTTCCGCCGCCCCTTCTTCCGCGGGCGGAGTGGCCTCTTCCTCCTCCGGCTCGGTCCCTTCTTCGGGTTCCATGACTTCCTCCGGTTCCACGGCTTCCTCCGGTGTCACCCCTTCCTCCGGGTCAACGGTCTCCTCCGGGTCGGTGATGTCCACCATCTCGTCCTCTTCCGGTGCCGGAGCCTCCGGCTCCCCCGGGTCTACGTTGGGGGCATCCTCCTCCGCCGCCGGGGGCAGAGAAGCCAACGGGGGCTGGAGCTCTTCGATGATCACCAGTTCCCCCGCCGCCTTCGGCCCCGCGAAAAGGGACCGGGCCAAGCCGAAGATCTCGGGATAGATCTGGCCGTACTCGTCGGGGATATAGCCGCCGTCAGACACCAGCATGGCGCCTTCGCCGGCCAGCCAGGCAAGCGCCTCATCCTCTGTGGCGGCGATCGCCCAATACCAGTCCCGGGGATAGGTGCCGAACATCAGCTGGAGCTGGGGCCAGGTCAGGTCCGCCGGGGTCAGGCCGTAGTCCGCCAACTGGGCCACCGGGTCCTCCCACATACCGTTCTGGATGGCGTCCACCCCATCCCAATCGATGGGGGAGCCGTCCAGGTTCACAATGCCCCAGCTGTCAAACACATCCGGGTCCAGACTGTCGATGAAGTCCTGGATGTCCAGACTGCCGTCGCCAATGGCGACCAGGGCGTCCACCAGGGGGGCCGCCGGGTTGGGCGGCGGCTCGGGCACGTCCTGTCTGGGCGGCTCAGGCGGCACGCGTTCCTCTGCGTAGTACCACCAGTAGTCGCCGGCCAAGGCCTTCTCTTGGTCACGCAGGTCCCGAATGATCTGGTCGCTATAGGGCAGGAACGTATTAGTCAGGCAATAATACTGGATCTCCTGCCAGTTGTAGTCCGGCATACCATAGGGGTCGCTGGTGCCCTGGTTCGGGTCCGCTTTAGCGGCGTCTCTAAATTGAGTCAAAAGTGTCAGGAAATCGCGAACGTCATCTTCTGTAGCTCCTGGATAGGCATGGGGTTCCAGGTCCGCCAGTACGTCAGGACCGTCATAGGTATCGTTGGCGTTGGGCTCCACCGGGTCGTCCGCCCGGGGGAAGGTGGTGCCCTGGACCCTGGCGGTGGTCAGCTTGGTATAGGCCCAGAAGGAGTTGCCCTCTGCCTGGGTGGCCGCCAGGATGGAGCTCATCACGCCGGGGTCATTGAAGTCCGCCCGGTAAGTGGCCCGAATCAATTCACCAATGTTAGTATTGACTGTACCCGCAGTAGAAATATTTACACTAGTACCTGTTGTCGAACCATTTTGCCACCAATAATAGTTCTTTTGTCCATCTACTACATCAGGATCTGTCGGCAACGCTCCAGCGTTCAATAGCAGGTACTGAATATTATTCCAGTTCAGTCTTAGCGTTGGGTCGGCCGCCACCGCCGCGTCGAACCGGCTCACCGCCGACTGCAACTGGCTGAGGATAAGGGTCTTTTGCAACGTCTCGTCGCTGTTGAGCTGACTGCCGGCGTTGGGGTACATGGGATGGGCGGCGTCCGAACCCTTCCAGCGCAAGGACTGGGAGATCTCCGCCGACTCGATCTCCGCCACCGTCAGCCGCTGCCACTCCTTCTGCGCCGCGGCGTAGGCGTCCATGTCGGAGGTGTTGCCCATCCGCCGCACGCACTCCACCAGCGTGGACAGGTTGGTCACCCGGAAGGGCGTGCT
>JAMPEH010000051.1 GCA_023665245.1 Muribaculaceae bacterium
TTGTGAGGCAAGCTGCGTTCATCGCTGAAAAAATGTCTCTCCCGTGCGCTGCCCCTTATAAGCCTTTGCCATTCAAGGAAGAACCGACTTTTGAGAATGTGGAAATATCGAACCTCGACTCGCCAGTGCTTCTGAAGTATCTCGCCGACCGTGGCATCCCACGCAACATCGCCCAACGTTATTGCGTGCAGGTGGATTATACCCTGCACGGCAAACAATACTACGCCATTGGTTTTGAGAACAATGCACATGGATTCGAACTCAGAAATAGCTTTTTCAAGGGATCATATCCACCGAAGCACATTACCCATATCTCCAACAGCAATGCCCGGTGCAATGTCTATGAAGGCTTCATTGACTTCCTCTCGGCAGAACAGCTTGGCTATAATGACGGCAACGACTCCGTTATTCTCAATTCAGTGTCGAATGTGGCCAAAGCGATTGAGCCATTGAGAGAATACGACGTAGTGGCTTGCTACCTCGACAACGACAACGCCGGACGCACAGCACTCGTCAGACTCCAACAGGAGTTGGGCGACAAGGTTATGGACAAGTCGGCACTTTACCCCAACCACAAGGATTTGAACGACTACTTGATGTCGCTCTATCCCAAACAAAAAACAAAACTCAAACTCTGAAAATGAAAACAATCCTCAACAGAATAGGCGACATTCGCCTCACACCCCTCAGGTTCTTTCTCGATTCCTCGAAAGCGCTTCGCGGTAACTTCGGATTTTGGGCAGTCCTCTTTGCCCTCGTCTTCTCACTCTGCTCATGCGATGATGACCTCGACGTGCAGCAGTCATATCCTTTCACGGTTGATGTGATGCCCTACGGCGACAAAATCGCTAATGGCGAGACAATCGAACTGCGCTTTGAAATCAAGCCGGAAGGCAACTACACCAACACCCTCTACACCATCCGCTACTTCCAGTATGAAGGCGACGGTGAACTCCAACTCGTTGGTGGCCCGGTTCTGGTCAACAACGACCGCGTTCTCCTTGAAAGCAAATCCTTCCGTCTGAACTATACCGTCCACGATGCAGACTCCCAAGAATTTACCGTTTACATCGAAGACAATTGGGGTACCCGTTGGGAACAATCCTTCGAGTTCAACAACGATGATGATGAAGAGTCAATGGATCCGGCCACTACCTCAAACCCCGACAGCCTATGAGAAAGGTGATTGTAATTCTCATTGCCGCTCTCGCCATATTTGGAGTGACTGATTTGTCTGCAAAGAAGCGAGATATTCGCAGTCTGCCGCCGGAGGAGATTGCCATTCTGCTGATAAAGCATTACGAGACCCTCCACAAGGCACGCCATTATCCCACGATCGGCTACGGCCATGTGGTGCAACCCGGAGAGCCATATCCCAGAGGCATCCAACTAACCGAAACCCAAGCTGACGCACTTCTGCGCAAGGATCTCCAAAAGTTCGTGGCTCTTTACGACCATTTACCAAAATATAAGCTGCTGCTTGGTGTGCTGGCCTACAACATCGGTCCGGGGGCAGTCAACAAGTCAACCGTGTATAAGAAGCTCTTGCGCGGAGACACCAATATATATAAGGAGTATGTCAGCCACTGCCACTACAAGGGCAAATGGCACCGGCAACTCAACGAGCGCCGGAGACTGGAGTACCACTTGCTGTTCAACCCTTAATCCCAGTCATATATAAGATGCACCGGAGGGATGCACTCCAGTCGGGGTGTGTCCCCTCGCTGTATTTTATAGATAAACCAAATCGATACGACATGACCTCTATAAAAGTAAAGTTCCGTCCATCCACGTCCGAGGGGCGTGAGGGCAAGATATATTTTCAGATAATCCATGAGCGTATTGTACGCCAGTGGTATTCTGACTACAAAATCTTCAGTAATGAATGGGATAGCAAGAAATCCGCCATCGTCATATCAAACGGCACGGAGAGACGCGCTTACCTCCAGTCTGTGAGAGAACGCATAAAATGGGATAAGGAAAGATTCAATCGAGTCATAATAGAATTCTCATCAAGAGACAGTTATACGGCTGATGATATCGTCGAGGAGTTTATAACCAGACAGCATCAGCAATGCTTTTTCAACTTCATGGAGAATGTGATTGTCCGGCTCAAAGAACTGGGTAAACTAAGGACATCCCAGACATATACCTCCGCTTTGAACTCGTTCCGCAATTTCAAAAACAACGAGGATGTGGTGTTCGATGGATTCAATTCAGACCTTATGGAATCCTATCAGGCTCATCTCACTAAAAAAGGATTGATACCTAACTCAATCTCATTCCACATGAGAATCCTTCGTGCGGTCTATAATCGTGCAATCGAAAAAGGCATCACCGAGGACAAACGTCCCTTCCGTCATGTATATACAGGGGTTGACAAGACTACAAAACGTGCCGTTGATGTCAAGACCCTGAAAAAGATAAAGGAAGCGGACCTTGGCATGAAGCCTAACGCAGCATATGCGAGAGACATATTTCTCCTGTCTTTCTATTTCAGGGGCATGAGCTTTGTCGATATGGCCTATCTGAAGAAGTCTGACCTGTCCAACGGTCAGATTATATATCGCCGTCGCAAAACCGGTCAACAGCTTGCTGTAAAATGGACCAAGCAAATGCAGGAGATACTTGGCAGATACCCCAAGAATGAAACTGAGTATCTTCTTCCTATCATTACGTCCACATCCGGCACTCCTTATAGCCAATACCGCAGCAAGCAATATCAGATAAACAGGGGATTAAAAGCCGTGGCTGAAAGTATCGGGTTGAAGATGCCTCTGACTCTTTACTGCAGCCGTCATTCGTGGGCGTCGATTGCAAAGTCCAAGGGAATCCCCGTCGGGGTTATCAGCGACGGACTTGGCCACGACAGTGAACTAACAACGCAGATATACCTGTCAACCCTTGACACAAGTGCTGTAGACAAGGCCAACGACCTTATCATGAAACTCATCTGAAAAACATAACCCAATTCAAGGCTCTGTGTCTTGGATTGGGTTTATTGTATAATGGGATATTTGTTTCGTCAGGATTGTTTATCGAATCCGTCAAACTCTTGGCAAGAGTTACTTAACTTTTGCAACATTCAAATTAACAGCAACTTATGAGCGCATATTTTAACAGTTGCTAAACAATCGTTTAAAATCGACCAATTTTGACTGCCGAAAATCGCAAAAACATTTCTGAGTTTCAAATATTTTGATTAACTTTGCAATGGTTTAAGTAACTCTTGCCAAGAGATGCTTAAATCAGTGTTATATGAAAACGATTGAAAGTTTTCGGTAGTTAAGACTTGTAAAACGAACTAAATTATTGTTATTCAAATAGTTCATTTAAAGCAAGCCTAACTAAAAGAACACCCTCGAGCCAAAAACATCATCAATGGAAATGCCTGAGTCCGACGAGAGAAAGTGGTATGTCCTTCACTTCATCAACAAGTCCGGGAAGCCCACGCCAAAGAGGCATATTGATGATTTTAACAAGGAGGGGCATTCCCTTGAGCTTTTCGCCCCGATTGTGCGCATGGCGCACGCGGTAAACGGCAAGGTCGAATACAAGGAGAAGTCACTGACATACTACTATGTCTTTGTAAAAGGTGTGTTTGACGAGATAAAGGAGCTTTGCGGAAGGCAGGGCAATGACCTGAGCTTCCTCCTTGACCGTGGCTCCGCAAACCGCTACGCCACCATAAGCGACAGCAGCATGGACAACTTCAAGATTATCGCCCGCGCGCACACCAACACGGTCCCGTTCTTCAACATCGAGGATGTGGAGCTGAGCGAGGGAGACCTCGTGGAGGTGGTGGGCGGTGACTACGACGGACTGAAGGGCTCATTCATGCCGAAGCCCCGGAGTAACAAGGGCAACCTGGTGATAGCAGTAACAGCCGCCTTGGGTGTGGTGGCATGGGACATCAACGCGAAAAACATCAGGATCCTTGAATTTGCTAACGACACCCGTCGGCAATACGACCTTGTGGACTCGTTCATACCCAAGTTGCTTCCAATCTTGAGAAAATTCCATGCCGGGGAAGACCTGACGACGAAGGAAAAATCGCAGTTGACCGTATTCAACCGACGGATGGGCGCGGTGACTACCCCCAACCACAAGGCGGAGGCAAAACTGCTGGCCACATTGATGTGCGTGCAGATTCTGCTCGGTGACTTGGCGGCTTTCAGGCTTACCGAAAAGAGGTTTGAGAAACGGAAGGCGGCGCTGACCAATTTCTGGACCACCGCGCTGGTTGAACTGATGATGAGCGTGGCCCTCAACGACATGAAGAGACTGAAGGACGCCTACGCGAAACTGCCGAACTCAACCGACGCGCTGACTAACACACAGAAACAGCTGACAGAGGAATTTCAGCACTATCTGCCGTCTCCTCAAAACTCCATCGATGGAAATAATTCCTAATTCCTCACTCCTAATTCCTCACTCCTTATTGAACAAATGACTGCCCGGTTCAAACAAATTACAGAGCGACTCGATGATGACATCATCGGCGACATTATTCCCGTCATGATAAATGCGGATATGTCAGTGGCAACCCTCTACGCACTTGAGACAATCTTCTATCTCCGTCACCAGTTGGCACAGGCAGCATGGGAAGACAATGAGCCGATATATGAGGAATTGTGCAACGAGCGTCTCGGACAGATTGCCAAGGCGTTGACCTCAAAATACAGGACTGTGGAATCTCTATGCGAGAAAATAGAGATACTCGAAAGGCTCACGGTGATAGGGCAGATAATCAGGAGCAATGATTTCTATTTCGCCCTCGAAGAAGCGTATGCGTTGAAAGAACTCCCGGAATTGACCTACGCCCAAAAGCTCCGTCTTGACTGGATTCCCAACATAAACTCCGAAGACGATTCTCAGATAGTGGCAGACTTGCTCCCAACCATATCTCCGTCAAGGGTGGATGAATCAGTATTCGATTTGGAGACCCTCACCCTCATCAGCGACAGCGTAACTCCCTCAGAACGCGAGGCCATCTTCAACCGCTTCACCGAACTGGTTAAAGTCGCCATCGTGTCAAAAGATACAGAAGCCATTTCCGGCCTCCTTGCCCTTGCTGCCTACTGGAACATCGACCCTAATCTCCGCAAAAAGATAAAGGAACTGACAAATCAATTCCTCATTCCTAATTCCTCACTCCTAATTGATTTATCCCTCCCTATTCTCCGCCTCAACCCCATAGCCGCAGAAATCTATTCCCGGATAGACACAATAACCGGCAAATACGATATACTCTCCGCATAAGATGACCGACATTATCCCAGCAAGCAGCATAGACTATCGAAACGCAGATGAAATCTGCGGTTATCAATTGCTGCTGTGTAAGATATACGAATGTGAGGGAGGTCTCAACCTCCCGGCAAAAAGCACGCCCGTCACCCGCGAAATCTCTCGCCAAGTCCTCATCTGACTCCGCGAAGTCAAATCCCTGATAGGAAAGATTATAGATGGCACGGTGTTACCATCTGACAAAATTCCTAATTCCTCACTCCTCATTCCTAATTTAAAAGATATTCCCCGTCTTCTCTCCGGCTATGACATGATGCACCGTATCGCCCACGGTTTCCCGTGCCACGATTATCTCCGCGAAGTGAAATGCAAGACTGCCGACCGTTGGCTCAAAGGCGACAAATCAATATCGAGAACTGACGTCGTGCTGCTGCTCCTCTCCGAAACCGATCGCGACATCCGCACTCTCGAGAAGCGTTATGCCGAATACTCAATCAAGGTGATGTCGTCATGGGTGGATGAACTCATCAAGTACGGTACATTCACCGACACCCCGCTCTCCGAAACTTATCACCGCCTGTCATACCTTCTTGGCACAAACCTGTTTGTATATCTTGGCAGTAAGGAAGAGGCGAAAGCAAAGTCACAATGGGTCAAGTCACATCTCCTGACGGAGACCCAGCTCGATGAACTGGACACCGCAACCCTGTGGGATTACGCACATTTCATCGACTCAATCCCCTTCCGGACACATACACAATACGAGCGCAACAGCGCATTATACAAGCACATCCTCTCCAAAATAGCCCTTCGCCACGACACGCACCCCTATGCGGCAAAAGCGATAGAGCTTGCCCTCGCCCGTTACGAAGCCCTCTCCGCATAAATTCCTAATTCCTCACTCCTCATTACTAATTTAGAAGAAGCCGTCTTCGACTTAGGCACACTCACCCTCATAGAGCATCGTGTCTCACCCTCGCTCCGCCAAGCCATCTTCAACCGCTTCACCGAGATATTTGAAACAGCTCTCAACTCTCCGCTCTTCAACTCTGGAGGATCTCCTCGCCCTCTTCCCCTACTGGAATGAAAACCCAACCCACCGCCAGAAGATAAAGGAATTGACATCTCAACTGCAAATTCCTAATTCCTCTTTCCTAATTCCTAATTCAGTAAACGCAATCGCCGCCGAAATCTACTCCCGCCTCGACTTCCTCACCGGTAAATACGGCCTTCCCAACGGAATCCCGGCATAATTCCTAATTCCTCTTTCCTCATTCCTAATTGAATATGTATTCATTCCTCTATAATCAGCAGACCCACACATATCATGATGTCTACGGTGGAATATATATCAACTCCGCAGCAGACTTCGACAGGTTTTGGCTGAACTTCTACAACTCAATGAAAGGCGCAAAATGCCCGGCATTGGATTGCCTTGAAATGGACATCGAAGATTATGAGGCAATGAGATTTGAGCGAATGTACGGAGTGTGGAGAGATGAGCCTTTCCTCGGAGAAACCATCAGCGATGAGACGGTGAAGACACTGCGGTCGTTCCGCAGACTCGCGGCCAAGAAAAACATAAACGGCGAGGAGATATTCACTCTTCTTCAGGAAAACAATCCTCATGAACACGGGTTTTATGACGACATAAACTCGACGAAGGGAGATGACTACTGGAAGTTTCAGGACAATTGCTTCCGCATTGCCAAACTCATAGGCAAAGTCAAATTCTATGACTATTACATCAAAAATGAGGCAGATGTCGCTGACTGTTATGACGATCTCCTTGACACATACGAGCTGGAGTATCATTTCTTCGACGCGGAACAGCAACTCATAGACCATTACCTCGGTGACAAACGCCCCAAGGACAAGACACCAATAACAGCCGATGACCTGCACTTCTTCGATGTTCATTGGATGCTTCACTGGCTGGAATATTTCCGTGACGAGCATGACCTCGACGAATACTGCCGGCTCCAAATGCTGGAGGGGGCTGACATCACTCCCAACTGGTATCGCAGGGTAGAGAAATTCCGGTTCACCGACAAAGCCATAGCCATGACGGGCGAACCCTCCAAAGAATATCCTGCAAAAGACCTTCTTGAACAAATTGAAAGTTGGTCAAAGACATACGAGAACTATCTCAAACTACGGAAATCGCATGGGTCAATATCCCCCGATGAACTCAAAGAGGAAAAGAAGAACCTCAAGAAGTTCCGCAAACAGTTCGCCGTAATGTACGCCTTCTACTCCCAAAGCAAGTAACATCAGCAATGACAACAATCGAAGAAACATACAACCAGTGGCGTACTTCGCTCAAGAATCCCGATGACAGTCTCTTCTACTATCATCCAAGTCTTGAGCGCATCCTTCTCGGATTTGCTATTTTCGTGATAGCATCTCGTCCTTTATTTCAGAAACTTGGCAAAGCCGAAGCTCTGAAACTTATGCAAATTTATGCCATTGGATTGGTAACAGCTTGGATAGACGAGGACGATGAAGCCTTCGAGACAATGTTCAAGGCCACAATGCCGGTGGCAGAGGCATACGTAATCGTAGGACAGTCATTCGCAAAAGAATATCCGTCCAAAGCAAAGACAATCCGTGCCATTCAGAACCTATACGGAGTCTCCGTCAGCATAGCCGGCGACATGTCTGATGAAAAGGCAGAAGAACTCCTCGACGATCTCTCCACCGACGGAAACCAACTCTACTCCGACAAAATCACCGCCCTCTCCTCCAACCTCCTCTTCCTCACCCGCCAATACGGCATCGACATTCCTCCTCGCCTTCTAAATACTCTTAATGATCCATATACATTCTCGTACCCATATTTTCATTAAAAAGTGCATATTCATTAAATTAACTTAAAATGCAACTCCAATGAAAGAACCTAAAACTACCATATTTCTAAGTTGGTCTGGTCCGCAAAGTAAGGAATTAGCAATCATCCTCAAGGATTTTCTATGCAAAGTGTTTGACTTCCAAATAAATTCAATTTTCCTATCAACAAGAGACATAAATGGTAATTTGGGAGGGTGGTTTGAAACTATAAGAATTAAGGCATCTGAATCTGTAATATTTCTTCCGTGTATTACGCAAGAGAATGCTACTGCTCCGTGGCTTCATTTTGAAACAGGTATTGGTTCTTATATTTCACAAGAAAAAATGGTTCATAATTTAATTATTCCCATTCTTTTTAATCTCAAAATTAAGGATCTAAATCCAAGATGGAGAATGTTTACACATCATGAAATCACGGATTCAGAAGAAGGCTTTCACATGATGTTAAAGAAAATCGTGTTTCAGATAGATGCATTTTTATATAAAAATTCTCACAACCTCTTAGAACATCAAATAACTTATAACCCGTTAAATTATCGGTCATCAGAAGATCCTCGTATAAATAAATTATGCGGAGATGAGATAAAAAATACATCTGAAAAATTGGAAATTATTAGCAGAAAATATTCTTCTCATGATTATTTTATATCGCGTCCTATGAAAGCAGTGAGTATTAAGCAATCCAAACTCTTAAGCAAAATAATTAGGGAACTTGAAAACAATCTAAGTGCAAATATTAACTACGCAGGTAAAGAATCAGATTTTGGGGAGAATATATCAGCCTATAGAATCGGAACGATAAGAAGATGTAACGTCTTTATTTTGATTTACCCCAAAACAGATTATAATCCCGTTCCAGCAAGTAGTTGCCTAATTGAGTTAGGAGCAGCAATCGCTGAACATAAGCGCATAATTCTAATTGTGGAAAAAAATGCATTAAAGCCGGGTTTCTTTGAAGATCTTAAGGAGTCTATTGCCGAGTATTACGAATACACGAATAATAAAAGTTTAAAACAAATATTAACAGAGATCATAAACGAAGATAAAGATTGCTATGAGTAATAAACCTTATATTCTATTTTCAGGAGCTACTGGAGTTGGTAAAAGTACAGTGATAGAAAATATTTCTTATAATTTCAAATCATATGATTTGTACACAGATCCCTATGAAGGGAATCCATTCATTACTGACGCATACAACAAGAATAATTACGTTTTTCAATCACAAGTATACTTCCTAAAAGAATTTATTAAGATACATAAGTCCATTAATGCAAGCAAAAAAATTGTACTGCAAGAAAGAAGTATTTTTGAATCCGTAAATATATTTTGCAAGTTATTTCAAGCAAACAACATCATTACAAATGATGAGTTTGTATTAATTAAAGAATTAGCAGATATAGCAACAAGTGAATATAGGAATCCAACGTTGATTCTATACTTTCAGGCTTCTCCTGAAAATATAGTTGAACGTGTTAATTTGAGAAATCGCGAATTTGAAAGTAACATTAATATGGCATTTATTAAATCTCAATGCTTATTGTATGAAAATTGGTTATGCTATATGAAAAATAATTCAAACGTAAATATTGAAATTGTAGATGCCAATAAATCTCCACAAGATATTTCAAAAATAACAGAAAGCATAATTTCAAAATACTTATAAAAATCGCGAGATTACTAAAGATTGGTATATCACAAGTTATGAAAAAGATAATGTTAGTTTTTGGGACTCGTCCGGAAGCCATCAAGATGGCTCCTCTTGTCAAAGAGTTCCAGAAACATCCTGAAAAATTTGAGACAATTGTATGTGTTACAGGTCAACATCGTCAGATGCTTGACCAAGTGCTGACAATCTTCGATATCAAACCGGACTATGACCTTAATATTATGAAACAAGGTCAGGATTTATATGATGTGACAGCCCGCGTACTGACAGGAATGCGAGATGTCCTTGAAGAAGCGAAACCGGATGTTGTGCTTGTTCACGGAGACACAACTACATCCACCGCTGCGGCTCTTGCTGCCTTCTACAAGCAGATTCCTGTGGGACATGTGGAGGCTGGTCTGCGCACACATAACATCTATTCCCCTTGGCCGGAAGAGATGAACCGTCAGATTACAGGACGTATCGCAACTTACGACTTTGCTCCGACTCCGCTCAGCCGTCAGAATCTTCTTCAAGAGAATGTTTCAGAGGATAAGATAATTGTAACTGGTAATACTGTTATAGATGCGCTCTACTGGGTAGTCGATAAAATCAAGAATAATCTCGAACTTGATGATGACCTGAAACAGATTCTCAAAGATGCAGGATATGACACTGACAGATTGACGGATGGCAAGAAACTTGTGCTTATAACCGGTCACCGTCGTGAGAATTTTGGAGTTGGTTTTATCTCAATGTGTAAGGCAATCAAAGCACTCACTGAGAAATATCCGGATGTTGACTTCGTATATCCGATGCATCTCAATCCTAATGTTCGCAAGCCGATACATGAAGTCTTCGGAGAGGATCTTGAAGGTCTTGGAAATATGTTTTTCATCGAACCGTTGGAATACCTTTCTTTCGTATATCTTATGGAAAAATCAAACATTGTTCTTACAGATAGCGGAGGTATTCAAGAAGAGGCCCCCGGACTCGGCAAACCGGTCCTCGTAATGCGCGATACAACCGAACGACCGGAGGCTCTTGAGGCCGGTACAGTTAAACTTGTCGGCACAAGCTATGACAAGATTGTCAATGAAGTATCTAAACTTCTTGATGATGAGAAATACTACGATATAATGTCTAAGGCAGTCAATCCCTATGGAGATGGCCTTGCATGTGGCAGAATTGTAAAACACTTGGAATAAATAATATATATATTGACAATATGGTTAATGTTATTGGCTTAGGATACATCGGCTTACCCACAGCCCTGATGATGGCTTCTCATGGCGTAGAGGTCGTTGGTACAGATTACAACAAGGAACTGGTTGCTACCCTCAATGCAGGTAAGACCACTTTCAAAGAAGATGGTCTTGACGAATTGTTCCAACAGGCTCTTAAGGCTGGAATCAAATTTACCACAGAATATCAGAAGACAGATACATACATTATTTCAGTTCCCACACCTTATGACAAATTCTCAAAAAAGGTAGATCCTTGCTATGTGGTTGCTGCTGTTAAGGATGTCATGAAGGTTTGCCCCAAGGGAGCAACAGTCGTGATCGAGTCAACTGTATCTCCCGGTACCATTGACAAATTTGTACGTCCCGTGATTGAAGAGAATGGATTCACCATTGGAGAGGACATCAATCTTGTCCATGCTCCGGAAAGGATTATACCCGGAAATATGGTCTATGAACTTCTTCACAACAACCGTACAATCGGAGCTGACTCAAAGGAAATCGGAGAAAAAATAAAGAGATATTACGCAAGTTTCTGTCAAGGGGAAATCGTTGTAACAGATATCCGTACCGCAGAGATGACGAAGGTTGTGGAGAATACTTTCCGCGCTGTAAACATTGCCTTCGCCAATGAACTTTCACGCATATGTCGTCACGACAACATGGATGTGTATGAGATTATCAAGATCTGCAATATGCACCCTCGCGTGAATATCCTTCAGCCCGGTCCTGGTGTGGGAGGTCACTGTATTTCTGTTGACCCATGGTTCCTTGTGGGTGATTATCCGCAATTGGCAAAGGTTATTGACGAGTCAATGAAGACAAACGATAGTCAGCCTACATTCGTCCTCAACCGCATCTATGAGATAATGAAGGAGAATGGCATAACGGATAATCGTCGTGTTGGTCTCTATGGATTGACTTACAAAGAAAATGTCGATGATTTCCGCGAATCCCCAACACTACAGATGCTTGAAGCTCAAGAGCGTCACCTTGCAAGACCCCTCAAATGCTATGACCCTTTCATCAAGGAGGATATTGTGAAAAATCAATATCATGACCTTGACGAATTCCTTGAGGGAATAGATTTGGTTGTCATAATGGTAAAACATGACCAGATAAAGCAGAACTGGGATAAACTCAAAGGCAAGGTAATTCTTGACTGCCACAACATTTGTCCTCTTGAAGGTGCATATCATATCTAAATATGTTTTCAAACAAATTGATTAAATAACAGTCGCATGTATATCGACCCATAATTATAAAATGATAGTTATGGGTCACAAACATGTTATACTACAAATTACATGCAATCACGGAATATTACATTTGATATAATAAAATTTTTTGCAATATTTTGTGTAGTATGGGGACATTGCATACAACACTTATTGTCGTCTGAATATTGGGAAGAACCTATATATCGATATTTATATTCATTCCATATGCCTCTATTTATGATGGTAGCGGGATTTTTTGCTGCTAATATCGATAAGAATAAAACATTCTGGTCTTCTTTGACAACCAAGTTCAGACAACTAATTATACCCCTTCTATCTTCGTGTGTAATCATTTGTGCTTTAGATGTTTATGCAGAATCGGGGGGGGGTATTTTTATCATCTTTATAAAAGTTTGTGGTTTCTTAAGTCCTTATTCATATGCAATGTTTTATATTTAACTGCAACTACAATCGTAGACAGTAGTATGAACAAAAGAATATTACTAATTTTACTCTCATTGATTTTAACAATACTTCGTTAATTTTTGAATGAATCAGGCAGAATCTCGCACCCCGAAGAACA
>JAMPEH010000052.1 GCA_023665245.1 Muribaculaceae bacterium
TGCGGCGGGGAGACGACGTAAGCATACCAAAGGCTCGGCTTTGTAAAAACGGAAAATTAAATTTAAACGCAGATAAAAAATCTGAAAAAGTAATGGCGTTCCCTGCTCGCAGGGCAACCGCTCTTGCTTGCGCGGCTTAACTTATAAGCCGTCCGCCGTTGACACTTTCTTTCGCCGAAGTGCCCTCGGCGCTTAAATCAGGCGGAACTTTTGCGATAGCACAGCCGCACTTTGCGAAAGAACTTTTGCGGTTTGCCCGCACATATTGCCCGTTTACGCGGCGTGTGCGCGGAAAGATTGTAGCGTAAACTAAGTATGTAGAAAGCGCGTTAAAACGTCGTAAGACCGCGGTGCAAGTCCGCGCTGCTCCACCACTGCGCCGCAAAGCGCATTTTGCGGGTTTTGCCTTAAAAGGCAAAACCTCGCCTTAAACGCTTGCGGCTCCTTTTCCCACAAATCTTTTGCTTTGCAAAATATTTGCGGGAGCCCCTACTAAATTTGCAAGTAGCAACCGTGTAGGTTGCTACTTTGCTTTCCGTCCTCAATATGACCTTCCCCTTAGAGGGAAGGTTTTAATGCGGTACAAAAATGGAGTGTGCTCACGCTTTACTATGCCGCTCCCCACCCGTCATTATGAGGTTTTTACGGCATTACGGACTTGTTTGAAACGTTATAGCATTTAGCCGCAAAAACCGTGATAATCTTTTTGCGCGCCCTTTCTCGCGCAAAACTATCTTTGCCGCATTACAACGTTTTTTAAGGCGAACACCCGTGCGGTTTACGAATAGATTCTTCGCTACGCTCAGAATGACGATGACGAACACCCGCAAACTCCGTAATTCTGGATTGCCACGGTTGCATTACAACCTCGCAATGACGGTAACCAGGCGACCGCTACGCGGGCGGGCGCAATGACGGTAACCGAGCGACCCGACCTGTCAGCACGCAGTGCCGCCTTGCGGCGGGGCGAAATGACATTCCCCTATTTGCTTATATGATTACACCCCGCGCCGAATTTTCGGCGCGGGGCGGTGAAATTTTTGCTTACACCCCTTTTATAAACCTGTCGATTTCGGACATAACCTCTTCATCCTCTTCCGTCACGGCTTGCCAGTCGAAATTTTTGAAATATTCCGCTGCTTCCTGCTCGTTTGCAAAACCGTGCGAGCCCGTGAGCTCGGCAAGCTTATCCTCCGCCGCAACCGTGTTATACGGGTTGTGCCGCTTTTCGGGAAGAAGCAGCAAAGTCACGTTATCGCCATTCACGTTGTTTACCACGCTGTTTCCCATTCGCACGTCGCCGTCCTTTTCGCCGTGGATAACAAGCGTTTTGACGCCGCTTTTTTTAACCGACTTTTCAGCCTTAGAATTGCCCTTTGCGCCGAACTTGAAAAGGTTGAAAAGCCACACCCAACCGCGCGTGAGTGGCGCGTAAAGTCTGCCCAAACCGCCCATTGATTTAAGCATGTCATGCACGCATTTCGTCGGCGCATTGAAGCCCGACATAGCGACGACGCCGTCAACCTTAATACTGCCGCACGCGGCTAAAACCGAGTACGCGCCCCAGCTATGCCCGACGAGCACAACCGGCTTATTTTTAAGCCGATTATCGCAGTTGACCCCTATATATGCCGCAATTACCGCCTCCGCGCCCGCGTAAAAGCCCTTAATATTTTTACCCGCGGAGTTGTTGCAACCGTACGCGTCGCAAGCCACGACGGCAAACCCTTGCTTTGCAAAATGCGCAATCTCCGTCATATAGCTCGACGAGCCCGCGCCGAAGCCGTGCTGAAAGATAACAACCCTTTCGCAGTCTTCCGCAGGCTTTGTCGTGTACAGATTTGCCGCAAGCTCAACCCCGTATAAACGCACTGGCATATGTTCAACCGTAAGGTTGAAATCTTCGGGCGTGAAATATTTGAAATTCGGGTTTTTGTCCTGCCTGTGCCCGAACGCCGCATTATAGATAATAATTGCGGGCGCGAGCGTGAAAATTACGGCAAACACAGCCACCGCCGCAACGGCGATTATCAGAATATAATACCATTCCATAAAAACGATTACGGGGCGGTTTTCGCCGCCCCGCTCCCCTGTTTATTTAATTATGAATTAAGATTTATGAATTATCAACCTTAATCGTGCCTTCCACCTTAATAAAGGGGGAAGGTGGCTTGACCGCTTAAGTCAAGACGGATGAGGGATGTGTAATAAGGTCAAAATTTTCCTTATCCCTCATCAGTCACAACCTTAACGGTTGCGACAGCTTCCCCCTTATACAAAAGGTGGAAGCCAAGTCTAAGGTCAAATTCCGAATTACACAATGTACTTGCTGTCGATTTCGGGTGCCTCGTCCATCTCCTTCTTCTGCCCCTCGTAGCCCTTCTTGCCGAGCAGAGCGAACGTAGCCTTTTTGCCGTTTTCGACGCCGGGTTGATTGAACGTGTTAATGTTCAGTAACGCGCCCGCGTAAGCCGTCTGCAATTCGAGCATAAACATGAGCTGACCCATCGTAAACGCATTTACCTCGGGCATATTGATGGTGTAATTGCATCTGCCCGCCATCATGAGCGCGTACGCCGTCGCCTTATTTTCCGCCTGAATGAGCTCCTGCATTGAGTGCCCGCCCAAAAATCCTACGTCGGGTATGTCCTCGCAGCCGTGGGGTATAGGCATCTCGCAGCCGTACTTGCCGACCGAGATAAAGGTGATAACCTTGTCGTAAGGACCCTCGATATAGAGCTGCACCTGCGAGTGCTGGTCGGTTACGCCGAGGCTCTTGACGGGCGTCGTGCCCGCGTTTACGGTGTTGCCGTCGTAGTCGACAGCCTTGCCCAAACTTTCAGCCCAAAGCTGGCAGTACCAGTCGGCAATCAGCTTTAAGTTATCCGAATAGGGCATTAAAACGTGGATATTTTTGCCCTGCTTCATCGAAATGTACTGCAAAACCGCCTGCGCAAGCGCGGGATTGTGCGCGATATTGGGTTTGGAACACAAGCTGTCCATATAAGCCGCGCCCGCAAGCAAGCCCTTTATATCTATGCCGAGAACCGCCGCGGGAAGAAGACCCACGGGGCAGAGCTCGGAAAATCTGCCGCCTACGCCGTCGGGCAGAACGTACTTTTTAACTTTACCGCCCAAAGCCTTGTCAATCTTGATAAGGTTGCCGCGGCACGCGTCGGTGGTGAAAATCATATTTTCGGCAAGGTCTACGCCCGCCTTTTGCAAGATGTCGGAAATAATGAGGTACTGCGTCATCGTCTCGCTCGTCGCGCCCGACTTGGATATTACGTTAAAGCAAGTCTTTTCGGGCTCAATAACGTCGAGAAGCGCCGCCATGCGCACGGGGTCTACGTTGTCCTCTACATAGAATTTGGGACCCTTGCGCTTGTTATTGGGAAGCTCGTTATAGTGCAGATGGCACAGCGCGTTGTAGACCATCGAGGGACCGAGCGCACTGCCGCCTATTCCCAAAACGACGAAGTACTTGAACTTTTTGCGCACCTCTTTCGCGGTTGCAAGGATATCGGCAACGATATCGTCCTGATTGTACGGAAGCTGCGTCCAGCCCATATACAGCTCGTCCTTGCCGCGGTTTTCGGCAACGTATAAAAACGCCTGCTCCGCCTTGTCTTTAAGTTCGCGGAGCTGGGAATCCTTTATACCCTTTTCCCCGAGGAACTTCGACATCATATTGTTGTAGTCCACCGTCACGCGCATAGAGTTGCGCCACTCTCTGGTTTTGTAAGCCATTATTTCCTCCAAATCTTATCATTTTTGCATTAATTTACATTAAATTGCGCTATTATTATATAATAACACGCCTTTTTAGTCAATAGCGATTTGAAAATTATTGACAAAATTTATCGCGCCCGCGGGGCTGGTATAAAGCCCCGCGGGCGCGCTATGCGCATATAACGTTTTATAATATCCTCTCTATTTCTTTGGTGCGGTTTACAGGGAAGGGCGCGGTCTGCGCGGTCACGTTTTCCACCCGCAAAACGGTGCCGCAAGCCGTCGTTCTGCCCGCGGGCGCCTCCACCCTGTCGCCGACTGCGATTTTGGGAAAGGGCGATATGTACCAGTGCTTTTCGCCCTTATACAGTCCGTCTTCAATCTGCACGAAAACATAGATAAGTTTGCCGTATTCGCGGATAACCCCTCCGCCCATCGAATGTATCATATTCCCTCAAAAATTCAAATAGTTGATTTTCAGAAATTTACGGGCAAGGCTGTTGATATCGCCCTTCATAAAACAATTTGTACAGCCCGCGCAAAACGACGGGCAATCTTTCGGCAAATAGTATTCCGTAATCTCGACAACCGACTTAAAATTTTCCAAAAACAATTCTTTAAAATTGTAAGTCACGCCGTGTTTTTCCGTGCCGTTTATTACCGTTATTTTCATTGTTTTCCCCGATAAATTGTAGTTTATTTATCCGTTTTGCGGTCTTTTTTCGGCAACAGTTTTTCTGCATCTGACACATACGCCCTTACAATACTTCCGCAATCGCGGCAAACCAAAGCGTGGACGGCAGAACCGTGTATTCCTTTTTCAAGCTGAACGCCGCCGTAAGAACCTAATCTGCCGTCGATAAATTCCGTACCGCCGCAAAAAGGGCATTGCCCGATTTTAATCTCTTTCATAATTATAATCCTCACTAAATTATAGATTTTCGTCTTTTAATATTTGCCGGACGTAGCCTAAATTTTTATATCGCACGTAAAGTAAATAACTTTCCGACGGTAAAGCAAATTTAGCATTGACGCCTGTACCGTACGGCATAAGCACGCACTCAATATTTTCATTTTCCAAATTTTCTTTCAGAATATCGCCGAAAAATTTATCCACTTTCGCAACCAGACAAAAATCGCCGTCGGTCACAGCCCGCAATTTCTTTCGTCCGCATTTAGGACATCTTTTGTCGTTGCAAGCAATATTGCACCCCTCGCAAAAATTCATAAAATGACCCCGCTAAATTACTGTTTATCTTTCCGCTTAAATCTTTACGCCACCCGTCATTGCGAGCGTAAGCGAAGCAATCCAGACGTTCAGTCACCTTTCTTCTGAATTGCTTCGTCGCTTCGCTCCTACTGCGCTACGCTCCGTGCCGTGCAAGCATGGGGCGCAATGATGGTAAAAAAGGTCTGCGCAATGGCGACAGACAATTTACTAAATTACTGTTTATCGCTTCTTTTAAGCATTTATATTATAGCATATTTATGTGCTTTTGCAAGTCCCGTTCAAGCTATATAAAAAATAATCCTAACCGACGCAAACCGTTTGCTCCCGCAAACGTCTCCACCCTCAATTCCTGTTGATAATCTCTGTATCCTCAAAACAACGCGGGCGTACAAAAACGCCCGCGTTGTTTTGGTGCTGACAACAGGACTTGAACCTGCACCCTTGCGGACAGGATTCTAAGGCTGATATAGTCCCATAAACCGCTATATATTGTGTTTATTTATGTGGTAACGATACTATATATTGTGTATTTTTTACTTGTTCCCAACGTTTCCCTAATGCGTTTTGCATATTTATTTAGGGAATTGATTTTTACAGGCTCACTTACAGGCTCATTTCACGTGTCCGATTGTTCGCCGAGAAAAATTAGAACAAAGTTTTATGTAACGATAAATCAATCGTCGTTCATTATGTATTGTGCTTGTTTAATTACGTCGTCAATTGCTTCTTGTCTGTATTCAGGCGGATAATCGTATTTCTTTAAACACTCTTTTATTCTAATACGCAACGTAGCTCTTGTTGCCTGCTTTAAATACCAATCAGTAGTTGATACGTATTCTTCGACTATATCTTTGAGTTCCCGTGCAATAAGCTTTAACGTTTCATCCGATAAAAGGTCTTGAGCAGATTTATCACGAACCAAAGCGTCATAAAACGCTCTTTCACGACCGCTAATTCCAAGCTTATTTGCTTTTTTCTCATCGCTTACCAATTCGCCGGCAAAGTCAACCAATTGTACTATGGTGGTGTCGGCTACGAACGTGTCATCGCGGTCGTGATATTTTTCAAGAATTTTACGTAATTTCTTGCTGTATTCCTGCGATTTGAAATAATTACTTTTTCTGCTTTCCGCAATCGCTCTTTCCAATAGTTTTTTGATTATTTGAACGAATACGAGAGTAGGATTTTTCTTTCTTAACTCTTCGATTTTTTCTTTGCTTAAAAGCTCTATAACGTTTATAGAATCGTCGTGTTGAGTAAGAACTTTTACTTCGTCGCCCTTTATTGCGTCTGCAAGCAAATTCTTTACATAATCGTTCATTTCGGCAATAGAGACACTACCCGTTCTTGTGCGGAGCTTCATCAAATAACTTCTGATTGCCAAATAATAATAAACGTCATTCTTTTCGTCTTCGGTTAAAATACCGCCGCACACAACGAAGGCTTGTTTTATGGAAATAGATAAGTCCTGCATAAAGGAATCTTCACGCTTTTTATCTTCCAAGATAAACTGTGCGCCTGTTTGAATAGCTTTAAATCTTATAAGCGAATCTTCCGCAAAAAATTTACTCTTATCAATCTGATAGAACCATTCGTTTAGTATGCTTAATTTTTCTTTTATAAGATTGTAAATTTCCTGTTTAACGTCCTGACAGTTTTCCTGCCGGTCTCTGTCTGTATAAGCCGTTAACGCTTCGTCTAATGCTTTTCCGAGCCCTATATAGTCAACTATCAAGCCATAAGGTTTACCGGGATAAATTCTGTTTACTCTTGCAATCGCCTGCATAAGGTTATGTTGTTTCAAGCGTTTTATGAAATACATAACGTCGAGGTCGGGCACATCAAATCCTGTTAGCCACATATCAACTACGATTGCAATTTTATATTTGGAAGAATCTTTTTTAAATTCTTCCCCAAGCTCTTTACGGTATTTACTATCGCCGAATAATAACCTTTGCTCGTCGGTATCTTTGTTCGATTCGGTTACGACAAGAATAGTAGCAGGTTCAACTTTTAGAATGCGCTTATATAATTTTGCGGCGGCAACTCTTGTTTGACAAACAATCATTGCTTTTCCGTTCAAAAATCCTTTGCGCTCTTGATAATGCTTTAAAATATCATCTGCAAGCAAATCAATCAAATCGTCGTCTTCAAGAATTTGTTTCATTCTTGACATCTCGGTTTTAGATTTTTCGATAGCTTCTTTACTTGCTTGCTCAGACTTTTCTAAATTGTTGTAGTATGCGTCAATCTCTTTTAATACGTCTTCGTCAGTCCAGACTTTCGCAAGCCTCGATTCATAATACAGCTTAACAGTCGAACCGTCGATTATTGATTGCGTCATATCATAGGTGTCAATGATTTCGCCGAATATATCGGTTGTCTGCTTTTCTTTAGTATTGACAGGAGTACCTGTAAAGCCGATAAAAGTAGCGTTGGGCAGGGCGTCTCTTATGTATTTTTCAACGCCATACTGAAATACGGCTTCCATTTCCTGCGTTTCTTTATCTTTGAGATAATGTACAGTTTCATAGAGCCCGTAATGCCCTCTATGAGCTTCGTCGGTTATTACGATTATATTTTCACGCTTATTGCAAGGAAGCAGGTCTTTATCGAATTTTCCGACAGTAGAAAATATAATACCGCCTTGAGCAATTTTATTTATTTTTTTAACCAAATCGGCGCGGCTCGTTGCAACCACAGGCTCGCATTTTAAATATTCTCTTGCGCTGAAAAAGGTTTTATATAATTGGTCGTCAAGGTCAATTCTATCCGTTAAAACAACGATAGTAGGCACTTTTAATTCTTTTTGCTGTAAAAGACTATGCGTAAGCATAACCATTGAAAAAGATTTGCCGCTTCCCTGCGTATGCCAAATAAGCCCAGCCTTGCCGTCTCCGATAGGTTTAACGGCTTTCAAAACGCTTTGCAATGCCTTATTAACACCGAAATATTGGTGATATTGAGCCATAATTTTTACGGGCTGATCGTTTTTATCCTGTATGAAGAATAAGTTATTCTTAATAACGTCAAGCAGCCTTGATTTACCAAATAAACCTTTAATGTTTATATCTAATTTATCAACGCAAGTATCGTCGTATCCTTTTTCGCCGTCAATGCTTTTCCATTCGTTGTATCGGTCGATTTTAGACGTCAACGTTCCGACCTCGGTTGTAACTCCGTCGCTAATCACTAAAAACGCATTATAGTTGAAAAGAGTCGGAATATCGTATCTATAACCTGAACTTCTGCTGTTTCCACCTAATTGGTCGTATGCCTTTTCCAGCGTTGCGTCGGTTGCTTCTTCATCAAACGATTTAAGCTCCATAACGACTAAAGGAATACCGTTTACATAAACGACTACGTCTGGTATTCTCGTGTTTCTACCTTCGTTGAATCTCACCTGATGGCATACTTGAAAAACATTATTTTCAACATTGTTAAAATCTATAATTTTTAAAAGCGGATTGATTTTATATTCTTTTGCTTCAATGGTAATACCGTCAACCAAATACTTATGAAATTTTAAATTGCGTTCGAAAAGAGAGGGGTTATCAATTCTTTTTATGGTTAAAATCGCCTGCTCTATAATTTTAGAATCAGTCGAATTATTTATTTTCGATATGCAGTCGTATAATAATTCTTCATTGATAAACTTATCTAACGTCCGTTCCTGAATCCAAGAATAACGCTCGTCTATCAGTTCATAATCTAATTCCTGTAAAAGTTCGATAATGCTTTCTTCAATCAAGCTTTCGTAAACCATAGATTTCTCCTGTGGCATTTATAAACAATATTTTATCATATTTTAGCAAATAAATCAATATTTTTGCTTGAAATTAGACACTATACCTTGCAAATAGTTGACACTATAGGAAGTGTTGATGATTTAATAGAATTTAATGAAGTACTGATACAAAAAATCAAGGCTTTAATAAACTTAAAATATCTGATAAGTAAATTTGAAACAACAGAAACTACACTTGGAAATTGTTTTGATATATCTATCGGCAGAACTCCACCGACAAAAGAAAATCAATGGTTCTCTGATAATAACAACGATAATAAATGGTTATCAATAAAAGATATGTCTTTTGATGGCGATTATATTTTTAATACTTCACAATATTTAACCTCAAAGGCTGTAGAAAATTTCCACATTCCAATTGTAGAAATCGGGGATATACTTTTAAGTTTTAAATTGACTGTTGGCAGAATAGGAATTGCTGCTACTAAAATGTTTACAAATGAGGCTATTGCTTGTTTTAAGGTCAAAGAAGAGAATATGAGATTTTATTTGTATTGTTATTTAAATAACTGTAACTTTTTAAGTGATGCAGACAATACTTCTTCAATCGGTCAAGCGATTAATTCTACAATAATTAAAAATTATAAATTCAAAAAGCCTAATGCTAATACACTAAATAGATTTAATGATACTGTTAGACCGCTATTTGAAACTTTGAATAAAAAAAGACTTGAAAATATCTTTTTAAATACAGAAAAAGCTTTACTTTTGCAGAAATACTTTGGTTAATGCTTTTGTGATACAAAAATAGAAAATTTATTGACATATCCGTTTAAATGTGATACAATTTGCATATAATAGAATTAGGAGGCTTTTGTTATGGCTAAAACTTCTACTTTGCATACGCGCATTGAAACAGATTTAAAAAATAGTGTTGAAAGTATATTTGCCCAACTTGGGCTTACTTCTGCCGACGCTATCAAGCTTTTCTATAAACAAGTTGAATTGCAAGGCGGACTTCCTTTTGACTTGAAAGTACCGCATAAGGTTCTTGCCGAGCAAAGACTGTTTGACGAAATCGAACTTGGCAGGAAATCCGCGCAGGAGAAAGGCTATATGAGCGTTGCCGACAGTAAAGCTGCTTTGGGGTTGTAAAATTATGGAAATAAAAATTACGCCCGAAGCGCACAGCGATATTCTCGGAATTTACAATTATGTCAAGAAAGACGGCGAGCAGATTGCAAAAAATCAAGCAAGCTATATCTATGACGCTATTGAAAATTTAGGACAATTCCCCAATATGGGCGTTGCTCTGCAAAAATTTGTAGAACGCCCTACCGAGCTTCGGTTCTTGGTCATACATAAAGTTTATATTGTTGTTTATGACATAACTGATGCCGTAGAAATTTTAAGAGTTTTCAGAAAAGACCAAGATTTTATTTCTATTTTAGGAATAGGCAACGAAGACTAATACAGAACCGCTCATTATTTGGGCGGTTTTTTGTTGCAAAATCTGCAATTTTACATTCCTTGTATTGACACTATAGGAAGTGTTGATGATTTGATTGAAAAGAATGAAGAAATAATTACTATTTTACACGATTTTTTAAATAAAAAATATTCACAATTTACCGATGGAAAACAAATAATAAAAATCGGCAATCTAAATTATTTTCAAATATGTAAATCGGGTATTAAATATTTTGAAGGAAATAAAATTTATCTTGATACCGCATCTGTTGATAACGCTAATATAGTTGATGAAACTAACATTATTGCATATAGCAAAAGACCATCACGTGCAAATATGCAACCCTTTGAAAATTCGGTATGGTTTGCTAAATTAAAAGATAGCCCAAAATACATACTTGTAAAGACAAATAGTAAAGATATTATTAGTAATTATATTTTTTCAACCGGCTTTATGGGATTGCAAAGTGAACCGTACTTGGTAAACTACTTATATTGTCTGATTTTGTCAAAGGATTTTAACAGACAAAAAGATTTACTTTCTAACGGTGCGACTATGCAAGGTATAAATAATGATTCATTTAGAGAAATTTCCGTTCCAAAAATTAGTGCTTCAGATGCTACAATGTTTGGAAGAACGATAGAAAATTACGTTAATATGATTGTTTTGCTAAAAACCAAAAATCATAGCTTAAAACAATTAAAAACACAACTACTTCAAAAATACTTCGGTTAAGCCGAAGTATTTGTTTTATACAGCTTACCCCTATAGTTGGTAAAATTGAAATATCAATTTTAGGAGGTAATCAAAATGATTACAAATGAATTTAGGCAATATCTTTTGCGGCAAAACTTATCGGAAAACACAATAAAATCTTATCTGTTTTCCATAGAGCATTTCTTTACACAGTATAACGAAATGACAAAGAAAAATCTTTTAGCTTATAAGGGTATGCTCATAGAAAAATACAAGGCGAAAACGGTAAATCTCCGTATTCAGGGTATTAACAAATATCTTGAGTTTTTAAAAAGAGATAAAGATAAGTTAAAGTTTATAAGGATACAGCAAAAAACTTTCCTTGAAAACGTAATAAGCAACGCAGACTACACTTTCTTTAAAAATCAATTAAAAAAAGATAAAAATTACGATTGGTATTTCGTAGTGCGATTTTTAGGAGCAACGGGTGCAAGGGTTAGCGAATTAGTGCAGATAAAAGTTGAACACGTCAAGCTCGGCTACATTGACTTATATACTAAAGGAGGTAAAATAAGACGCATTTATATAGCAAAACGTTTACAGAAGGAAGCATTGATTTGGCTTGAAGAAAAGGGAAAAACAACGGGCTATATTTTTTGTAACAAAAAAGGTGAAAGACTTACTACAAGGGGCGTAGCTCATCAATTAAAAGAACTTGCCATAAAGTATAAAATGAACCCTGCCGTTATATATCCGCACTCATTCAGGCATAGGTTTGCAAAAAACTTTCTTGAAAAGTATAATGATATTGCGCTACTTGCCGATTTAATGGGGCACGAATCCATTGAAACTACAAGAATATATTTACGGCGAACGAGCGAAGAACAACAAGAAATTGTAGATAAAGTAATTACTTGGTAAATAAAAAAATACTTTGGATTTTTACCCAAAGTATTTTTTTAGTAGTAAATCTTTTACGGTTTTCAATTTTTGCTTTTGTTTTATTATGGATACCATTTCAACAAATAACTTTTGCAACGACTCAATAATGTCAGTATCTTGTGGCAATGGCAATTTTAATTCTTTTATTGCCCTACTTGCATGCAATATTGTTGTACCCTGCGAATACGTCTTTATTATGCTTTGACATAATTCAGAGTTAAGATAAAAGTATATATAACCCTTAATAGCATTATCGCAAATAACCTTTTGTATACCGGAAGAGTAGCAACCATTTAAACCGATATTGTTTCGCCCCGGTGCGCCGTCAAATGCTATCAGAATATCGTCAACATTACAATTCGGACATTCACGATTAAACACAAAACTATCAAACTCGCAATTTAAAAGATTTCCTACCCGAATATATGGGATTGAGCCTTTTTCTTGGCGTTCCAAATAATTTGCCGAGCCTAATTCTTTACCCTTCTCAAACTTAATTTTACTTAAAAGTGGTATAAATTCAGTACATTGGTTTTTAGAGAAAATTAAAGACCCATAGCCTTTAATTTTATTTAACTTTTCATCTATGTTTTCAATCAAATCATCAACACTTCCTATAGTGTCAACTATGTGGTTTTGAATTTCCGTATTTGGTACGCAAATTTTTACAT
>JAMPEH010000053.1 GCA_023665245.1 Muribaculaceae bacterium
TCAGGGATACAAAACCGCCATCTGGCGTGTACTTCACCGCATTGGACAGCAGGTTCAGCAGGATCTGGTTCAGCCGCAGCTTATCCATCGTCACATACTCGTGTTTCAGATCCCTGCTGTACACCTCAAAGGTGTGTCCCCTGGCCTTCATCTGAGGCCGGATGATGCCGTCGATGCCGTCGATCAGGTCCACCATGCTTTCCTCTGAGAGGTTCAGCGTTGTTTTGCCGGCCTCGATTTTGCTGATATCCAGAATGTCGTTGATGAGGCCCAGCAGATGCTGGCTGGAGGAGGTGATCTTTTTGGTGTATTCCCGCACCTTTTCCGGGTTCTCCGCGTCCCGCGCCAGCAGAGAGGAAAACCCGACGATGGCGTTCATCGGCGTGCGGATGTCATGGCTCATGTTGGACAGAAAAGAGCTTTTTGCCCGGTTCGCGCCCTCCGCGATCTGGAACGCCTGCTCCGCCGAGTCTCTGGCCTGGGTCAGCATGGTATTGGATTCCTCCAGCTGCCGGTTCAGCACCTCCTGCTTGCGCAGGCTGGCCTGCTCCTGAAGGTACATCTGCATGCTGCTGTGCTGACGGAAGACCATTGCCACCGCCAGCACAAACAAGGACAGCACGACCAGGGCAAACAGCAGCAGCATTTGTACTACCGTGTTTACCATATCCACCGTTCCGGAGGCGACAAAGCGCGCCGGGATCAGAAACAGCAGCAGCGTGTCATACTCCTCCAGGGAGGTAACGCAATAGTAAAATTCTTCGCCATTGTTGAAATAGTTTGCGCTGAGAGTATTCGTCTGTGCCAGGGCGGCCCGGATATCCGTGTAAGGCTGCCCTTCCATCCCCTCCAGAACCTTGAGGACGTTATAGGACTGGATGCTCCGTTCCTGCCCGCCTATATCATGCATCCGGGTGCCGTTGCTTTTCAGGATATAGGTTTCGTTCTGGCTGCCGTAGGAGGTGCTGTCATAGTACTCGGTCAGGGTATAGACGTCCTTCAGCAGGACCGCATGGGTAAAGACCGTCCCATCCTCCGCCCGGAGGGGCTGGGTCAGCTTTTGGACAAAGGCCCAATAGCTGCCCCCGTAGGCGCGGCTGTCCGAAATAAAGGTATACCGCTCCTCCCCGGTGGATATCAGGTCAATGTCGGCCCAGACCCCCTGTTTTCCCTGGGCGTCGTAGCAGTTGCCCTGGCTGTCCAGCAGCCGCAGCATGGAGCTGTAACGGTCTGTCTCCAGAAGCTCCTCCAGTTCGCCGATCCTGCCGGCCACATCCTCCGCGTCGGAGAAGCTCTGCCCCTCCAGGATATTTACAGCCGCGGTAAGATAATTCCAATGTGAATCCAATGAATTGTTCAGATTGGCCCGGACCTGCGAGGTGATCTCGTTGAGCTGGGCAGTGCGCTCCACATAAATCTGTTTTTTCAGGTACCGGGTGAAATACAACCCTCCCACTGCCATAACCAGCACCAGGCCCAGAACCGACAATGCCGGGAGAATGATATTCTGTTTTTTCATCTTCGTACTCATAAGGGTGCACTTCTCCCGATCTTCATCGAAGGACAATATAATCTGTGGGCGCGGCAAGCTGTGCCCCGCCGGCAAGGCGGTCCGCAAGGATTTGCTGGAAGGGTGTTCCGGCCTTCTGATACTCTGTCACGCCCGCCGAGGCCAGCGCATCTCTCTGCATGGAAGCCTCGCTGCCCAGAACCGCCACGGACCAGACAGCCGCCCGGTCCAGCGCCTGGCCGTTCACGGTCAGCTGCTTCAGCGCGTAGCCGTCTTCCGTCTTTTCGAGCTCCATCTCAAAGCCGCTGGAAACATACAGGGTGGAGTCGTTGGCCACCGATCCCCGCTTTTCGGGGGTGCTGAGCAGATACTCCAGATACCGCCAAAGCTGCTCCCCCGTCATCCCGCACAGCAGGATATCCTCTGACTCCCCTATCGTCAGGAACTGCAGCTCGCTCTCGGTGTAGTCCCCCGCCATGATGTTCCCCGCCACGTTTATCGACTGGCCGATCAGCAGGTCGGTTCCCAGCTCCTCCCGCAGGGTGTTCATCACCGCCGATGCCGCCTGGCTTCCGTGCTCCGGGTCGAAGGCATAGGGGTAGCCGGTCTCAATGGATACGGTCCGCTCCGCCGCCTGTGTCTCCCCGTCCATCAGATCATTGAACGCATTAAGGGCCGCGCGCGCGTCGGGGTATCTTCCGTCGATCATCCCCCGCACCACCTGCCCGGAGGCCCGGAACATATCCGCGGAGGCCAGCCGGATATAAAGCCGGTTGCCGTATATGCAGGGCAGCATATCCTCCAGCAGGGGGGAGAGGGACAGCCCCACGTTCCGGTTGTAGGGGATCATATCCTGGCTCCCTGCGGCGTGCCGCAGCCCCTCCTCGTCCAGCATGGCCGCCATGATGTCCAGGATGAGCTGCCTGCGGTCCGGGTCCTCCACCGCCTTTGCCGCCATCTGGAATATCGGATAGGTCAGATACCAGCTGTTTCCCTCATCCTCCCCCAGATAGGGAAGCATGACCGCTTTTTCGGTCAGGCCATACTGCGCCAGCTCACCCGGGGTGCCCCGGATCATGGCCGTTTCGCCGGCCTCCAGCGCGGCGTACAGGCTGCCGGTGCTGTTTTCCATGCTGTCGGGGGTGATGCCGGCGTACCGGATAAATTCCGCCATCCGCTCAAATACGGGCAGCCAGACCTCCTCGCTGAGCCGGCTGGTCTCGCCGCTCTCGTACTCCCGCCGCCACTCCCGCCCCTCAAAAGAGGTCAGCTGCTCAACAGACAGCCCCTGAAGCAGCTCCATGCAGGTGTAGTCCTCGTTAAAATCGGCGCGGAAAGGCTGGACGCCCCTCCCGGCCAGGGCGGCGCAGAGTTCCACAAACTCCTGGTAGCTGGCAGGGACGGTCAGGCCGTTGTCCTCCAGCAGATTTTTGCCGGCCATCAGGCCGTCCACCTCTGCGCAGGTAGGCAGCCAGTTGACCGTTCCGTCCTCATAGGTGTAGCTTCGCAGATAGGTCTGGGAAAAGTTATCGACCAGCCCGGTGGTGCTGAGGTCCATCAGGGAACCCCTCCAGTCCGCCACGTCCCGCAGGGCAAAGCGGCGGACGGTAAGGATGTCGGGCAGGTCGCCCCGCTCCTCCTTAAACCGATAAAAGTCAGCGGAATTGGTGGCGGCGTAAAAGATGAAGTCCACCTCCGGGAACCGCTCCTGAAGATACGCCGCGTACCGCTCGGTCAGCTGGTCGCCCCAGAACGCGACGGTGACCCGCTCCCGTTTCGCCGCCGGCCCGCCGGTTTTCCCGCAGCCGGACAGCAGCGCCAGCAGCAGCACGCTGAGCAGCAGGCCCAGGCATCGTTTTTTCTTCATGCCGTCCGTCTCCTCAGCTCCACAGGTTCTCGCCGGGGGAGACGCTCTTTTTTTCGGTGAGCCACTCCCGCAGGAAGGACCGGATGGAACCCTTCTCCGTCCGGGCGTTATAGGCCTGAGCCGTTTCTTCCGTATAACTCCATATCAGGAACGCTACCTGATAGGTCTCGCTGTCCTCCAATTCGGCGCCGCCCTTTGTCACCAGTACGTAAGGAAAAGGCTCACCATCCCCCGTCAGATCAAAGCCGGCAGCCGCAAGCTCCCTGGCCTGAGCGCCGGTCATGGTCAGGACGGCATATTCACCGTCGTGCCCGGGGCAGATGTTATTGGATATTTCCGAGCTGATCCTTTCCGCGTAAAGCCTTCCGGTAATACCGTCCTGCAGCTTTATGCCGTCCTTATAGTCCGTGCCATAGGGTACTATGGCGGCGTCCGCTCCTGCCATGCTGCCCAGCGCCCCGCCTACCAGCCGGGCCGTTTCCTCCAATGTGAAGTCAGCGGTGCTCTCACAGAAATAGACCATTTCCTGATTGTTCAGCCAATCGCTCTGGAGCTTGTCCATCTGCGCAATGGCCCCTGCGCCGTCCATTCCATTGATGCCCAGAAACCATTCCTTGAAAGCCTGCCCCATATCGGCCAGAACATTTTCCCACCCGGCATAGGTCATGCGGAAAGCCCGGCCCTCCTTCATGGCCTGCTGGGCATCGTAGATCATGGAGTCCTCCGGGATCACCGTGCTGTTCAGCACATTCATCACGCAAGGGGTGCTTTCGGTAACAAAGGCCGCCTGCCCTTCCTCGGAATAAAGCAGGCTCAGCACGCGGATGGCTCTTTCCAGCTTTTCCTCGTTTCCCGGCTCTGTCAGCCGCCTGCTGATGCCGATATAGCTGGTGGGATTATACATGTAAATATTCTTGCTGCCGTCCTCCCCAATGTAGGGCATCATTCCCCATTCATCGCCGCTGGACATAATCTGGCTCTCCACAAGGGCGCTCATGGTGAAAAACACCGTTTTCCGCTCGGCCAGATAGTCTTCGATCAGCTCTGAATTGGAGCGGTCGTCAGGGTCCGCAGAGTACATGCCGATGTCAATATATTTCTGGACATAGTCCATGGTAGGCTCCCAGGTCCCGGCAGCAGCGGCGTTTCCGTCCAGGAAATCCCGCTCCCACCGCACCCCCTCCAGGGTGGTGAGCCAGTCGGTCTTGGCCAGGTTCAGCACTGCCGAAAAGTCATTGCCGGTAAGCTGGGTGCCGACCATGCCGGGGATCAGGCCGCTGGCCCTGATCTCGGTGCACAGGGCCTCCAGCTCATCAAAATTCCGGGGCAGCTCCCAATCGTTTTCCTCCATCAGGGTCTTGTTGTAGAGGATGCCGTACATGGCGTTGCTGACCGGGAGAAGATAGATGCCGCCGTCGATCGACACCTGATCCAGAACCGAGGTGGACAGGTTGTTGACAAAGTCATAGCCGGACAGATCCACCAGACGCTCCCTGGCCAGATCTTCATCAAGGATCTGCGAGGTGCTGAACAGGTCCGGGATGTCGTCGGCCCGCATCTGGGCCCAGCTGTATCCGGTATAGTTGGCCCCCGCATAGGAGATAAATTCTATCTCAATATCCGGTTCTCGTTCCTTCAGCAGTTCCCAGAAAGGATCATAGCCGCCCCAGGTTACCCAAGTCAGGGCGGCGCCCTCAGGGGCAGAAGTACCTGGGTCGGACAGGGCTTCATTGGAACCGCAGCCGGACAGCGCCAGCGCCGCGGCAGAGGCCAGCGCGAGCAGACGCCGAAAAGATTTCTTTGTTTTCATCTGGCACATCCTCCTTTCAGATGCTTGCCCGCTAATATTTTACCACTGTTTTGCCTGAAAGTGAAGAGCCTGTTTCCTGATTTTCCTGAGCCTGAACCCGTTTTGGACGATCCGGGAAAACCGGCCCCCTGCCGGCCGGTGCCAAAAATCGGGAAGCAGGAGTTGATGTCAGACGATTACTTTGCTATAATGTAAGCGATACAGGCAGCCGAAACTGCTGCGGCGGGAGATAATGTGTGATGGAAAAAAGGACGACGCGCTTTTTGAAAACAAGCATTGTTTTGGTATTGCTTTTCTGCGCAGCGGTTTTTGCCGTGCAGACGGTCTGTATGAATCTGATGGGTGAGAACACGATCCGGCAGCTGGGCGTCTTTTATATGTCGGGAATGAGCGAGCAGGTGGCGTCCCACTTTGGAACAACGATCGAGCTTCGCCTGTCTCAGGTCGAATCACTGGTCAATTCCGTTCCGCCCGGCCGCGTGACAGACGATACGTCCATGCGCGTTGCTCTGACATACAACGCCCGCTCCGCGGGGTTTGAATACCTTGCGCTCTATATGGACGACGGCAGCTTCCGGATGATCTATGGCTCCCAGATCACGGCGGATGTCCCGGAGGCTTTGCGGCGCTCCGTTCAGGGCGGAAAGTATAACGTCTGCGCCGGAAAGGACCGTGCCGGCGTTCCTGTGGTCCTGCTTGGCGTTCCGGCGAATTACTCTTTGAGCGATGGAACGACCAGCGTCGCGCTGGTGGCCGGCCTGCCGACCGAGTATCTGAAGGATACGCTGGAGAGGAATATTCAGAGCGACCGTATGGAATATTCCATCATCCGTGACGACGGAAGCTACGTCCTGCACAACAGCGGGGCCGAACAGGCAAATTATTTCGACCGGGTCGAACAGCTTTATGAACCCTGCGGCGGGAAGGAGCCCTCGCAGTATGCGGAGGAACTTCGCGGCGCTTTGGAGGCAGACGCGGATTATACAAGCGAAGTGATGATTTCGGGGGAACGCTGGAATCTTTACTGCACAAAGCTTCCCAATTCCGAATGGCATCTGATTTTCAAGATCTCCCACAATACTTTGGATGAGACGGTCAATCTTCTTCAGATGAAATGGTCGTTTGCCGCGCTTTGCGGCGGCGGCCTCATCATCTGCGCGCTCCTTTCCGTCTTTGCGGGATACTACCGTTTGACAATAAAGCAGCTGCGGGAGCTGGAGCTTGCCAGGAGAACAGCCGAGCAGGCCCAGCTGTCTGCGGAGCAGTCCAGCCGGGCCAAGAGCGAATTCCTCTCGAATATGAGCCATGATATCCGCACGCCGATGAACGGCATTATGGGCATGACCTCCATCGCGATCAGCAGCATGGACGACCCGCCCCGCGTGCGCTCCTGCCTGAAACGGATCCATGTGTCCAGCCGGCATCTGCTGGGGCTGATCAACGATATGCTGGATATGTCCAAGCTCGAAAGCGGGGAGCTGACCCTGCATATCGAGCCTCTCTCCCTGCGCGAGCTTGCGCAGAACCTTTCAGCCATCATTCAGCCGCAGGTTCAGGAGAAGAACCAGCGTTTCCATTTCTATGTCCATGAGATCCGTCATGAGAACGTGTGTACGGACCGGGTCCGGCTGAACCAGATCTTTCTGAATATCGTCGGAAACGCGGTAAAGTTCACCCCGGAGGGCGGCGACATCACGGTTGACCTTTACGAGGAGCCGTCCCCAAAAGGCGATGAGTACATCCGCTCTCACCTGCATGTCAGGGACAACGGTATCGGGATGTCCAAAGAATTTCAGGGCAGGATCTTCGACGCCTTTACAAGAGAAGACAGCGCCCGCGTGGAGAAGGCAGCCGGAGCGGGCATGGGCATGACGATCACCAAGCGTATCGTGGACGCCATGGACGGCGTCATTGAGGTGGAAAGCGAACAGGGCGCGGGAAGCCATTTCCATGTCATTCTGGATCTGGAAAAAACCATGCATCAGGAAAAAGAGCTTTGCCTGCCGGAGCGGAATGTCCTGGTCGTCACCGGGGACGCGCGCACAGGCGAACTGGCCGCCGACGCTCTGGAATCTGTCGGGCTGCGCGCCGGCACGGCGGCAGATATGGAGCAGGCGTTCCGGATGCTGGAGGAACAGCGGGACAAAAACGCGGCATACCATATCGTTCTGCTGGACCGGGAGCCTGATGATCAGGACGGCTTCGCAAACGCCCATGAGCTTGCCCTTCGCTTTGGTCCGGAGCTTTCTGTCATACTCCTGACCGACGGCGACTGGGATGAATCGGAGGACAGGGCCGCCGGAACGGATGTCCGCGGGTTTATCCCAAAGCCCTTGTTCCGTTCGGGGCTTTATTACGGCCTGCGTCCGTTTATGGAGCCGAAAGCGGCGTGCAGGGAGCCGGAAAAGGGGGCGGATCCCAGCCCGGGCATTCTGGGACGGCGGATCCTTTTGGCAGAAGACAATGAACTGAACTGGGAGATTGCCGACGAGCTGCTCAGCGAGACGGGGATGGAGGTAGACTGGGCAGAAAACGGCCGGATCTGTGTGGAAAAATTTGAGGCATCTCCGGTCGGATGGTACGACGCCATCCTGATGGATATGCGGATGCCCGTTATGACCGGCCTTGAAGCGGCAATCGCGATCCGCAGGCTGGACAGGGAGGACGCGCGGACGGTTCCCATCATAGCGGTCAGCGCGGACGCTTTCGCGGAGGATATTCAAAAATGCCTGGACAGCGGAATGAACGCCCATACGGCAAAGCCGTTCAATCTCCAGGAGGTTCTTTCGCTGTTGGAGCGGTATCTGCCCTGAACCGGTCCGCCGGCTCGGAAAATGGAGGGTTTTCATTGAAAAAACGGCTTGTTTTGGTATGCCTGCTGTTGTCCGCCGTTCTTCTGGCTTCCTGCGGCGGCCTGCCGGCGGGGGATGCGTCCGGTCAAAGCGGCGTAAGCCGGCAGGATCTGGAATTGACCCTGTGGGCATTCCCGGTCGGCAACTGGGGCAATCCCACCGCGGTTTCCAATCTTCTGGCCGGCTTCCATAAGGAATACCCCAACGTTCATGTCTCCGTAGAATATCTGAACTATGAAACCGGGGACGAGCGGATCGCGCAGGCCGCCGCGGACGGCTGCCTGCCGGATCTGGTCCTGGAAGGGCCGGAACGCCTCGTGGCAAGCTGGGGCGAACAGGGGTGGATGGTCGATTTGTCCGACCTCTGGGCGTCCGGGCAGGCCGGCGCGGTTTACGGGAATGTCCGGGCGGCCTGCCGGCACGCGGATGGCGCTTATTATGAGTTCCCCATCTGCATGTCCGCGCACTGCATGGCGATCAATTATGATATGTTCCGTGAAGCGGGCGCCCTGCAATACATTGACGAAGCCTCCCACACCTGGACTACCGAGGACTTTATCAGCGCGGTCCATGCCCTGACGGCGCACGGGCAGCAGAAGGCCGGCGTCGTCTACTGCAGGAACCAGGGCGGCGACCAGGGGACCCGCGCGCTGGTGACAAATCTGTATGGCGGTTCCTTTACCGACAAGGCGCACACCTCATATACGGTCAACAGCTGGGAAAACCGGCAGGCCCTGCAGCTTCTTTATGACCTGGACGGGATCGTCTTTGATCCGGATCTCAACGGCGCGGACGCGGTTGCGCAGTTCTGCAGCCAGGAAACCGCCATGTGTTTTTGCTGGAACGCCTCCCTGGAGATGCAGCAGACGATCAACAACCCCGATTTTGACTTTGATGTTTTTCCGATGGCTTTTCCGACAAACGGGAACGCGCCGGAGCTTCAGTGCGGCATCTGGGGCTTCGGGGTCTTTGACAACGGCAGCGAGGAGCGCGCCGAGGCCGCGAAGGCCTTTATCCGGTATATGACAGAGGACGACGCTGTGTATACGAGAGCTGTCCTGACCTCCTTCTACTGGCCGGTAAGGGATCTTGGCAATATCTATGAAAATGACATCCTGATGACGGAATACAGCGTTTTCACGCCTTATGTGGGTGATTACTACCAGGTCACGCCCGGCTGGGCCGGGGCCAGGACCGCCTGGTGGCGGATGCTGGCGGAGATCGCGGCGGGGACGGATGTCGCGCAGGCGGCGGAAAGCTTTTCACCCCAGGGCTGACCAGGGCCTTGTTCAAGCTCAATATGTTCCGGCGTTCAGCCAGATTATGATGCAAAAGCGGATCTGAAAGGAGAGCCGTGTCCTATGCGTACTTCTAAAAGGGTTGGGCAAAACATATTATTCGTGCTTATCATATTTGGCGCGGTCCTTCTGCTTTTCCGGTGGTATTCCGCCGCCAACAGCCAGCGGATCGAGGAGCAGAACCTGAACTACGCCATGGATTCCGCCCGGCAGACGGCGGCAGGCATCGGCAATGAGTTTATCAATGCCCAGCGGAGGGTAAGCAATTACGCTTACTTTATGAGCATAGGCGCCGCACGGACAGCGTCCGGGATCAATGCGGATATGCTCCGGGAGCTGGAGGACGACACGGACTTCGACGCCTTCCGTTTCGTCGATGAGCACGGCGTCAATCTGACCTCTGACGGCTCCACCTCCGACAGCTCGGACCGGGACTATTTCATTGCCGGGATGCGGGGAGAGACCGGTGTCTCCATGGTGCTGAATTCCCGCGTCACCGGCAGGACCACCATGGTTTTTTACACTCCTGTGACGGACAGCGGCAGGCCGGTCGGGGTGCTGCTGGGGCTGTACTATGCTGAGGACTATCTGCGGGAGCTGCTGACTACCAGCTATTTCGGCGAAGATGCCAGTGTTTTCCTGTGTACCCGGAACGGGGAGGTCCTTGCCTCCTCCGGCTCTGAGGATTACGGCGGCCGGCCCCTGCCCGAAATACTGGATGCGCTGGACCTGGTTGACAGGGAAACCGCCGGGGGGCTTTCGGAGATTTTCCAGGGTGATGAGGACGAGGCGGGTTTTGTCTGCACGCCCGGCAGCCTGACGGACAACCTGTGCGCCCTGCGGGTGCCGGGCACCGACTATATCCTGGTCCAGGCGTTTCCCAAGAGCGTGACCCAGGGGATGATCCTGGACGCCAATCATACCGGCCTCGTCCTGCAGGCTTTACTGATTGGCCTGTTCCTGGTCTATATCGCGTTTTTGATCCTCCATTCCCGGCGGGAGCGCAAGACACTGGAGACGAAAAATCAGGAGATGGGTTACGTCCTCAACAGCGTGACCGAGCTGTTTGACCGGGCAATCCTGGTGGATCTGGAGGCAGAAAGCTACCGGTTCGCGGCCGGAACGGTGCCGGAGGATCCCGGTTTCCCGGCTGAGGGGCGGTATGAGGATTTTGCCGCGTATCTGTGCTCGTTCCTGGCGGAGGAGGAGGATCGGCAGCAGTTCGCGGAACAGCTGACCCGGGACGCCATCCGCCGGAACCTGTCTGAAACCGTCAATATTAAAAAATATGAGTACAAGCTCAGCCGAAAGATCGGCATCACCTGGGAGCATATCTATATCGCCTGTGTGGAACGGCGGGGCGGGAGCGCCAGCAAGGTGTTTTTCCTCCGGCAGGATATTACCGAGCTGAAGGAACGGGAGCTGAGGGCACAGAAGGTGATCGCCAAGGCTGACCGCAAGGAGCAGCAGTACCGCATCGCCATTACATCCACCGCTTTCTGCACCTTTGAGTTCAATCTCACGCAGGACAGGGTCGAGCAGGATATTGTCCGCACCCTCAACGGACGGACGGTTTCCCTGCTGGAGAAGGCCGGCCTGACGGCCCCCTGCTCCGCCTCGGTCTGCTTTGAGGCATGGAAGAAGTTCATTCTGGAGGAGTCGCTGGAGGAATATAATGAAGCGACCAGCCTGGAGAACCTGAAGCGCCGCTTCGAGCAGGGCGAGGCCGAGATCACGGTGGATTATTGGGGCTGGGCCTCAAAGGACCGGCAGATGTGCGTGCGCCAGTCCTTCATCATGACGCGGGACAGGCAGACAAAGGACATTATGGTCATGGTGATCTCACGGGACATTACGGCCCAGGTGCAGAAGCAGCGGGAGCAGACGCGGGCTCTCCAGGAGGCCCTGCTGCAGGCCCAGCACGCAAACCAGTCCAAGAGTACCTTCCTGTCCAATATGTCCCACGACATCCGCACCCCCATGAACGCCATTATCGGCTTCACCACCCTTGCGGTCAGCCATATCGATAACAAGGGGCAGGTGCAGGACTGCCTGCAAAAGGTGCTCTCCTCCAGCAATCATCTTTTGAGCCTCATCAATGATATTCTGGATATGAGCCGCATCGAGAGCGGAAAGGTTCAGATCCTGGAGCAGGAGTGCAATATCTCCGAGCTGACCCACAATCTGGTCAATATTATCCAGCCGCAGGTAAAAGCCAAGCAGCTGGAGCTGTTCATTGATACCTTTGATGTGAACAACGAGGATGTGATTGCCGATGCGCTGAAGCTGAATCAGGTCTTCATCAATCTGTTGGGCAACGCGGTCAAATATACCCCGGCAGGCGGCACGGTGAGCTTCCGTATCCAGCAGCAGACCACCTTCCACCGGGGCTATGGCGACTATGTGTTCACGGTCAAAGACAACGGCATCGGCATGACGCCGGAATTTGTGGAGCACATTTTTGAGCCCTTCGAG
>JAMPEH010000054.1 GCA_023665245.1 Muribaculaceae bacterium
ATTCATAAACGCCCGGACTTTGTACCCATTCAATAAAATCAAGAATCGTCATATTTTCTCCTTTAAAATAATTTGATTTGAAACGCTCCCGGCTTGATTTCCTCCATTTTTAACCGGTTTAAACAATTCTCTTTTATTTGTTGAATCATCTTTTCGCGTTCGTCCATTTTGTCATAACCCGGGAGGACGGGTTCATCGGCTAAAGAGCCGCAACCCCACATGCAAAAATTCGGAATCCCATTTGTTGAATTAACTCGACCGCATTTTGGACAATATTTGCTCGCCATGGTTTAACCCTTATCGATACAATAAGCGACTACCCAAAGGGCAACTATACAAATGAGTCCCCCCAACAAACAACCAATCAAAAAATAAATAATAATGTCTAATTCTTGCATTTTACAACCCCTCTTTTTTGAGTTCCTGTTCTTCTTTTTCGGCAATTTCCAAGCATTCCCGACATATCCAACCGTCGCCCAACTCGACATCATAAATTTTTGTATATACGTTATGATTTATAATTCCGCTTTCTTCGCAATGAATACATTTCGGGATTTCTTTATATTCCTTGCCGTCAAGGATTGCTCCGGATTTTGTTTTGCCGACTTTGTCAAAATAACAAACATTTTCGCCATGGAATCCGCAACCGCCCGCCTTGTTCATACGGCGATAATTGTCGTAATATTCTGATTCGGTATCGTTGAAATAATTATTTGTCGTTCCGCCCTTATCTCGCTCGTAAACCGGTTTCCAAGTCCCCCATTGTTTAAAGAAAAACTCGACGCCTTGTTCTTCGCATTGTCTTTGAATATTTCGGACCCAATCCGGGTGCATAGGACGAGCATTCGGACCGGATTCGCCGCCGCAAATAACCCAATCAATCCCGCTTAAATCAAGTTCGCCAAGGTCTCCGAGCAATGGTTCGCAACTCAAAAATTTAACATTTGCGTCTGTTTTTCGTAAATCATTGATTCTCGATTTATATTTCGCAAGTTCAACCGTTACGCCTAACCAAACATTTTTCGGGTAAATAAACCCTGGAACTCTCTCCGCACGTTTCGTCAATACTTGGAAAACGTGTTGAGGGTATTTGCCGCAACCGTCGAGAATTTTATCGATTTGTTCATCTGAAATTTTTTCGTTAAATGTATCGGACATCGAATTAACAAAAAACATTTTCGGTTTTTTGCCTAAATCTCGACCGAGTTCCTCATAATGAAAAATAACGCCCTCAAAAGGGAATTTATATTTTTCTTGCCCCATTGCTCTTAATCGTTTGTGCATAGTCTCCGCGTAACAATTTAAACAACCCTCGGATTTTTTATTGCAACCGGTGATTATATTCCAAGTTTCATTCGTCCATTCTATTTTTGACATTGCTCGGACCCTCCTTTGTGAACCTCGCAACGAATAGAATTAAAAGAACTTATATATTCCTTTTGAACGTCTGCGTCTTTAATGTATTGAATCGCATTTTTTGTTAAACACGCCCAACGGTGATATAAACTTGAATCGAGCAAATATCCGGGACCATATTTTTTTAAAGTAATGTTCTTTTTCCATTGCCAATAAATATTCGAGCAATTTTTGTAAATTTGAAAACCGAACCATGCAAGACAATTAAAAGTAAAAACCGCCGCAAGCAAAAAAACAAACCCATTGAGCATAAATAAAAACAATGTTTCCATGCTAAACCCCCGCAATACCTGTATTAAGATTATTTTTTATTGTTTGATATTCGGAATCATCTTGAGAAAACATTTCGCGTTCTCTCGCTTTTTGTGCGGCGATTCGATTTTGTTCCGCTTGTTGTTTTTCCTCGATAATAGCGGCAATCTGTGAAATTAAATCCGAATCGTCGGTCCCTTTTGGAACGTCCATGTTCAATAATTCCGCAATCATTAAGACTCCGGCGGATAATTCCTCGATTTTCTGTAATGCCTCATCTAATGTTTTGATTTTGTTTCTTTGCATTTTTCCTCCTTTTCTTTGATTCTGTAATATATCTCATACGCTTTCATAATTGCCCGCGTTCTTTTTGTTAAATATTCAACCGGGAGCGAATAAAGTTTCAAAAATTTTTCATCGTCAAACTTAATTAACTCGCCCATTTTTCCGCCCTCTCGGCTTTTTCTTTTTCGGAACCGGTTTTCCGTCCGATTTCCAAAAATCCGCAATCGGAATAAAGAACTGCTTTCCTTGTCCTTTAAATTGGAGAAAACGCCCTTTTCTTGCCGCTTTGCTCTTTGTTATGGTGTAACAAAACGCCGTTTTTACCTTGCCGACGTTCTCGACGGTGTGAATTTGAATTAAATCCCCGTCGCGTAAATATTGAAATATGTCATATTGAATCCCGAAACAATCGTCCAAGTCGCCGTCGGCGTGGAACTCATGAATTTCGCGATTTACATTTGTTTTTCTTAATGTGATTCGGTTTAATTCAATGTCGTATAATAAAACGCCGATACACTTTTTCGGACCATATTTCGGAGATGAAAACCATGAACCCTTATCCAAGATTGTTTCAATGTATAATTGAGCATTTGTGAACCCAAATTCCGCCGTTAATCTGTAATCCTCATATTCTTTTTTGCATACAAACGCGGCGAGTTGTTGTGCTAATGATTGAAAATAAGTTCGACCGTCTTTTATAATTTCGGTTGTATATCCGATTTCGTCTTGTTTTTGATGTTCATTTTCCATTTATTCAAACCTCGCATTTTTTGAGTTGAATTGAATCAACGTCGATTTTTCCAACAATCGAGAGACGACCGCCTCTCCGAAAAACTGTTCGTCGAGAATCTCAATCGAATTATTCGACGAAATAACGACCGGGGATTCGCTTTCATAACGTGCATTTATAATCGAATACATCAATTCGCGGACATAATCCGTCGCGTTTAATTTGTCGATGTCGTCGATAAAAAGAAAATCCGCCGATGTGTAACGATTGAGAACATCTTTTGTTGTTATTTTGGTTGATGTATTGAACGAATCTTTAATTTCGTTGATTAAATCAACGGCGTTAATATAACAAACCCGGAACGCATAATCGCTCGTTAAACGGTTTGATAAAATGGACATCAACAAAGTTTTTCCGGTCCCAAAATTTCCGGTCAAAATTAAATTTTTTCCGATTAAAAAGTTCTTAACGGAGTCGTTAAAATATCCTTGAACCTTTTTAAAAACCTTTTCTCGCTCCGGAGTGTCTGTTTTAAAATCCTCAAAATCCATTCCGCGATATTTTGGCGGAATTTTTGTTATTGAAGTTAAACCCGTCTTTTTTGCCGCAATATCAAGAGCGTTAAAACAATCGTTGAACATTTCGATTTTTTTATTTGCTTTCAAATAGTATCGATTTATTTTTGTTGCCTTGAGACATGAGCAATATTGACCGGATTCAAGTTCCGCTCCGCAAAAATTACACTTTTTGTCTTTTACTCTCTCTCCGAATAATTCGGTTAATGCCCTCTTTAACTCCGTTTTCAACTTCTCCATTTAAACTCCTTGTTGTTTTTCCTCGTAATTTGCATATTTACCCGAGCCGCCCGAATTGATATTGACGACTTTTGATTGAGATTGACCGTTCGGAAAAACTTTTTTGTAAACCCAATTAAACTCATTAAGAACGGCAAAATCATTTTTATATTTTTTGCCGGAGGATTCCTTATAACTTGATAAAATTTCGATTGCTTTGTTTTTTAAATTTTCATTCTTGTAAATAGTCAAAAGTTTTTCGATGTGTTCATCGGTTAGAAAAACATTGTTAAATTGACCGTAAGTGTTTTTCTCCGGTTTATTATTACCTTTATTCGTACTTTGTTTATTTACTTTTTTATTAGTATTTATTTGTTCGGGATTTTCCGAATCGGAGGAACTGCAGCGGTTTGACCGTATCGGAAAATCCGTATCGGTGAAAATATTTTCCTCCGGACTCTCGAAAATGTGATAAACTGCTTTGAATTGCCCTTGTTCTCGTATCTTTTCAATCGCTACATAACCGAATTTTTGCAACGTTTTTAACGTGCTTGAAATTGCGTCGCGTCCGTCCGCTGACAATGTAGTTAATCCGGCGATTGAATAATTCCAATCCTCCGGCAATGATAAAATCAAGGACATTAAACCTTTTGCCTTTAAATTTAATTCTTTGTTTTGGAGATGATTATTCGACATAACCGTATAATTTTTGTTACGGTGTACGCGAACAATCGCTCCGTTTGAATCTTTAACCATAACGGACCCTCTTTAATAACCCTTTTTGTTTTTAATAGCCTCTCTGCGAATGTTTTTTAAAAGGATTGAATAACATTTGTTTATTTTTGCCGGACCTTGCTTTACGATTGCGTCGATTTCTCTATCGGCTTTTATTTTTGCAACCGGACAAACTACTCTCCCGGATAGATATTCAAACGGAGGAAAATCAACCTTTTTATTTTTCTCCATATCGTGAATATAAATCGCCAAATAATGACTATATGCCCTGCGGCGTAATGCCTCGATTTTTTTGTTTAACGAATCGGCTTGATTCTTTTTAATTTTTTCTCGGAGATTTTTAATCCAAGAGAAAAAACCGCCTTTTTCTTTTGTTATCTGCATAACAACTCGTCTCCTTTTCTTTGTTTGTCTAACCTTTGTAAAAGCTGAACGAGACGGAAAAATAAAAATTCTTGTTCCTCTTTTGAGTATTCTTTGCCGTCAAATTTATAAATAAAATTCGGCTTTTTTTCCTCTCGTTTATGCCTTTTCGCCATTTATACCGCTCCAATCTCGAATAAATATTCGGCGGTAAATTGTAAATTGAAAAATTCAACAATTTTTTTAATCTCGGACAAATTAAAATCAACTTTCCCATTTATCTTTTTTGAGAATGTAACGTGATTTATGTCGACTCGTTTTGCGAACTCTTTGTTTGTCATGCCGGTTCGACTAATCTCCGCTTTAAGATTGTGAAACATTGCTTGTTCTCCTTTACTTTTTAATTAAATCGTTATCGTATTAACAAATGTAAATATCTAAATCGTTAATTGATTAACGATTATAACTTTACAAAATTAAATAAAAAATGTCAAGAAATAATTTTTTCGTTAAGTAATTAACGAAAAATAAAAAACTTTTAACGTTTTAATTAAATTAACGGTTGCAAATAGTGAAACAATAAAATATAATAATTTTCGGAGGTCGCGATATGGAAAATTTAAGCCTTAAAATGAATTACTATAAAAAGAAATTTAAACTCACAAACGAAAAAATTTCCGAGTTGTCGGGATTGCCCGTTCAAACTGTGGAGAGGATTTCGAGCGGTCGCACGCAAAATCCAAATTTAAAAACCTTGCGTCAACTGACAAAGGTTTTCGATTGCACATTGGACGATTTAATCAATTTGACAGACGCAAAAACCCCGGTTTTATTAGATGAAAAAACCGCGAATCTTGTTGAACAATGTCAAAAAAATGAATCAATAAAAAGGTTATTTGAAATCGTCTTAAATATGGACGATACGGACATTCAAGCCGTTGTCGGGCTTGCGGAACGACTTTTCGTTACAAGCGGAGATAAAAATGTTAATAAAAATTAACAAAGACGATTTTAAATGTAAATTTTGCTTAACAACTGCAGTAACTTTTTTTATTGCCGGTCTTATTTTGTTTTTTATTAAAACTCCTCTCGGAATATTGTTTTTATTGATTTCCGGAGGGTTTAATTTGTACTTAAACAAAAAATATCCGGATTTTATAAAATCAATCGTTGACAAGCAACAAAAAACCCATGCCGGAGCATGGGTCAAAAGGTTTAATATTGTTCATATTCAAGGCGTAAAATTTGCCGATTATCAACAAAAACTCTCTTGTGTAATCTCGAATGATTACATTGTTTTTTCTGATTCCGATAAAGAACTTTTAAAAATTGAGTTCGATAAAATCGAAAATGTCATGGTTTTAGAGGAAATCGAACAAACTCAAAAAAATAAATCTGTTATTGCAAGGGCAATCGTCGGCGGTTTGTTGCTCGGTGGCGTCGGAGCAATCGTCGGAGGTATCTCCGGAGCGACTCCGACATTACAATCAAATAAAAAATATTTTCTTGAAATCTCAATCCCCGAGAATGAAAAAATCATATTAACAACCGATAATAATTCAATAAAGGAAATTAAAAAGACTATCACAAAATAAAATAAGGCTTTCAATGGTTAGACAAAAATGTTTAATTTATACTCGCGTTAGTTCGGACGAACAACGTCAAAAAGGATATTCCCTCGATTTTCAACATAAAGAGGAGATTTCATATTGTCATGCTCGCGGACTTGAAATCGTGAAACATTATTCCGAATCACATACCGCAAAAATTCCGGGACGTCCAGCATTTAATGAGATGTTAGCATACGCCAAACGATATAAAATAAAACATCTCGTATTTTTAAAGAATGACCGAGCGTCTCGAAACCCTGTTGACTCTGCAACATTGTCATTTTTGGCGGAACATCAAGGATTTAATGTTCATTTAATACAAGATAATCTTGTTTTATGTGAAAATTCAAAACCTCAAGACTTTTTAATTTTTGAAATAAACAACGGATTCTCGAATCTTTATTCTCGAAACTTATCCCTTGAGGTTTCCTCCAAAATGAGAGAAAAAGCGGAGCAGGGTTATTATCCGTCCCATGCCATGGTCGGTTACAAGACAATAAGAATCCGAAAACGCTCTTACTTGGTTATTGATGAGGAAAAAGCACCATTCATCAAAGATATTTTTAATCTATACGCAACCGGCAATTATTCATATTCGACGCTTGCGGCTGAAATGAGACGTCGCGGATTCCAAATTTCGCCATGTGTAAAATGCGGAAAATCTCATATTGAAAAAATACTCAAAAATCCGGTTTACATGGGGGATTTTATATGGAAAGGAAAAAGATACTTCAACGGAAAACATCAACCGATAATTTCCGCCGAATTGTATTATATTTGTCAAAAGGTTATAAAAGAAAAAACAACAACAGTAAAGGTTAAAAAAATGAATTTTATATTTTCGGGTTTTATAAAATGTTCTCATTGCGGTTGCTCTCTTGTCGGAGAACTCAAAAAGGGTAAATATGTTTATTATCATTGCACCGGAAATCGCGGCGGAGATTGTAAACGTTTAACATATCTCAAAGAAAAACACGCCGAGGAAATGTTTTTAAATCTCTTAAAATCTTTTGTTGTAACCGGTCGCGGAATGGAGATTATTCAAAATCAAATTAAACAACAAATTGAAACCGAGAATTTATACAACGCGGAACAAATAAAAGAAACTCAAAAAGAAATCGACATTTTAAATAATCGATTAAGTAAAATGTTTGATATGTACCTCGACGGAAACTTGGAGGAGAAAATTTACGACAAAAAAAGAGATGAGTTTCAAGACAAACTCAATACATTAAATTTAAAATTATCGAGATTGAACACATCAACTGCAGATGTTCTCGAATTTTCAAGAAAAATACTCGAACTTTTTAAAAACGCACCGGAACTGTATTTGAGCGGGTCCGTTGAAAACAAGCGAGATTTTATAAATCTTGTATGCTCGAACTTTTTATATGACGGCGAAAACCTCGAAATAAATATAAAAGAGGCACTTCAACCTTTAGTTAAAATTGCCTCTTTATTAAATGGTGGAGCAAAAGGGGCGAAACTCGAACTTTTAATCAAAGATTATATTAAAGTTATAAAAACCCCTCAAACCGCCGTAATTATTCATTTAATAGACAATATAAACCGAGAAAAAGCGGCATAAATTCTCTTTACAAAACTTTAAAAATGGACTTTTTTTCAAAGTTTTTAACGGAACCGCTTTTTTATTTTTCAACTTAACAATTTTTTTGTTTTTATTTTTTGTGCAATCCATGATTATTTCAAGAAAAAAACAATTTTGTATAATTATTTTTTTAAATTTTGTTTAACAAATAAGACTTAACAACTTTTCCGAACTTTAATCCTCTTTAAAACCTTGAAAATAGTATATTTTAGAATATTGATGTTGAAAATTATTTTTTCGTTTATTTAACAAGTAACGAAAGAGGAAAACCAATAAGAGAGAGGACTCTCCGGAGGTCGCGAAATTTTTTCAAAATCGAATTGGAAAAAATTCGGGCAGTGCAAACGTGCCGGCGTGCGGGACAACAACCCCCGTCCGTTTTCAAACTCGGGACAGTACCTTTTGACCGAAAACCCCAGCCATTATTGAATTTTGGCGATTGCGTCTTTTTTCTTTTAAAGGGGTTTGATGTAGGTCTCCCGGTCCGGGATTCGACGTATAAATTACATTTGATTTTTCGATGTTAAAAAATCAAATTGTAAACCTTTGTAAATCTTTTTTATTTTTTGATTTCTTAACACTTGAAAATCAAAAATATAAATATATAATGTTAATAGATTAACGAAAACATTAACGCAATAATTAAAAAAAAGAAAGGCGGCAACAATGCAAAGAATAATCATCAAAACGGACAAAGATTTCGACGGATATGCAATCGGCATATTTGAGCAAAAGGACGGAACATTCCAAGCATTAACGCCCACAATCTCAAAAGAATTTAAAACTCTTGCCGGTGCAAAAAGATTTTTAGAAAAACGCGGTTATAAAGTAGCATAATAACAAAAGGAGAAAAAACAATGGCAACTCAAGAACAACTCAAAAAATATATTCAAGCCGGCGGCGAGGAAATTATTTATCATGGAGAATATGCCGGAGTCTTGGTTGATTTGCAACCATTGACCGACGGGACCGTTTGCGGGATTTACAGATTCAAAGGCGGCGAATGTATCGGGAGTAAAGCATTAAAAATATAAAAGGAGACAATATGATATTTACCGAACAACAAAAAGCGGGACAAATAAATTTATTATTCAAGAAATACGGGAGTAAAGAGAATGTTTACAAGGCTCTTGAAATAGGAATGGAGAGAGCAAAACAAGCCGAGGACAAATTAACGGTTCAAAAATTCTCCGAATTGATTTCATATTTTGATAGAGAACATGGCGTTTTTAGTTTACCGAATTAAAATTAAATAAAGGAATACGCAAAATGAACAAAGAAAGACAAAAGAGCAAAGAACAATTACAAACACAAATAATCCTTGGTTTGTTAGATGTAATAAAGACAAATAATATAAAACTCCCCGACGCCTTAAAATATAAAATAAATGCGTTGAGGGTTTTATTTGAGGAGTAAAGAAAATGGCGACAAAAGAACAGTTACTTACATGGGAACTCAACTTCGCAAAACATACAATAAAAGAACTTGAGAAAAAACTCGAAATAAAAGATTTACGAATCAATGAATTAAGAGAAAAATTAAGAAGTATAAGAACGGAGGACAAACAATGCAAATAATCGAACATGAGGACGAAATCTCAATCCGAATCGAGTTTTATATACATCGGGTTATTTACAAAACAAAACACATAATAAAAGTGATGTTCAATCACAACGACAACGCAATTTTTAATCACAAATTGCAAATTGTCGAGGAACTCGACGAGAGCAGTTTCCAATTAAAAGGACGCAAAAAAGATATTATAAAAGCGTGGAGCAAGGTTGACGAGAGGTTTATCGAGATTTATAAAAACCTCTACCCCCGCGGCGGAATCCGCAAGAATGCCGGACGCCCTCAAGGTTCAAGAACGGATAAAACCGAACGCCTCGAGGTTTGCATAACCAAAGAGGAAAAACAATATTTAATCGAGTGTCTCGAATCTTTCCGCCGTCAAAAACTTTTTATTGAACAGTTCCCGGAGGAGGCAAAAAGAATAAATCCTCAATTACTGCCGCAAGCGGCGGAGGCGGCAATATTAAGCGGTAAAATAAAAGTTAAATCCTTGAGTCAAATTCCGGAACGTGCGGAGGACAAAGAATGAGAGAACAAATTCAAGAAATAATTAACATTCTTGAACGCGGCGAAAATCTCCCTTGCGGGTTTGACCGTTGCACCGTCGGAGGGAAAATTGTTTCGATGTGCTATGACGAGATAACGGACCGCGGTCGAACGTGTATGTTAAAACAAAGGAATCTCGCAATTTTTAAGTTAAAAAGTTTAGTAAATAATGCCTCAAATGGGTTAAATAATAAAAAGGAGGAAAAATGAATCAAAATATAAAAGTTTCAACAACTGCAGACGCGAAACAAAAAGAAATAAAAACGGCGGAAGATTTTAAAAAGGCAATTCAAGAGGATTTCGAGAAAAATTTTTATAAGACAATAGCGGCTCCGGATAATATCGAGGCGTTTAAACAGACTTTAACAAAACGGATTCAAGAATACAAAATAACTCGCGGCAATGGTCCGGACGGTTCCTTATATTACCATGATTGTAACGAGTGCTTGTTTCTTGGCGGTTTTATTGATTGCGATATAAACGAACAATCCGTTTTAAATGTTAATTATTTCGATTTATACGCTCATAAAAGAGAGAATCGCCTCGAATTGATTTCTCGTTACGGAGATAGTGTCAACGATTACATATCATTTACGCTATTTTATGAAAACGGAAAAATCATTCATAATCCGACGATTCAAAGAATATCAAGCATAAACGAGGCTTTTAAAAGATACCTCAAAACGGAGGTTAAATAATGAGTAAAAAAGCGGATTTAATCGTATGGTTTGATTCAAAAACCGGTGAGGCAATGCCGGAAGAAAAACAAAAAGAATTTATAAACGAGGTTCAAAATGTAGCGGGAAAATACAACTTCGATTTTTACATGAGCGGTTCTCCGGAATCTGTCAATAATATGTTTAAAAATCTTGAAAAAGAGGGTTATTTTCAAGACATGGAAAATCCTTGTTTAACTTGCTCCGACGGGATAAACGATTGTAAAAAATGCAAGGATTACAAGAATTGCAAATATGAGATTAACGGTTGTGATTTTTGCAAATGTGAAGAAAAAGAGGATTTCGAGAAATGGGCGGAACAACAAACAAAAACAAAATAATTCTTGATTTTTGCCAAGAAAAAATCTCGGTTATGGACTTTGAATTTTACGCCCGGATAATATATGAATGGTTCTTTTCTAAAAAATACGACCTCGAGATTAAAATTCCCCGGGAGGGTTTCAAGATTACCGGAAATTTGTCCTTAATGTCGGAGGCGGCGGAATCCGTTTATAAATACCTAATTAAGCGGCAAGCAATCAACAATATTTACTTGATAAAAAAATAACCGGTTACAATTTGCAACCGGTTTTTTCTTTGACAAAAAATTTAAAAAATTTTGCCGCGTTATTTTCGTTAATGAATTAACGAAAAAGTTATTTAATGATAACTTAATCATAAAATTATATTAACTCGTCTTAAAATCGATTCTAACGGGCGGAGATTTAACATTTTATTTTATTACAAAACTCAATTTTTAAGATTTAAAAATTCTTGTCCCGGAGCGTCCAAAATTTTTAATTTTCAATTTTATTTTATAACTCATTTTATAACCCCGTTTTTATTGAGTTTTAACCTTTTTGTTGACGTCAACAAAACGTTATTTTTAAAAAATTGTCCCGATTCGTCCAAAGAATTTAATTTTTTCTAAAAATTATAACTTAATTTATTCCATGATTTTATTCGAGATTTTTCCTTATTATTACTTGGTTTTATTGTTATTAACTGAAAAAATGAACAAAAATTCTCGTTTTTTTTCGCGTTTTTTGTTAATTTTTCAATAAAAATATTCCA
>JAMPEH010000055.1 GCA_023665245.1 Muribaculaceae bacterium
CGGCAGATATATCCGCAGATGATTTTAAGGAAGGAAAAATAGATATTGTGACCCTGCTTGTAAAGTCGGGACTTGTAAGCTCAAGAAATGAGGGGAGGCGTGCTGTTGAGCAGGGCGGTGTTTCCGTCAACAAGGAAAAGGTAGGAGATATATCCGCTTCCTATACAAGCGAAGATTTTTCGTCCGAGTTTATTTTGCAGCGTGGAAAAAAGAATTTTAGAAAGATTACCCTTGTTTAGACCTTGAATATTGGAATGAAAACCGTTTCTTCGTAGAATGATTTCCAGGGCAGATGCATATATTTGTAAAAAAATGTGAGAATGATATGCTGAATCTTCCTGAGGTAACTGGAAATAACAAAAGATATGTAAAGCTAATCATAGGGATTATGATTATCATGGCTGTGATAATGTGCATACTTGATTATAAGGAAGAGGTCTTTGCTGTGGTCGGAGAACATTATGAGGACTCTCTTCCGATTTATTGTGTAGAGACGGACGAACAGGTGGTAAGTCTTACATTCGATGCTGCGTGGGGCGACGAGGATCTTCAGGATATATTGAAAATATTGGATAAGCATAATTGCAAGGCGACTTTTTTTGTGACTGGAGATTGGGCGGCAAGATACCCTGATGCGATAAAGCGTATTTATAAGTCGGGACATGATTTAGGAAACCATGGGGCAAACCACAAGCATATGACGGAGCTTAGCAGCGGGGAGATGCTGGAGGAAATTGAGGGCTGCCATGATCTGATTAAAACAATGACGGGTGTTGATATGGAACTTTTCCGGGCACCCTACGGAGATTATGATGAGCGTGTAATTCTTGCTGCAAAATCCAGACATTATTATACAATACAGTGGGATGTGGACAGCCTGGACTGGAAGGATTACGGCGTGGAGGATATTATAGACAGGGTTTGCGGTCATAAGGCACTTGGCAACGGGTCAATTATTTTGCTGCATAATGGGGCAAAGTTTACAAGTGAGGCATTGGATGGACTGTTGACAGGACTGGAAGCCAAGGGGTATACCTTTTTACCCGTTTCAAGGCTTATTTACAGGGATAAATACCACATCAATCATGCCGGAAGACAGTTTAAATGAAATTTTCGTTGCATAAAAATCCATATAATAGTAAAATTATGTATATAAAGCGAGTTGTGGAGTTACGGTATGAAGAAAATAATAAATACATTAAAAGATGGAACAAGATATGCAAAAAGAATTGTGATGCTGATGCTGCTCTCTGTAATTGTGTCCGTAGGACTTGTGGCGGCATTTATTGTTATGCATCAAATGTTGTTTTTCTTTGGTGCAGTTGCAGGAGTGTTTATTGCCTTTTCACTTAAGCTGACGCTGGACATTTATGAAATGACCGGACCGCATGAGGATGAGGTGAAGACACGCTCCAAAAAATCAAAGCAGGATGAGGAAGTCTCTGAGGAAGAAGAACCATATGATCCATATGGTGACCTGCCTGACCAAGTTGAAGAACAGGATAATGCAAAGCCAAAAAGGCGTAAGCTGCAGGATGCTGCACAGGAAGAAACGCAAAATGATGATGAAAGACGCAGAAACAGGCAGGATGTAACAGAGGATGCAGATGAAAACTCTGAGATGTGGTCGGAAATTAATGACCGGTTTGCAGAATATGATTATGATGATGACGACTATGGGGATGAGGAAGCAGATAAGCCGGCAAAGAAAAAGAGGAAGAAAGCAAAAAAGCAAAAGATAAAGAAGCCAAAGGCTGCGAAAGTTAAAATAAAAATGCCAAGGCGAAGGGCAGAAGGTATGGCTGCAGATGGAAGCTCAGCCATAGCGGAGGCAGTTGCGGATGTCAGATCAATCATGGAAGAGGCAGGTCAGGAAAAACCTCAATATGAAACATCGGCGGAAAGACAACGCATGACGGAGGATGACGAGCAGGAAATGAAAAAGCTTATTGTTTTCAAGCCTGCTTCCGATGAGGAAATCGAGTCCTATGACAAAAAGAAAATCAAACGTACCCTGCATGAATACAAGGTTAAGAGAGATAACCGCAGGGTTTTAGTTGACAGGAGTGACAAGTATAAAATTAAGCAGACCCCTGCATATATCTGGGTTGCAGGCAAGGAATTCCATATGCTGCTGATAGAGGAGGAGCCAAGGCATGTTATTATACCGTTACATTCTATCCGGGAAATAAGCTACCTTAAAAAGCAGCCTGTAAATGCAGATACGGATTACCCTGCATTCCACAAGAAAAACTTGTTTACGGATTTATTCAGACCATGCCTGCCTGATTATACCTACAATACTGTTGTTGCAGATATGAATTCCTACAAAAATCTTTACGGTATACTTGGAGATATTTATTTTACAAATAATTCCGCAAAGCATTTGTTTGATTTGCTGAATGTTAAATTCAGGGTTGATGACAAGGTCACAATGTCACCAAAGGTAAACTTTTTCTTTAAGGATGCATACAAAGCAAACATCCTGTTGAGGGACGGCGTTATTGATGCAAACGGTTATGCAGACCGCATATCAGACACCTTAGATAGTATGGCAAGGTCATCCATTGGTTTTAATGAATTTAAGGAAACCCTTGACTTAATGATAAGAAATAAGCTTATAACCACCGAGTTTGCAAACCATTATATTGATGTAAGAGAAAAGTACAAACTGGGATAATGGAACGGAGGAAATGATATGTTAGGTGAAGAAAAGCCAACGGGCTCATGGGATTACAGGTATCTTCCCAATAAGATGCTAGAGCTTGTCAAGAATTTAGGAGATATGAAGCAGGAAGGCACGGGATATTACGCAGATACGGAATCCGAAATGCTGACCGTTCTTGCATATTTAAATTATGGCGAAAATACAAACATAACGGAGTCCATGAAAGAACAAATTGACAGTGCAGTAAAAAATGTGGAAGAAAGAAAGCTTGGAACCAGAGAAGAAGCAGATAACTTTATTAATATTAATTTTTAAGATTACAATATTTATCTTTGTTTTGTAACAAAATGACAATGAAGCGATTTGGTGTTTAAGGATAATTTAACTTGAGGGGTAATGATGGATATAAGAATTCTAAAAACACGTACCAGTATATTTAATGCTTTTGTTGCACTTCGTGAAAAGAAAGATTTAGAGAAAATAACCGTAAAAGAGCTTACGGAGAATGCACAGATAAGCAAGCAGACATTTTATCTTCACTATATGGACATTTACGATTTATCCGAACAGATTGAGGATGATTTGGTAAATGAATTATTGGCTTCCCTTTCACATAAGGAGAATCTTCTTGCCCATATTGGAGAGACAACGGTGGAGCTGTTCAGCAATGCTACGGCAAAGGGAAAGCTGTTTAAGGTTATATTTTCCGGTTCCAGGGTGAATAATCTCGTATCATCAATTGAAACCAAGCTAAAGCAGCTTATATATGCCGAAAATCCTGAATTGCGTACGGATTTAAGCACAAATATCTACATAACTGTCCTTGTACAGGGCTGTTATTTTGCATACCAAAAATATTCATCCATTGACAGTGAACGTGTTGCCCAGATACTTGGAAAGGTATCGAACAGCATTACGGAATGTTATCTTCAGGATAAATTAAAGCTCTAAAAATCCCATCAGAATGTAAAATGTTGATACGTGATTTTTTTTGATGTATAATATTATGTGTGTCAAATTTTCATATAAAATCTCATATGTGGCAACCGTTTGTCAAAGGGGAAAACGGTTGCACGAGATAAGGATAAATTTACGGGAGGATGTTGTCAAAAATGCGGGTTATTGTAGTTGGAGCCAGTAAGGTTGGCGAAGTCGTTGTAGAATATCTTTGTAATGAAGGGTATGATGTTGTCGTAATTGACAACGATGCCACAAGAATAAATGATATTACGGATAAATATGATTGTAATGGATTTACGGGAAACGGAGCATCCGTAACCCTTTTGAAAAAGGCGGGAATTGATTCCGCAAAGATGCTGATTGCGGTTACCAAAAGTGATGAGACAAATATTCTTTGCTGCTCCGTCTCCAAAAAGCTGGGCATCAAGCACACCATAGCAGCAGTCAGGGGACCGGGATACCGCACGGAACACAAATTTTTGAAAAAGGAACTGGGAGTCGATTCTGTTGTAAATCCTGAACGGATGGCGGCAAATGAGATACATAGGATGCTGAGATATCCCGACGGTATCGAGATAGAACGGTTTGGTGATGGAAATGTATTTGTGGCAAGCATAATAATCAAAAAGGGTAATATTCTTGATGGCACAAAGCTTGTAAATTTAAAGGAAAAGGTGGATGCCGACGTTTTAATTTGTGCCATTGACAGAAATGGAAAGGCAATGAGCCCGAATGGCAATGCAGAAATAAAAGCAGGAGACAACATAACGGTTCTTGCCATCGGAGAGGAAATGGATCATTTCCTAAATAAAATAGGAATTATCGGAAAGCTGATTAAAGAGGTTCTCATAGTCGGCGGAAGTAAAATTGGATATTATCTTGCAGGACTAATGCTTAACAGCGGAATAAAGGTTGAGATTATTGATAAGGATCCAAAACGTTGCAGTGTACTTTTGGAACAGTATCCGAAGGCAAAGGTTTTGTGTGGCGACGGTACGGATGCGGAGTTGTTAAACAGAGAACTCGCAGGCAAGGATGGTTGTGTTACGGTTACGGGAAGTGATGACGTAAATCTTATCATATCAATGTTTGCCAAGTCATTTGGAATTGAACGGATATCTGCTGAGGTTGACAATGTGAATTATGCAACCATGATAAGGAGCAGCGGTATCAGTCATATTTTTTCCACGCAGGATGTCAGTATGGCAGGCGTGATAAGAAATGCAAGGGCTACCGCAGGATACGGAGACGAGGAATCAGGTGATATCAAGTGGCTGTACACCTTGGATGACGGAAAGGTGGAGGCGGTAGAGTTTGAGGTTAAGGAAAGCTTCAAATTTTGCGGAAAGCCTCTTATGAGCAGTGATGTGAAGCTCAAGGAAAATGTACTGATTGCAACCATACTTCGAAACGGAGTTACCGAGGTTGCAAGAGGTGCCTCTGTCATTGAGGCGGGGGACAAGGTTATCGTCGTATCGGCAGGAATAAAGCTGAAGGAGTTGTCAGATATCCATGCCTGAAAATAACGAAAGTAAAATACTGATACGTTATAAAAAAGCTTGAGGAAAGGATTACATAGGATGGAGCATGTACTCGCAGGATTTTTATTTATTCTGCTTTTGGTTATTGTGATTAGCGTTGTAAATGAAAAAACAATCAAAATACCAAATGATATCGCATTGGTTTTGTTTGCTTTTATTTTCAGTGCGGTAATAAAGGTATTGGAGGAGACAGGTCTTGTCAGCTTTCGTCACACGATAGTCGGCAGGCTTGAGCATTTTAATTTTCAGGAATTTCTAATGGACGGAATTCTCTGCTTTATGCTTTTTGCAGGTGCCAGCGGAGTTAATTTTAACCGCTTTGTGAAAAACATAAAATCCATCAGTCTATTGGCACTTCTCACAACGGTTTTGTCATCATTTCTGTATGGGGCATTGTTTTACCTTGTGAGTTTGGGACTCAATCTTGGATTTTCCATATGGCTTTGTGTACTGCTTGGCTGTATTGTATCTCCGACGGATCCGATTGCGGCAACCTCCATATTAAAGAAGGCAGGCTTGTCAAAAAATGTATCGACCGTTATTGAGGGAGAATCACTGTTTAATGATGGTACAGGTGTCGCAGTGTTTGTCTGTATTAAGAATATCGTAAATGATACATCGGACTTGAGTTTTCCTGTGCTTATGGCGAAGGAGCTTTTGGGAGCAATTGCAATTGGTCTTGCAATATCCTTTGTGATGTTCTCACTCTTAAAATGTACCAACAATCCGATACTGCATATATTTATCAGCATGTTTGACGTTATGGCGGCATATATCGTGTGCGAGCATTTGGGATGTTCCGGAGTCATTGCATCGGTTGTATGCGGAATTTATTTTTCGAAAGCAATGGCAGGGAAAGAAGAATGGAGAAAGGTTGTGGATCCAAAGGATTTGTATGAGGATTTCTGGCATATCGCAGATACACTGTTTAACAGCGTATTGTTTATACTGATTGGAATTTCACTCTTAAATATGCCGTTCCATAAAAATCTGTTGCTGCTGATAGTTGCTGCAATCATCGGAAACTTTATTGCAAGATATGCGGGTGTATTTGTGTCAACGTTAATTATCGGAAAAAATAAAATTCCAAACAGATATAGCGTCAATGAATTTACCACACTTATGACATGGAGTGCACTAAAGGGTGGTTTGTCCCTTGCACTTGCATTTAGCTGTGCTGAATTTTTGCCAAAGGACGCATACAATGTTGTGCTGATTGTAACATATGTTACCATGTTCTTTACGATAGTCGTACAGGGACTTACGACCAAAAAGGTGTTTGCGGTTGTGGAGAACATGAAGGCGAAGCGGCTTTGAATGGGGATATAGCTGATGGCAGAAAATAATTGCTGGTGGAGGATACAAGTATGGGCGATTTTAAGTCATATGACCTTATATCAGATGAGCACAAAATAAACATTGAAAATAATAAGATTAAACAAAATATAGAACCGTTCCTTAAGGTAAAAGAAAGGTTGGCTCCAATGGTGAGTCCAATTGAAAATATGGCTGCAGTAAATAGTGCATTGATATCACATCAATTATCAAATTCAGTTATGGATGTAAAGAATAAACTATCAGATACAATGGGATTAGCAGCTATTAATCTTTCATCGTTTCATATTGACACGTCTGCTTTTCAAATAGCTAATTCAGTAAGAAGTATTATATCATCATCCATAAAAACTTCTGTTCCAAATGTATTAACAAATTTTTCATCAGCATTGGAAGAAATGTTTAACTCCCCATTCATAAAATGGTTAGGTGATGTTGATTTTTCACCTTTATTTCATATATGGGAGAATTGGAATGTTGAATCTGCGTTTGATAATTATGATGAACTGCATAAAATTTATCTGAGGGCTATGTATGATGCAAAATGGTTTCCATATGCAGGCTGGATTGCAGATGTTGAGCTTTTTGCTGAAGTAAACGAGATATTAGGCTCAAGCCGGGGAATGAGTAAAAGATGTGAAAAACGGATTGACAGAGCAATTTTATCTTATTATACGAAGACTGAAATAAAGCACATTAAAAAACAATGGAGAGAATCTGACTTAGAGCCACATGTAAAAAAGGCTCTTGGACAAACCCTTGAAGCATATCTTCGAAAAGAGTATGCTTTGGTAATTCCGTTCCTGGCAACAATGTGGGAAGGAATTATCAAGTCAAAAGGTATTGAGAATACAAAGAAACCACAGGAAGATATTAAGAAGCTTGTTGATGAAAATGGTTATGATGATGTGTTTAGTGATTTCTATAACAATATGATTATCGGAACTTGTTATAGTATTGATGACGTTGTAGAGGGGGTTCCCAATAGACATGGTGTTGCACATAGTTGGTACACAAAATATCCAAATCAAAAAGCGGCACTCAATGCAATTTTATTGACTGATTTTCTTATAAATCTGAAACCGAAAGAAGCAATTGTAGAAAGATGAATTTGCTTGAGAATGAGGAGGGTAATAAAAATAATGGATAAACTTAAAATGCAGACAGTAAATAAGGCTGATGAAAATTTTAGGAAACTTGCACAACTGTTTCCTAATGCTGTTACGGAGATAATTGATGAAAATGGTGAGGTGGTTCGTGCTATTGATAAAGATGTGCTTATGCAGGAGATTTCCTGTAAAGTTGTTGATGGAAATGAGGAACGCTACCAGTTTACTTGGTCTGATAAGAAAAAGGCGGTTCTTCTTGCCAATGCACCAATAAATAAAACACTTCGTCCGTGTAGGGAGGAAAGTGTTGATTTTGATAATACGGAAAACCTCTACATTGAGGGCGATAATTTGGAAGTGTTGAAACTTTTACAGGAGACATATCTTGGTATTGGTACAATTTGTTGATGAAGATATATGGCTTACGCAAGGGCAGATTGCAGAGATATATAATACGACTTAGCAGAATATAAGCCAACACATTGAAAGCATTTATAAAGATAAGGAATTGGAGAAAAATCGAACTAACAAGAAATTCTTGTTGGTTCGCATGGAAGGAACGAGACAGGTAAAAGGAAATATTGCTCATCGTGAGCTTGATAAAAAATATAGTTGTTCGGAAATTCCGAATAACTGCATTAGATGGAAAAAATTACAATGTTTGCGGTGATTTGTCTATATTGTACAACGGATGTTTATAAAAACAGGGTTTTGCTCATCCCTAATAATAAGAAATAGTGGAGGTGATTTTGTGGATAAATTGCAAGTAACTAATCACGATTTTATAATATATAAAGATGAAAATGGTAATGTAAGTGTCAATGTTTTACTCATAAATCATGACTTGTGGTTGACTCAAAATTTAATAGCAGAATTATTTGGAGTGGCTAGAAGCACGATTACAGAACATATAAATAATATTTTTGAGACTAATGAGCTAGATGAAAAGACTTCTGTCGGAATTTCCGACGAAAGTACCGGAGGAAGAAAAGCTAAACTTTATAATCTGGATGTAATAATTGCAGTTGGTTATAGAGTAAATTCAAAGAAAGCAACAAATTTTAGAATATGGGCAACAAAAGTTTTAAAGGAATATATGATTAAAGGTGCAGTAATAGATGAAGAAAGATTAAAAAATCCAAATTATATATTTGGTGAAGACTATTTTGAAGAAACCTTAGAAAAAATAAGAAATATTAGATCTAGCGAAAGGAGATTTTATCAAAAAATTACTGATATATATTCACAATGTAGTGTTGATTATGATAAAGATAGTGAAATTACAAAAGAATTTTTTAAAACAGTTCAAAATAAACTCCATTATTCTGTAACTGGAAATACAGCGGCTGAAATAATTTATAACAGAGTAGATTCCCAAAAAGAGCATATGGGGCTTACGAATTGGAAAAATTCTCCAAGCGGACCGATTTATAAATATGATGTTGATATTGCTAAAAACTATTTAAATGAAAAAGAATTAAAGGATTTAAATAGAATAGTAACCATGTATTTAGATTATGCTGAAATGCAAGCTGAAAATCATAATGCTATGACTATGAGTGATTGGGTAGAAAAATTAAATGCCTTTTTAAAATTTAATGGTAGAGAAATACTCCATGGTGCTGGTAAAATATCCCATGAAGTTGCTAAAGAATTAGCATACAGAGAATATGATAAATTTAAAATAGAGCAAGATAAAAAATATATTTCGGATTTTGATAAGTTTATAAGTGATATTAATAACATATCTGAATAAATAGTATTTGGATAAATATTATGAATGCAATATAGGACGTGGTGCTTTATAAAGTCCTGCTTCGTTGGAATTGATGGTGTATATGCGAGTTTAAAGCGTATATCCATAAAAGTTATCAGCAGATACGGAGAAATAGATAACCGATATGATTTGATTGAAAATTTGTGATATTGCTGATATGATTATAAATGTGGCGAAAGCCACTAGGAGAGTACCCATGACAGGGTGGTAGCCTCCCGAACCAATTGCCCTAGCTTGCTGGGAGTACATAGGAAGGGAGGTGCGTAATATGACGGCTGCGGATATTATTTTGATATTCATAGGGATAATAGGCTTGTTGATTTCCTTTGGTAGTTTGATTGTTGCGTTTCTGACCTTTCTCGACAAGAGAAACAGTAAGAAGAAATAAAAATGCCCCTCTGTCTGATCCACAGAGAGGCGGTGTCCTTTAGGACATTTTCGTTTTCTTCGGGAGCATCCACTTTGGAGTGGGTGCTTTTCCTATGCTTAATATAACATAAGGAGCAGAGAAATTCAACAGCTTTTGTTCAGTAAATTTGTTCAGCTCTACAAACTGAAAGTTGTAAATTACCTTTTTATAACGAAATTCAAATAACCGTTAATGGTATGAATTATAAAAAATACCGAAGCGGTTCCGACTAATAAATAATTGCTTTTCCATAATCCGAAAAACAAGTAGTACAACGGAACAACCGCAAACTGGCTTATTACAATCAACCAGCTATATTGAAAACCAAGGTAATAAAAAGCCCAACCTATAAAATTTATCAGTATCATTAAAACAGTTATTGTAAAAAAGGCTTTTTCTTTGTATGTAGCTATTGAAAAGAATTCATCGTTATCTTTAACAATTAACATTAACAAAATCATAGACAACATACCAAATATACCCTGTGTTTTTTCTATCCAGGGAATTTCATTCGACATATTCATTATAGGATTAGATTTAATCTTTATTAGTGGCATAATCATATACGGAATTTCCTGAATAACAAATGCAATTATTCCCGCAAAAGAAATTCCTAAATAATAATTCCTAAACAGGTGAAAAAACTTTACCATATACTTCTCCATTCATAAACACCGATTTATCTGTCAGTTGATTATAACAAAATAAACTTTGAAAAACAATTACATTACAGAAGCTGCTTCATTTCCTTATGAACCCTCATCTAAATAATGTTTTTAAGTTTTACAAGCTCTGAACTATGCCATTAGATATGTATTGTATAAGATTTTTAAATCATTTTAGATAGATTTGTAAGAGATTCCACTGTTTTGATTAAGTAAATTCATTGCATCTACAACATCATCTAAATCAGACTTAAATATGTGAGCATAAGTAATTGGTTAAAGAAACAACAATGGATGTTTCTTCATAACAAATTTAAAATAAATCAGTTAAAATATGTTGAAATGGATATCCAAAACTAAAGGATAATCTTTTATTTTTGTATGGGTTTTGGGATTATTATTCCATATTTAATGGTTTAATGATATAATATGAACGAGCAGATAAATTGGGAGTTGAGGAGGTGATTCATTTTATGAAAAAATCTCATATAATAGTGGGAAATATCATTCTGTTATTGTGGTATTTTCTTTCTATGACAGGTTTGAAGATTGGAGATAAATACTTAGTAACAAGTGCATTTAAGGAAGAGTGGATATTCATGCTTGTTCCAATTGTTACATTTATTTTATGTTTAACCACAGAAAAAATCGGAAAAAATATACATTTGGCATGGTTAGGAATGTGGTTTATTACCCAGTTTTTATGCCATGAATGGTATACTATATTCGGTAGTGGATTTATGGGAGATACGAACAAGAAGATTGCCTACTTTGCTGACTGTATTCAATTGATAAATGTGGACGGAAGATATGTTCCTGATGTATATCATATAGTATTACATATATTGATAATTGTTGCGTTTGTTATGACATTGCTTTATAAAAAAGATAAGAATACATTTAATATTGAAGCGTGAAGTTCCCATTTATAATTCTGATGCCCTTATATTCGTATTTGTAGGTATCATGATGTTGATAGTTACCAAAGCTTACTGAATATTATAAATGCAATATAGAACGTGATGCTCATAAAGTCCTGATTCGTTGAAATTGATGGTGTACATGCAAGTTTAAAGCGTATATCATAATAAAAGTTATCAGCAGATACGGAGAAATAGATAACCGGCTTGGACGCTTGACAAGGTTTTACAGCTATGATAAGCTTGCGTTAGTCACGGCTAACACAAGCTTTGCTTTTTATTATTACAGGAGGAAGTCATTAATGAAGAAAAA
>JAMPEH010000056.1 GCA_023665245.1 Muribaculaceae bacterium
GGGGTCCTCCACCAGCGTCAGGCTGTTCTGGAACCCGGCGGCCACCTGCCGCGCGCCGCTGAGCATCACCTGGATGGGCGCGGTATGCTGGCGCTCCACCGCGCGGCCGTTGGGCCGGGTGGCGCCGATCGCCCCGATCTGCTCCTGGGTATTGTCGCCCCAGCCGTAGATGCCGGGGGTCACGCTGAAGTTCTTCTCGGCGGCGGTCTTGCTCTCGTCCATGGTCACGTTCAGCGCGATGGCCACCGCATGGGCGGTCCCCATCTCCACTGCCAAGACCTTGTTGAGGGCCACGTCGCCCTTGTCGTTGGGGTTGACGCCCGGCCTCTGGACGCGGGTGCCCGCCGTCCAGACGTTGCCGTCGCCGCCGCCCACCTTGACGGCGGTATAGTGGGTATACTGGCTGCCGTCGCCCAGCTGGCCCTTGTGGTTCTGGCCGAAGCTGAAGAGCGTACCGTTGGTAAACAGCACCGCGCTGGAGTTGCCGCCCGCCGTGATGGACGCCACCTCCTGCATATGGTTGGTCTGGCTGGGCGATTTGCCCTTGCCCACCCACTGGGCGTACTTATATTCGCCGTCCTTGGCGTTCTTGCCGCTGATGCCCAGCTGGCCGAAGCGGTCGTCGCCCCAGCCGTAGACAAAGCCGTTGGAGGAGAGCGCCAGCGCGTGGTTGCTGCCCGCCGCCACCGCGATGATCTTGTCCCGCTCCTCGTAAGCGTCCAGCAGTCCGTTCTCCTGGATGTATTCCTTGTGGATGATCTCGTCGCCCAGCACGCCGATGCGGCTCACGCGCACACGGACCTGCCTGGGCTCATAATACGCATAGTTGGTCTCGGAGCCGCGTCCCAGCTGATTGTAGCTGTCGTCGCCCCACGCCCAAACGTGGCCGTCGATGTCCACGGCCAGGCTGAAGTTGTCGCCGGCGGCGACCCAGACGAACCGGAGCGGTCCGCCGTCCTCCGCAAGCTGCGTTTCCTTGATCTCCGGGTGCTCGATGTTGTGCTTGTAGAACTTGGTGATCTGCCTGGGGCTGTCGATGTACTTGTCCACGCCCATCTCGTCCGGGTCGAAGCCCAGCTGGCCGTACGCGTTGTCGCCCCAGACCCAAACACGGCCCTGGGAGTCCAGCGCGATGGTGTGCTTCAGGCCCGCGGACACCATGGGCGCGGCCGAAACGCCTGCGCTGTCGGCATCCTCGCTGCTGTAGACCTGGCGGTGCCGGGCATAGACCGGCAGGAGCATCATGTTACTGCGCCCCTCGTCGGAATTCTCGTAGTCGAAGTACACGCTGGTGAGACCCAGCTTGCCGGTGGAGCTGATCTGGACCATGGTGTCCGTCCCCGGCACCCGGTTGATGCTGAACACCGACGGATCGGTCACCCCGGACTCCACCAGGTGCAGCAGGTGCGCGATGGAGTCGTTGCTGCCGTCGCTGATGAGGTTGAAGCCCTTGCGGTAGCTGTACAGCAGGTCCTTCATGTCGATGATGAGGTACTCGCCGTCGTACAGGTTCACCACGTTGGGGTTGTCCTCGCCCACCGGCCGCTTCTGGTCGTAGGTGTGGATGAGGTTGTTGTTGGCGTCATAGTGCTCGTACTTATCCAGGATCAGGCTCTTGGACTCGCCGTCGCCCACCTGGACGGCCCAGAAGGAGCTGTCGCTGGTGCCGTTGCCCAGCTGGCCGTAGTTGTTGTCGCCCCAGTTCCAGACGTAGCCGTCCACCCGCAGCGCGGCGGTGTGCTTGCCGCCCACGGCGATGCCCATGGCGTCGGTGAACCCGGCGTACTCCGTATCCTCGTTGGGGCTGTCGCCCTTCATGACCTGCTTGGCGTGGCCCACGAAGGCGGTGCACATGGTCTCGCCGTTGTCGGCGTTCCTGATCTCCTCCAGGCCCAGCTGGCCCTCCATATTGCTGCCCCAGGCGTACAGCGCGGTAAAGCTGCGCTCCTTCCCGTCGCCGGTCAGGCCCTTCTTGCGCACGATGGCCTCGGACACGTTGCCGCCGGCGGCCACAGCCTGGATGTCGGACAGGCGGTAGAGCTCGCCCACCTCGATGATCTCCCGGATGACCTCGCCGGTCTCCTCGTTTTCAATGCTGTTATACCCGGTCTCTCTGGCCAGAACGGGCTGAGGCGTGGCAATACGGCGAGTGACGATCTTGTCGCTCACCATATCCATCACCGTGATCAGCTCGTCGGAGCCCTCTTCAACGGGCATACCCACCTCGGCGCTGTCGTAGGTGATCCAGTCCAGATTGCCGTCGCCCACCTGGCCGTAGGTGTTCTCGCCGAAGGCCACGGCCGTGCCGTCGGCCAGCAGGGCCACCGTATGGTTCCCGCCGGCGGACACCGAGACCACATTCACCAGGTACCCGTACATCTCGCGGGCGCGCTGTGCGCTCAGTGCATCCTCATAGATACCGTTCTCCGAGCCTCTGGCGTCGGTGGTGCGCACCCGTACCGGCACCCGGTAGGTGAAGGTGGCGCCAATGGCCCCCTCGGTCCCCTGGGGCCGGGTGGCCAGCGTATCGGTCCGGGACACGGTGCTGTCCAGCCCCACGCCCAGCTGGCCGTAGGTATTGTCGCCCCAGCCGTAGAGCGAGCCGTCGGAGCGCAGAGCCATCACGTGGTTCTTGCCCGCGGACACGCTGATGATGTGGTTGAGGTAGATGCCCTGGCTGGCGCTGGCGCCCTCCAGGACCTGCACCGGGGACCAGGAGATCAGCTCAAAGTCCGGCGCGCTCTCGTAGATGGGGTTGCCCTCGCCGGTGCTGTACTGCCCGCCGGTGGTGACGTAGGTGCCGTTGGCAATGCGCTCGTGGTAGGCGTCCAGCGCCGTCACATAGTCCTCGTAGCTCCACTTCACGCCGCTGTAGGTCGGCTTGGCCAGCACCCAGTCCTCCCGGAACTGGATGGCGCCGCTGCCGTCGTCGCTCAGCTCCTCGGCCACGGGCTTGAAGGTGTTGTAGAGGAGCTCCTCGTTATAGACGGTGGGGTGCTTATCCAGGTACTTCTGTACCTCGTTATAGAGCTCCATGGCCAGCACATAGGTCTCGTGGGTGGGCATCTCGTTGCCCCGGAACTCGTCCAGGAAGTACATGAGCTTGCCCGTTTCCTTGCTGTACATACTGTTGGCGCTCTCCACGCTCTGGAGACCGTTCTCCTGCGTGCCCACGAACTCCAGCAGCTGGACCAGGTACTGGGCGTAGAGGTAGTAGCTATCCAGGAAGTAGCCCTCCACCTCCTTGTCGAACCGCTGGGTCCGCAGGGCGATGGCCACGCCGCCGTCCCTGAGGTCGCCGTTCTCGTCCTTGGCCAGCAGGTCGGGCTCAAGGATGCCGATGAGCGTGTAGAACACGCTGTACTTCATGTTGGTCACGATGTCGTACTCGTTCTGGGACACCAGATCCAGGTTGGCGTCGCGCACCGGGTCGGTACCGAACACGTCGCCCTGGTACCCAATGCCCAGCTGGCCCCGGTCGTGGCGGCCCCAGCCCCAGACCGTCCCCCTCTCGGTGAGCACGATGCTGAAGCCGTCGCCCGCCGTCAGGTCGGTGATCTTGCCCAGAATGGCGGAGGTATCCACCTCCACGGCAACGATGGTGCCGATGATGCCCGTGGGCAGACCCAGGGAGTCCACCTCCACCATCTTCTCGCTCAGCGGGTCGATGCCCAGCTCGCCAAAGTCGTCCGAGCCCCAGGCGTAGACCTTCCCGTCGCGGGTGAGGGCCAGCGCGTGCCGCGCGCCGGCGGCCACAGCCACCACGTTACGGAGGATCATCCCCTCGTCGGTACGCACCGTCATGGGAGTATCACAATAGGGCAGGAGGTCCGTCGTGGTCCCCACGCCCAACTGGCCGTATGTATTGTCGCCCCAGGTCCAAACCGTGCCGTCGGCCTTCAGGCCCACGGAGAAGTTGTCGCCCAGCGAGATCATGGGCGTGCTCTGGTAGGCGTATTCGCTCTCCAGTCCCTCGCCGGTGGCGTCGGTGACGTTGAGCACATGGACGGTGAGCATGGTGGAGTGGCGGGTCCAGGGGTTATACACCCGGACCACGGCCTTTCCGCTGCGCTTCTCGGCCACCAGGCTGTAGCCGTCCACCGACACGACCTCCGGGTCGGAGCTGGTGATCTCCAGCTTCACGTCGTTGCCCCAGAGGGCATACTCCGGGTTCTCCACCAGGATAGCCTCGCCCGTCACCTCGTCGAACTCGTCGCCGGGGATCATCGCCGCGGGCTTGGTGATGTAGGGCTGGACCTTGCCGTCCTTGTCGGGGGTGATATTTCTATAGTAGGAATAGGAGGTCTCCGTCCGGGTCAGCCGGAAGTCGGACACGAACTTCTCCGTCGTGCCCACGATGTCCACCCGGTCGCCGTAGATGAGCTCGATGTAGGTGCCCAGCGCCAGCTCGTCCATGGTCGGGTCCTTCTCGCTCCAGTCGGGCAGCTCGCGGCCGGGGACAACGGTCTCCACCACGATACCCGTCCCGGTCGAGCCGCTCTCCTCCTCGTCCAGCGCCGCCGCCAGCTGTACCGGCCCGCGCTCCAGCGCCGCGAAGGTATTCGCCTTGTTCACCGACATCAGGCTGGCCACCGCCACAGGCTGGCCGTAGCCGGTCACCACCACCCGGAAGCTCCGGAAGGCGTCGATGTCCCAGGGATGGAATATCCAATCCGGGTCGCCGGTCGATTCGTCGATGTTGGGCTTGGTCAGGTTGTCGCTGCTGGCCGCCTCGCTGGTACTAAAGACCACCGGCGTCCCCACCGGACTGCGGCTCACCGCGTAAGCTGCCTCGCCCTCGTACTTCGTGTCGGCGTCGATGGGGATCTCCACCCGGAAGCCGGCCTCGCGGGCGTTGCCGCCCACCACCTGCACCGAAATGGTGTTGCCCACAGGCAGATACAGCACGCCCTCCAGGTTACCGCTGGTGTAGGCGTTGCCGTGGATGGTCTTGATGACCTGAACATTCAGGTGGGGGTTGGGGTCGTCGGAGAGCATCAGGGTCCCGTCCATCCACTTGCCCATCACGGCGCTGACGGTGGGCTCCTCGCCCTCGCCCGGTTCCTCGCCGGAGTCGTCCCCGCCGGGCTCCTGCTCCTCGTAGGCCGGGTCCTGGATGGTGGCGTTGAAGCCGTTGATGACCTGAAGCACCGCCTCGGTGCCGTAGGCCGTATCCACGCCGGTAGACGACCTGTTGTCGTTCACCCGGAAGTTATAATCGACCTTATAATAGGTAACGGGCATGGGCGTCACGTTGGGGTCGGTGATGCTGTCGCCCTTCTCGCCGTCGGTCCGGGCGGTACGCAGATACCCCCGGTCGGTGAGGTTGAACTTGGTGTTGAGCAGGGGGATCTTCACGCCCGTGGCCGTATCCAGGGCGTATACCATATAAATATCCTTCGGAAGGTTGGCGTTGTAGCAGTCGAACAGTCCGCCGCCGCGGCTGGAGAGCTTGTAGCTGGCCCAGACCTTGCCCGTCTGGCTGGCGGTGACGCTGTCGCTGCGGCGGTACTGGCTCTCCAGATAGAACTCGTACCCGGCGGCATAGGCGTCCCAGTTCTCGCCGTCGCCGTACTCGTCCACCAGCTGGAGCTGGATGGCCATGTAGCTCTTGTCGCTGTCGGTGCCGTTGCCGTCCAGGGTGATCTTCACGTCGCCCCGCCCGGTCACCTTATACACCCGGCTGGCCGTGCCCGTCTTGATGCTGTCGGTCCCCTCGACCAGGCTCAGCCCCGCCGGATCGCCGGAGCCTGCGCTGTTGGTCCAGTCCGCCGTCACGCTCAGGCGGTTAAAGGCAACACCCACCGTACCCCTGGCCTCAAAGTAGACCAGAGTATTCTCCATCGCCACCACCGGCAGCGTATTATGCAGGGGCTCCGGCTTCTCGTTGATGACATACCGGCCCGACTCGTCCAGCTTGGCGTACTGCACCCGCAGAGAGGCGGAGGCCACGCCGTTGGTGGGCAGGACCTCGGTGTCGATGGTGAAGTACCTCAGCGCCTGGTTCACGTCGCCGCCCTTCACCGTCACCTTATTGGGGCTCTCGTAGGCGGTGGCGGATGCCGGGTCCTCCTCCCAGATGGTGTACACGCCCTCCGGCACAGCCTCGGCGTTGTACATAAAGTTGTCCGCCTCGTCGGGAATGAGCTCGATGGTCTTGTACTGGCTCTTGAGGTACAGGCTCTTGCCGCTGTCGTACCAGCTGCTGCCGTCCTTCATCACCCGGATGAGCACGTCGAACTCCTTAGGCGCGGTGACCACGCACTTCACCGTCACCTCCTGGGTGAGGGTCTCGATGGTCAACAGCGCATCCATCGTCGCCCGCTCCGACTCGGTCTCCCCGTCGGGGTAACGGCTCTGGATCACCGGGGTATACTGCGTCCCGGTGGGAGTCACGTCCCAGTCGTAGGCGTAATTGGGCACCACGCCGTTCTGGCCCTGGGCCAAAATGGTCAGCTTACCGCCTCCCCAGACGCTCTGTCCGTTCTGGAGCTCGATGGGCGCATCCTGGCCCACCTGGTAGGTGGCCTTGATGATGGACCCGCTGCTGTTCACGTCCTCAATGGAGAAGTGTACGGTGAAGAAGTTGACCACCGCCGGCTCCTCCACGAAGTTGGCGGCCTTGATGGCCTTCACCACCGTGCCCGTGTTCTCCCACGGACCCGCCGCGCTCCCGCCGGTCGCGGGACGCCGCGCCCAGACGGTATAGCTGCCGCCGGGCACCTTGCCGTTCCCTGTGGGGGTGTACCGCGGGTCGGGGGAATAGTAAGTATAGGTAGAGCCGTCCTCGGCCACGCCGTCGTTGTGCTGGACCAGCGGATACTCCGTTCCCGCCTTGGTGTTGAGGACCAGCTTGTACTCGCGCTCGCTGTAGCCCACGTCGGGGTCGTCGTTCCCGTCGGTGTCGCTCCAGAGCACGCCGTTCTGGTGGGTCACTACCCGGACGTCGTACTCCAGATTGCCGCCGTAGTTGATCACGCCGGACACCACGGGGATATAGGCGCTGTCAAACCCGGACTGGCTCGCGCTGTCCCGGTCCACCAGGGAGAACTCGCCCAGCTGGCCGGACTCGTTCTTGCCCCAGGCAAACACCTCGTTCTTATTGGTCAGCGCCACCACATGGGCGCCGCCCGCGGCCACGCTGGTGACCACGCCCTCGATGCTGTCGGGGTAGGGGATGGACAAATAGGCCTGCGCGCCGGTGGCCAGCCCGTTGACCTCGCTCTCCTGATAGTAGCCGTTGCTGTCCAGTGCGGCAACGCCCAGCTGGCCGTCGGTATTCTTGCCGAAGGCATAGAGCGCGCTCTCGATGATCTCGCCCAGGGCGCTGTCGCCCTGCACCTCGGCCCGCTTGCCGCGCATGAGGATGGTGTAGTACTCCCCGGCGGCCACGCCCACCGCGTCGGTGATCGCCGTGTTGGGTCGGCCGGGCTCGGTCATGCGGGTGGCGTAGTCCAGATAGAGGTAGCCGCCTCCGTCGACCGCGTCCTTGGCGGCGGTGCCCAGCTGACCGTGGGTGGCGTCGCCCGCCACATACACGTTGCCGCCCGACGTGAGCATCACCGTGTGGTACCGGCCGGCGGCCACCGCGATCACGCTGTCCAGCACGTCGGGGTCACCCTGGGTGTTGCGCCGGCGCACATAATCCACCGCGTAGCTGCGGAGCATCCCGTCGCTGTCCGGCGTGCTCCGCTCCGGGCCGAGACCCAGCTGGCCGTGACTGTTGTCGCCCCACACCGCCACATATACGCTGTTGCTGGTGCTGGTGCCGCCGTCCTTGGCGTAGGGGAACTGGCCCAGGGCCGCCGCATGGTACGGCCCGGCGATCACCGTCTCCGCATGGGTGAGGTAGCGCTTGCTCGGCTCCTTCTCGCGGGTATCCGCCACCACCCGCTCCGGGAAGGTCCGCATATCGCCGATGGCCGAGACCACATACCCGGTGGCCAGCTGGGCCTCCGAGTTGTCGCCCCAGGAGTAGACGTACCCCTCCGGGCTGGTCGCAGCCAGGGAGTAGTCGCCGTTGGCCGAAATATCGGACACGCCCATCAGGTAGCCGCTCTTATCCTTGTCGCCCCAGACCTGCACCGGGTAGCAGATGCTCTGGGTCATCTGTCCGCGCAGCTCGTCGTCGATCTCCACCTTGATGGTGTCGCCGTTCACGTCGTAGGTCTTGTAAATATCCTCCGCCTGGCCCAGCTGGCCCCGGTCGTTGGCGCCCCAGGCGTACACCGAGCCATCCGCCGTCCGCGCCAGCGCGTGGTGGTAGCCCGCGGCGATCTCTTTTATTAAGGTAAGGCGGGGCATGATCTTGTTCATACCCACCACCCGCACCGGGTAGGGCGCGTAGGGCATCTCCTCATAGGTCTTGCCCGTGCCCAGCTGACCGTAGCTGTTGTCGCCCCAGGCCCAGACCGAGCCGTCGGACTTCAGCGCCACGGTAAAGTCCTTGCCCGCGCACACCATAGGCGTGGCAAAGTTGTTGGCGTCTGCAATGTTGATCTCCATCTTGCCGGCGTAGATGCTGTTCTCCCCGTCGGGGTCGGGCTCCTCGTCCGGGTCCAGCTCCTTATCCTCCACCACGCCCACAATGGCGGACACGTCCTTCATGTCGGTGGGGGTGAGGATGGCGTTGTTCCACCCATAGGGCTCGATGGGCACCTCGTCCTTGCCGGTGGTCTTCACCGTCAGGTTGGGGATCTCCGGCGTCCGGGTCAGGCCGTAAATCATATCCGTGTTCAGGTCGGAGGGCACCGCCCGGTCCCGCTCCGAGATGTTGAAGCCCACGCTGTAGTAGCGCTTCATCCCGCTGCGGAACAGGATCACGAACTGCTCGTCGGTAATGGTCAGAGTGTACTCCATGGACGTGCTCTTGAGCATCTGGAACTGGTCGTCCGTCAGGTCCATCAGGTTCTCGTCGTCGCCGGTGGGGTCGATCTGTACCAGCTGGGACACTGGAATGTTGGCCACGTTGGGCGCAATGTCCGCGTCGCCGGGGTCGCCCTCCTGGGGCACCGTCTCCGGCTGGACCGCATAGCGGGCGGTCAGTCCGGTGGACACCTCGCCGGTATCCTCGTCCGTGGTGGTGGTGAACACCCACACCTTATCATAGATCAGGTTCTGGCTGATGTTGTTGCCCACGCGGACCGGCACCTTCACCGACGTGTTCGCCGCCAGCGGGTTGCCCGTCCGGTCGGTCATGGTCGCCAGGGTGGGCGCCGCGCCGAGCTGATAGGCCTGGTTGTAGCCCGTGCCGTACACCTCGCCCTCCGCGTCCCAGTAAATGGAGTAGGAGCCGCCCGCGCTGATGCCCACCGAGTCGAGCACGTGCACGATGGTGGAGGGATCGGCGTCACTGGCCGCGTCCTCCTTGCGCATCTGGATGGGCACACGCTGCTGGCCGGTGCTGTCGCCGTCGCTGCTGCTCACATTGCCCGACAGACTGCCCAGGCCCAGCTGACCGCGGTCGTCGTAGCCCCAGCCGTAGGTGGCGTACACATCGCGCGACTCGTCCTCGGCGTCCTGGGGATGCTGGAGCACGATGGCCAGCGAGTGGGTATCGCCCGCGGCGACGGCTACCGTCCGGCGTCCGATGTAGTAGTTGCCGGAGCTGTCCTTGTAGGAGCCGTCGTAGCGTACTTCGGTGGGTAGGAGCTGTTGGACCGATGTCACCTCATTCATGTTCTTGGGGGGATCGTCGTTGGTGCCGGTCTGGCCGTAGCCGTCCGCACCCCAGCCGTACACGGTGGTGCTGTCCAGCCCGTCCTCCAGCACCGCCTTGATGGCCAGCACGTGGCTGGCGCTGGAGTTGCTGGTGGCGGTCTGGCCGCCGGCCGCGATGGCGACCACGCCGCCAAAGCCGTCCTCGGTCCGTTCCCCGTTCTCCGCGTCCTTCAGATAGTAGTGGTACTGGGTCACCTTCTGCGCGTTGCCCCGGTTGGCCAGGCGCTCGCGGTCCTGGTTCGCGCCCAACTGGCCCCGGCGGTTGTCGCCCCAGGTCCAAACCGTGCCATCGTAGCAAAGCGCGACCGAACTGGCGCCGCCGCCCGCAATGGCGATGACCCCAGTCAGCTCGGTCAGCGCACCCGACGCATCGGTGGTCTGCACCACGATGGGCCGGGGGCTATACTTGATGTACACGTTGGTCGCGTTCCCGTTCTGGTCCTTCTCCGCCACACTGGACAGCCGGCTGTCGCTGGAGAGCACGCCCAGCTGGCCGTACTCGGCCTCGCCCCAGGCGTACACGCGCCCGTCGGCCGCCAACGCCATGGAGTGGGTACCGCAGGCAACGATGGACACGATGTTCCCCAGGTAACCGTTCACGTTGTTGGCGTCGTCCGCGCTGGCCGCCACCACCAGGGTGGGGTCGGCAATGCTGGGCGACTGGTCGGCGTCAAAGCCGGTACCGGTCTGGCCGCGCACGTTGGAGCCCCAGGCGTACACGAACCCGTCCGCCGTCAGCGCCAGCGAGGTGTTCACGCCCGCCGCCACCATCACGATGTTGGTCAGGGGGGTGTAGATCCCGCTGCTGCTGCGCTGGTAGATGGGCACCGGCGAGGAGGACGAGCCGTTGGCACTGCCAAGGGTGTAGGTACCCGTCGGGCTGTTGCCCCAGCCGTACACACTGCCGTCCGCCTTCACCGCCAGGCTGTGGCTGTCGCCCGCGGAGACCATCGGCACCGCGACCTTAGCCGCATAGGCGTCGTTGGGGTCGTTGGACAGCGCCTGCCCACTGCTCAGGTAGAAGCGGCTGCGCACCTCCAGCTGGAGGACCGCATACACCGGGTCGCTGTTTTCGTCGAAGGACATGGCGTACACCGCCGTGCGTCCCTCCCGGCCGTGCCCGGTCTCCGGGTCGATGACCGGCGTGATCACGCCCTTGGCGTCGATGGTGGCAAGGCGCTGGTCGAGAACGGAGTAGTAGATCTTCTTGCTCGCGTCCCGTCCCGCCTGGCTGAGCTGGTAGGAGAAGATGGAGGCCACGTCGTAGTCGATGGCGCCGGGGTCGTCCTCAAAGATGCGCACATGGTAGATGTCGTCGGCGGTCTTCATCGGCCCGCGGCTGTTCAGGTTGAAGCTGGTCTTCTCGTCCGCCCGGAGCATGGCGTCGGTGATCTCGTTCTTGCCCACCTCCACCACCGTCTTACCGGCGGAGAGGGAGGCATCGTCCTTGTTGTTGTTCTCCGGCTCCTTGTTCGCGTTGTCCAGGTCCGCCGGCGTCTCCGGCTTCTCGCCGTCGTCGGGCTCGCTGGGCTCCTGGTCGTTGGTATCGTCGTCAGGAACTTCCGGCATGGTGGCCGTACCCATAAAGTACGCCATCCCGTGCACGTGGAGGTCCTCGGCGTCCTTCATATGCACGCCGAAGTACGCGGTATAGAGCGTCGAGCCGCTCTGGTCGATGGTGGGGTTGATCTGCGCGTACTGGATCACGCTGTCCTCGCCGTAGAGCTCCCGCTCCTGGCGGACCAG
>JAMPEH010000057.1 GCA_023665245.1 Muribaculaceae bacterium
TCCGGACGGCTATAATTTTTAGCGGTCACCTGCTATCGCGGAAGGTTGTACGATTGACGTGCTGAGACAGTACTATCACTCAGACTGGTACTTCGACACCGACGGCAACCTCCAAAAGACCTACCAGTCACTGAAACAGGGATGCTCCGTCGCATCATGGCTTGCTGACGTGCTTCTCTTCCACATAGACGAGATGCTTGACCGAATGGACGGCGAGTATGTCCGCTATTCCGATGATATGCTCTTCGTCGGTGAGGATTACAACGCGGCGATGATATGCCTGAGCAACGAGCTTGACAAGATGCAGATGAAGCTCAATCCCAAGAAAGTGGAGCTTTTGAGCCCTGAACGCTGGTTCAAGTTCCTCGGCTACTCCATCAAGGGGGACATGATCTCGCTCAGTTCCACACGCATCAAGAAGTTCCAGAAGGAAATCGAGGGGCGCACCACCAAAGCTAAGGGAACGACGTTCAGGAAGGCTGTCAACGCCGTAAACAGGTTTCTATACAAGGGCGACGGAGAGCATAGCTGGGCGACTCAGATTCTCCCGGTGTGCAACGTGGTCGAGGACATCCAGGAACTCAACAAGTTTGTCATGGACTGTCTGAGGGCTGTCAAGACCGGCAAGAAAAAAGTGGGAGGGCTCGGCTATGCGGTGTCAAAAAAAGACGGCTGTGTGGAGCGTGGTTTGGGAAGGAACGTCAAAGCCAACAAAGAAAAAGTGGAAGGAGAGATTGACGGCTACCTGACCCTCAACTGTATGAGGAACGCCATGCTGACGAGCCGTGACGTTTACAGGACTTTGGTATCCTCCCTCTGACCGTGCATGCGGTGACAGACCGGGTTCCCGGACAATTCAGTGGCGGATCTACACACGTTCACCTGAAGCTGGTTGACATCCAGCTTCAGGTTTCCGGCAGGATCCTCCCACATCGAAGCCTTGAAGGAACATGCCTTCCGGAAAGTGGTCTGTATGATGACTCCGGGTGCCGTGTATGCGGCGGCGGCGGGACACTGGTTTGTTCAACTGCCGGGACAATAACCGAGATGACGACGTCTTCTGACGTATGACGACGTCATCTGGCTTGTCCCCCAACGTATCGACAGAATAAAGCGACATACTATGCCCGTGACCAGCCTCCTTGGAGTGTGCCAAACCCCTCCCCCGTCCGAAAACATTCAGTGACCTGCCTCCGAAATAAGGAATTCGACACCGGTCTAATGCCAGTGCCAAGCCTTGGACCGGTGTCGAATGCCTTCCACAAGGCAGGCACACATCAAATGAATAAAGCCACACAACATTTCGGAATGGGGAAAATCGAGTCAGTTCATCACCCAGCGTGGGGTGCTGAAGCCAAGTCCGGCGTATTTATTGACACTGGTTCGACTGAAGGTCTTATGTCCAGGTGCTCACCGTGGACACCGTCCTTCGTTAACCAGTATTCAAATCGAAGCCATAAAGTGACACGCCAGACCGGAAAAGGCTTCATAAAACAATGCAGCGTGGCATTCTTAATGCCGGAAGCCGACATTCAGAGCGTCCGCGTCAAAAGACACGCCCAGTCTCAACCTGCGGGTCACCGTTTACCAACCGTGTACCCGCACGGCTTCGACGGGCAGGACGCGGCTCTCATCGAAATCTTAAAGCCACACGTCATCGGCTTATGGCATAACCTTTTAATAAAAATAAAAATGGAAAATATCTATCAGGAAACAATCGGAAAGGTTTCAGAAGGGTCGAGGTTCTCCGTGGACCTGGAACGCAGAAACCTCAAAGTGGATGGCAGACACGTCATCAAGGAAGGCGCTTACGAGGGCTTGCTCGGTGTTGAGAGGGTCAGCATGGGCGACGCGCTGAGGGAGATTGAAAGGCTCTACCTTCGTTACCGTCACAGCATACCTTCAGAAAGGAGTGACAGGAAGCGCAGGCTGTATTTCAACGCCCTTGACGAGCGTCACCTCTCAGACACCGACATGATGTTCGGTGAACGGCGTGAGACGGCACAGGCGGCGTTGGAGCTGTATGTGCTGTGCAGCGTGCTGAACGGATCGCTAAGGTGGGACGAGGCTGAGATGGGAAAATGGTTCTGGAAATCCCCCGGTGCCGAAGGGCTGGTGATATTGAAGAAATGGGTTACTAACGAATAAATAGCAAAGACATGGAAAAGAAAAACGAGACAATGATGACATCCTCAACAGTGATATGCCCCAAGTGCGGCGCTGAGATCACCGTGACAAACAATCAAGAGCGCAAGCATAAGAAGATGACCGCCGACGAGAAAATCGAGGCGTTGCGCAAAGCCGGGATCAAAGTCGACAATCTCTTCAGCGTGAACAAAGGCGGCGTTGACGGGGTGTTGATATGCGAGAACGGAGGACTGAGACTGCTTCAGGACGACGACCCCATCCTCAAAAACATAATGGACGACGGCACAGTGCCGAACGGAAAGCTCTTCCGACGCTGGGTGATGTCACAGATGTTCCACATGCTCACCTACCGTTCATACGGAGGGGCGGGCTTCACGGAGGCACTAAGAAGAAAGGGCTATTTCTACCAGTGGAGAATGGTGAGCGAGGAACTGAAAACACAGGTCAAGCTCTTCCGCAACGACCCTGAAAACTTCAAGGCGAGAAACAGATGGTTCAACGCCAACACGGTGGGCAAGATGGCTGACGAATATATCTTCCTACTGACAAATCACATTCTGGGATTGCCTATAAAAAGATGCAAGGGTGTGCCTTACAAGAGGATAAACACCCACCTCAATGTGTTTGTCAGCGATACCTATCACAAGGTTATCCGGCCTCTTGAAGATATCAGTATGCGGATTAAGGCATCCTGCACCCCCGATCAACTTCATAACAATACAGCCTGGTTCATCAGGGTTATGCGCCGTACCTGGTGCCATGACTCCCTGAAGATGTCACGGATTTTCATGGACGCTTACAAGGGCTGTGGAGCATACTACACCATGCAGAACATGATATTGTTCCACGGCTCATTGTTCGAGGAAGCCACATCCAAGGAGGAATCGCTCAAACTGCTTGAAATCAACGCCGAGAATTACACGAGCGAGGGTTACAAGCTGCTTGGGATGCTGAAACAGCTCATCAAGGACAACAACATAGACATTCACCGCAAAATGGCAGAGTGGAGAAAATGACAGTTACGTTCAAGTTACAATTAAGTTACAAATATGTTACATAAAGCATTAAGAAAAGTAATAGCCGCCGGGGACAATCCCGTGATGTGGCACTCCGACAACGGAGAGGACTTTGAGTTTTGACCAATGAAGGCAAGGACTTCGAGATAGTACATTTCATAGGTGAAAGATACCCGTTGTACACCGGTATGTTCCCCAGAACCTGTATGTACAAGCTGCCAACGGACTGTAGGTTCACCGAGCGTGTTTTGGCAGCGGTCAAAAGGAGCGGATTTGTCCCACTTGACATTCAATGACATGGAGGGTTCAGATTTCATATACTGCTCCAGCGTACTGGGAGCAATACGCATTCCGTGGCAAGAGGTTGAAAGCGGTGTAAAATACGACTCACCGTCATTGCAAGGTTTCACCGACGAGCAATTGATTGAGTTCGAGGAAGACACCGGCTGCGGATTCTTTGACGAAGTGCCCTACAACCGTGTGGACGGATTGAAGTTCCTGGCACAGTCTGTCAACAATGAGATAGAAGAGTGTTGTGAAGCCGAAATATTGGCCGCTATCAGAGAGCGGTCGAGGGCTGGACTAAAGAGCAGCAGAGCCGACGCTTTGAAATAGCCTACAATAAGGAGTACACACGCACAATATATCAACGTGCCGAATTTACGCCAAATAAAGCGATTTAAGCCACTTTTGGCACTCAGGCAATAAGTTATCCACCCAAACAAAAATAAGCGAAATATGACTACTAAGGAAGATTTCATAAAGCGATACAACGCCGTTAAAGAGAACGTAATTAACGCTATGGACATGGCGTTGGAACGGGCAATTGGTAACAGCGCGTTAGACTTTGATGCTATGCAGGACAATTATGCCGACATCTACCCATTCCTGGGTGCGGTACTTCAACGTGAGGTAAGACATATGTTAGAGGGCAGCTCCTACGAGTCGGTCAAACGCGCCCAAAAGAGGCAGGCATCCAAATACCGAAAAGATTACCGTATCTGGATGGATTATGCCGGAGACTACAGAAACAATGGCGAATAATTAACAATCTATCCACCCACGGTCAAAAGGCCGACAAAACGAAAAGATATGGCAAAATACAAAGTAAAAATGATTGAGACACTGGCCAAGGTCATCAATATTGAGGCAAAAGATCCGTTCAAAGCCCTTGAAGAGGCTGAGAGAATGTGGTTTGACGGTGACATAGAATGGAACGCTCTGGACGACCATGTGGACCATGAGGTTTACATGACAGACGATGAAGATTAACCAAACGTAAACAAGGCAATAACATAATAAATCAACATACAAAACTGAGACAATCATGGAAAAGAACAAAGTGGCCGATTTCAAAGTGTCAATCCCCAAGGAAGCGAAGTCGCTGGCAAATTTCGTCGGCAAAGATGCACTTCGTCCCATAACGATGTATGTGGCGATTATTCCCGACAAGGGGATCTTGACCGCCACGGACACACACATCCTCCAGATTTATAAGGCGGAATGCGAAGGCGAATGGCCTGAGACCGACACACGCTACACAGTGTTAGCGGAGCCCAAATCCTTCGCTAAATTTGCCGGAAAGGAAGTGCGTGTCACAGTGTCTGAATATAAGAAAATGACAGAAGAAAAGGACAGGCTCAACCGCAAGGTCATGGTCGAACACACTTTCGTCACCGTGGATTTTAACGGTGTCACAGTCTACGACGGAGAATCGAAAGGCCGTTTCCCCGATGTCATGAGAATAATTCCGGACAAATCCAAATGCGTCCCAATAGAACTGGGGACTGAAGGGGTTGACTCGCTCAAAAAGATATGCAAGCTCGCAGGCAACAGAAACGACTACGATTACATAGCCCTGTCGACGAAAAAGGGTAGCGACCTTCTCACGATCGCAAGAAAACATGACGACTCCGATCCCAACATGAGCTTTGCCCTGAGACTGAAACACGCAGCAGGGAGTGATTTCACCGTGGGATTCGACACGAACCTGTTAAAGAAGACACTGGAGCAATGTGACGGACACTTATACGTCCATGACGTCAACCATCCTGTGTTAATCGGCAATGCCTCTTTCGCCACTGTGATAATGCCTAAGCTCGTGGAAGGACATTCCCTCGAAGCGGTTGAACAAGCCCGGAACGAACAATGGGAATGGCACACCGGAAGCCTCACGGAAGACATCAAAAAAGTGGCCTTGAAACTTCAGGAACAAGCGTCCGAGTTATGGGGAGAAGTGTTGGCAATGCACACGGTGGACGGCAAATGCTGCCTGACACCCGGCAATTACGCCGCCCGTGACATAGAGGTCAACAACAAGGCGAAGTGTGGATATTACCAGACCCCATGCAACTGGTATGAGAAAATCGAAATCAGACACGGACGCATCAAACTCAGTCTGACATGGGGCAAGCTGTTCGGCATCCTTCCCGTATGGGAAAGTTTCGTGAAAGAGAAAGCCGTTTTCAAAGTGGGCGATGTCACGGAAGTCACCAGGGAAGTTCTCATAAACAAAGGCGAGGACGTCGTCACCGAAAAGAGGAAGCTGCGTGTGCTGGGGAAAGGCTGGCTTACGGATGTAAAACGTAATAAACACGACTTCAGGACCGCAGTGTACTACAAGCTCAACAATTGCATTTTCCGGGTCGATTTTGTCGACAACACAATAATTGATGACCTGAAGAAGTTTGAGAAGTGGAGCGTTGGCAAAAACGAAAGAGTCAGAGACCTGCTTCTTGAAAAGGCCAAGACAGACAATGGCTGGAAGAAGATAGCCGAAATGACAGGGTTGCTGAAACCGGAGGAAGGACAAACCCCGGCAGGGTCATTCTTCTTCCTTTTCAACTGACATTTGACTGAGACAAAAACTAAAATAAAACCGAAGGCAAAATGAAAGATTACAAATTCAAATTCTTCCTTACCGGGAAGACACTCACGGTGGACTGGGATTTCATCGCCAGGTATTTCCCCGATTACAACCGCTCCAAGGCGAAGAAATGGAGGGACGAGCTGGTGAAGGCCCTCTCAGGGCAATGTGACGACAAGACGCTCGCAAAGGTGAAGAGACACTGGGGAGGCTCCACAGAGCAGATGGAAGCCGCACTCGACGAGATTGAAAACCAGATAATGCAGGAGGCGGTGGAGAACTTCGGGGAGCGCATACTCGAAATAAGGGCGATGAAACCGGAAGAGAAAAGGGACACTCCGGAGTTTAAGGAGAACTGGGCTTCCCTCAGCAAGTGCATGCCCTACGGACTGGGTCATGAGGTGGTCTACATCTCCCTCAAAGTGCCTTACACCTTCTGCGCACCCTTCGGGGCGTTGTGGCTGCTGTGGAAGGTTGACCCCACGGAAGGCAAGATGAGGGATTCAGACCCACTGCATTGCGAGATAGAGGAAGTCCTTACGCTCCACTACCAGAAGGGAGGCGTGAAAACAACGGGACAAAAGAACGGGTGAATGTGAATTAAATTTATTATCTTTGTAAAAATTTTAAGATGATGATTGGCAAAATAACCAAAGAGCAAAGGGAGCTTTTTAAAACGCTCCTCGACAAGGAAGGCTACGAGCTGGGGCTGGAGGAAATCACCAAGGCCCTTAAAAAGTCCAAAAAATTCAGTTCGCTGAGAAAAAAGCTCGGCGAGACGGTGGTGGACGAGGTGGCATATAGCAACACCACCGATCTGGTGTGCGAGTTTGAGCCGGCTGAATACTCGGGCGACGACGACCGCCAGTGGACTTCCGTAAGGGTGATAATCACCTGGAATCACGGTAACCCCGAAGACCCCGACAACCAGGAGGAAGGGTATCTGAACAGGGCGATACTCGATGTCTACGACGAAGAGAAAAAGCTGCTCATGCACCTTTGCTCGTTCAACGCAAAAACCCTCTCTGTGACTGAATGGCTGGATGAGCCGGCGCTGGACGCCGACGGCAACCCCATCACTTTCGAGGACGAGCCATTTATCCCGGAAGCCAGGACAAAGGAGGAAGCTAAAAGGCTCCGCAAGGCTTTCCAGAAAAGGATAAGGAAACCCAAGGCACCGGCAGGGATGATGAACAAATATCTGGTGTACTCATGGGAAGGGGGCGGCTACTCCCCCGACGGGCACCCCAACGACCTGGGGCAGATACTCGGCTGCGTGGCGGCCATAAGCAGTCAGGCGGCAAGGAACAGGTTCCTTAGGGACAACCCGTGGGTGACAGACCAGGGCTTCGACCCCGAAGAGCTGAGCGTGATACGCCTCCATGACGAGGTGGACCTTGACACTGTGTTCAACGATTAGCTCCAGGACGCCCAATGTGATGAGAGACAACGTGTTCGACAATCACATCAATGAAAAGAAAAACAATTAACAAAACAGCGAGAATCAACGGTTTTTACATGCACGACCTCATAAGGGGTTTCCTGGGCGAGAAGGACATGGGCAACTCGATGCTCAGACGGATGGGACTCACCCCGAAAGTAATCCCATTCAGCGTGGCGAAATTCCTACAGAACCGCAAGGCGTTCTGGAAGGACAGGCACGGCAACGAGGCTTCCATACGCTTCACACTGAAGGACAACCAACTTGAATGCTTCGGTTCCTACCTTGACAAGAGGAAGTCGATAAGGATGTTCAGGGAGTGGAGCAGCGGCGAGGACTCCGAGAAGATAGCGAGGCTGGAATCGGAGGCCATAGGAGACCTTTGCATGAGGTGCATATATGAACCGTTGTTCGGGCTTAAAACAACGATTTAAAAATTATCATAATGGTTTGGATAGTAACACTTTTTGTTGTGGTTTTAGTGTCAGGAATGATTTACGATATTAAAAATCTGCCTGACAGAGATTTTGATTCTGAAATTGAAGAAAAGACTGAAGAGTACAGAAAACTCCCATTTTCATTTGAACGTCAAGAATCTTTTAGAAAGGAAATACATCAAATATATGATGAGAAAAAACTTGCTGAGGAAAAATCAGGACGTTTTGGCATTTATTTGCTTATGACGGTTTGCGCAGCAATAATCGTAACTATCGCCGGTTTCTTCTGGTATTATTTCTGCGCAGGATTCCTCTTGTTCGAGGACATCAGCTTCGGTGACAAAATACTTTATGGAATCACAAGCCTGTTCCTCTTCGTGATATTCGGCGGAGGACTTGCCGCACTGTTTGCTAAATAAGAACTTAGAAAAAATACCTACCGGGGAGATTGGCCGACAAAGCCAGTCTCCCCTTGTTATTTAATGTGATGAGAGGCAATGTGTGCCCTGTCGGGGCACAAAATAAAACAAAAATTAACCCGAGGCTGTTGGGAATTGCGAATTTTTCATATCTTTGCAATCTCTTTCAGCCCTTAAAACATCTGGAAGCATGAACAAAAAAAGAAGAAACGCCCTCCACGCGGTGCTGGACGCACTGTCCGGGCTAAGGAAAACTGTTGACAGGGACGAGGCACTGGCGATCATTCGGACCGCAAAGGACTCCACCGAGGAATGCGCCGACGAGGAACAGGACGCATTGGACGCAAGGCCCGAGTCGCTGCAATGGTCTACCGCCAACGAGGACATGGGCGAGAACATCTCAGACCTCTGGGAAGCCGCCGGGAACCTTGACGCCGTCCTGGAGGATTGCGAGAAAATGGAAACCTACGACTACCAAAAGATTGAAAAGGACGTGATCGAGACAGTGAACCTGATACGCCAAGCGATACACAGATGAACCAAGCACGGCTCACAGCCAGGCTCGCGGAAGCGAGGGGAAACAGGCGTTACCGCGGGGACCTCAGCGACCATGTGACACTCTCCATCGAGGAAGGGAGGAGCAATTATTCGGTGACCAATCTCATGACCTACTGCGACGACATCGGCGTAAGGCTGGTCATGGAGGACATGGCGACCGAGGACAGGTTCTATCCCGGATCGGTGGCTGACATACACGGGACGCTGTGGCTGCTGATGGAACGCTACAATGTGGACCGCCAGCTCATTTACCGCAAGACGGCGAGGCACTACACGGTCCCCAAGCCGCAGGACGACAAGGCGGGCCGGTCGCTCTCAGTCGTGACCCTGCTGGCGGTGTGCGAGGTGATCCACTGTGATTTGCGTTTCGAGCCGAAGTGATGAGAAGCAGCGTAGTCTAAACAAACAAACCATGCCAACAAAAAAAGAACTTCTTGAACAGTCGCAGAAAGCCATCGGCGAATACTTCAGACTCTCAAAGTACCTGTTCAGCGACGACGCCCCCCAGGACGTGAACGAAATCCCCGAGGACAACCCCTTTTATCCCGATGCCCGGGACATAGCCGACGAGATGGGGCTCGACTGGGAGAACATGAGCCACGCTGACAGCAACCGTGTCATGCTCAACCTGCTGTCATCCTGTTTCTACGGCATCACACCCGACCCCGAGATGGAGAACTACAAGCCTGTGTTGACCGTTTCGTTCACAAAACCCGAATAAGATGGGGATAAGCGATTCGGTCCAGAGGGTGCTGAGACAGAAGGACCTGGAGAAGGCGAGCGATATGTTCAGCATAGAGATGGCGATGATGGAGAGGCTAAACTCCCAGAAGCTGCTCAACGCCACATACATACGCAACCTCCTGATAAGGGCGGACTACGAGAGGCTGACCAGCGGGCTGCACTGGCTCGAGCACCAGGACATGAGGTACAACTTCCCAGAGGTGATGAAGGCGTTGCAGCTCGAATACAACGTCAGCAGGCAAAACCTGAAGGACATACTGCACGGACGCAACGACTCCCTCATCTTCTGCTCCAAATGCGGCGTGAGAATCACCAAGAGGTGCTTTGACAGGACGAGCGGTCTATGCTCCAACTGCTTTGCGGAGACATTGGAATTATAACTGATTAAAACAGCGTGAATATGAATGTGAAACCAAAACTCCAGGATTTATGGAATTATTTAGAGGTTCAGGCTGACGAACGCCTGATAGTCCCCGTCTACAACCAGGAAAAGGGCTCCGACGAGTTCCTTGTGGCAGAATCGGACGGCGACGGATTGTCTGTGAGCGTGAAGGACAGCCTGGATGACACCGTACTTGACAAGCCCTTCAGGATCGTCCAGCAAATCGGGGAAGGCGGCAGGCACGTCATCCCCTCAGTCGAACAGATAAGACAGGACGAACGAAAGGATTATTAACAAATGGTAGATTATTTTTAAGGAATTTTAAATAACCACACAAGAGGCTCTGCACTATTACATGGTGCAGGGCCTAATTTTTTGCCCAAATGATAAATTATAACGTAAGAAATGACCAAACTGATTAAGACAATCATCAAGTTCTACAAAGGACTCGACAACATGGAAGACCGCCTGTACGGTTTCGTGACAAAGGACAACGGCAGCTGGAAGGGTTGCAGGGAAACGGAGTCGAAGAAGAAGATCGTGTTCGTGGACGCGGCCTTCCAGGATGAGATCATCCCTAACGCGCTTTACAAATGCACACTCGTGCCGATGACCACGAAGGAGGGGTTCATAGCCAAGACAGCCACCCTGATACGGTTCCCGGCGACGATGGTCACCAAGTGCAACGGCAGGACATTCTCGATAGAGATAAAGTTCGGGAACAAGACGCTGGTGTACGACCCCGACAGCACCGACCCCAGGAAGAGGGACATCCAGGGCATAGCGGCCAACATAAGGGGACGCAACGACATGGAAAACCCGGCAGAGGTGGCGGAGGAGTTCATAAGTTCCGCCTGCATGGTCAAACGCCTTTACGACCAGCACAATGCTCGTTGAGTCCATGACGAACGGCGAGCTGGTGTCGCAGTACAACTCGGACCTTGAAGAGCTCCGGCGGCACACGCTGGGGTTCGGATGGTCCGAGACGGCGGCAAGGCACCTGAGGAAACATTCCAAATCGGAACGGACGGTGCTCACCAGGATGTTCACCACCGGAAGGCGCAACACCTACCTTGGCCTGCTGATATACGACCGGACAGGCACCGGGAAGAACCGGAGCTGGGAACTTTCCTCTTTCCATGTCGGACTGATGAGCACCTCAAAGGGCGTGTGCGCCATAATGTTCTGCGAGGAGGGACGGAGGGCGTTGAAGCTCACACCCCACTTCTTCAACAGGTACAAGGAAAGGTTCTCCGAAGTCACGGACTGGAAAACGAGGAACAGTCTCAATGCGGCGAAGAACGTCACAGACATAATACCGGTCTTTCTCAGCCGCAACCCTCACATGACATGGATAGAGACAAAGGCGGTGTTCCGTGACAAGGTGGTACAACCTTCCGCGATAGCAGGTGACCGCTAAAAATTATAGCCGTCCGGATT
>JAMPEH010000058.1 GCA_023665245.1 Muribaculaceae bacterium
GCTTATATCCGAGCTCCTTTTCAAACAACGAAACATCAGTCTTATCTTTCTTTTCGATAAAATATTTTCCAGACAGAAACGTCTGCTTCAAATCTGAGTGAATCTTCGAAAAATCGAAACTATCGTCATAACGTATTTTCTTCAATGTGATTTTTTCTGCATAGGCTGTGATTGTATCCTTGAGTGTGCTGTTTTGTGGGTGGAAAATGGTTTCCTGCATCTTGGTTTTCTCCAATCTCATCGTAAAAATCATTACTTATTGTAACATTAATCAACATATCTGTCATTCGGGGTTTTTCTGATTGTGACGGGGAAATTTCTTTATCCAACGAGTGCTTGTAAAACCTTTTATTATAGATCCTTTCAAACGTTCTGTTGCCAAACATCGGGAATTAGTAGCAATTCTGGATTTCACCCTATAACAAAGAGAAATTATCATATCAAGATTATAATATGACATCTTGTGATACTTCGCGATTTCCTTTTTTTCGAACCTGTCAGAATTTCCGACAAGTTGAATTTTCATCTAATTCTTCATATATATGCGAGATATGTTCTACAACATTTGTTCGCGACGTTTGAAATAAATCAGCCATCTGCTGTTGCGTAAGCCATGTTGTTTCATCTTGTACTTTAACTTCAATATTTGTCAAACCGTCTTCGGATTGATATATAAAAAATTCACGATGACTATCCATTTTTAATCACTTTTTCTTATCTTTTAATTCCTGTTTTATAAAATCTAATATTCTAAATTATATTTTTTCACAATTATTTTTACCAAACCACTTTTCAGCAGTCTCTATCATAGCATCCGTTGGATCTTCACAATATACCACTAAATTCTCCATTGCACGCGTACAGCATACATAAAATAATTTTTGTGTTCGTATTAGTACGGATCTATTACATTTTGGATGTGAGGGATTAAATAGATACTCAAAGTTATAATCATTCCATTTTCCATTATTCAGAATTACTAATACATTTTTAAATTCTTCTCCTTTGATTTTATGCTGTGTTGAAAAAGGTGAATATCCCTCCAAATACATATACAAATTTACAAATTCTTCATAATTAACATTAGAAACTCTAGCATATAAATACTCATTTTCTTTAATAAAATTTTTAATATTATCATCCATTAAACACAAACCGCTCTCATGTGCATATAATATAACCTCATTTATTGTGTTTTTTTTCATTCCAACGATTGTATCAATTTTTTCCTTAATTACTTTTTTATCCGATAAATTTCTAATTCTAAAGGATGTTTTTCGAATAAATTCATTGTAATTTTTCATTTCATAAAGATCTATAATTGTCTGAATTTTAATTAAATGCCGAATAAGTTTATCACGCTTTGATTGAGATGACCTTTGCTCATCTATCTCTTTTTTATCCGAAATAAGATTATCTTTATCAAAATATATTCGTTTCACCCAACCAAAAGGCTTGTCCTTTACTAAATTAAAAAATTTTGCATTTTCAGCATCTTCTAAAAAAACTTCAATCTTCTTTCTTCCTCTATTGTTAACGTCTCTTACTTGATTTGAAAATCTCCAATCTACAGAATTTATCACATCACCAAAAGTTGTTGTTTCATCTATATCTATCATATTCTCCTTAATATATGTTATAAATTCATTTTTGAATTTCAACAAAGGATCTTTATCATATATTTTCATAAGCGTTGGAAATCCAGCATTGGATGCTATTAAATTATTCGTCAAATGAAGTTCTTTTGTTTCTTTGGGATTACTGAAATTCCATCCATTAAAATATCTTTTATCTTTTTTTAAATCTTCAGATAGGACGCCTCCATAAATAAATTTAATTGTACCTTGCTTAACTTTGCCTTCTCCCATATTCGGAGCATTTTTATCTTCAGATGGAACCTGTTTTAATTCATCTATACGCAATTTATTACTCAAATTCATAACTGATTGAGGATTCCTACGATTTTGCTTTTTCTGTACCTCAATCACTATTCCTTTTTCAATATGAGCATTTAAATCCCCAATACCATCGTCATAGATTGACTGCATGGAGTCCCCAAAAAATCCAATTAAATTTCGTTTTTTATCCCCTTGCAAATACTCTAGTAAAATCTCTATCACTTCTGGAAAAGCATCCTGATATTCATCCACTAAGATATAGTCATATTTACTGTTTAATATATCACATAACTTTGAATATTTCTTAAACATTTGATTTGCCAAAACAATTATCTCATCATGTGAAATACATCCATCTGCCAAATGCAAATATTCTGTATATTTCACCCCTTCTTTAAATTCATTGCTATATGGAATTTGCACTTTAATATTTTTATATCTTACTTTAGGATCATTGATACCTTCAATAAGAGTTTCCTTCAATTCATTTTGGAAAGATGATATATTATCCCATAAAAAATCATGTATTGTTGAAATTCTGATTTTTTTATTCAAAACACGATTTTCAATTTCATGGACTGCTGCATTCGTATAAGTTATACAGGCAATTTTTGCTATTGGATTTCTATTATAAATCTCATTAATAACAGAAACTAATGAATACGTTTTTCCACTGCCAGCCCCTCCACTTAAAAGAAAATTTTTGTTATCATCAATAAGTGCAAATATTTGCTTCACTTCTTTTTCTAATCCTTCTGCAGCCATTCCAATCCCTCCTTTATATACTCAGGCACTTTCCAATTTATAAAATCTTTTTTATCATCACTTTTACTGTTTAACAAAATATCCATTGCCAAAGACGGCTTCTTATTAACACAATCTTTCGCCAACTGAAAACTATCTTTTGTTTTATCAAAAAACAATTTTACGTTTTTTAATCCTTGAAACGTATTTGCACATTTCTTGATTTTTTCTTCATCATCTACTCCATCTAATTCTGTAAAAAACTTTCTATTGATATGGAAGAATGCATCTTCAAAACTTCTTGCATTATATGCTACCCCCTCATAATTCACTTCATTCGTTTGATAAACAATCAAAACCTTTCCATTTTTATCAGCTTTCCAGACAATTTCTTTTTTATCAGTTTCTTTATTGTCAACTTCATAAGCAGAAACTATTTTTTCTTCCATCTCTAAATTAGCCAATATGTCTTTTTCTGTTCCTCCATGAACTTCAAACTGTTCCTTTAAATAAAATTTCAAAGAACTATTACTGGTATATTCACCCTCAGACACTTTACACAATTTCGGCTTCTGTTTTACGCTTCCATTCTGATGTTTTCTGATATTACCTTTTTCGTCTTTATCATCCACTAGAGAATAAGTATCTATATCTGTAATAATTAATGCCTTAGTTCCTATAAATTTTATAAACGCAGAATATATTTCTGAATAATTTCCTACTTCAATAACGGAAATATTTTGAGACATTAAGGGTATCTCATAATCGTTATCTTGGTCAACCTTTTTCATCATTGCTGGAAGCAAAATACGCTCCGTATCTCCTTCTATTAAAATAATTTTATCAGCAAAAAATACCTCTGACCGATTTAACGTAAGATATTGTTTTAAAAATTTAAAATGATTATTTCCCTCTCCTTTTTCTTTTTGGTATAATGTTTTTAAATCTTTAAGATTTTTTGAAATAACATTATATCCATTATCACATTTTTCCTTTACAAAATATTTAATATCATCAAACTCACTTTCAGCCACAATATGAGATGAATGTGTTGTCATAAATGTCTGCAAGTTTATAGTTTCTTTTGTATTGCTAATCTTTTTACCTTCCCTCAACAAATTCTTTATATTTTTTACAAACACATACTGCATTTGTGGATGAGTATGTGCTTCTGGTTCTTCAATAAATAATAAATTTATATCTGCTGGTTTTTCATCCTTTTTATTGTCTTTTCTAAAATCACTCATTATCGTCTCTATTTTCATAATAATACTAAATAGATTTAAATATCCTAAACCATTATAATTCTCTGGCAAAAAATTTGATTGTTCATCATATACGACCGTTGTATTATCTTTTAAAAGTTTTGATACTTGAATTTGCGAAATAACCTTTACTATATTTTCATTCTTTTTAATTCCTCCAAACTTAGATAATTTACCCATTAAATTTCTAAAAGTCTCTGTATATATGCCATCAAATGCACTGTCCGTTTCGTCTACTTTTTTTTCAAAATTTAATGTTGTAGCATTGTTTTTGTCCTGATTCTTAGTTTTCTCATAATAAGCACTTGCTAATGCAGAAAGTTCTAAATCCGTTGCATTAGAAACATTTCTTCTCGCACTCACATAATTAAACGCAATTATTTTAGATACATCTATATCCTTATTGTCTAGAAATTTAAATGTCGTATTGTCTATGCTCTTGGTTTTATAATCATATAACACACAGTATCTCATAAACTCAAAATACTTTTTATGATTCTTTTTAAGAAATTTATCAAATGCCATTTCGGAACTAAGAGTTGTCCTATCTGCTTCGTATTTGGAAAACTCTTCCATTAGTTTTAGGAGATTATTTTTTAATACATACTCAAACCTTAGAATAACAGTTGTATTTTGTGGTTCCAAATCCAACATCAACTTGCTAATATTTGCCAGGTCATCTTTTTCATTATATTCTATATAAAAATCAACCCTAATTCCTGCCAATTCTTCTTCCTTAAAAGATGATTCTCCCTTTACAACTTTATATAATTTCCTCTGAAATAACGTGCTAAAATCATTAAAATCAAAATTTCCCACTTCACTTTTATTGCCCACACATTTACTTAAAATTGATAAAAAAGATGTTTTTCCACAATTATTTTTACCAATGATTAAAGACAAATCTTCTTCACAATTAATACTTGTCTGTTTTAGTAATCTATAGTTAAATATATCTACCTTTGAAATATGCATAACAATCCCCTCCATGATTTCATAAAATATGTGTAGAATTATAGCATTTTGTACAGAACATTACAATTCAAATTGCTTTTTCTTGAAATTATAAATCTTATTCCCTCAGCCTCTCCTTAACCGTCCTATCTCCACAACCTACCCTATATCTATCCTGTCAACTCAACTATCCCGCCCCAAAAGCAGTGGATATGTTTCCGCATGGTACAACAAACACAAAATCCGGGAGCAGGAACAATTTTTCCAAACTGTTCAGGCTCCCGGAGCCCCCTTGTTTTCTGCACTTTTCCGCTACTTTACCTCCCTGCCCGCGACATCAACACGACACACTCCACATGCCCCGTCCCCGGAAACTCATCCACGGCACATGCCCTTTTCACCTCGTACCCCCTGTTTGTTATTATCTCCAAGTCCCTTGCCAGCGAGGTTGGCTTACAACTGATATACACCATTTCCTTCACATTAAATGCCAGAATTTTCTCCAAAGCCTTAGGGTTTATGCCATCTCTTGGTGGGTCGAGTATGATAACGTCAGGCTTGTCCTCCACCAAATCAATTGCTTTCAACACGTCTCCTGCAATAAATTCACAGTTGTTAAGGTTATTGAGCTTCGCATTTTCCTTTGCCGCCTCAACTGCCTCCTCCACAAGCTCAATTCCGATAACCTTTTTTGCAACAGGTGCCAGCATCTGTGCAATTGTTCCCGTACCACTGTATAAGTCAAAAATGACCTTATCCTTCGCACTACTGATAATAGCATTCTCATTTAACCCGTTACCCATAACCGTTCCCGACATGATGTACTCTCTTGCCTTTGCGTAAAGCACCTCGCAGCCCTTTGTATTTGTCTGAAAAAATGAAAAGGGTGAAATCTTAAATTTCAGTCCTAAAATTTCCTCGGTAATGTAGTCCTTTCCGAAAAGCACCTGCATACTGTCACAGGCAACCACATCTCCCAACGAGTCATTTTCAGTATATAAAACACCTGCCATGCTGCCATTAAAGCCTGCACTGTCTGCCAATAAAACAAGTCCGTCCGCAAACTCACACAAAACGCTCTCCTTATCAAATCCATACTTATCCCATTGTGTTGAGGTAACAAGATTTACAAGAAATTCCTTTGTTGCGAAAGACTGTCTCACAACAAGGTTACGCAATATTCCCTCATGCTTCATTTTGTGATAAAACAAAATGCCTTTATCCTTAAAAAAATTTAGTGCGTAATCAAGTATGGCACTCCATTCCTTACTGACAATGCGACAGCCGCTTACATTTAATATATCATAAAATCCACCTTTTTTATGAAGTCCCAAAGCAAGCGGTCCATCTTTATATTCATCGCCAAATGTAAATTCCATTTTATTTCTATATTCATATCTCATGGGCGATGCAACGATTCCTTCCCAAGTACGCATTGTACGTTCATTATCATTTAGTTTTTTCCCTTCGCCAGAACAAATTTGCTCCAAACCTACAGTCCCACTGTCAGCAGGTTCTACAAAAACGCAGTTTTCTATTAAAGAACTAAACGTATTTGAAGCTTTCGTTTGTCCATTAGCAACATCACCCTTACCGATATATTTTCCGATAAGCTTTTTTACCATCTTTTCCTTTAATAAAAGCTGATTTTCATACGACATTGTCTGATAAGAACAGCCACCGCACATCCCAAAATATGGACATTCCGGCGACTCATTTTCCATCGGAGATTGTTCAAGAACCTCAAGAAGCCTTCCTTCCGCCATTCCACTTTTTCTTTTCGTAACCATAAAACGCACTCTTTGTCCCTCAAGTGCCCCCTTTATGATTACCTTTCTATCCTCATAAATAAGACTTCCCTTGTTGGGAAAGTCGTAATTTGTGATTATCCCCTCGTATATTTCTCCCTTTTTCAATTAGGCAGTTCCTCCATCTTCTACATATATATTAACAATAAGCAAAACTCTGCTTTTTCAAACAGGCGTTGCACAATATAATGCCTACCTATAAGTCATGCATTTTGCTCATGACCGTATATATTGTATAATTAATACACCTTATCGTTTTTCATATTTCCTTTTGATTTCCTGCATATACTGCTAAGAAATAATAAAGCCTTGTCACAGCTATATTCTGCCTATATATGGTCAAACGTATATGTCACCTCATCATAATCATCTATTTCCATAATAACAAATGTTTTCTCATGCCCTTCCTGTCTCGGATATGTAAGACTTCCCGGATTCAGTATCGTCACGTCGCCCTCGTCGTCAAGAAACGGCACATGCGTATGCCCGTACATTGCGATATCACATTCATTTTCAAGGGCAAGGTATCTTATGGTATCAGGACCAAAATGAACCGCCTGCCGATGTCCATGAACAGCATAAATCCTATGCCCACCAATCTGAATAATAATTCTGTCCTTAAGTGGCAACCCATAATCATTATTTCCAGCAACCATGTATGTAGGCACACCTGACATATGCTCCACCTCAAGATAATCCCAGCCGATGTCGCCAAGATGTATCATCATGTCTATGTTCCCTGCCTTCTTTATCGCCTTTTGCACATTTTCATTCCGCCCATGTGAATCGCTGACAATCAGAATTCTTCTCATAATTCCTCCAAAAAATTAACGTTATAATACTTCCTTTATCATTCTAAGTGCCTTGCCCCTATGACTTATTTTGTTCTTCTCCTCAGGGTCAAGCTGGGCAGTTGTTTTGCCATACTCAGGAACAAAAAAAATCGGGTCATAGCCAAATCCATTTTCACCTGCTGGCTCGTGTGCAATTGTTCCCTCAATTGTTCCACGCCTCGTTTCAACCCTGCCATCAGGCCATGCGGCAGCTATGGTACACACAAACCTTGCCGTCCGCTCCTCCTCAGGAAGTCCCTCCAGCTTGTCCATTATGATTTTGTTCTTTACGGAATACGGGGTATCAACACCCTCAAATCTTGCGGAATAAATCCCAGGTGCACCATCCATGGCATCCACCTCAAGCCCGCTGTCATCTGCAAGCACAAGACAGCCTGCCAGCTTACTTATGGCGGTTGCTTTAATCATCGCATTTTCCTCAAATGTACTACCGTCCTCGACAATGTCCACATCAATTCCTGCTTCCTTCATCGACATGATTTCATAGCCTGAATCAGCAAGAATCATTCTGATTTCTTTCATTTTATCCTTGTTTCCCGTTGCAAATATTAATCGTTCCATATCTTTCCTCACAATCCTAAAAATTTTATATATTGCAAAACCAATTTCCAAAACCAATTTCCAAAACCAAGTTGTTCAACCATCATTTGACAATCATCTGTTATTTGTAAACGCCTTAAGACAGAGGTTGCACTTTTCCGTTTTCTCTGCACTGTGCCACGTTTCGCCATAAAGACTTATATATCCCTCTCCATCCGTTATATCAAAGTTTTCCGTCCTCTCGTCATCCTCAATATTATACTCAATGGCAATCGGATGAATTGCTTTCGGCGTCTTAACCCTGACAACCACCGCAAATTTTCCGTCATCATTAAGGGCAATCGCCTCAGGAAGCTCCACGGTATAATATCCTGCATATTTCATGCTTCCCGACACAACAAACTCCCTGTCCGCAAAGGATTCCGTGTCCTGAAAATCCTTAACCACATAAATCTCAAACTCTGTATCCTTGTCCGTTGCATAAAATGACACCGCAGCAAGCTCCTCATTTTTTCCTGCCGTATAAACATTTGCAAAATATGCCTCCTGCTTTCCAAATCCCATCTGTCCAATCCAGCCAAGCAGGTCCGCCTGATAAATGTTGTCATAATTATCCGCTTCACCAACCCTTGTGTAAACAACGGATTTGCGGCAGATATTTACATCCTCATAGGACACATAGAAAAAACCGTCCTCACCAAAGTTATCGCCCCAGCTGTTTTTACAAATAAATGCACCATCATTTTCAGGTTGGATTGTAAAATTTTGTTTCGGATAATTGTCATCCCAGCCAACTACGACAACATCGTGATTCGGCTCCTCATCACCGTCATAATAATAGGTGCTGTGTTCCTCCGAATAATAAGCAGAAACACTGTCAAAATATTCCATCTGGGAATACAGGGACGTCTCTATTCCACCATAACGGAAAATGGCACTCTTAATCGTATCCATTTCCTTTCCGTTGATGACAAGTGCCTCCTCAAGGTGCTTAACTGCCTCAAGCGACGGGTCCGTAACGCCATCCCCATACGGGTCATCCCTCTCGTATACAGGTCCCTGCCATGCCGCAAGATAAGCAATACTCATCGTATGCTCACCGCCCTTGTTAAGGTCAAGATTGTAGCTGTTACACATAGTCATGTGGTCGGTGGAAAACATATCGCTCTCTGCCGGAAGCAGGGTTGTCTCAAGTGCACCCAAGGATGCAAATGCCCAGCATGTACCATATCTTCCCTGGTCCCTCACCTCCGTAACCCTGTCGTAATCCCTCATGTCATAGGCGGCCGGAAGCTTTTTCTCCTCACTGACAAGCACTATATCTATCCATTGGTTTTCCACGTGGTACTCAACACCATAGCTTAAATATTCCGCTATCTCATCAAAGGGAATATAAAGCGTGTTATCCTGAAACAGTACCTTCGTGCCAAGCTTTACGCTGTCATAATTATTTACAACCGCAATATCAGAGCCTATCTCCATGTCAATGGAGCAGTCCCCCTTCATGACAAGCACCTTACCGTCGCTGTACCTCAACACGGAACACGCCATCGGTCCACGCAGAAAATCTCCCTCAACCATAAGCTTCAGCTCGTCACTGACAAAAAAGTCATATCCAAGCTCATTCACGCCAGCACCCAGAACCGTGAAAATGGTTTCGTCCGAATTGAGCCTTTTCACAAGCTCAATTTGAAACTCGTCCGCACAGCTTTCAAACCACTTCGATTTATCAACCGTCACCACGGGATTGCGGTTTAACAAATATGCAATTACAACAAATGACAAAACAGCTGCCACCACTGTACATATTTTTCTCATTTTGTTACACTCTCTTCCTCGGTGGTTTTGGTCCCATAAATTGATAGAAATATGCCTTAATCATACCATTATAAATTTTTCTGTTCTTATCCGCCCGTCTGCCGATATATTTCTCCGCATCCTCGTAAGATGAAATCAGATACATGGACCAATCGCGAAGCCCTGCGAAGCTTTCCCCGATGGTTTTATAAAGTGCGGGCAATGCTTCCTTTTCCTCCAGCCGTTCGCCATATGGTGGGTTCGTTATGATAAATCCATAATGCTTCGGATGCCTCAAATCCTTTACGTCCCTTGCCTGAAAATGTATGTATTTGTCAACCTCTGCCGCCTTTGCATTTGCCATGGCACACTTGACCGTTTCAGGATCCAAATCATATCCCTGTATGTTCATTTCAATGTCATTTCTTATCATGTCATGTGCCTCATCGTATGCCGCATGCCACAGCGTCTTTGAAATTAATTTTCCCCATGAACCGGCTGTAAACTCCCTGTTAATTCCCGGTGCGATATTGGCTCCTATCAGTGCCGCCTCAATTGGAAATGTACCGCTTCCACAAAATGGGTCAACCAGCACCCGCTCCTTGTTCCATGGAGTCAGCATGATAAGGGCAGCCGCAAGCGTTTCCGAAATCGGTGCCTTGGCAACAAGCTGCCTGTAACCTCTCTTGTGCAGTGAGGTTCCCGTTGTATCAAGCCCAATTGTAACCATATCCTTAAAAATAAATACACGGACAGGGTATTCATCCCCATCCTCCTCAAAACGGCTCACCCTGTAGGTTTTGCTCATTTTTTCCACAATTGCTTTTTTGACAATTGACTGTATTGCACTTCCAGAAAACAATTTACTCTTGTTTGTCGTCGCCTTTGTAACCCAGAATTTGGCATCTCTCGGAAGAACCGCCTCCCATGCAATCGCCTTTGTGCCCTCGAACAGCTCATCAAAGGTTGTCGCCCGAAAGCTTCCCATTTTCAGTAAAATTCTCTCTGCCGTCCTTATAAATATATTTGCCCTCGGAATGGCAGTCTCGTCCCCCTGAAATGTAACGCGTCCATCTTCTACGGATACTACCTCATATCCAAGGTCAATAATTTCCTTTTTTAAAACTGCCTCAAGCCCAAAATGGCAGGGAGCAATCAATTCATACAGGTTATCCATGTTTCCCTCACATCTATTATTTCAAAACATAATGATACTCTTAACATTTTATAGACAGTATCAACCAACGTCAAGTGATAATAATAACCTATTTTATATGGTAACTATTTCATTCTTTTATGCACATTTCAATATTTCAGGGTTATTTAAAAGAACAAAGTGCCTTCGTCACTCTTTATGTTATCACAACTTTAATGGCACTTTGGCGAATCCTAGCAGCATTTTTAATTCTGCCTTATGGGGCTGTCGCAGTAAGGATTTAAGGCACATAGTTGTTTACCCGTGACAAGCTCTCTTTTATTTTGTATTTTTACAACCTGTGCTATCTAAGCATATTAAGATATTTT
>JAMPEH010000059.1 GCA_023665245.1 Muribaculaceae bacterium
GTTAGTAATCATATTTATTTTTTCATCTGCGGTACTTAATTCAGATGTATCAATATAATCTTTTCCTGTATCCATAATGTTATTGATGCGGTTAGTTTTCTCATCAAGTTTTTGAAACATAAACGGATCAGACGAATCCTTTAATAATGGAACAACAACTCTAACATCATTATATTTATTCCCACGTCGCCAAATTCTGCCGACAATTTGCATATAATCAGTTGGGTTCCAATCCATATATGGCACGTATAAAACAGAAGAATTTTTATTGAGATTCATACCCTCTTTCATTTTATTGGTACCAATAATAAGTTTTAATGCACCTTTTTCATCATTAAAAGAATCAACTATCTCTGAAATCTTATCATCATTAACACCGGCTTTAATGATTGCTATTTCATTAGCTTTATAAACACCTTTATTCACTAAATATTGTTTAATCTTAGGTAAGAAATCCACACCAATAGGCATATAAATTAGCTGTGATGTATTAGGGTCACTATTCTTCATTGATTCTACAGCGTTCATCACATATTCAAGTTTAGGAGAATTCTTTATGAAATCTTCCGGGGACACTTCAATATTTTTATTATAAATATCAGGTGAAATAGTTGCTATTCTTGCTTTACTTATTGCTTTTAATACAGCACCTTTATCATCTTTTTTTGCGTGGATAGCTTCGCTTTCAGCTTCTGCAATAATGTTTAATTGTTCTTGCGTAGGTTCTAATGTCACTCTTTTTGTGTGTTTATTTGGTCTTTTGATTCCGGCATCTTCTGCACTACGTATCAACATACAAGATTTGACAACACTTTGTAGTGATTGTAAATTCTTAAAACCGCTTGCAATTTGCTTAAATACAACATCATTTTTACTATCTACAACCCAATCAGCACTAATATCAACATAGTTTTCCATAAACTGATAGACGTTATATAAGCCCATTTTATCAAGTTTATCTTTTGCTAAATAAGATAACATATTGAATACTTCTAATGGACTGTTATTAAACGGTGTAGCTGTGAGCATAAATATATTTCTATTGTTATTATTATTTAGAATATATTGTGTTGCTAAGAACAATCTTTTTGCACGTGTTGATTCAGCACCGGCAATTTTAACATAAGGATTACCTTGCTGTCCGTCAGCTTTAGCATCACCAAACAGGTTTTTAAAATTATGTGCTTCATCTACTGTAATATGGTCTATTCCTAAATCTTCAATATTAAAACTTTTCTTGTTGCCTTTTTCAGCCGCACCAAAGAATTGTTCAATACGTTCTCTTGATTTTTCCATTCCTCTATTGGTGCTTTCACGAGAGAAATCGTTTTTGATTGAATATGTTTCATCAAGTAAATTTCGTAACGTTTTTTCTGAATACCAAAGATTATCAAGTGCTTGAAATGTTGCAATCGAAATAGTGCCATCTTCAACGCTTCCTTGGAACTTAGATAAATTATCTAAGTCATTAACTTTCATATTAGGGAATGATTCATTTATTTCTTTTATCCAGTTAGGTTTTACTTGTTTTGGAACAAGTATTAAAGGACGTTTACATCTGCCCATTTGCATATTCTGAACAGTAGCAATAATACCTGATAAGGTTTTACCTACACCAACTTCAAAACCTAATAACCCGACACCTTTATTTGTTAGATAGTTAATTCCTTCTATTTGAACGTTTTGCAATTTTAACTTTTTACCATAAAATTCAGAATTCAAATTTTTAACTATCATTGGCATTTTAGTATAATTGGGAGTATACAAGCCATTAAATGTTCTGTTCCAACTATCAATAAATCTAGCTTTATCTTCTTGAGATAATTCTGAATTTATAAAATCATTAAATGTTTTATCGACAGTTTGTTTTAGTTTCGTTAAGTATTCTGCACGTTTGTTGTCTTTTTCTTCTTTTGAACCACTTGAACGTACAACAATTTTATCACCTGTTACAAACTTTTCAATATCCCATACATTGATACCGTTTCTTTCGGCTTTTGTTAGAGAACGAACATATTTTAAATATTTCTTGTCTAATGAAGTTGTTTCTTCTACTTCTCTACCCATATAATCAGTATCGGTAATAGTCATAGGGAACTCTCTAACAAAATCAGATGTTGGGGTTAATCTAATCTCATCTAGTTTCTTAGCTTTAGGCAAAACTGAAAGCAGCTTTTTCTTTTGTATTTCCTTTTGCTTTTTTGAAATATTTTCATTATCAAGTGCGTCTAATTTTTCGTAGATATCCCCTTGAAGATAGTTAAAATCATTGTATAATTCACCATTATATTGATTAACTTTTTCATTAGGACTATATTTTTCTTTTGGTAAAGTTCCGTCTACTCGAGTATCTGCGAAATATTGGTAATCTTCATCTGATACAGGGTTTTCAGCTTGATACTCAGTATATTCAACATTCCCTTTTACAATGTTTTCAGTTGATTTCTTAGCTTTTAAACTTACTTTTGGTTTAGCATTTTTTATTACTGGTGTTAATTCGGTTGCTATTGTTTGTTTAATATTTTTTTTAGATGTATCAATCGTATCAACTGCATTTTTATCACCTTTTACAAAGGTTTCTTGCTTGCCAAACTTGTTTTTGCGTTGTTCAACACTTCCTAAAATCTTTTCAGGATGTTGTTTAAACCAGTTACCAAATCTAAGATTAGAATCACTACCTTTACCGTTTGTTTTTCTCAAAACAATAATATCTGTGCCGATAGATGTTGTATCGAATGTTTTTTCAGGCAAACGATATGCGTCTAATAATTCACATTTAGTACTTATTTCTTGTTTACTAGGTGTTAAAACACTATCTAAAAAAGAGCTTGGAACAATATAGGTCATAATTCCGTTTTCTTTAAGTGTATCTAATCCTCTGCTTATAAAATATGATTCTAAACGTCCGTGTTTTTTGCCTTCGCCTAATCCTTTATATCTTCCTGAATATTGCCCATAAGGTGGGTTTCCGATAACAATATCATATTTAGGTGTTACGGATTTAACAGGTAGATTTCTTGTTTTATCAATGAATTGTTCTTGAAATTCACCTACTCTAACATTTGCTTTTGGGTATAATAATTCTGTTATTTTAGCAGATATAGGGTTCATTTCTACTGCGTCAAAATTTACATTTTCTGGAGCAAATTCTAAAAATCTTCCAATACCAACAGAAGATTCTAATGCGTTAGCATTAGCTGTGTCTATATATTGAGATGTTAAATCCCACATCTTTTTAACAATGTTTTCAGGGGTGTAATATTCAGATAAAAGACCTTTACCTTCTGCACCTTGTTTTTCTAATCCACCTGCACCGGTGAATTTTTTAAGCCAATTTTTTACTTCTTCAGGTAATTCTGAATACTTTTCATATTCTTTATTTGCTACAAAGTTTTCAATAGCTTTATTGAGTTCGTGTTGATTTTTATATTGAGCATTGATTATCGACTGATGTTCTTCAGCTATTCTTCCTCGGAGTTCTCCTCGTCCTCGTTCAGATTCCAACCCAAAGTTGTTCCTTCGTCCGCTAACATCATCACTTCTTCCATTGATTTCGCTTGACGCATTTTTTCTTCCCAACGTGCTAGACGTTCTTGTTGTTCTTTCTTGTTCATTGGCAACTCCTTTGGTTTTATTATTACCTATATTTTCAGAATTTGCAAGAGTTTCAGCACTTCCCTTGAAATCTTTAGAATTGTCGGTTATAATGTTGTTAGAGTCGGACTCAAGATCAGAAAGGCGAGCTGACCCTTGAAAATCATTTTTCTTGGTTATGAGGACTTCGCCACCCTCGTGTTCGGCTCTTTTTAAATACTCATTAAATCGTTTTTCATCAACCTTGAAGAAATTAACTATTTCATAATTATCCTTGTTATCTGATAACTCAATTACCGAGATTTTATTATCAGCAGTATTTTTACTTATAAACGAGTAATAATTAGGTTTTGTTTTTGGTTTTGTTTGTATTACATAATTTGGATTATATATAGCTTGTTCAAGAACATTATTATATTCATTGGTTGATAATTCAGGATGATTTCTTTTATTCTTTTCAATAATATTTTTCTTTAAAACAAGCGGTTTTTGATTCTTTTGTAAATTATTCAATACATCTTCTGAAATATTAGGCATTACAAAGTCTGATTGAGGATTATTATAATGTTCAATCGTAGGTAATTGAGTTTTATCAATTAACAATGGCATATTACTAGCACCTTGATTGATAACAGCACTATTATTCAATATGGCACTATCCCCAAGTTCAAAATTAGGTTTCCATACTTGTACTTCATTAACCTTATTTCCAATACTACCTCTTGTATTGTTTCCAATATTTTCAATAGGGTTAATATCTTTTCCTAAATTTTGTGTTGGTTTATATTCGTAACTTACTCTAGGTTCATAAACTGTACGTCTTGATAGACCCATACCACGTTCTACTGGTTTAGACTTAAGCACTTGTTCGTAATTGCTTGGTTTCATACGTTGAATAACTGCTGGTAACCACTTATCAGCAAGTTTTCCTAGTCCTCTAAGTCCATAACCAAGTACAGCAAATTCAGCACCACCCATAGCGGCATCTTTTAAAAGTTCATTTGTAACACCTTTATCTTTTAAAGAATTTAAACCAGTGTATATAAAACCTAGTCCATAATCTTTAATAAGTGGTTCTAAGGCTTTACCGCCAGTAGCCTCAATAAGTGTTAATATTGAAGCAATATCCATAGTCATATCAACAAATTTATATTCATTAAAATCTTGTTTTTTTCGCATTTCATCAGCTAAACCAAATCCATATTTGAATTGCTCTTTAACATCTCTTACTAACCCTTTTAAATCGTGATTATAATTTCCACTCATTAAATATGGCAAAACATTAGATAATACTTGCCCTACTCCACTAAACGCATCCGTTACAGGTATTAAAGTGTGCGGGAATAAATCATAAGTTTTCTTTTGTTCTTGTAATTGTTCTAGTCCATTATTTAAATAATAGTTTTGCTCTGCCAATGCTTGAGAATCAAAAACATCTTGTTCAATACTATTTTCTAATCCCTCATTATAGCTATTTTGTTCTTGAGGAATAAACTTATTCTTAACAACTTCTGTAATTGCCCTCGTTGCAAATTCTTTTTTATCAGATCCGCTTAATTGTTGAATAGCAGAATCTGTTAATACATTCTTTGTTGCAGATAGATTAAATTGAACTGTACCTCTTTGGCTTAATAAATCATTAGGGTTTTCAGGTATAACAAAATCATCATTACCTTGTCTGTTCTTGCCTAAAGAAACACTTAACATAGGTGAAACACTAGCACCGTGCATAATAGGGTCTGATACAATGTGTTGTGATTGCTCAATGTTTTGATAAGGCTTAACAGATTGAAGTGATTTCCCTGTCATAGTTAAACCGCCAACTAATCCACTACCAACATTGTGAATAACATCTTTTGATACTTGTTCAACTTTAGGTAAAACAGTATCAGTCACATAAGTTTTAGCTTTATCTAATACAGGATGTTGTTCTGTGAAATTAGGTTGAGTACCAGCACCCCATAAGTCGTTATTAGGTTGAGTATTTTCGCCAAATAAATCGTTATTTTGCGTGTTTTCGTCTTTGATTTCTTCGAACTGTTCCCAATAACTTTGTCCTTTTTGGTTAGTTTGTATATTATTATCTTTAATTTCTTCAAATTGATCAAAATAATTAGCCAACTATTTTTCCCCCATTAGACTTGAATTCTTTAACTTGATTAACAGGAACTCTCACCCTTTTACCGTTAGGAGTTTGTCCTATAACATAACTATTTGAGTTTTTAGTTGTTTTGCCACTACTTTTACCACCTTTTGAACTGGTTTTATTTGCTCTAATCATACTGGCTTGAGCTTTGATATTATTAACTTTTTCCATTTCCGCATTGTGTCTTATTTTTTCTTCTAATTCATTTTGGTATTTATCCCCAAGCATATTTTGATAATCAATACGATTTTGAATTAGTGCGTCACGATACTTAGGTAACATCATTGCACTGTAATCTTTATTGTCGATATAACCAAAGTGTCCAGTATCAACGTTCACACCTTGTTCCTTTAATGCTTGTTGATACATATTGCTTAATTGTCTTTGTCCTGCAATTTTTTGTCCTAATCCGAGTCCGTAAAGAGGGTTACCTGTTAATGCAGTACCGAGAGTACCTGCAACTACACCTTGCATATTCGGATTTTTAGCCCAACGAGTAACAGAGCCGAGAGCTTCACCTACACGGTTCATTTTGTTTTTATCTTTAGTTTCATAAACCGGAATATCTTTATATAATTTATCTTGGTTGTTATTCAACCAATTAGCAACTTCTTTATTCCCGCCATTTTTACCTTGAGATACTGCTTCAATAATTTTAGGGTCTACTTGGCTATCAATTAGTTTTTGCTTATATGCTTCAAGCTCAGGACTTTCCGGATTAAACACCCTATTTACTTCTGTAACTTTATCGGTTGCAATTTGATTATTGGATAAATTACCTATATCAAAACCGTTATTATAGTTTTCGTCAAAACCTCTTTTTAAATCTGAAAATCCGCTTAGTAGTTTATCACCAACTGTTCTTTTATCGTTGTTTGGACCTTTTTGATTTTCAGATTCTACAAAAGTAGAACTAACACCACCTTCAAGGTTAGGAGTTACTACCTGTCTTAGCAATTTCCCATTTTCATCAATCATTGCAGATGTTTCAGGGTCTGTTAAATTACTTGCAAAACCGGTAGCCATACCATTATTAGATAAATTGTTTTGAGGTAAACCAATATTATTCATTGATTCTTGTACTACTTGATTAGCATAATCTTGAGTTGTAGTATCATTGTTTATCGCTTCTGTTTGTTTGGCAACGTTTTTACTTTGTTCTACAGTGGAAGCCATAAGCTGTTCCCCCATTTTTTTAGCAGCTTTTCGGTGATCGCCCTTAAGTGCCATAATTGCTAAGCCAATAAGACCACCTGCAGCTGCTCCACCTGCTGCTCCACCTGCCGCAGCACCACCGGTACCGCCAGCAACAGCTCCACTGGTCGCACCTGCTCCTGCAGTGGTTCCTGCAGTTGCACCTGCTGTACTTCCGGCAGTCGCTCCGGCTGAACCTAATCCAATTTTACTCATTGCTTTAGAAAAAATATCTGAATTTATTTCAGGTGTATTGCTTGTAACGTGACCTTTAAAATAATTTACCGGAGTTGTAAACTCTTGAACTTTATTTGCACCGTTACTTAAAAAATCGCCTGTATTAGAGGTAAAGTCACCTACTTTATTAGCAAATTTATTATTAGTACTTTTTAAAAAATCCCCTGATTTTGATAATACTTTACCGTACGTGTCTATATTATTTAGTTTATCATTCAAACTATTTGAATTTTGTTGGTTATTTAATTGTTGATTTATTAAGTATTCAATATATTCTTGTCTATTCTTCCATACCCCCTTGGTTTATAAACCGTATGTAGCTGAACTTTGTGAACCGCTTGTAGAACTCTTTGTATTAGTTGAAGCATTTCCACTTGAAGTATTAAGTGATAAGGCTTGGTTACCGTTAATAACATTATACCCTTGAAGTGCATAGTTCATCAGATTGTTAAGAATTTGTGCTGTATTATCTTGTGAATTTGCAAGCAGATTAGCTGTATAATCGCTTATAGCCTCATTATTTTTGTTTGCAAGATTATTATACAAATCTGTAGCCTGTGAACTTCTTAACATATTACGCTTAGATAATGGCGAAATGATATTATTTTGTAATGATTTTTGTGTTTCGTCATTAAGCGTTTTTCGGTACTGGTCTAACATAGCTTGATTTCTTGAACTATCAATCGTTGGATTTAGATATTCATTTAACAAATTATCAATATTATTGTTAGTAAACTGATATACGCTGTTTAACGCTGTATTATCATTAAAAGATGTTGTAGTACCCTTATTATTAGTAGTTGAAGTTACGTAAGGATTTGTAGTTGTTGTAGTACTATATTTTTTTGTTGATGAACTATTGCTGTTACTTTTAGTTTTTGAAGCTGAACCACCGCCCATACTGACCTACCTTTCATATATATATGTGATATTATCGTATTTTTTAAAACCACTTCTTAGCAGACATAATTTAGCAGTTTTATGCATAGTTTCTGCGTAAATCTCGCAATTAAACCAGGATAAACTTTTCTTAAAGCATTCGAGATTTATCAAATGTGTATACCTATCTGCAAAGGCATTTACGTATAATTTATCGTTCTTATCATAGAAATAAATACAACCGATAAATTGGTTATCGTTGAAGAACGAATAAAAAAATGAGTTCTCAACAATATCTCTAAATTTTTGTTTATCTCCAATAAGTTTACGTTGTTTTTTAAATAACTTCTTACACTCTTTAAAGTTAAAGTTCTTATCGGTTGGAATTCGTACAGATATCATTAGACTTGTTTAACCTTTATTTTAGACATTTCTATACTTTTTATTGCAAAAGTCTGCCCTTTTTTGTCAAAATCTTCAACAGTTTCATCTGTATATATTTCAATTTCAAGCGTTTTGAATGTTGCGTTTGGGAATTTACCTACTGCACTGGTATTTTCAGATAACCACGAATCAATATCCCAACATCCCTCATCCCATATAAGAGCATTTTTGTATCGGGTTTTTATGAACTTTATTTTAGGTTTTTTGATTGTATTGAAGTTTTTGACATATTTTACAAAGAACTTGTTAGAATACGGCAAATCAAAACTTAAACGGGGTGGAAATACAAAAATTTTCAAAGTATTCATAGAACCAAGGTTAAATGGAGTACACTTATAATAATGCTGGATATATTCTCCATTGAACGTATCTGATTGATATTCTTTTAGTAAATTACCTTTTGTATCTGCTGAATATAGCTTATTTTGAATAACTTTAATAACATTAAGTTTTTGAGATTTTCGCTTTATCCATTCACCTTTTAAATAGTCATAGATTAGGATTGTAGAATAATCTCTATCAGTTGTTGGCAATTCCCACCATATTTCGTTTCTATCTTCTATAAATACTGAAATCGCTTTGATTTTACTGATATCAAAGATTGATATTTCGTTAAGTGTTTTCTGAACCTCAACAGCACAGTTTTCACCAAGCGTTCTTTCACCAGTTGCTACTTGTTGAAAAGAATATACAGCTTTTTTGGTATCATCATAAAAATATAAGTTAGTATCGTGAAAAACTAGTGCATTTCTGCCTGCACATCCACCAATATATTGTTCAGATTGTGAAATTTCGCCATCAGAAATACTTAAAAGAATAGAACTATCTTGAAAAAATACAGCAAGTGAGCCTAAGTATTCGTGAATAGCAGTAATATTCTTTAATTCTTCAATGTAACCTGCTGTGGTTACAATTTCAGAATTATTAACGGAATCATTGTTCCCACCAAAATCAAAGATATCGCCTTGCATTGAATACCATAAGATATTTTTGTTAAATATCCATAATCGATTATCAAACAGACACGCACCAATACCTAAAACAAATCTATTATCTCTATCCTTAGGTGCAAAACTTGTTATTGTATTTGCTATTTCGTTAGAATAAGATACAAACAATCCATCTTCATCCGTTATGGTTTTATAAATTTCATACAGGAGCATTTCTGAACCAGTTGTAAAGAAGAAATAATCTTGCCAACCTTGTGCAATATCAAATCCGTTGGATTCTCCTGTTCTTTTTAGGTCATTTTTTATACATACAAGCTCATTGTTATTGTATAAATATAGTTTTCCATTCGTTTCTGTTTCAGTATGTATGATAATATGAGAGTTTTCATTTTGAACAGTTTCATAGATATTTATAATATTCTCATTTGGAATGTTTAGAACTGCTTCATTTCCTTTAACTGTACGAATACCTATACCACCGTTTGTACCTGTATAGTAGAGTTCTACGTTTTGTATATCCTTTGCTGTTATGTATTCCTCACTAAATACAGAATTACGCTCTCTTATTCCCCCAAAATTATTGCAAAGTAATTGAGTAACTGCCACTATTACCACCCAATCCTTTTCTCTTTGTCGATACTTTTTGTGTATTCAATAAGTATTTTGTATGCATCTTCGTATTGTTTTTTGTAACCGGAATAGTATTCGTCTGTTTCAGATGAAATAGCATACATCATACATAGTGGTAATAATGCCATTTTAAACAAGTTTTCGTACTTTTCTGAAATATCTATGTAGTCTTTTTCTTCTTCAAGAGTAGCTTTAGATGTGCCGTTCTCATCACAGGCAGAAAAAATAGACCAATATTCAACTTCAAGAGTGTAGTTTTTATCAGGAATTGGATATAGATATATTTTATCATTTTTTATGGTAAATTTTTCAGGAGTACCTGCTTCATCTTCTAAAAGTTCGATACTATCATCATATTCAAGATAAGTTTTATCAATTTTAACTAGATAACGTTTTTTTCCATTGATAGATTTTTTTATAATATTACCACTAGGGGTGGAATAAATATTATTTCCACCCTTAATTCTAATATTTTTAGTTTTTTCACGGAAAGGGAATTTATAAGAATTCCACAAGGTGTTCAATGCTTTTTGAATAGAAGTAGTTACAGAAGTTTCGAATTCGTCTACTGCTTCAACTTCGCCATCAAACATTGACCACGCTTGACCTGTCATTTCGTTGTATAAATCAATATATGTTATCATTAACTATTGTCCTGTTTTACCAATTCCAAATACACCTAACAAACCTTTTTGTTGTGTCGGTCTTTTCGCCTGTATCTTCCTTAGTACCGTTTTTTGTAACTACTGTTTGGTTATACAAAGATGTTTCTTTAGGTTCTTTTTCTACTTCTTCTATATAGTTTTCATCCAAAACCTCGTAGTTATCTCTATCGTTCTTTTTTAACTCGTCAACTTCTTTTTTTGGAAGATTGAATACAATTCCTGTTGGAATATATTTAATACGTATATTTTCTACCATAATTTACCTCGTTTTATCTAATATCAAGAAAGAGAGGGTTTCCCCTCTCTTATTTATTGCTCATCAACTGGTAAGATACCTGCACGTTTTGCTGTTGCAAAAATTGTTCCAGCCGCACCTGTATTTTTCAATTTTACAGAATTGTCACCGTTTTCAAAACGTGAAATATCCTGTAATCTGATAACCGTTGT
>JAMPEH010000005.1 GCA_023665245.1 Muribaculaceae bacterium
GTCCACTGCGTTCCTCGGTTCTCCTAGCGCAAGAACATTACAGAACACAATGGATGCCGTTCTTTGAATAGATATTATTCACAAACCATAAAAAAAACCGCCCATACGGGCGGTCACAATCATAAACCAAACGCATTTTAACGCATTGGCGCGAAACATTCGCCATCTTCGTACGGTTGACAACATGCAAATGTACCATCTTCCATGTCTGTAAAGACTTCCCCGGCACAGCACCCATTTGCATCAGGCAATGCACCATCTGAACACACATCCGCAGATTCTGTCACAACCGTTGTATCATCCGTATAGTACACATTGGTCGCCGCATCATCACGCGCATCTGTTTCATAGTCGGGTGCGGCTATAAACATATTTTCATGTTGGGACACATTGTAAATAGGTTTGTTTATCAATGCATCTGTTATAATAGGCTTGATGTCTGTTTTTTCAACCGCCGGTGTCAAAAATGGATTTTCAACCTCGACCGATGTTTCTGGAACAGGCTCTGGTTCCGAAACCGGTTCTGGTTCGGCCACAGTTGGCACTGGTTCCGGATCTGGCATAGGCTCTGGCACATCCACAACAGGTTCCGGTTCTGCAACAGGCTCTGGTTCCACAATTGGTTCAGGTTCTGGTTCGACCACAGGTTCGGATACAACCACTGGTGCAACTTTTTCTGATTCTGTATTTGCACCAATAAACGGATTATCACCCTGGGATGCAACATCATTATCCGACGCGCCACCAGATGTTGTCGCAGCCAATTCCGGGATATTCTGACTGGTACTGCGCTGATACAACCATAATGTAAAGACAGATAAAACAATCAGCATTACCAACATCACATAATATAAAAACTTAGATTTCTGTGGCTGTACACCACCAGATGCAACCGTATTTCCACGAATTGGCGATACGGGCCGAAATCCAGACGCATTCGGTGCGACAGAAACATCCGGAATCGGGGCGGGCTTTGGCTGATACGCAGGTGCCGCCGCCACCGGCGAAACATCGGAATACGGTACCGGATTCTGTACCGGTTGCTGTACAATTGGTGCATCGGCCGCGGCGGCCGCGAATGCCCGATTATCAACATAGGGCGCAGGTTGCGGCGTGGGCTGATATGATGGCGCCGGTTGTGGATTTACATCCACCGGGCGCATGGAATCCAATACTGGCGCCGATGGCACATCCGGCACACCAGAAATTGGCGCAAAATCATTGTTTGGCATCACATCAGGCGCAACCGGTGGCACAAACGACAATGGGGCCGGTGCCACATCAGTTTCTGCATTTTCACGCCCATCCGTCGTCATATCTGGCGCGGGTGCAACAGGTGTAGATGAGACACCAAAATCTATCGGTTTAAATGCGATTTCTTCATCTAATATTTCAGGATCTGTGTCAAATAAAGGTTTTACATCTTCTTCTGCGGCCATAATTTCTGCCTTTGGTTCTGTTATTATTTTTGTTTGTTCGGTATCTGCAATGACAGGCACAGGCGGCGATGTCACAGGAATAACATCATGCGGTGCGGGGCGGCCAACACCATGATGTGGCGCCACAACAACGCTATCTGTAATGTCCAGCAACGCCTGGGCAGCGCTTGCATCATCTTCGGCGGCAACCAAACGACGCTGTGCATTGGTCAATCGCCGTTGGGCCCGGGAAATTTTTTCATTTGTTGCATCAATCTGTGCGTCAGAACGCAATATTTTTGATGCAGATTGTTTTGTTGGTTCTTTCCCAATAGATTTTTTTTGCTGATTTAATTTCGCACGCAGTTCTTTGACACGAACATTTAATCCATTTATTGTATCTGTTGTTTTTTCAATTGTTTCACGTGCACGTTCCGCCGTATCCAAGGCCATATCCAGACGTTCCAACGCCACACGACGCACAGCCGCAACACGAAACGCATCCAGATTAGCCAGCGCATCTGCCATATCAGAATTTGTTTCATACGCATCAACCAATTCCAGATATGCATCCAAATTGTTGTATTCAATATCCAGTTTTTGATACTTGTTATCCTTGCGTGGTCGAACAGTTTCCAAGTCAACGCCCCAATCAACAGACAATATTTCATCCCATTTTCGATTGTCCGTCGCAGGAATTACCAACATAACATTTGGTTTTCGTGCCGATTGCGTACCATCCAGCACAAACACAGGTGTACCTTCGGCATCATAGTAAATACGAAATGAATTGCCGGCAATATCATAATCCACAGGCGTCAACGCACCCGCGCCACCATTCGACGTATTATTTTGTAATATTGGTAAAGATTCTCTCTCGCTTGACATTTATCAATATTTCCCCAATATAAACGCTTACTTTTTCTTGGGCGGTGCGAATTGATACGCCTGTTTGCAATGCTCATAACAATACGGTTTACCAACAAATACCGTTTCACCACAGAAATGGAAATGTTCCGAATCAGGATCACCAATCGGCCAACGGCACTGATTTGGCTTTAAATTCGCCATTTCCAGCGAATGCTGAATTATACGCTGATGCATTGCCAAACTTTTATCCAGCGATTTTTTATCTGTTGTATCTTTTTGCGCCGCCGCGGTCTTTGTGCATGTTGTCTTCTTGGCGGCATCTGCCTTGGCCACCGCTTTTACACTTTCAGATTTTTTTGCAGACGCAGTCTTCTTGTCCGCCGCCACCTTTGTGGAGTTTTCCTTCTTTGGCGCGGGTTTCTTGGTCACCTTGGTCGCCACAGTTGTTGTTGCAGTTGCCTTTTTAGCCGCACCCGCCTTTGGGGCCGCCTTTTTATCAGCCGCAACCATTTTGCCCGCATCAGATGATGCGGCCTTGGAATTCCATCCCAAACGATTTAACTTGCCCACAACTGCATTTTTTGACAACCCCAAACGCTTGCCAATTTCTGATGTCGACAATCCCTTGCCGGTCAAGGCTTTTAACTTTTTTAATGTTGCGTTATCCCAACCCTTGCTCATTTTACCAAATCCTTGTTATACTTATTACGATTATGATATCACAGTTTCGATTCGAAAGGCAAGGAGGAAAAAATGATTTCCAACATCTTTTTTACCATATTGTTGGCGGCCGCAATCTTTTGCGCATGGCGCATCAGTATGGCAGATTTCAGACGTCGCATAATCCCGGACGCATACTTATTACCACTGGCAATCATCGGATTGATACTGGTTGCATGGTTTCCATGGCCATTTGGGCCGCGCATCGCCGCAATGGGGGCCGCATTTGGATATATATTGGCCACAATAATTGGATTTGCATTTGAAAAAATCACCAACCGCCATCACAGTGACACAATACCCCCCATCGGATTTGGCGACATAAAGTTAATCAGCGTTGGCGGAATATGGCTGGGGACAACAGGATTGTCCATTGCACTGATTATATCGTGCATCACTGGCATACTGTGGGCACGCCACCAGAACCAACGATATATCCCCTTTGCACCGTTCTTTTTAATCGGGGGATTTTTGGCTTTGATTGCAATATCATTTTTGATATAATTTCATAGCAATGAGGGAATTTATCAGATTTTTTACCACATTTATCATCATTATCGCCACGTGCGCATCATACGGTGTTGAAGCGATAAATCCATTATCATCATATGGCCAGATACAAAACGTCCAAACGTATTCATCAAACCCATTTTGGAACCCAAACGGCGGATATCGCCAAAATATGCCTGTACCTGTATATGTGACAGGGCCAGATGTATCATCAGGTGACTGTGAACGTACGGTTGGTACATTAATTGCAACTATATGCGCCAACAATAACAATTGTCATAATATGCAACTAAGTGATATTCGCCCAAGCATAATGTTGCAGTTATCACGATTACCGGGCCATAATTGGGCAACCAGTTGTGCGGGCTTTATCGATACGGCGTTTGATAATTATACCCGCAGTGCGGAACACACGGTTGTACCGACATCGTTTCCTGGTGCGACAACACCAAACCCGACAGCGGATGGTGTAAAATATCAGATACAAAATCCATTTGTGCCGAATATCCCCGATTGGATGAGAGAGATGAAGGGCAGGGAGATAGAGTTAAAACAATTACAATCCCAGAACAGCGCCGGGTCAGAAAGCCTGGCGCGTGCTGAATTTCCGGCGACATATGAAGATTTATCATTGGCGGAACGCTGGGCCAGTGCAACAGACGGATACAAACCATACGAGGATAAATCACCGTATGCCCCAATAAAGATAGCAGACCACGTGACCCAGAAAACCACATCCACCACCGCCCCACAGGGCACCGCACAAAATAAAGACCAAAAGAAAACAGGTAAAGAAGAAACACTGAACTCTGTCCAATGTATAAACTTGGTAGAAAAGACTTTTAAAGCATATTTCGATAAAAATTCTTGGGCCAGGGTCGCAAAATTTAACACCATGGAATGTGAACCCGCAGACAGCGAAACCGAATACGCCGAACTGCGCAAACAAATAAACAATATTTTCAAATCGAATCCGCAATGCAATAAACACAAATTAGTCAGCCATACTTTTAAACACTATCCAGATACCGTATATTACCTAGAATTAACAATATCATTTACAAAATCTGGCGATGTTTACACCGTCAGTGATACAAAAGTCAAAAAATGCTGTGGCAGCAGCATTAACCCATCACCACATTGTCCACAATAAATATTTCATTGAAAGAGAGAGTCATGACCATAAAAAAAATATTATTCGTATTATTTGCAATTATCCCCATGCACATGGCATTTGCCACCCCAGACATTGACGTGTCATCGTCCGATGATACACAAATAATCCCTGCATCAGAATTGCTGGCACGTGACGCCGACCAAACACCATGCGCAACGGCGGCATTTGCCGACGCATTGGCATCAAAATTAACCAACGTTTCATCTGACGCATCCGAAGAAGAGGTCAAAGGCATAATCTATAATGTATTTTCAGATGGCAAAACATTAGACAAAGTATTGGCATGCCCCGAAATTGCCAATACCCCAGTCGAAGACAGTATAAAATTCATGCCGATTGAATACAATTTTCCAGGCGGTCGAAAAATTGTTGTAAACTATGAAACACAGCCAAAAATTCTGCAACATCGTCAAAAATTAGCCTATAAAAAATCATTGCCATCATCCGACCCCAGTCCGCGTTTGGGCGATTTGAATGACGCATCGGTCTGGACAAATACTGACCCGGCATGGTATGCAATCATGGTGACCGAATCCGGCGCACTGGATGAATTTGTCGGTGACGGTAAAAACAATACAATTTCACTGAAATATATCGAAGACAATATCGACCGCACGATTCCACAATCCAACCAATGCACCAGTGGCAGTGCACTGGCAAACGACCATGAAAATATTAACGATGCGATGCGTGATACTGTTGGAATCGGTGACGATGATTCAAATGATTACTATGTTGCAGATGATGTTAACCTGCAATGGATATCATACCTGGAAATAGGGCTGGACGTCGTTATCACGGTTGTCACATTTGGGGGCGGCGCGGTTATATCTGGCGTCACCAAGGCCGCACGTGCATCACGCGTATTAACCAAATTGGGCACAGGCATACGCGCACTGGCCAAAACAGAATCTGTCACAAAATATATCCAGTTATCACAGAAATATGCAAAATTGGCCGCAAAAGCCAAGAACCTGAAACGCACCAGAATAACAATTTTAGACAAGGATTTAGAACGTGCAACAAAACAACTGGCAAAAATGAAGCCTGGCTCTAAAAACTATATTGAACAACAAAAAGTGGTAGAGAGCCTGAAACAACGCGTTAAGGCACTAGATGATTTAGCCATAAATCCAGACAATGCCGAAGCACGCAAAATCTTAGAAAAAGGCTCACAAAACACACGGAAATCAATGCGCCAAGTTTTAGATGATGGCCCCATTGTTGCCGACCCAAACGATGCCAAAGAAATGGCAGAAATCGCAAAAACCATGAAAGACATGGAAAAGAACGACAAAAACGTCAAACAATTCCAAGAATCAACCAAGGCATATTCTGATTTAAACAAATACCGTCATAAATTATTGGCAATGAAACGCCCGGCACAACGCGGCAATATTATGCGTCGCGGGTGGCGGTCATTTCGTGCATCTGCAACCGGCACCAGCAAAATAGACGACGCGGCCAAGGTTGCAAAAAACACAGAAAAACTGGCCAGTAAAAATATCAAAAACATCCAAAAAGAATTAAGCGCATTGGAAAAGGCGGAACAAACCGCAGAAACCACAAAACGCATATCGCGATTAACCAAGGAATTAAAAGTCTTGGAAATTGCCGCCGATACCAGAAAACCCGTCAAAGGCTTTGCACGTGTCAGTCAAAAGGGCGCACGCCTGCGCAATTGGTTATTTCATTCGTCAATGAAATCCGCAAACAAACTGGCAAGATTTGAACAAAAGACAGGCCTGTTATATGGCGCAATAAAGGTTGCAGGCGAAATGTATGACTGGACCGAAACCAGCACCGGCGAATTCACAAATGATATTGAATTCAAGCCACTGTTATTGTTATCTGCCGACGATATCGAAGGCCAAGAAAACAAAGTAAACTATGGCATGTGGCTAATGTGGCAGGGCGACACATACAGCGAAGAGGATGACGATGCTGCATACCTGCAAGCAATGGATTTTGCCGAAGAATTCCATCGCAATTTATTAAATACCCAGGATCGCAAAAACGACTATTCCTGCAATGTGGATATATATGTTGTACGCCCAATATTGCGTAATCCTGACACAGAAGACGCAGAATTATATTACTTGATAATGAACGATGTACCATGGAGCACCAAGTAGCACACATCACGACCAAAATCCCATTGTATTTTAAGGCACCATAACTTATAATAATAAAAAAAGGTGAGCATATGAGAAAACTGTTAATGGTAATTACAATATCAATCACAACCGTCACGACTGCGAACGCATACCAGGTTTTATCATCCAAAGAAATGGGGCAAAACGACGCAAAAAATCAAAACGTTGTCGTGAAATGTACAACCGACACGGGCAAGGTTTCAAACCAAACATGTTCACTGCGTCGTTATGCAAAATGCAGTGGCACCGGCACAAATAAAAATTGTACCGGATGGCAACCATGGACTGATTTGCGCAACCCCGGCAAAAAATATTCAGACTGGCGCAGTGCAGCGTCCGCATGCTGTCGTGCCAAGGGTCTGCGATAATCTGTTAACTAAATAAATCCGCCGTTTGGCGGATTTGTTATTTGTAATAATATGTGACAAAATCATCAGGTTTGATTTTTGCCTTAAAATCACCACACGCCTTGCTACCGCCACGCACAATACTTATACTACTGCCATTTGGCGTTTCAACATTGGATGCAGAACCATTATAAATAACTTCGTAATGCAGATGACTGATATCTTTACCCATTGATGGATTTTTCGAATCTGCATTGCCCCCGGAATGCCCCAACAATCCAATTGCGCATCCCGCACTAACAGACTGACCCTTGGATACAAATACCTGTTCCAGATGCATATACTGCGTTTCCCATCCATCCGTATGCTTTATACGAATATAATTACCCGCAGATTTTCCCTTTTGCGCGTGTCCAACCATGGTGACGACACCATCGGCCGGCGTATAAATCGGCATACCAAAATAATCCGCCGTGCACCCAATATCAACACCCCGATGCGGGCGATATATTCCACGATTATTATATTTTTCACGACATCCATATGGCGAACAAAACGACCTTTTTTTACTGTCTTTGGCGATACGCTTGCTTCTATCAGATGCACTTGTCGGCAAATCTTCAAAACGCACAGGACTGCCCAGTGGCACTTTCTGGCCCTGTGGGATTTCGGGTTGGCGAACAGAACAATATCCCGTTGCAACCTGCGGCGACTTAACCGACGACACCGCATATTCCACCGTTTCAGGAACAGTATGCGATTCCGCCACCGCCGCATCATTGCCAGATGTATTATTATTGCTGTTATCATTTGTCGCAACATTATACGTACTGCCATCTGATATTGGCGTATCAATATCACACGCGTTTCCTGTTGCGGCACATTCTGCGGCATTTGTATTATCTATTTCTTGATGTGCCTGATATTCTGCCTCGTCCAGTCTTAGTTGCTGATATGGGCTTAAGCCTGCATAATTATTATAATCTTCGGCCAGCAAATCCATACGATCAGACAATTTAACATTATCAACCGTTTTCGGGAAATTTGTTGTTTGCAATAACGACGCCGCATATACGGTGCCAGACATCATACAAATAAAAACAAAACCTAGTCGCATTTTCATACAATACATCATACCATATTTGCCGTTTGTTTTTTAAAAGAAAATACACAATATACGGAAATTTGTTTTTAATCCAACAATCGCGAATTTGCGTCAGCAAAGACGGATGGTGGATGTGATTGGACTCGAACCAACGACCTCTTCGATGTGAACGAAGCGCTCTAACCAACTGAGCTACACATCCAAAAAAATCACACACGGCTTTACTCTGGTGGGGATAGTGGGACTCGAACCCACACGGTTGCAATAACCAAAGGATTTTAAGTCCTCAGCGTCTACCATTCCGCCATATCCCCGATATGGTCATCGTGTGCAGCAAAATCTTATCAAAACACAATCGTCGGTGCAAGCAAAAAATCCGCCAGAAATATATCCTTGCCTTTGATGGGTGGATTTTTTACCATATTTATCAACCCAGTAAAGGAATTTTACTATGAAAGGAATTATTCTGGCCGGTGGCAGTGGCACACGTCTGTACCCATTGACCAAAACCACATCCAAGCAATTATTGCCGGTATACGACAAACCCATGATTTATTACCCGTTATCAACGCTGATGCAATTTGGCATACGTGATATATTGATAATATCTACCCCCCAAGATACACCAAATATTGAACGCCTGTTTGGTAATGGTGCGTCGCTGGGTATGAATATTCAATATGCCATACAGCCAGAACCCAAAGGCATCGCCCAGGCATTTACAATCGGTGCAGACTTCATCGGCAATGACGATGTATGCCTGATTCTGGGCGACAATATTTTCCACATGGGCGACCAATTCAAATGGTTTCAACAGGTTGTTTCACAAAATGCGGGCAAACGCGCAACAATCTTTGCATACCATGTATCCGACCCATGGCGCTTTGGCGTTGTTGAATTTGACGACAATTTAAACGCAATATCTATCGAAGAAAAACCCAAAAATCCAAAGTCAAACTTTGCATCCGTCGGCCTGTATTTTTATCCATCCGACGTTGTTGCACGTGCTAAATCATTAACACCATCGGCACGCGGCGAACTGGAAATAACAGATTTGAACAATCTGTATCTGAACGAAGGCCGCATGTCCGTCGTCCCAATGCGTCGCGGCAACGCGTGGTTGGATGCCGGCACCCCAAAAAGCCTGATGGATTCCGGCAACTTTATCCAAATTATCGAAGAACGCCAGGGTTTAAAAATCGCATGTATCGAAGAAATTGCATTTCGCCAGGGATTCATATCAGTCGCACAACTGAATCAAATCATTGACGGTATAAAGGACTGTGATTATAAAAACTATCTGATAAAAGTATCACAAGAGGACAGACATGAACTTTATTAAAACCGATATCGACGGTGTTGTCATTGTCGAACCAAAAATATTTACAGATGCACGCGGCTATTTCTTTGAAAGTTATAACGAGGCAGAATTCCACCGCGCCGGCATAACGAATAAATTTGTCCAGGATAATCAATCAAAGTCATCATATGGCGTTGTACGCGGTCTGCATTGCCAATTGGGCGAACACGCCCAGGCGAAATTGGTACGTGTTTTACACGGGCGTGTCTTGGACGTAGCGGTTGATATCCGTCGTGGTTCCCCCACATTTGGCCGGCACGTCGCCGTTGAATTATCTGATGAAAACCAGCGTCAATTATTTATCCCACGCGGATTCTTGCACGGCTTTTCTGTATTATCCGAAACAGCCGTTTTTGCATATAAATGCGATAACCTGTATTGCCCATCCGCCGAATTTGGCATCCGTTTTGATGACCCTGATATCGGAATTGATTGGCGTATACCGGCTGATAAAATCATAACATCCGCCAAAGATAACATAGCCAAAGGATTAAAAGATGTACCTGATAACCGGTAGTCGCGGGCAACTGGGCCAAGAATTGGCGAAATTATTACCTGATGCAATTCTGTCCGATATTGACACACTGGATATAACAGACGCAAACGCGGTTAATCAATTCGTCAAAGAAAACAATATCGATACGATTATAAATTGTGCGGCATATACCGCCGTTGACCGTGCCGAAGATGACGAAGCCACCGCATACAAAATAAATGCAATTGGCCCTGAAAATTTGGCAAAATCCGGTGCGCGTATAATACACATATCCACCGATTATGTATTTGATGGTACGGCCCACACGCCATATACGCCGGCGGACAAACCAAACCCGGTTTCTGCATACGGGCGTACAAAACTGGCAGGCGAAAATGCGGTATTACAACATGCACGTGCCGCGGTCATTATTCGCACAGCATGGCTGTATTCACCATACGGAAATAATTTTGTAAAGACCATGCGACGCCTTGGTGCCGAACGCGACAGCATTAACGTTATATGCGACCAAATTGGCACACCAACATGTGCAGCAGACTTGGCATCTGCAATTGCACAGATATTACCGCAAATGCGCGATGGCATGCGTGGTGTATATCACTTTACCAACGAAGGTGTATGTTCCTGGTACGACTTTGCATGCGCAATAATGAATTTTTCGGGATTACAGTGCCATGTTAACCCAATTACAACATCCGAATACCCGACACGCGCCACACGCCCATCGTACAGCGTATTAAGCAAACAATCTATCAAACAAGATTTCAACATAACAATCAACCACTGGCAGGAGGCTTTACGCACATGTCTAAAACAATTCTAGTCACAGGTGGTGCCGGATTTATCGGTTCCAACTTTGTTCCATATTTTGCGTCAAAATATCCAGAATACAATATAATAAATTTGGATAAATTAACATACGCCGGCAATCTGGATAATCTGGCAGAGTGCGAAAATATGCCAAATTATAAATTTATCCACGGTGATATATGCGACCGCGAATTGATTGAAAAACTGTTTTGTGAACATGATATACGCGGTGTAATACACTTTGCCGCCGAAAGCCATGTTGACAATTCAATCAAGAATCCCGGCGCGTTTATCCAGACAAATATCGCGGGGACATTTAACCTGATTGACGTTGCACGTCAACACTGGATGGATGGCCCGGGCCGTGTAAAACCAGGATACGAAGACTGTCGTTTCCACCATATTTCAACAGACGAAGTATACGGCGCATTGGGAAATGACGGATTTTTCACCGAAACAACCCCATATGCCCCAAACAGTCCATATTCTGCATCCAAGGCCAGTTCAGATTTTATCGTACGCGCATATCACCATACATTTGGCATGAACGTGACAACATCTAATTGCTCTAATAACTATGGCCCGAAACAGCATAATGAAAAATTAATTCCGCATATTATATCCAAGGCACTGGCCGGCCAACCATTACCAATTTATGGACGTGGCGAAAATGTGCGCGATTGGTTATATGTATTGGACCATGCACGGGCGATTGATTTGATATTCCATACTGGAAAATCTGGTGAAACATATAATATTGGCGGTCACAATGAACGCAACAATATAACTATTGTAAAAACAATATGTGCAATATTGGACGAAATGCGCCCAAGAGCCGACGGCAAACCATACGCCGACCAAATTGAATTTGTTGCCGACCGAGCAGGGCATGATTTCAGATACGCAATTGATGCGACAAAACTAGAAACAGAACTCGGCTGGCACGCAGACGAAACATTTGACACCGGCATTGTAAAAACAGTCAAATGGTACCTAGATAACTAAGCAAAACAAAAAACCGGCAAATGCCGGTTTTATTTTTGGTGGAGCTGATGGGACTCAAACCCACGACCTCTACGATGCGAACGTAGCGCTCTATCAACTGAGCTACAACCCCAAAACTCTTTCAAAAAACATGGTGCGGATAAGAAGACTCGAACTTCCAAGGCATTGCTGCCACTAGTACCTGAAACTAGCGCGTCTACCAATTCCGCCATATCCGCAGTACCGGTGCATATATTATATCAACTTTCCATCTATTGCAAGGGGAAAAATTCAAATTATTTATTCGATGTGGTTTGGTCGGATTCTATTTTCGCCATCGCACGACGCAGCGATTTTGACGGTCGCACCCACCATACGGCAATACCAATATAAATCACCATTGATATTAACGGATGAATAAATGCGACGCAAGATGCGACTACTAAAATTAATATTGATGCTTTTTCACGTATGCCTGAACGCAGACCACGCACAATCGGCGCATCTGCATCATGTATACGCAACAAGATTAATTCCAATATGCGATATGACATAAATACACATACCAACACCGCACCATACGCTGCAACAGGCACCGGATTAAAATGATTTTCATCTACCCATGCAGTAAAAAACGGTATCAGTGACAACCAAAACAGAAAGTTCAAATTTGCCCACAGAACACCATTACTTAACCGTCGTGTGGCCTGTAATAAATATCGGTGATTCACCCAGAACACCGCACCATAAACAAAACTTAATACATAACTTAAAAATATCGGCACCAGTGGCACCAGCGCCCCCAATGTCCAACCACTGGGCGCCTGTAGTTCCAGCACCATAATAGTGATAATAACGGCAAACAAACCATCACTGAACGCCGCCAATCGTGATGTATTCATATTTAGAAATCCTTTGTTCAAAACAATATCACAGGGCACCACTAACATCATCAGGTATAAAATCATGATGCATACCAGATGCATTTTTGCCTTGCCCTGATTTTCTGTAATTTGCTAAACTAAATATCAGAGATGAGCAGAATTCTGATTTTTATCGCATATTCTATATTTATCGCGTCTGGCGCCACCGCCGCCGTGCGTGATGGAACGGCGAATTCGCGCACCACATCAACCCAGCGTGTTGTGTCAACAAAACCAGTTGAACGCACAACAACATCACGAATTGGCACACAAAACACACAACAACGTGCCAGCACCACATCAGCACGTACAAATGCACGCACTGCGAATACTGTATCATCACGCACAACAACATCTGAAACTGGCGCACGTGCAACAATATCACGCGCCGCAACGGCATTAAAATCTGTTGCCGCACGTGCCACCACGTCACGCCCACCCGTCACCACCGCACGCGCTGCAACAGATACCAGCGCCACCGCAATGAGTCAGACACGCACCGGTGCAGATTACGAGCGTTGTAAAACCGCATATTTCACATGTATGGATCAATTTTGCCAACTGAAAAATGATAATTACCGCCGGTGTTCTTGCAACGACAGGGTATATGATTTAGATGACGCATTTGACACCCTGCAACAGGCCGGCGAAAAATTAACAACATTTACAGAAAATCTGGATGTCGTTGGCATGACTGCCGCCCAGGCCACATCTATGAAGCGTGCATCCGAAGGCGAAAGCACATTAACATCGGATTCATCCGCATCCAAGGCATTATTACAGGCAATTATGAATTCTATACGCGGCGACGATGCATCGGTTGGCGGGAAATATTCCGATCTGAACAGTATCAACATATCATTTGATACCGCAAATGCATTTGGCACGGCTGATGCCGGCCAGATAATTGGCACATACAACGGCAAAAATTTATATTCCGCCGTATACCCCCAGTGTCGCCAGGCCGTACGTGGTGACTGTAATGACGCATCACTGCAACGTGCAATAACCGCATACCTGATGGCAATTGAACAGGATTGCAATACTGTTCAAACCGCCATTGAAACGAAACAAAAGCAAATGAAATCTGCCGTCCGCGAGGGCAGTGCAATGCTGGACCTGGCACGTGTTGAAAACCGCAAGAACCATAATTCGTCTGATTTCACAACATGCCTGAATAATGTAGAGGCCGCCGTACTAAGCGAAGAAGTATGTGGCGCGAATTATCACAAATGCCTGGATAATGGTGAATTTATTGATATATCTACGGGCAAACCGATTACCGGTGTTGAAAAGTTCTATGAACTGGAACGCTTGTTAACGTTCAGTGATAATGTTGATGCCGCCAACCAACAATTATCAAAAATGGTGAACAATCGCCAATTCGTTCAAAACTTTGAAAAGCGTGTAAAAAAATTCGCAGAACCCGCACTGGATAAATGCGTGGAATTGGCAGACGACGTCTGGGCTGAATATCTGGACAGGGCACTGTTGGCCATATACTATGCCCAAAAGTCCAAGGTTGCAGAAATCAAACAGGGTTGCTTTGACTTTATATCATCATGCTATACAAACGTAGACAACGGATTAACCCAGGCAATGCAGGCCCTGACCGACGGCAGCGATATTGTAATCCAACCGGATAAAATCGTATTAAACAGTGAAATGTGCCGCAACTATGTGAATTCATGTGACAATATGTTTGATGGCAAAATTATCACAGAATATATCAACAACCGCACAGACATCGACCGCACAACTGCATGTCGCGCAGCGGCCAAACAATGCTTTGATAAATTTGGCGGAACGGGATACCAAAACTTTTATTATCCATACAGTGGCCTGTTCACTGCTGGCAGTGCCTTGGATTGGCTGACCCTGTATGATTTTACCACAGATACAGATGCAAAAACTAAGAAAGCATACAAATCAGAATGCGCGAAACAATTGGCCGATATTGATTCTTGCAAAGATAAAGTAGAAGAAGTATTTGGTGGATTTGACAAGCATTATACAACAATGTCGGCCAGCACATCAGACAAAGGCAATGTAATTGAAATCAACGACGCGAACACATCCGGCATCGCCAGATATGGCACACTGGAAACCAAAAACATCGAGAACGAAAAAGGTGAAGGAAAAGACATAACAATATTAGCACATCACGAACCGCGTCCAACCGGCGTTGCCACCGAAATCTACTATCAGATTGTTGATATGCTGTCAATTCAGTGCTCTAATTTACAGGGCAGATTCCTAGAACCGCAATTTATATTACCATTGGGCTCATATGATACCGACGACAACGGTGATATATGCGTGGCAAAATTTAGCGAAGGTGGCACATACAAAGATTTAGTTGACCAATATGGAATTGGCGAAGATGAAAATATGTGTCCACGCGACTATGGTTTAAGTGTAGATACCAAATCATGGGGTGCATGTTATTGTTGGGAAAACGGTGGCCGACGCAGCAAATGGGGCAAAAGTCCGATTTGCGTTGCCGGATTACCTGTACCACAACCAGAAGGCTCAGACACCAGCAACGATGCACTGAATGCATCATGCAACACCAAAGGTATCACAGTATCACAGGCAACCAAGACCATGACCCGTGACCAGTGGTGCACACAAACCATCAATATGAATACAAAACAAGTATGTCCAAAGGGCGTCAGTGGTACCGAATGCGAAATTCCAAACAAACTGCCCCAGGCATTAACGGAATAAAATTCATATAACAAACCGCCAAAATATTGGCGGTTTTAATTTTCTTCAAAATATTATTTACATATTGTTTTATATATATCGTCAGCAATAATACCAACGGCACCACGGTCACCCGGCCGCCACAATTTGTCTGCATCGCGCAATTGTGCAACCATTTTTTCACGCACAGACGGAATCGACAATTCACAAAACACATTTACAACATTTTGCGCCGTGGACGCCGGCCCCAAGAATTCCGGATACACCGTACGCTGTAATAATACATTTACCAGTGAGACCCATTTTGTACGTATAACCTGACGTACCAACCATGTTGTCACCGGATTCATTTTATATATAATTATCGCAGGGATATGAATCATCGCCAATTCGGCGGATACAGTACCACTGGCCGCGATTGCAATATAAGTTTTGGAATACCAATCATAACGCTGCGCCGCCGGCACCAGTTCTGGCTTTATCGGCCACGTGTCAATCTGTTCACGCAAATATGCATTGGTTGTTTCAACTGTCGGCATTACAAATTTATATCCGGTATATCCGCACGAAACCATCATATCCACAATCTGTCGGAATACGGGTAATAATTTTTTTACCTCGCTCATACGGCTGCCGGGGATAAGGGTTATAATCTTTTCAGACGGCACCGCATCTGGATAGCGTCCAATTAATTTATCTGCAATCGGATGACCAACCGCAATCGTTGACAGACCATATTTGGTGAAATAGGGCACTTCAAAATCAAAAAATGCATATAATTTATCAAATGTTTTTGCGTATTTTTTTGCACGCCCCGGACGCCATGCCCAAACCTGGGGCGCAACAAAGTGATGAAACCGCAAGCCTTGTTTTATTAAATCGCGACCACTACGCGATTTTTTTACCAATTTTATAACACCACGCGCAAACCCGGGTGCATCAATCGTCAAAACAATATCTGGGCGCGTACGGATTATTTCATCCGCCGTCTGGCGCATACGACGCGTTAATGTACGGGCATTGGCCACAACCTCTAATACACCCATGACGGCCAAATCCGACATCGGAAACAGGCTGGTCATACCGGCCGCCATCATATTTTCACCACCAACGCCGATAAATTCTGCACCGTCGCGCATTTGTTCAATTATGCGCCCACCCAACACATCGCCGGACACTTCGCCTGCGATAATAAATACTTTGATTTTTTTATTCTGCATTGTTTGACGTACCAATTCCACGCTTTGAACGGTTTTCGATAAAGTCAATCGCATCCATCGCGTATTTATTGTTTTTTACATCCTTGCGAATACGGTTAACACGATCTGCAACCGTGCCATCCGTACCACGAAATACCGCATTATAAACGGAATGAATTGCATGCATATCTTCATTGGTAAATCCATGACGCATAAGTCCCACACGATTAATCGTACGATATGTTGCACGTGCACCATCATATATCGCATATGGCAAAATATCATTTCCAACGCCGGACATACCACCAATAAACGCATTGCGTCCAATACGCGCAAACTGCAACACACATACGCCACCAGATAAAATCGCAAAGTCTTCAATTTCAACGTGACCCGCAACCTGAACCAGGTTTGACATAACAACACTGTTGCCAACCTTGCAATCGTGGCCAACGTGTGCATTAACCATAATCTGGCAATCATCACCAATAACCGTACCATCAGACGCAGGCGTACCAGAATGTATCGTCACATATTCACGGATACGACAACGTTTACCAATGCGCAGCCCAGTCATGGCATCTTCATCCTGCCATTTTAAGTCCTGGCTCATCACGCCCAGTACCGCAAACGGATACACGATTGAATCATCACCAATTGATGTCTTGCCATCAATAACCACATGTGAAACCAGTTCAACGCGGTCACCCAGTACTACGTTTGAGCCAACAATACAGTATGGCCCAATTTTGCAATCGGCACCAATAACGGCACCGTCATGAATTATTGCGGTTGGATGTATATTTGTCATAATTACAGGCCTATATTTTAATATTCATTATTTCTTATGAAATACTACACCACCACGGCCATCAATGGTATTCAATAAATATAACCAATTATAACAATTCGCGAATATCGCTGACAAAACTGGCACATGGCAACTGCATCCAACACAATATACCCAATGCAGTTATAACCGGCATAGCGGTCAGAACACCAAATGCCCCCAGTGTCAACGCAAACAAACAAGAACCTAAATTTTCAGATACTTTTTTCGCATGCCACACCGACATAGCAAATGATACAAACATCGCCACCACTGTGCCCAAGAACACCGGCACAGATTCTGTCATAAAGAACAACACCAATCCCAACGCCACAATAAACCGCGCCATCCACTTTAATTTAATATATGCACTGCGATGAATTCGTGAACACGGTTTTACATTGTTTATCGCCACACATGCGGCAACCAGTGCCCCAAACACAAATATCGCCAACATATGCAACACACTTAAATTACCCAATTGTCCGAAACGAAAATATTCTGGTTGCATCAAAACTGCAACAACAACCATCGTCATAATCACAATCGCCCCCGACACCACCGGCAACGTGCGACGCCCACGACGTCCCACCACAACACCAAACACAACAGCCCCAATCTGCAATATTGGCCCCCACCACGCATGCAGGTCGGTCACACCAACCGCCAGCAATATTAACACCATCGCCCCAATCATCGCCATACGCATACGACGCGATGCATCTTTCCATCGTGGCAATTTCACATCACGCGTACGTGCGGCAACGAACATCCCGCACAGTCCCAAAATCACCGCCGACACAAACGGCAGAACCGACACCCCGTCACGCAATACGACATAATTACCACCGAATAAAACCAACCATATAAATGTCATAACGACCATAGTCACAGAACTGTTATTTATAATATTATTGCGGTTCCAACCAATCTTATCCAAGAACACATTGCCACAAAAATAAACCAACACAAACAAGGGCATCGCCAATATCGCATGCCACAGAAACGCAGGCGCTATCAAGGCCGCATTATTAAATGCACTAACCGCACTTTTTACAACAATCACATCATCAAACATAAACTTGCCTTTTAATTTTGTTGAATTATTATATAAAGGTATGGCGCAAAAACAAGAAATTTTTACCCTGATGGGCGGTCGCGTTCAGATTCACCGTGGCCGATACAATCCAACATCGGACGCAGTATGGCTGGCGGCATTTGCAGCCGACTGTCCGGCACACACTGTATTAGACGTCGGTGTTGGCACAGGCGGTGTGACACTGTGCCTGATGGCACACCACCCAGATATTAAAGCCACCGCAATCGATATATGTCCCCAGATGTTGGCCGATTGCGCACAAAATGCGGAACAAAACAACCGTCAAATCGAACTAATCAACACAGATATAATAACATGGCGTACACCACGAACATTTGACCTGGTTGTATCTAACCCACCATATTTCAAGGGAACCCCCGCCATACATAACGCCCATCATAACGCAGACCTGGGGGCATGGACAAAAAAATGTGTCGCGCGCGTTCGCCCGCGTGGATACTTTTGTACAATTATAGACGCATTAGCAGTACCAGAGGTCATATCTGCAATGACCCCCAGTTGTGGCGACATACATATAATACCACTGTTTGGCAGACAAAATACTGCCGAACGCGTGCTGATACGCGGCCGCGTGGGCGTACGCGGCGGCGCGACAATGCATCGCGGACTATCAATGAACACAGATGCCGTTTTGCGTGATGGCTTGACTATTGGCGCCGCATTGGCTAGACTGAACATACTATGATAAATTTTATAACACGATATTTTACATCATTGTGGGCGTTTATCACATCGCCTTTTCGCGCAATATGGCGCGTAATTGTGCGCATATTCCCACCACGTGAATTTACCGTCATGGATACACCACGCGGTAATGTTTATACTTTCCAACAAAGCAGTTTTTGGCGTTTTACAAAATGGTGCGGCAAAATAGGGCTGATAATATGGGCAACATGGTCAACATACGTGTTTGTATATCATCGTCCACTGCTGCAAAAACGCACACATCAGTTGGAAACAGAACGCGCAACACACGCACGTCATATGTCTGATTTGCAGACTTATCTGGCTAAATATAATGAACTAACCAAAAATCTAAATGTTATTGATGACAAGATATTAAACTCTGAAAAACTGACCGATGCACAAAAAGAAGAATTGATGAACAATCGGTTAAAGACATGGGGCGAATTAGACTTCTTGCGCACACGATTAACAGATATGTTCAGCGATGACGAATACGCACCAGAATATACAAAACTGTCCGATTTATCGATTGAATACGAATTGACGCGCGCAGAAAACGATGAGTTAAAAAAGCGCAATACTCAAATGATAGAATCTGTTCAATCAATTATTGACGCAGACACCCAGATTGTTGAAGCAGTATCAAAATTAACCACAGAAAACACAGAAGAATTGCGCAAAAAACTAAAAACAATAAACAGCAGCATTATTGCCCTGGGATTAAATGAACGTGGCCTGATTGCCAGTGCAAATAAATACACAAATCCATTTGTTGGTGCGGCATTTACACCACTGGACATTGACCGCAATTTAGATGAAAAATACCAGCGCCTGGCAGATAGCCTGGAATTATGGGCCGGATTATCGCGCCTGGAAACAGTGTTACCAATTGGTGCACCGATAAAAAATATGCGTGTCACATCAAACTATGGCCCACGCAAAGACCCATTTACAGGCAAACAAAAGCAACACCGCGGTATCGATTTCGCAGGTAAAATTGGCACTGAATTAATGGCAGTCGCCCCGGGACGCGTTGTATCGGCCGGCGAACGCGTTGGATATGGTACAACTGTTGAAATTGACCATGGATTGGGCTTTACAACATTATATGCACATCTGTCGCATATAAATGTATCACGCGGCGATTGGGTGCGACCGGGAACAGTTGTGGGTTTAGGCGGTTCATCGGGCCGGTCAACGGGACCACATCTGCACTATGAAATTCGGTACAAAGGCGCACCATTTGACCCATCAAAATTTGTAAAGGAAGAGAACTAAAATGCTGGCATTTACGAACGCAAAAGAAAAGCAATCCCCAACCATTATTGGTGCCGGATGCAAATTAACGGGCAACATAAAAACCGACCATACCGTTCAAATTCACGGTGCAATTGTCGGTGATGTGACGGCAGATACTGTTGTAATAGGTCGTGGCGGTATCGTCACTGGCAAAATTGTCGCAAACAACCTGTTTTTGCACGGGACATTGGATGGCCCGGCAACTGTAAACACGGCAAACATGTTCAGCGCCGCCCAAATGACCGGTGTTTTATCATACCGCACAATAAACATTACAGGAAACACAGGATTGGAATGCAAACTGTCAAAACGAAAGGACAAGGAAAAATGAACAAAAACGTATCAAAAGTCTACATTGCGGCAGACCACCGTGGGGCAGGGGTCAAATTATACCTGATTGAAATGCTGAACGCTGCTGGATACACTGTTGTGAATTTGGGCACAGACGACCCAAATACATCTGTTGATTTTCCAGACATAGCCAAAGATTTGGCCGACGCAATGAAAGACGACAAAAATTCACGTGGCATTTTAATTTGTGGCACAGGCGCAGGCATGGAAATCGCCGCCAACAGATATCGTCACATCCGTGCATCACGTTGTGAAAATCCGACCCAGGCACGCGATGACCGATTTCACGATGACATAAACGTACTGACACTGGCTGCCGATGATATAGATATAGAAGTTGCATTTCTGTGCACACAAACATTTCTGGAAAGCCCATTTGACAACGTTGAACGGCGCATCAGACGCATTGAAAAAATATCATAAAAGAAATGCCACCATTTGGTGGCATTTCTTTTATTTCATTTTCTGATAATAACGTGCCCATAATACTGATTCAGAAATCATTGCGCGTTCTGCCTGGGCGGTGGTCATATTATCAGCCGCAGAATCAGAAATCGGTTTAATTTCTGACCAATCTGGCTTGGCTGGGAATCGTGCAGGCCCAAATACATATTCAACATATCCGCATGATGCAGGTAACAAATCATCCGCCAGAATTGTGTTTATTGTCACCTTGTGACAGTTTGACGTGCCCAAACGACCACCATACACACGACACTCATGCGTGTTTATATCCAAATTTTCACAGCAACATCGCAAATATGCCGTATCATTTTTACGCGCCCCCAACGGTCCCCACTCATCAGAAAATTGGATTCGCCATTTTATCAGACAGCATGTTCCGCACCGCTTGCATATTGAATCATATTCAGCGGGACTCATCTGTCTTAATTCTTTTATACGCCGATATTGCGTTGGCGTCAATTTATATTTATTTTTATTCTCTTGCATTTTTTAACCCACAAAAAAAGCCCCAAAAGGGGCCTTTCTTTACTTTTTCACAACAAAGTTCACCATTTTGCCAGGAACAACAATTGTTTTTATAATTTGTGCATCTGCCAATTTCTTTGCCGCTGCATTTTTTGCCGCATCCACGATTTCAGCCTCTGATACCTCAACAGGAACCACAAAATCTGCTGCGCGTTTTCCATTAACCGCAACAACCACTGTCATAGATGTCTTGGCCAATTTTGCAACATCAAACGTCGGCCACGATGACAGAACCAACATTTCCGTATTACCTAACTTTTCCCACATTTCTTCGGTCAAATGCGGTGCAAACGGGTTTAAACACTGTATCAATGCCACATACGCAGGGCGGGGCATAGTATTGCCAAATGCGTTCAAATATTCCATCATCGCAGAAATCGCCGTATTGTACCGCATATTTTCAATACGTTCCGTCACATCTGCAATTAATTGATGCATCAATCGTTCTTGTTCTGTGGTCATCGGTGCATCCGACAAATTATCTGACATATTCTCAACACGTTTCAAGAAACGTTGAACACCGGCCAATGCACCTTCGGACCAATTAACATTTGAATCCCATGGCCCCAGTGACAACACGGTTGTACGCGCGGCATCGGCACCAACTTCTGCAACTTTTTCATCAACCTGGAAACCATTTCCGGCAGATTTAGACATCTTTTTACCGTCAGACCCCATCAACAAGCCATTTGTTGTTCTTTTCTTGTACGGTTCTGGCGTGGTCACATACCCCAAATCATACAACGCCTTGTACCAAAAACGTGAATAAATCAAATGACGTGTATTATGTTCATTACCACCATTATAGTGATGAACCGGTATCCAACGTTCCATCTGTTCACGCGAACAGAATTCAGAATCATTTTTTGGATCTAAATACCGCATATAGTACCATGATGAACCCGCCCATTGCGGCATAGTATCCGTTTCACGCCGCGCCGCACCACCACAGTGGGGACAGGTGGTATTCACCCAATCTGTTGCACGCGCCAATGGTGATTCACCATCTTCGGTTGGGCGAAAATCCGCCATATACGGCTGCATCAATGGTAATTCAGATTCAGGCACCGGCACCCATCCGCATTTTTCACAATAGACCAACGGAATTGGTTCACCCCAGTACATCTGGCGCGAAAATCCCCAGTCACCCATACGAAAACGTGTCTTTGGTCGTGCAAATCCACCACGTTCACCATATTCAATTGCGGCCGCGATTGCATCCGCCTTGTTCATCCCATCCATAAATCCAGAATTAATATGTGCACCATCACCTTCCCAGACGGCGTCAGACGTACCACCTGCCAACACTGGGATAATTTCCAAATTATATTTCTTGGCAAAGTCCCAGTCACGACCATCGTGCGCCGGCACCGCCATAATCGTACCCTGGGCATAGTTTGCCAAGACATAGTCCGCAACAAAAATCGGAATCTGTTTACCGGTATACGGATTTGTTGCCATAATACCTTCTAACTGAACACCTGTCTTTTCTTTGGTGACATCTGTTCGGTCAATTTCAGATTTGGCCGCCGCTTGTTTAATATATTCACGCACCGCATCGGCATTTGTAATACGACCATCATCTAACCATTTGGCCACCAATTTATGTTCCGGCGCAATTGCACAGAACGTCGCACCAAATATTGTATCAGGACGCGTGGTATAAACAGTCATTACATCATCACCAACACGGAAATCAATATCGGCCCCCGTTGAACGCCCAATCCAATTTGCCTGGTCACGTTTAACTTTTTCAGGATAGTCAACCAATGCCAAATCATCCAGCATACGCTGCGCATATTTTGTAATCGCCAAGTTCCATTGCATTTTTTCACGTATTTCAACATCACCGTGACAACGATTACACTTGCAATCTTCCAATTCTTCGTTTGTCAGTGTCGTACGACAATGCGGACACCAATTCATCGGCAACATTGATTTATATGCCAGTCCCGCCTTAAAGAACTGGATAAACATCCACTGGGTCCACTTTATAAATTCCGGGTCAGATGTTGCGACCTGGGACTTTAAATCAATAGACCAACCCATATCCAACATATTTTTTGTAAACTTTTTGGCCAAATCGCGCACAACAACCGATGGATGCTGGCCGATTTTGGTTGCATAGTTTTCTGCAGAAATACCCAATGAATCAAACCCCAATGGGAACAACACATCATACCCACGCATACGCATAAAACGCGCCATAACATCGCACCCGGTATAATTCAACATGTGCCCGCCATGCAGCCCCGTCCCCGATGGAAATGGAAATTCCGCCAACACATAGAACGGCGTTTTTACCCCGTCATTTTTTGGTGTAAAAACACCCGCATCCTGCCAACGTTTTTGCCATTTAGATTCACGTGCATGAATTTTATCGATATTATCTGCCATTGTTATATATCCCTTGTTTTTCGTATAATTTTATACACGCCCCCCAATAAAGTAAAGAATTTTGTACGCATGCGCACCAACAACCCGATAAAAATCCTTGATTTACAGACTATTTTTGATTTATTATATGACCACAAGCACAGGTTATGTCCTGTCTTCCGGGCGCTAAACCCAAATACTGTGTGTCCGCGGGGACAAAAAAACCCCCTTCATCTACGAAAGTAGGTGGTGGGTCGTGAATATGTCGAATAAACGACGCTGTCTCACAGTATACAGTTTAGAACCACCACCTTTTTTAATTATGGATGGTTTTAAGCCTATATTCAACCAGAACAAAATCACAAACAAACCAATCTGGATTTTTTATTTGTAATTATACACCACTCATTATATAATACCAACGTCGACGGGTGTTCCGCCGATGGGGTGTCAGAACCCGTGCTCGTGCGTCGGAATATATACTTATGGCGCTGTGATGCGCTATTTTTTATATTACGATGATGTATCTCCTGACCCATGGTCAGGAGGGCTGTGAATAATGCGCAACTCGCGCAGAATAAGCACACAATTCACGAGATTGTTCTGAACCTCCTGACCACTCATGCTTTGGGTGGTTTTTCATTTCGAAAAACAGGAGACCGAACAAATGAAACCAATAATAACCATGCTTGCCATTGCCACTGCAATGCTGCAAACGCACGCATCAGTTGCTGCCGTCAGCGTAGTATCACCAACAGCAACCTGCACAAAAACCACATGCGGCAGTAGCGACGCATACACAACCAACCTATGTTATACAACCAATTATTCAGCCGTATGCTATAAAAACTCAGCCACAGAAACATCATACAGAATATTCAGTTGCGCATCATGCCCATCGGGATATGAACTGAAAGACGTCAGCATCAGCGATATTGTCCCCGGAAGTGGCTGCCTCAGCAGCGACACCGCAAAACAATGTTGCAAGACATGCACCGATTGCGCCAGCGACACAGCATACACCGCCACCGGCACCAATGGATACCTAAGCAAAAAAATCCGCAGTTGCAGTTGTTCTGGCACATGCAGCGTCACATCAACAAAATACATGTGCGCACCCGGCTATTATGGTCGCAGCACAGATGGTACCAGTGGCTGCACACGTTGCCCAAAACTCACCAATACTGTATACGGCACAACCGACGTCAATTTAAGTCTTGGCGACACTGTTATTGTTATGTCCACAATCACCAATTGCTATATCCCGGCGAATACACCCATATCCAGCACCAGTGGCACATACCATTTTACCGAAGATTGTTATTATGATAACGACAGCTTCACAATTATTGGTGGCATTGAAACTTTATAACACGGTTTATTTTCATCTCTGATTATCTCTGGCCCCGCCACAGGGACGGTGGATGGGGCATGGACTTTAACCCCAGTGTACTTTTCTGGATTGCCACACCCTAACAGGCTCGCAATGACAAGAGAGAGATAGGAAAAACACCCGATGTTCTCTCTTGTCGTCATACCGGCGCAGGCCGGCATCCAGTGCTCCGCAGGAAATAATTTAATAGTCCCACTCCTGCCTAGCGCAGGAGTGACAAAGCGTCAGCAAAGATAAACAAAGCACGAAAATCAAATTGTCACACAACTTTACACACACAAAAAACCAATTTGTTTTTACGTTATTTTTGAAAACACACTAAAAATTCTATATTGCCACTACCACCACGAATTGGCGACTCTATCACACCATTTGACATATATCCAAAATCCGCAAAACATTTTTCAACCCGACAAATTGCATCACGACGCAACTCATCTGATTTTATAACCCCATTATAGCGGGCGGCAATTTCACGTGACACCTCAAACTGTGGTTTTATCAATGCAATTATTTTCGGCGCACGCCATGCCACTAACACACCTGCAATATTCGTCAGCGACACAAACGAAACATCCACAACAATTAAATCAATCCCGGATTCCGGGGGCAGGGCACGAATATCCGTCTGTTCCAGCGACGTCACCCGGACATCATTTTTAATATCATCAACCAACTGATTTGAACCAACATCCACCGCGACAACATGCGCCGCACCACGGGACAATAACACTTCTGTAAAACCGCCGGTACTGGCCCCAACATCCAGACATTTATATCCCGCCGGATTAACACCAAATGTATTTAAGGCATGCGCCAACTTTAAACTGCCGCGGCCGGAAACATACGGCAAATCCATACCTTCAATAACATCCGTATCAGACACGGATTGACTGGCCTTTATCGCAGGCACGCCATCAACCCGAACCAAACCGGCCTTTATTGCCGCCGCCGCCTTGGCACGACTGACATAAAATCCACGCAAAACTAATTCTTGATCTAATCTTGTACTCATAAACACTATTATATATGCGTCATATTAAAAATCAATATTAACGGTAAAACAACGACCGCCAACACCAACAAAAACATGTTATTTTACTTTAAAAGTAATTTTTATCATAATGTTATTACACTTATAAATAAAATCAATAACACAACACCCCTATTCAGAATTATGTATAGTTTTGTCACATCACAAACCAAGAACCCAAAGCAGGCCACCATAACAAAACCAAACACAACTTAACCAACAATCCAATCACACAAACACAATAATCACACGACACAACAATCACCAAACATCAACAACCACAACAGCCACTCAACAAACCATGCAAATCTAACAACATAAATATTTTTACACCACGCACCACATATCAAACAAAACAATAACAATCAAAAAAAACTTAACAACAAATATTAAAAATAAATTTTATCAATTTGATTTCTGAACAAATTTACACAAACACACACCAACAAAAAAATTACACAATTATACACCATTTCACCCCGCCAGAACATAAAACTATACATAATATAAATTATGCGCCTTTTATAACCGTGCCCCGACATCAAAAACAGCATACAAAAACAAACTAATACCACCATCAATATCGACTCCGACTTTTACAACCCTATCGGTGGCCGGCCACCTTTTTTTATTTTTCATAAAAAAATATGACACCAAACGGTGCCATATTTAATCTCAATTATTTTATCACAAATACAAATTAATGCTTTGTAATCTTTTTGATTTTAGAAATTTGGCCCGTCGCCATTTTACCCAATCCTTTCAGACTTTTTTGCAAGTCACTTTCTTCTATTTCCGCCGCTGCAACCGGTTCGACATCCGAACAACAATTCGGACACTTCACCGCTGCAATATTAATCGACGTTTTACAATACGGACACGCACGTGTCGTCACAGGCTTTTTACTGCGCGCCTTGCCAACGATTTTCACAACCCAGAACACCGCAAACATTGTTATCAAGAAACTGACAATCGTATTCAAAAACAATCCAATGTTCATTGTCACCGCATCAGTACCATCTGTCGCCTGCTTTAAAACAATTGCCCAGTCAGAAAAATCAATTCCACCAACCAGCAATCCTATCGGCGGCATCAAAACATCTTTTACCAGCGAATTGACAACACTGGTCATAACACCACCAACGATGATACCAACCGCCATGTCTATCGCACTGCCGCGTTCTATAAACGCCTTAAAATCTTTAATTATATTACCTTTCGCCATCTTTTACTCCTTTGTTTACATGTTCTTCTATTGCATTTAGCACCTTGCCCAGCGTTTTGCGCAAACTTTCGTCCAACGTTTCAACCGTTATATCTGCCAACGCATACGTATCGTACCGTTCTGAAATTAATTGGGCCAGAATTTTTCGACTATCGGCATGCAATAATTGCGGACGCGTATCACGAAAATTTGTTCTTTTAACAAGCAACTCCAGTTCAGCCTTTAACCAAATTGTCAAGGCCCTGCCCTGCAGCATTTCGCGCACTGCCGGTGTAATAAACGCCCCTTCGCCCGTCGAAATTACTTTTAACTTTGGTGGCGTATTTAACAGGCGTTTTATAACACGCTGTTCCACACGACGAAATTCCTGTTCGCCATACATCGCAAAAATATCAACAACACTGCACCCGGCGGCCGTTTCAATTTCCTTGTCAGAATCAACAAACGGTATCCCCAAGCGACGCGCCAACGCACGCCCCACACTGGTCTTGCCCGCCCCCATCAGTCCAACCATAACAATTGGTCTGTCCAGTAAATTTTCTTGCTTTTCACTCATAACAAGACACATATTAATAAAAACCAGAACACCACACAATAAAAAAGACATTGTCTACAAAAATATAGACTTTTTACTTTTTTGTATTAATATATACAGACCAAACAATAGAGTAAAACATTATGATTCACATGAATTTAAATTTAAACGGACGTGTTGTTTTAGTCACCGGCGCAACCGGCGGCATCGGCTGTGCAATCGTTAACGAATTTTATAATCAAGGCGCCAAAGTCGTCCTGACCGGACGCAATATTGATAAACTGGATGCACTGTACACAAAATTGACCGCAAATTCATCCACCGCACCTGCGCCGGAACGCATTCCGCTTGATTTGACGGCAATTGACGCCGAAAAAACACTGATTCAGCGCACAATAGATGCATGTGGCCGCCTGGACATACTGATTAATAACGCGGGGATTGTTGACGGATGCCTGCTGTTAAAGTCAGACCCGACATACATGAATAAAATCATGCACGTAAACTTTACCGTGCCATACAACCTGATGCGTGCCGCAGTACCATATATGCAGAAAAACAGATACGGCCGCATTATATCCATTACATCAATCGCCGGATACATGGGCGACGCCGGCATGTCCGGATATGCCGCATCCAAGGGCGCACTGGCATCCGCCACAAAATCCATCGCGACAGAATACGGTCGACGTGGCATTACCGCAAACTGCATTGCACCCGGCATAATTGAAACCGACGCGATAAAGAAAATGGATCCAAAAATCCGCGACACCATGCGCCAACAGGTACCATCACGCCGATTTGGCAAGCCCGAAGAAGTCGCATACCTGGCCGCATTTTTAGCATCGGAATACGCCGGCTATATAAACGGTCAACAAATACACCTGAACGGTGGTTTGATACGATAAACAAACCAATCCCCGAAACCGGGGATTTTTAATTTAGATTTTCAAAACACACGCAAATATGATATACTGTCCATATATAAATAAAAAAGCCGAGAGAGAGAAAAATATCATGAAACACACACATTTGATTGCACTGTCCGTATTTATTACCGCATTTGCCACAAATAATGCACGCGCAATCACACCATATGCAAACAGTATATCAACCCGAAACATTGCGGCGATACAGCATTCACTGGCAACAAACGCAATCGAAACTTTTGAAGGTACCATGGCGGCCGCCTTGGGCAATCGCGCACATTTAAATATCGCCGCCCCCCAGACACCAGATACCCATAACACCGACACCACGAAATACGGTCAAATGCCAATTTATGGCGAATTTAACGATGACGGCACCGCATATAACACACACGGCCACAACGGCGGCGATATTGCAATCCCAGAATTCAACAGTTTATTCGCCAACTGGCAACACTTTGACGACAATGCGCATTTTAATAATTTAGGACAAATTGATTCTGATTATGATGTCGTTAGCATAGCCTTGGCCGGCGGCCACATACAAATTGGCAACGGAATATCCCAGTGGGGCGTATACGGCGGTTATGCAGGCGGCGAACAAAAAAATTCGACATTCAAAATAAATGAACAAGGCGGCCACATCGGCGTATATTCTGGATATAATATTTACAATTTTAATATATCCGCCACCGTAAACGTCGGCACAATGTTTAACAGCATTGAAACCGGATACGGCGACGTCGACTATACAAACACATGGGTCGGCGGGATGGCACACGGCGCATACAACATCGCAATTGATAACACATTAACATTACAGCCAGAAATATACATTGGCGCCACATGGGTAAAATCAGACGACTATACATATCAAAACGAAGCGATATCAAACACAAACCTAACCCACATCGAAATAACACCGGGCATACGCGCAATTAAATACATTGGCGCTGGATGGTTTGGTACGGCCGGGGTACGATATGTTGCCGGATGGACACACGGTGGTGACGCGCAAATTAACGATATCGATACCATTGACCTGAAATCAGACAATTACACAGAATACGGTATCAGTGTTGTAAAATCAATCGACCGATTTAACGTCGCATTGCACATCGGTCGCCGCGATGGCGGACGCACGGGTTGGAACGGCGGCACCAGTTTTAAATATATATTTTAAAACAAAAAAAATCCCACAAATGTGGGATTTTTTAATCATCAGCATCAGTTTGTACCTTGGTATAAAAACAATTCTCATCCTTAAACTGATACACACCTGTATCATCCAACACATCCGAATTCATCGGAATATAACATTGAACAAGCTCATACAAACCCGCCCCAGGATTCGTAGATGCCGTACTGCCGGGCCGCGGCGGCCTGACAGGCCGGTCCCCAGATACATCTTCTGCGGTTTGCCCCATCTGCGGACAACGAACACAATCTATCTCGCGACTAACATATTCTTCACCCGGACGCGGCGGGCGCGGCGCCCCACCCGACGTTGCAATTGCATAATAATACCCCTGCGCACACCGATATACCGTCACATTATTTGAGCACAACCCCACCTCCAAACCCGACGACGCCGCACCCCACGTTATTTTCCCCGAACACGACGTTGTCGTTGAACCAGAACTGGGACAATAACTGGAATCAGGAATACAATAACACCCCGTCGAACATTCTGTATTATAACACGTCGTCTTATCAATGCATGCGGTATGCGGCGGCAAAACACTTGTTGCACCACTACCACATACCACACCAACTGTCACACCGTATTCAGAACATGTTTTTGCATGCACGCACGGCGTCACCGCAATCGTCGCAACGCCAATCCCAATAATAAAGTTTTTCATTTATCAATCTCCTGTTTTTATAAAAAACCGTCATTTCTTGACGGTCAGGAGGTTGACGACAATTGCTAGAATTGTGTGCTTATTCAATATATTCACAGCCCTCCTGACCACAAAAGTCAGGAGACACATCATCGAACATAAAAAATCGGCGCCCCAACGCGCCACAAGATTATATTCCGACGCTAGCACAGAGGTCGTCACACCCCATTACCAGAACACCTGGCAACATTTTGATTATATACCGAACACGCTATTATTTCAAACAAAAAAACACCGCCCAGCGGCAGTGTCGAAACAACGTAATGCGCCCTATTCCATATTTGCCAATTGTTCCAATTGGTCGGCAGCGATTAACGCATCAATCATTTCATCCAAACCTGTGCCACCTGCCAAAATATCATCCAATTTATACAGGGTTAATTTGATACGATGGTCTGTCACGCGCTGTTCTGGGAAATTATAGGTACGAATCTTTTCACTGCGATCACCACTGCCAACCATAGAACGACGCGACGCATTAGATGCGTTCATTTGTTCACTGCGTTGCTTTTCATACAACTTTGAACGCAACACTGCCATCGCCGTTGCCTTGTTTTGAATCTGACTGCGTTCATTTTGGCACGTGACTACAATACCGGTTGGAAAGTGCGTGATACGTATCGCACTATCTGTTTTATTAACATGCTGACCACCGGCACCAGACGCACGGAATATATCAATTCTGATATCCTTGTCATCAATTACGACATCGATATCCTGTGCCTCTGGCATAACGGCAACCGACGCTGCACTGGTATGGATACGACCACCAGCCTCGGTTTCAGGAACACGCTGAACACGATGAATTCCTGATTCGAATTTCATACGACCATACGCACCGGCACCATCAATTTTAAATACGACTTCCTTGTACCCACGCAAAGACGTCGCATTTTCTTCAATAATCTCTATCTTCCAACCTTGACGCAAAGCATAAGACTTATACTGATTAAACAAATCACCCGCAAACAGTGCAGATTCTTCGCCACCGACACCGGCGCGAATTTCCATAATTACACTGTTATCATCCGCATCGTCACGTGGCAATAATGCGATTTGCAGTTTGCGTTCAATTTCCGGCAACGCATGATTTAATTCCGCCAATTGCTCGGCTGCAATAGACTTTAATTCCGGGTCATTTTGCATTTCCATCGCATCCGCGACACCCTGGGTTGTTTGAAAATATTCCTTTATCAATGGCAATATTTCCGACAACCGTGAATATTCACGCGCCAATTTGGTCAATTCGGCCCCTGTTGCCGAACCAGAATTCATCTGAGCTTCTATTTCCGCCGCGTGTGTTTGTATATCTTTTAATTTCTGTTCAATAATCATTTTATTTTACCGTTTTTAATAAATTTATCGCATCCGCCACAGATAAATTTTGCTGATTACCAGACGTCATATCTTTCACAGACAAAACCTGATTTTTTACTTCATCTGTGCCAATTATTATACTGTATTTTGCCTTTATTTTATCTGCGTATTCAATCTGATTTTTAAACTTTTTATCTGCATCCAAATACACACTGGTCGCAATATTTTCATTACGCAACGCATTTACCACACCCATTGCATAGGCCAGATTTTCACCACCCATAACCAATACAACCACATCAATTGCATTTTCAAACTGTGATAAATCAATCGCCCCCGATTCCAGTAACGCAACAAATATACGCGAAAAGCCAATTGCCGCACCAACGCCGATAATTTTTGTCTTGCTGAATTTACCCGCCAAATCCGCATAGCGACCACCACCGGCCGCAGTACCCAATTCCGGATGACTTAATAATTTAAATTCAAATACCAAACCGGTGTAATATGCCAAACCACGCGTAATTGATAAATCAATTTCAGCATTTTTTACACCAAACATTTCTAATGTCTTCATAAAATCCGCCAATTCAGAAATTGCAGAATCCAACCTGTCTGATTTGTTTAAAAATTTAGTATATCCATCTGTAAATACAGACTTAATTTCACTTTCCTGATTTTCGTTATTTAACGTGTCACGCAGACCTTCGGCAAAGTCTTCATCACCCATTTTGTCACGTTTATCAATCAGAACAAAAACATTTTTCTTTTGTTCCGCATTCAAATTCAGATAGTCAAATAATGCATCCCAAAACGGACGCGAACCAACACGAACCTGATTTTCACCGATAAATTCACGACATGAACCCAATGCACGCCCAATCACAGAAATAATTTCGGCATCATAGTTTGTGGATAAATTATTTATCCCCATAATATCCAAATCCATCTGATAAAATTCGCGATAGCGTCCACGCTGGGCACGTTCACCACGATAGCGTTTTGAAAATTGCGACGCACGGAACGGGAACGTCAAATCATTCAGATGCCCTGCGACATATCGCGACAAACCAACCGTTCCATCATAACGCAAGCCCATTTTTGTATCGCCCTTTTGAAACAAGAACATCTGGGTTTCAATTTCATCCCAATTATCTTTGTCAGTTAAAACTTCGGCACGTTCAATTGCTGGCAAATCCAGATTTGAAAACCCAGCCGTCCGCAACACGTGCAACATACGCGACGCACATACGTCAAAGCACCGCTGCTGTGCGGGCAACAATTCTATAAATCCTGATAATGGTTTCGTTGGTTTAAGGTCCATTTTTTAATCCTATTTTTATGATATGAAAGCGACGACAAATTAATGCCAATTTATATTTAATAAAAATACGCTATAAACAACCGCCACAATGGGCGTGATGCAATACATGAAAGAAAATCAATATATTTTTCACACGGTTATCATAATATATATTGACAAAAATTTCAAGTTAAAAAGGGTGTCGCACAATTGCAACACCCAATCAACCATTTATAATAAATTAAAACAGTTTGAATTTTACATTCGTTCCGGCACGAACCGTCACATCATAGTCATTGAATCCAACACCTGCATTCATCGACCAATTATCAGTCAAACCAACCGCTGTACCAAATGCAACCGCCGATTGCGAATTATGATAACCATAACCACCACCGAACGACACCTCGCCCTGCTTTACATCAGACACTGCAACCGCAGACAACGCCGCAACATTTGCAACACCGGCAGACAATTCTTTGGAAACTTTGTTGATTTCATGACTCAACTGACCAAAACCTGCCACCATATCATCTGCAATTGTGCCATTTTCTAAGGCCGCCAAACGTTTTTGAATTCCACCATCCTTGCGATAATAAGAATAGAACAAACCGTCTGTCATATCACCATTTTCACCAAAGAATAATTGATTCCAATCACTGATAACCTGATGTACCTGATCAAATTCAGCCGCATTATTATTAATTGCACCTTGAATTAAACTAAAATTATGATGCGCATTTGCATCAGTTGCTTCCTTCATACCACCAGGATTTGTATCAGGATTATAAGAATCCCAGTTCAAATATGTACTGGCGTTTGCTGAACCAATGACCGCCAACGCGGCAACAGATGTTATGATAAGTTTTTTCATAGTTTTTCTCCTATTTTTGTTTAAACAAAAAACCACCAGAAAAATCTTAGTGGCTGGAGGTTCGAAACTATAAACTAGAATAGTGCTGCTTATTCAATATATTCGCAAGCCCTCCAACCCACCGTGGTTGGAGATATTTTTCAGTCATAATTGACCGCTAGTTTCACGGGTTTCGACACCCCATACGAACAAACCATTCGTACCCACACATCATAATTGATAAAAATCAGATTTACAATCAGAAATATTGATGTAATTCCGCGCCGTGTTGTGTCAACCATCGTTTGGCACGTTCAACCCCAAATCCATAGAGTTCGGCAACCGTCGCCCAGAACGCCGGCGAATGGTCCATATGGCGCGTATGCGCCAATTCGTGCATAACGACATAGCGCATAACGTCCATCGGCGCAAACGCCAATCGCCACGAAAACGACATTGTGCCGGATGTTGAACAACTGCCCCAACGGGACGTTGTATCACGAATTGCGATTCGCTGTGGCCAAAATTCACGTGGCGCAGTACGAATCATTTGTTTTACGGATTTCAAAAACTCTGCCTTTATAAAATCACGGACACGCCGTTCCAGCATTGACACATCACCCCCAACCATCAATACACACGTACCATCGTCACATACAACAAACCTATTCGCGCGCAAGTCTGGATTATGCAAAATTTGAACGGTTTGTCCCAAAAATTCAATTACATCACCCGATGAAATACGCTTCTTTTGCGGTGCGTTTGCAAAAATACGTTCAATCCAACGTCGCTTTGATTCAACGAATCGCAATGCCGACGATGTTGGTACCAGCCACGGCTTTGATATATGAATTTCACGCGGCGGGCGCGTTTTAGGCCGCAGCGTAATGTTTCGCATTCCGCGCCGCGAATCGATTATAATCGGAATATTCTCGCCACTGGACGAAACAAACACATAATCAGACACGACGCCCGCCACCAATATAGCCCTTTATTTCAGACGCAATCGCATCTGCATCAAATCCGTATGCCGAATACACCGCATCACCCGGCCCCGACATACCAAAATCATCAATTCCAAATACAATATCCGCAATTGAAAACCAGGGTGCAGGGTTTGATGCCTCTATCGCGATTAACTTGCCACGCAAAATCTTGCGCTTATATAATGCAGACTGTGCACAAAACACGGCGACATCTGGAAAACTTGCCACCTGAACAGATGGTCCCAATTTTTCCGCGACAGAAACCGCCAGCGGAACCTCGCTGCCTGTCGCAATAATTGTTGCCGTGACTTTGCCACCACGCGCTGGTTGAATAATATACCCACCATGCGAAATATCCGCAATACGCATACGCGGTGTTTGAATTTGTTTTATTTTTTGACGCGATAAAATTATACAGGATGGCCTGTCCGTGCTTTGAATCGCCATGCGCCATGCGGCTGCAACCTCGGCCCCATTGCATGGACGAAATACATTCAGATTTGGTATTAATCGCAATGACGCCAACTGTTCAACCGGCTGATGGGTGGGGCCATCTTCTCCAACGGCGATGCTGTCGTGCGTAAACACATAAATAACCGGCAATTTTGATAATGCCGCCAGACGAATACTGGGGCGTAAGTAATCAGAAAATGCCAAGAATGTTGAACCATACGGTCGCAATCCCGCATAGGCCAACCCGTTCATAATCGCGCCCATTGCATGTTCACGAACACCATAATTTATAAAGTTCCCCGAAAACTTGCCAGGCGCAACATCAACATGCGGGCACACACGCACATTTGTACTGGACGATAAATCCGCACTGCCCCCAATTAGACGCACACCTGCTGAAATCAGCTTATCCAAATAAATCCCGGACAATTCACGCGTTGACACACTGCCCGCGACAGGCGGCATATCAACATTTTGCAACGCAACATCTAACGGATTTTGAATATATTTAGCCGGCGCATCACGCGCCACATCCGCCCATAATTGTGCGCCGCGTGGCGACGTATATTTTGCTATTAACGAATCTAACTCGGCCGCCCCTAATGCCAATCCATGTGCACGCGCTGTACCCGCAACAGACGAACCACGACCAATTAATGTCTTGCACTGAATAAATGTCGGATTTTTTGATGCCGCGCACCGCGATAACGCGCGATTTATTGCACCGAAATCATCGCCATTAACCGTTATAACACGCCAACCCGCCGCACGCATCCGCATAGGCACATCAATATCAGTCAAAGCCGCACCATCAATACTGATTCTATTATCATCCCACAGCAATACCAGATTATTTAATTTATAAATTCCTGCAAATGCGATTGATTCTTGGGCGACACCTTCCATCAAATCGCCATCACCACACAGACAATAAACCATACCGTCTGATTTTTTTATCTTTTCAGCCAGTGCAATACCAACTGCATTTCCGACACCCTGCCCCAGTGGCCCTGTGGTTGCAGAAACACCATCAATACCAAACTCTGGATGCCCCGGCAGTCCACCAATTTTACGAAACATTTCCATTTCACCGATGTCATATCCGGCCAACTTTAATACAGAATATAATAACGCACTGCCATGCCCCGCAGACAAAACAAATCTGTCACGACCACGACGCAAGAAATTCGCAAAAATCGTTGTCACGATATCCGCCCCATCCAGCACGATACCAATATGCCCAGACATCGCAGAACGCACCGCACGCAAAGCATTGCTGCGCACAGAATTTGACATTTCTTTTAATTGTTTTGATGTGTATCTCATGGTATAATATTATACCATAAAAAGGCATGTAAAAAAATGATAAAAATTTGGACAGATGGTTCTTGTTTAGGTAATCCAGGGCCCGGTGGATGGGGATTTATTGCAACAGATGGCACGAATATTGCCGAACGTTCAGGATGCGAAAAAGATACTACAAACAATCGTATGGAACTGATGGCGGTAATACGTGCATTACGCGCGGCCCATCGTCATACAGATGTGGAATTGCACACAGACAGTAAATATGTCAAAGAAGGTATGGAATCCTGGATGCACAATTGGAAACGCAACAATTGGCGCACACGAACGAATAAACCTGTCAAAAATCAAGACCTGTGGCAACAGTTAGATGAACTAGCCCAAAAAACAAAAATTCATTGGGTTTGGGTCAAGGGCCACGCCGGCGAAGAGTTCAACGAACGCGTTGACACCTTGGCCCGAACCGCTGCAGAAAGTTTAAAGTAAATCAACACATCACAATATAGCGCCCAGACAACTTAAACATTTTGCAGATTCTATTGTTGATAAATTTGTTTTAACATCACAACAAGTCTGCCGCACTTCCAGTGCATCACACGACGTATATTCCACTGTATAATTGCCGTTTGCGTCACTGCCTGTTGTGCTGGCACGTGAACACGTGCTGCCACTTAGTTGCCAGCCATCTGGACACGAACGTATCACCTTATAATTATCGTTCGGACAACAATACTGTCCAGAAACGCACCTGCTTGTAAACGATTCCGCGGTTGTGCAAAATAAAGCCTCTGCTGCATTTGCCACATTAACGACTGTGACTGCTGCAAATGCCCCCATTACAAACAATAAATATGAATATATTTTCATTTCTGTACTCCCTTTTGTTTCGTGCCAAAATTGGCCAAATTACGAACAAACCGCCAGAAATTGGCGGTCGGGGATTTCAGAAAATCATAATTAAGAATGACCCCGATGACCTTTGGCAATGCCTGTTGTATAGTCATCGGATCCCCGACCAAAATACCAGTCGGGCAAGTAAAACAACGGCGCCTATGCGCGCCGACAGTTTCAGTCGGATTCAACATGCATTGCATGCCGCTTAATTACGGGATTTCTGACGTCCCTGAGCCAACATCCCTGTTGATTCAACATAAATTGTAGCCAATGCACAAAAACAAGTAAAGAAAAAACACAATATCTTTCCGTCACATACCATATAACTATTCAACCAAAGACCGATATATTTTTATCGTATCATCCAACATACGTTTACGTGTATAGCGCGATATAAATCTCGAATATCCAATTGCCCCCTGTTTTATGCGTACGGCACGATTTTCTATTATACGCAACATATGCCGTTCATATTGATTTAAATTTATTTCATGATTTGCAGTCATATCGGCATACAATGCCGCCGCGCCAAACATTTCAACCATCGCATTTTCATTTGTTGATACAATTGGCAAGCTATACGCCATTGCTTCTATTCCTGCAAACGAACAGGCCTCGGTCCTGGATGCAAACAAGGCACAATCCGCCATTTCATAATATCTTGCGATTTCATCCACATTATCCAACAACCCAACACGAATAATTGGCAGGTCTGCAATTTCTTCAAACAGGGCTTCTGTCTCGCGCATCCAGCCACCCAATACATAAACCTCTATTTTATGTTTTTTTGCAATGCGACGAATTACCGGAATAATTTTTTCAAACCCTTTGTGCGGGGACCATCCATTTGCAAATATAAAACGAAACACACCATCATTGGGATGCTTTGATTTTAGCTTAGGCTTTTCTACACCATTGTATATAACACTAAACGGACGTGCACATTTCCAATAGTCTATATATCTGCGACCATTGTCACCCACCAATATTATATAGTCCATATTAAAATACGGGTCGGCCGGCACAAATCCCGATGCACTGTTAATTTGTGGCTGACAATGCAAAACACCAATCGTCTTGCAATATATACGACTTTTTATCATATAGGCCAAACCTTCACACGACAAACAATCACTTTTTACAATCAGGTTTGGCATTGATTTTATCTTAGGCCAAATCATAGCTATAACCGCATCAAACAATGTATGAAACGGATAATTCACTGGATGAAATATTTGCAATTCATCATCTGTATCGGTGATTCGAACATCTTTGAATTCCGGTGAACGATAGAATACGATATTATATGTTGATATATTTTCTGGCATACCATCCCGCAAGACATTAAAATATGTTGCAATGCCACTTTGATACCGCACATCACGTGAATCTATCTCAATAACACTAATTTGTTTTTGCATAGATTTTGACATATTATATATTCCCTTTTGAGTTAATTTTGATATGGACACCCACTGCCAGCAAAAATATATTCACCAAAATTATCTTTAAATATTTGATTACTTGGATTTGGATATGTGTAACAGGATGTTATACCAACCCCATTGCCACTTGTCGTCCAGCACCAGCCCGACGCACAATTTGAATCCCCTGTATTATTCCAGGTTGTGCCTATGCCACTATCAAAACTATATCCTGGACACGCCTTGCAACATCCAGACATATTAGTATAAGAAGATTGCCCCGAAGTACATGGGGCCCCGGTTGACGTTATATACCATCCTGTCTCGCACCCAACAAATTTATACATACCAGATGTCGGCATACCCGCCCACGATGTTGTTTGCATATTGCCTGCATAACCATAATTAGTAAAGAAACCGCTGTTGGAACAATAAATACCTGTAGTATCACATTTTCCTGTACTACATCCAGACACATTATACCCACCCATCCCATCAGTACTGCCATAAACACATTTATACCATGCACACGGCAATGAGTCTTCCACACTGGATGATGAGCTGCCAGATGTACCTGTTGTTGATCCGCTACCAGTTCCATCAACTGCCCCCCCATTAATACAATTGCTATAATTATATCCACCATACTCTAATCCCCCAGAACCAGCACTAGATATCGTCCCCCACCACGCATTTACATGTACAAAAAAACCATTTACACTAACACTGTTATAAGTTCCTGTATATTTTGCATGTCCCACAGTACCAGATACCGTCTCTACGGCAGCATTACCTGATTGCCCCCATATTACACCAACAGCTGCCAACCCAACACCCAACATACGTGTTAAAATTCTATTATATCGTCTCATAATTAACATCCCCCATTTGTTGATAAAAAAATACCGCCAAAGGGAATCTGACGGTCGGGGAGTTAGCAAATCATAAGTTCAATGATTCTGTCAGCCTTTGGTATAAACCTATTGTATAGCTGACAGCTCCCCGGCGCGATGTCGGGGTATGAAATATGACGACGCAAAAGTACGAAAGTAATCGGATTACGATACACTTTTGCACCGGAACTTACAGGCTTGCTACAGCCCCGAATTCAAATCCCTTTGAATTCAAATTTATTGTAATACACTATTAAAATAAAATCTATTAAAAAATCCGCCAAATGGCGGATTAAAAACTTATTTGCGTGTCTTGGTCGGCATCAACCCAACAAACACCGCAGATAGTAAGTATATTAATATTCCCCACAGGTCCAGACCAAAATCTGCAAAATACCATGAAATTCCCCAAAATATCGCCACGAACCACGATACAACACATATAACGGCGCCTGCGCTGGGAATAATCGTCCACCACCCAGACCGACCAGCATCATGTAAACGACGCACAAATAATGCCCACAATGGAATCAAAAATACTAGACATGCAACCAATGCCAGCATACCATTATTCAAAAATAATAATATCGCAATCATCAATGCCCACATCACGATTCCATACCCAATCAGCCCACACCAAAATTGACTACGTGTTGCACGTCCCTTGAAATCCAGAACAGAATTCCAAAAACCGGTCTTTTTCTGAACTGTGCCCGCGACACCGCAGCAAATACGGCGACGATAATTATCAATCAACATACACGTCAACCCCAGCATCCACCATCCGATGCATATTCCAAATATACCCCACGGGTTATTAACCAATGCGCCACTGTTCACCAGATGTTTTGTCGCGATTGCCATAACCGCCAATCCCGCGCACCACACTAACAATGCGCACCAAAAACGACGTCCACGATGATTACAATTTACATCTTGTATCATTATAAAAATCTCCTTTGCTATATACACCTATTATAGCACAGTTTTACAATGAAAAATATAAACATTTTATCCGCAAAAAAACGCCCAAATGGGCGTTTTTGATTTAGCATATAAAACTTAACGTAATTTCATCCGGTCACGTTTTGAAACCAATGTATCAACACGTAATTTTGCCCAATCACGTGCAATTTCCATTTCAATCGCACGGTCGCCATATTTTGACAACGAATCGCGATATTGACGCCATTGTGTATTCTTGCGGGCACGTTCATCCGGATTTTCACGCACACCAACCACCGGGCACAGCGAATCGCACTTGTGTTTATACACATCACGCACCGCCGCACTTTCGGTAAAACGCGCGTTTGCTGCACGTAATGCCACCTGGGCATCTACAATTTCCTGGTCAATTTCGGTAGTATCCACATCTTTATGACCAGAACAACCACGGTCAATTCCAACAATCAGCAACAACCCAACAAACAATATCTTGGCATCCGTAGATACACGAACACCCCGAATATTTTTGATAACATCATTTAATTTCATAGTAAACCCTTAATCCTTGTTCAGGACAGATATTATACAAAAATATTAAATTGTCAACAAATTATTTAGCCCTTGAATCCCATCGCAACAATAAACATTTCCACACTGTCCTTGCGTGATGCGGGCGGTTTCATATGATGCACAGATTCAAATTTTTCTTTGATTTGTTTTAACAATTCGTTTGTTGTCCCGCCGGTAAAGGATTTTGCAACAAACACGCCGCCCGGCTTTAACGCACGCAATGCAAAATCAAACGCATATTCCAACAACACCATCTGGCGAATATGGTCTGTCTTTTTGTGTCCAACCGTATTTGGCGCCATATCAGACATAACAACATCCACCGACCCATGTTCTGCCGCATCCGCCGGCAAATTTAATTTCTGAACCAACCAGTCCAGTGCCGCATCAGTTGTAAAATCACCTTGATAAAATTCAACACCAGGAATCGGTGTTATTTCCAGCAAATCCATTGCAAAAACGCGTGACCGCGGAAATTCGCGCATAACATATTGTGTCCAAGAGCCCGGCGCCGCGCCCAAATCAACCACAACCTGGCCATTTTTCAGGAAATGAAACTTTTCATTCATTTCAATTAATTTATATGCCGCACGCGCACGGTATCCATCCTTGTGTGCACGCGCAACATATGGGTCATTTGCCTGGCGCTGAATCCATGCAACAGATGATTTTTTTGCCGCAATTTTTTTATTTAATATTTTCATCCGATTTCCTTGTCATTCCGGAGCCGTCCGTGTGCGCCACCATTTGGTGGCAGTCATAGGACGAGTGCGGAATTTTTATTAAGTATTTTCATCCGATTTCCTTCAACTAACGCTGTTGAATACGTGCACGTACCTTTTTACAAAATTCCATTGCCTGGTTATATGCCTGTGACCGACTGTTCACGAACAAACCATAATCACCAACCGGAAACACAATCGTACGTGCGTCATGATATTTATAATGCACAACAACCTGATATGCAACAATCCGCAATCGATGGTGATGGTGATAGAATTCTGTGGGCTCGCTGACAGACGCAACAGACCAATCAAACCAATGCGTCCATCTCATTCCCATCACTGCCCCCTATTTTGCCTTTGTATTGCACTTTATTTCAAATATTGCCGGCACATTTTCCGACGCACGACGCATTTTCTGGCACATTTTGTCATAAAATACATGTGCACGATGACACGCCAATTCACGTCCAGAAATAAACCACCGGTCACGCGTCACCGGAAAAGACACCCTGCGCTGGCCATGATGACGATAAAATACCTCTACACAATATGCATCCCTGGCATCTGGTGCACCCGCCAACATATATGGCGCCTGAATTCCGGTCACGGACCAATCAAAAATTTTAGACCATTTAATTTTCATATTTTATACCATTATTATGCGGCTGTGGGTTTCGGGCCAAAATTGCCAGGCTGTCCACCACCCTGTTGCATGCGTTGCATAACAGCCTCCATCCCGCCCATGCGCTGAATCATCGCCATTTGCTGACGCATCTTTGTGTACTGCTTAATAATATGTTCAACATCACGTACAGTACAACCAGCCGTCTCTGCGATACGCGTTTTCGCATTGGCAAAGATTTTTTCTGGTTCAGCACGCTCTGCTGGGGTCATTGCCTCTAATATTTTAATCTGGGCATCAACACTGCCGTCTTTAATTTTTTCCTTCATTGCGGATACAGCACCCGACATGCCTGGCACCATTTTTAACAGGCCGCTAAAATTACTCATTTTCTTAATCTGCTTTAACTGCGCCAACATATCGTTTAAATCAAATTGACCACTCATCATACGTGCAGCAGTTTCCTTCATCCCACTGGGGATTTTATCTTCAGAAATATTATCAATTGACGCATCATCAATCTTCGCAGATTCTTTTTTCTTGCCAAAACCAAACATTATCAAAACTCCTTTTACTTAGATTTTACTTTTTTTCCTGACGCCTTGTCCAGATACTTTTTCAAGTACTGACCGGTCAAAGATTCCGGACACGCGGCAATTTGTTCTGGTGTACCAACCGCCACAACCTGTCCACCACCTGCGCCACCATGTGGTCCCAGGTCAATAATCCAGTCTGCGGTCTTTATCACATCCAGATTATGTTCAATCACGATAACGGTATTACCCTGCTCAACCAGTTCATGTAACACCCCCAACAACATTTTTATATCTTCAAAATGCAGACCTGTTGTTGGTTCATCCAGAATATATATCGTCTGACCAGTGCTGCGTGCGGCCAACTCTTTGGACAATTTGATACGTTGTGCCTCGCCACCGGATAATTCCAATGAACTTTGCCCCAATTTTATATAATCCAACCCCACACGTTTCAACAATTCTAATTTACGAGAAATCTGCGGCACATTAACAAAGAAACGATACGCTTCATCCACGGTCATATTCAAAACGTCTGCGATTGATTTACCCTTGTACTTTACAGCCAATGTTTCTTCATTATATCGTGCACCATGACATTTATCACACTCAACATAAACGTCTGCCAAGAAATTCATTTCTATCTTTATCTGACCATCACCCTGACAGGCCTCGCATCGTCCCCCCTTGACATTGAACGAGAATCGACCAGGCCCATATCCACGTGCCTTGGCCTCGGGCAGGCCCGCAAAGAAATCGCGAATATTTGAAAATACACCGGTATATGTCGCAGGATTACTGCGCGGGGTGCGCCCAATTGGTGACTGGTCAATATCAACAACCTTGTCTACGTTTTCCATACCGCGAATAATATCATGCGCCCCTGTTTCCAGTTTTGAATTATACATCGCACGCATTAACGCCGGATACAACGTATCCAGCAATAATGTAGATTTACCAGACCCCGACACCCCCGTCAGCGCAATAAATTTACCCAACGGAAATTCAACATCCACGTTTTTCAGATTATTTTCACGCGCACCATGTACAGAAATCGATTTTCCATTACCGCTACGACGTGTCTTTGGAACTGCTATCTGACGCTTGCCCGACAGATATTGCCCAGTCAACGAATCTTTATTTTTTATAACCTGTTGGGGCGTACCATGTGCAATAACATTGCCACCATTAACACCGGCGCCACGCCCAATATCAACCAGATAATCCGCCGCCAACATTGCATCTTCATCATGTTCAACAACGATAACCGTATTATCCTTATCACGCAGCATTTTTAGCGTATCCAACAACTTGTCATTATCACTTTGATGCAGACCGATTGACGGTTCATCCAACACATACAGAACCCCCGACAATCCGCTGCCAATTTGTGATGCAAGTCTTATACGCTGCGCCTCGCCACCAGACAAAGTTCCGGCCATACGCGATAATGTCAAATACCCCAGACCAACATTTTGCAAAAAAGACAGACGACTGGTAATTTCACGCAAAATTACACGCGCAATATCATTATCTTTTTGCCCCAGATGGTTTGGCAAATCCATGAACCAGCGCAAAGAATCATCCACCGCCATATCACACACATCCATGATATCCATACCGTTGATTTTCACACACAAAGCCTGGATATTTAATCGCTTGCCATGACACATTGGGCACGTTTTTTCAGACTGATACTTGGCCAGTTCCGACCGCACGGATTCGGAATCCGATTCGCGCCAACGCCGTTCAATATTTGGAATCACGCCTTCATACGGTTTTTCATATACAAAACCGTTCCAGTTTATTTTAATCTCCTCGTCACCACTGCCGTATAAAATTATATTTTTTTGTTCGGGCGTCAATGTATGCCAAGGCTTTGACATTGGAATTTTATATTTCTTTTGCAACGCAGATAACAAATGCTCGAACTGACTTAACATCCCACCACGCGACCACGGCGCAATTGCACCATCCAATATAGACTTGGATGGGTCTGGCACCACCAAATCCGGTGACATATTTAATTGCACGCCCAGTCCATCGCACGTCGGACACGCCCCCATTGGCGCATTAAAAGAAAACAGACGAGGTTCAATTTTTGGCACAGTAAATCCACTGACCGGACATGCATAATTTTGTGAATATAAAATATCTTCGTTTGTATCTAATCGGCGTACCAAGACGGATCCTGGCACCAAACGCAATGCACCTTCAAACGATGAATACATGCGCGATTTGAATTCATCCATATCATTATCAGACACATCAGATGACGGCATCGCAAGTCTGTCAACAATAACAAAAATATTATGCTTTTTATTTTTATCCAGCACAGGAACAGATGATAAATCATGCAGTTCTCCATCAATTATCGCACGCTGATATCCCTGCTTTACCAAGAACGCTAATTCCTTGCGATATTCACCCTTGCGCTCACGTACAAGCGGGGCCATGATATAAACCTTGGTACCCGATGGGATTTTCAGCGTCCAATCCACCATTTCTGATATCGTCTGGGATTTAATTGGCAACCCCGTCACCGGCGAATGCGGCACACCGATACGCGCCCACAGCAGGCGAAAATAATCATAAATTTCTGTCACCGTTCCAACTGTTGAACGTGGATTTTTTGATGTTGTCTTTTGCTCAATAGATATCGCCGGTGCCAGTCCTTCTATCATATCCACATCGGGTTTCTTCTGCATATCCAAGAATTGCCGGGCATAAGACGATAAACTTTCGACATATCTGCGTTGTCCTTCGGCATAAATAGTATTGAACGCCAATGATGATTTACCAGACCCTGATACACCAGTAAAGACCACCAACTTATTCTTTGGCAGGTCAATATCAATATTTTTAAGATTATTCTCTCGCGCACCGCGAATTTTTATTGTTCCAGTCATAGTGACAATAAATATAGCCAAAATATTGAAATTTTCAACCGAAACGACAAAAAATAAATTCCTATAGAATACACAATTGCATTTACACACCGGACACGATATAATCACTACGTCACCGGGCATTCTGGTGATGGGGTGTGAAGACCCGTACTTGCGCGTCGGAATATAAACCTGTGGCGTATAAATACACTTTTTTTATTCTGCTAGAAACAAACTCCTGACCTGTGGTCAGGAGGGCTGTGAATATATTGAATAAACACACAATTCGCAAGATTGTCTTCAACCTCCTGACCACTCACATCTTGGGTGGTTTTTCATTTCGAAAACGAAACAGGAGATTGACCAAATGAATAAAATAATACTTTCTGTATTGATATCAACACTGGTAATTGATACAGCATTAGCAGCATCTACAACCAATTGTATATCATGCACAGACACTGGCACCGGACGCTGTGCATCTTATGGGGCTGACTGTTGTGCGCCATGCAAGCTTAACCTGGGTGATACAGGTGGCGACAGCAGTTTTTCCCCCAGCGAATGCGCAGAAAATTGCCCATCATCAAATTGGGTTACACTGCCTGATTATGGCGACGGGATACGCCCCGCAAATCCTGAATATTGGCAGGCAATGTGCGGCTATACAGATGGCCTAAACAATCTAAAAGGAACATGTTATTTCAGATGTATTGCCGGCCAATACGGCACAATTACATCGGCGTACACCACAAACGGCAAAACATCGTATATGGCGGAAAACAACTGTCAAACATGCCCACACAGTAACATAACACAAAAACCCCAAGAATTCGGTTTCGGAACCCGACCTGGCTTTGGCGATGGATGGACACTTGTGACACAATCCAACGACCCCAGAACATCCGTTGCCGGCGATAATACCGACATTACAAATTGTTATATTCCATCTGGGTCATACGGTGATGTAACCGGGAAATTCACACTCAGTGACGATTGTTATTACAAAAATTAACAGCATAAAAACCGCCCCGACGGGGGGCGGTTTTGTTATTTTGTTTCTGGCTTTTCTGATTCAGACACAACTTTATCTTTTTGTGGCATTAATTTTTCCGGACTTAATGATATATCTGCCTTGCGCACATGGTCTGGGCCGGCCTTGGGTGCCAATTGGCCATTAACCCAAATATCAATACCGCCCGCATCACCAAATGTCGCTTTGAACTTACCCACCGTCGGGACATAGTATACGTCGCCTTCGACCAAGACACGTGAAAATTCAGTCTTGCCACGGCCATCTTCAACCTTTATCCACGAACCACGATTCGCCTGTAATATAACCTGGGCATCATCACGATTTTCCACCCCCCAGCGTTCACGCACCAGCAGATTGTACTTTGGTTCATTTGATACAGTTTCCACAACAGCCGCATCATTTTCAGTCACCGGAACATCCGACGATAATGACATCACTGCAAAAATCGCCGCAATAACAACAATCGCCAATATCACCACACCAGCAACAAACATTTTCCACCGCCGCGCAATATATCCCGTGCATACCTTTAACGCACCACCAGTCGACGCGTTTGTGCCGGACTTTGCCTTTGGCGCCTTGGCCGTTGCATCCGCGTTATTTGTATCGGTCGGCACGTCGGGCATAACACCCATTTCAACCTTTATTTTATTAACAATTTCATCCGGATTCAGGCCCAGTTCCATCGCATAATTACGCGCGAATCCCAAAATATAGACCAATTCCGGGATAAAGGTGTAATTGCCATCTTCCAATGCCTGCAAGAATTCTTCACGAATACACAACTGCTTGGCAATTGTGGGGATTTCACGTTTGCGCCGGCCGGTTGTTCTGGCGTTGCGCAACATTTCACCCGCTGTCATTTCTGGAATATGTTCTTCTGTTTTTATTTCATCCATGTCGTATATCCTTCAAATTTTTATCGTCATTTATGATAGAATCTATATATCCGTTCTGCAACCCCAAAATTTACGTATTTCTGATTTTAATTCATTTGCGTCCGTTATTTGATTAACACGAATCCGAAATTCAGCCGAATTCGGGATGCCCGCACTGTACCACGCGGCATGCTTACGAAACATCGGAACGCCTGAACGTGCACCATAGTATCCCAATACATATTCCAAGTGCCGCAACACTACATCACCAATATTTTCCGGCGACGCCGCACCATCACCCGCCAGCACCCCCAGCACCCACGGTCGCCCCAATATTGCCCGCCCAATCATTGCGCCACGATACCCCAAATCCGCCACCGCATCAACATCGGCCACAGTCTTTATATCACCATTTGCAACAATTGGAATTGGCACACCCGAATCAATTTCCGGATGCACGGCCGCCCCCAGATACAGTTGCGCACGCGTACGCCCATGCAACGCAGCAAACTGCACCCCACAATCAGCGGCAATATTTATCAAATCACGCCAATCACAGTGTTCTGCGTCCCATCCCAATCGGGTCTTAATAGATACCGGAATCTGAACCGCACGCACAACAGCCGCCATAATTTTACCGGCCAAGATATGGTCACGCATCAAATGTGCACCGGCGCCGGCCCGGGTTGCAACCTTTGGCACAGGACAGCCCATATTAATATCAATCCATTTGGCACCACTGTCTTGTAAAATGCGGGCAGCATCCGCCATGAGTGCCACATCCGCCCCAAAAATCTGGGCACCGATGGCACCTTCGTCATCATATCGGTCAAAATTACGCAGACAATTTTTATGCATTTCAACCAGCGAATGACACGAAATCATTTCTGTCACCAGTTTTGCATTTGGCGCAAATTCGCGCAAAATACGTCGAAACGGCCGGTCTGTAATCCCAGCCAATGGCGCAGCAAAAATTTGATTATTATCTGAAAACATTTGTGATATAATAAACGCTATGGGTGAAAAAATCAAAAATTTATTCGGTTTTATTGGTCGTGCATGGTCACTGGGGATATGGGGCAAATTTGGCGTCATGATTACCATATTCAGCATATTTGTATTTACCGGCATATTCTTTGGCCAGGTCAGCGTTCAAAAATTTGTGATAAACATATGGCGCTTGGATGCAGAACAGACACAATTGGCCACCGAACAGGAAAAACTAAACACCCTGAACCACCACATTGAATTATTACAGAATTACAGTCCTGACTATGTCGAAGAATTAGGATTAAAATACCTTAACATCGGTGACCCAAATGCTAGGGTTCTGAAAATATAGCCCTAGTTCAAATACAGCACCATGGCATTTAAATACCCGGCCAACACCAACCATATCAAATACGGCCATACCAGTGCAGATGCCCCACGACTGATTGGATAGAACGATTTTTTCATCCATATGGTAAATATAAACAGCAACACAACCACAATCATCCCAAGGTCCGCCATATGCAGTCCAAAGAACGCATAAGACCACAACGCATTTAACGCCATCTGGGTGACGAACAACAAATATGATTTTGCCTTACTGTACCGTGAACGCGCATTAATAATCATAAATAGCGCAATTCCTAGCAATGCATACAGCACAGTCCATGCAACCGCGAACACCCACGGTGCCGGTGTTAATACAGATTGGTTCAGACTATTAAACCATGCATCGCTATGTCCCATTGGTGTAAACATAATGCCAATCAGCCCAGGTATAAACGACACCACCATGGCGAATATAAATTGCAAAAACTTTTTCATAATAAAATCCTTTTATAACAAAATGATATCAGGCAACACCTGATATCACCATAGGTATGAATTCATAAAAAGATAAAAACCGCCGCATATCGGCGGTTGAATTATTGTTATGTTGTTGGGCACGAAAACACTAGCACACAAAAGCATTCTTTTCTATTGTGTCCTCATTTCAATGCGCCCCTATGGGGGGGGTATAGGATATAAGTACACAATTTGATTATTATGCCCAACGTTACGCAAAAACATGTTTTAGGCTAACCTTACAACGAATTTATATTCACGCCACATTGGGCATTTATCGCATTATTAAAAATAACACCACTGAACGTTTTCGTTGGCATAGTACGGATTACAACACCCCGGTAAGCCTAATGCTATAGAATACGATTTGGTTCTTGGTACATATACAAAGCAAGCCGTGTATGTAGGATCCGATTTTCTGTTGCCCCCCTTCTCAAACTCATAAGTAGCATTTTTCACTACCATTTTGCAAACCCTGCTTCCGTATCGTTTATCAATATAATCTGTTTTATCTACCTTTAAGATATATTCGTTTGCTATATATTTTAGTGACCAGTCAACTGGTCGACCTGTGTCTGCTCTAAAATCAACAAAAAATTGTGCAGCGGTCATTTTATTACATGCTCCAGGATCATCGCAAGCAGCCAACCCCAGGCAACATAATACTGCTATATTGTTTAGTTTCATTTTTTACTCCTTATTTATGAGCATAGGTTAGGTGTATTCGCTGGTTATCAACCGTAAAAACCCATAAAACACATTTAGGGTTATCGCATAAAAATTTATATGCTTCTGCGTGTTTTGGCGTTTTTATCTTCAAAAGACGCGATGTTCGGCGTGCTACTATGTATTCCTGATTATCGGCATTTAGGGTCAAATACCTGGAATCGGAATCTGTTGCAACCAATGCACCCCGTCCTGGAATAAAAACATTATCAAAGAAATGCGAATTATTTTGTAATTGTATACAAATCCGAAATCCGTTTTTATTTTCAAACCAATATTGACCGCTCAAACGATGGCTTTTCAGTGGCAACATATTTAGCGAGCGCATTACCGCCCCAATTGTGCCAATTGCAGCCAATGCACTCCAAACATTTCCCCACATTATACTCATTTCCTAACTATTACAGAATCCCGGGCACTTACATGCCCGAGTTTGTTTATTTTTTTCGTCTATATGTACTTCCGCGCACGCTGATACTGCGTGTGCCACCAGTGCGCTTACTTACATAAGTTCTGCTGCTTGCACGTCTTGTTATAAGATTGCCCATAATGCTCCTCCTGTTGTGATAAAATTAAACCGCCAAAAGGAATTTGACGGTCGGGGAGTTGGTAATCATCTTGTTATTGATTCTGCCGCTTTCGGGTTTCCCCTGTTGTATAACAGACAGCCCCCCGACCCATATAAAGCAGGTCAGGGATATATAACGGCGCAAAATTACTGGTAAATCGGATTAACGATGTCCACATGTTTTCGCACCGAACAAGATGGGCTACCACAGCCCCGAACCCAATTCCCATTGGATTCAACTAATAGTCTATCACAGACTTGATTCCTGTGCAATACGTTTATAATTTATACCGACCTTAAAAATTTTGCCATCGGCAAACCGGCGTTCTCTCGCCCGCCTATTTTCTGCGGTTCGAACTGCTTCCTCGCAGGTTCTCATCCGCGGCTTATATCATAAATGAAACCGCCGGCAAGCGGCGGTTGAATTTCTGGCGCGCCCTGCAGGATTGTAATTCCCATTGCTGGCGCAATGGGCCCCTTTCTGGTCGTATAGCTCAAACAGCGTTAACACTTGTTTTCGCTAACTATCCCATCGAACCATGGTTCAAATCCATACGACTTCGTCGTGACAAAATAAAAAACCGCCTAACGACGGTTTCTTATTTTATCCTGGCGCGCCCTGCAGGATTCGAACCTGCGACCTGCGGATTAGAAATCCGATGCTCTATCCAGCTGGGCTAAGGGCGCAACACGCACTATTTTATATCATTTATTCTGAAAATTCAAGTCCCAGACAAAAAAAGCCAGTCAAATCGGACTGGCTCTTATAATTATTATACAGTTATCTATCTGTCACGCGTTTCAAGTGTACTAATTGGGCAAACATATAGAAATCTGCCAGTGCATACATAAACAGTGTTATCGCCAGGTAATACACCAACGCAACCGCCCCCGCCATCGGAAAGAACAATAACGCAATTGCCAATGCAACCAATATTATCGCCATTATCAAGTTAAACACATAATGTCCAAACTTTGCACGCGCCATATTTATTGCGAATATCAATGCCATTATTGCCTTGAATACAAATAATATAACAAAGATATAAATTATACTTAACAATGAGCCCACCGGATAAACACAGAACAACACACCTAATACAATATTCAGCAGTCCAAATAAAACATCAAACCATCCCCCACCGATATTATGAGATGTGACGAATCCTGAAATCGTTCGATACAATCCGAACAGCACCAAACCAATACCAATAATAAACGTCAAGGCTGTCAAAATTGCAACAGGCTTAATCAACAAAAACACACCCGCAACAATGAACAATAAGCCTTCGCATATCAGCAGTGGTGCACTTTTATCATACATCCGACGTACTGCCGCAGCGATAGAATTTGAATTATTACGACGCGTATTTGTTTTGCGTTGTCTTTCAGTCACCATGAAAATCCCCTTTTGTTATCAAATATATTTTATCATAAATACCACCCATATTTCAGGTGGTATTTTTTCCTAGTTTTTATGTTCTGTGCTTATCCCCAAATTTTGTGGCCCCAACATCCCACATGACGCCAATATTGCAAAATATGCCGCCGTCTGACCATGACGCGCACGCGACAATGCAACCTGTGAATTTAATAATTCTTGTTCTGCGTTTAGTACATCCAGCACTGTACGACGGCCACTTTTTTGTTCGGCCCGTGTTCCTTCCAGTGCCAATTTATTCGCATCAACCGCAGACTGTGCTGCCGATATCGCATACGTCTGGGCATCATACGTATTCCATGACTGATGCAGATTTTGCACAACGACACGACGCGTATTTTTTATTTGGTCTTGGATACCGGCAACGGTAAAGCGTACTTTTTCCACATTTGCAGACGCCGTACCTTTATCATACAACGGTACAGATAAATACACACCAACGCGTCCATCACGCACACGGTCAATGTATGGCAAATCATCAAACTGCATAACCGATGCCTTTACATCAATAGACGGCAACATTGACTGGCGTGCAACTGTTATGTTCTCTCGCGCCGCGGCCTCTTGCGATTCCAGTGCCAAAATCGCAGGATGATGCGCAATAGCCCATGCTTCTGCGGCATCTACATCCTTGGGAAATATTGATGACATCCGTTTTAAATCAATATCTGCATATTCAGATTCCGTGTCACCGTAAATTCGCCGAAACGTTTCCAACGCATTATCATACGCCGCGGTGGCATCAAATACATGATATTTCGCACTGTCCAATCTGGCAGATGCCTGGGCCAAATCCGTTTTTGTCAGCATTCCAACATCTGCACGTTCTTTGCAAAAATCATAGTATTCTTGTAAAACACGTTGATTATTTTTGTTTAATTTTAATACTTCACGTGCATTTAACACATCAATATACGAATTTATTGCCTGCATAAAAACATCTTGTTCTGTTGCATACAAGACAGCCCGCTGGGATTCCAAGATACCTTTTGCAGCCTTGATTTCTGCAATTGTGGCGAATCCTTTGAATATATTTTGTTGTGCTTGAATTCCGATTTGTGTTGGCACATAATCAAATGTCTGCCCACCCAATTTAGTGCGCGCCAGTCCTGCATTGGCCCCAATACCCAAATATGGTTTTGCGTCACGCCGTGCCAGTTTTACATCCGCGTTTGCACTGTCGACAACCTGGCGCTGTGCAGATATAACAGGATTTGAATCATACACACGTTGCAGTGCCGAATACATATCCGCACGCGCACCAGTCATTGACACCCCCGCAACAAAACCAATAAAACATATACTAAATCGTTTCATGATATATCCCCTACTTCTTATAACCTGGTCTTGAAACCACGCAATGCAGCAGCCCACACCGCGCACCCAACAATCGCCATCATAAAGCATTGGCGACCAAAATACCCGATATCCGAACCCTTTAAAATCAAGTTCCGAACCAGATACGAATAATGACTTAATGGATTCACATAACTAATATACTGCAAGATTTTCGGCATATTTTCCGTAGGAAATATCGCCCCCGACAGCATCAGCATCAAAAACGCCACAATCACTACCCCCAACAGTGCCTGCTGTTGCGTCTTGGTATAATTTGACAACAGCACTGCAATTCCTGTGGCCGGTATACAAAACACAACAAAACCCAACATAAACAACGTGACAGAACCGACAAATGGTAATTTATACGCCCACAGCCCAATTATCAAAATAGACAACATCACAACAAACGATACCGCAACATATGGCAAGACCTTGCCTGCGATAATGTCGTATTTTGATACCGGTGCCGATATCAGCGTTTCAATCGTACCGGTTTCTTTTTCCTTGGTTATTGAAATCGTTATCAGTATCAACAGCGACAAAAACACCAATATAGCAATCAATGACGGAACCATGAACCATTTGGTATTTAATTCAGGATTAAATAATATCCGCAAATTAAAACCAATCTGTGACGCCGGCATTGCATATCCCATTTCCTTGACCGCAGATAATGTGACGCCTTGCAGATAGGCCTCGATACTCTGTGCTTTCAGAATATTCATAGAATCTATCAAAATTTGAATTTGCCCATCGCCACGTGCCAACGCACGCGTTAATCCACCTGATGGTGCAACGATTGCAACGTCTGCCACACCACTTTGTACCGCCGTCACGGCGTCTAATTTCGTATTTGGAATACGAACAAACCATCCAGAACCAATAGCATGGTTATAAACCTTTTCCATGATGATATCACCCGGTGCCGCATCAACCGCCAGGCGCAGATTCTTGGCCTCTAATGTAATGGCGCCACTGTAAATCACCAATTGCACCGCCGGCATAATCAAAACCGCCGACAACAGCACTTTGTCACGTGTCAGTGCAATTATTTCCTTTTTAAAAAATCCCCAAAAACGTTTCATTCCAACGTCCTTTTGAAACGTACCAAACATATTATCAATAAAACCACCGCGGCAATTGCCAGCATCGCCATTTCTAATTGCAAATCCCAAATATGGCTGCCTTTTAAAAATTGGTCACGCGCAATATCGATATAGAAACGTGCTGGAAACAATGATGCCGCCGCCCTGTATATTCGCGCCATATATTCAACCGGAAAAATAAATCCAGACAGAATGACCGATGGCAACAACCCGATAATACACGCAAATTGAATTGCCACATCTTGTTTATGTGTCGATACAGATATCAGCAACCCAATCGCCAAATATCCCAAAATAAACAACACCGTTCCCAAAACCAATGTTAAATAAGACCCAACAAACGGCACACTAAACACAATGCGCGCAACAATAAACACCAACACAAATCCAATAAAACTGAGTATTGCATACGGCAACACTTTACCGACAATAATTTCCAACGTTGTCGCTGGTGTCGACAACAGCATTTCCATCGATCCACGTTCCCATTCCCGACATATTGTCAGTGTCGTCAGCATAATCGCCACCAGCGCAATAATCACCGCCGTTAATCCCGGCACAGAAAACCACCGTGAATTCAATTCTGGATTAAACAAATACCGCGATTTAAACCCAAATCCGCCACCTGATGTCGCGTATGAATTATTTATATGCGCCGCGGCCTTGGTATTTATCGTCTGTAAATAATTCATAATCGACATAACAGACGAATTATCCGCCCCATCCAACATAATTTGCACGCCGGCACCATTACCGCCAACTGCATCACGTTCAAAATTCGGCGGCACAATCAATGTCGCACGCGCACGTTCTGCAACAATTTCATCAAATGCATTTTCTGGCGATGCCAATTGATACGTTTTAAAATACCCAGAACTGCCAAATGTATCTATTAGTTCACGCGACGTTTCGGTTCGGTCTGCATCATGATAGGCCAGATTAATTGACCGAATATTAAACTCTATCGAATTGCCCAGAATCAAAACAATCAGCAATGGCAACAATAACGCCATTATCAACGTAAATGGGTCACGCAGGATATGTTTAAATTCTTTGGAAAATATGGCACGTGCACGACGCGATGAAAATACGGTCATCTGTTATCCCCCTCTACCAATCGGATAAACACATCTTCCAATGATGGCGATATAGACTGAATATCAAAATCACGTTTATATTTTTGAATCTGGGCCGCCACATCCACATCATCACGAAAACGAATATGATAATGCAAACCATATGGTTCACATATATCCAACATTTTCGCCGGCGGTAATTTTGCCCCCAACTGTCGCGGTGTAAAGTTATACAACGATGTACCAAATGTCTGCCGTTTCAATTTGGCAGGACTATCTACGGCAATCAATTCACCTGCCCGCATTAGTGCCACACGGTGGCAATTTTCAGCCTCGTCCATGTAATGGGTCGTCACAAATATAGTCTTGCCATCTTTGGCCAAACGTTTAATCAGTGTCCAAAAACGCTGACGTGCACGGGGCGCGACACCAGCCGTCGGCTCGTCCAGAAATATAATCTTTGGGTCATGCAACAATGCGACACACAGGGCAACCTCTTGCTTTATGCCACCGGGTAAATTCCGCACAACCGTTTTTAAATCATAATCAAAACCGATAAATTTTAATAACTTGTCCCGCTGGGCAACATATTTATCATCAGGCAATTGACGCAAGCTTGCTGCAAAATCAAAATTTTCACGTACCGACAATTCATCATATAACGTAAACCGCTGGGACATATATCCAACACGTTGTTTTACCGCATTTTCGTTGCCGGGGACTAACTTTTTACCATCAATTACAACCGTTCCACGACTGGCCAACAACAATCCGCACAAAACACGTATAGTTGTTGTCTTGCCCGCACCATTGGCCCCCAAGAAACCAAATATCTCACCCGACCCGACAGCAAATGTCACATCACGCACGGCAAAGAAATCGCCGAATATTACCGATAAATTTTTCACATCTACGATTGGTGTGCCACGCTTCATTTTGCACCCCCACGCGACAAGAAAAATTCATCAAAATTTGAACATTTGTTTTTAACTAATAAATCTTTGGGCTCGCCTGCCCCCAATACATGACCATTTTCCATCAGAATAACCTGACTGCAACGTTCGGCCTCGTCCATGTATGCGGTACTCATAATAATCAAAATCCCCATATCCAGCGATTGATGCAACAAATTCCAAAACTCACGCCGGCTGATTGGATCAACACCATTTGTCGGCTCATCCAACAGCATTATCTTTGGCGACCGCAATAACGCACACATCAGCCCCAATTTTTTATACATTCCCCCAGACAATTTGCCCGCCGGTAAATCCAAGAATTTATCCAGACGCGTCAACGACAATAATTCTGATTTTTTGCGTTCATATTCATCCGGACTGATACTGTACAAATCACGAAAAAATTCCAAATGTTCACCCACAGACAAATCCGCATACAAACTCTGACTCTGTGGCATATATGCAATATGTTCACGTATCGACGAAAACGGCACCACACGGCCATCCGCAACATAAGACACGCCCCCAGAATTTGCACGCATCAAATCTAACATTATCCTAAATAACGTTGTCTTGCCCGCGCCCGCCGGCCCAATTACACCATATAAATTACCGGGCTGAAAACGAATACTGATATCATCCAACGCAACAATATTTTTGAAGCGCTTTGACATCCCAACAACATTTATCTCTATATTACTATTCATTGACCAACGAACTTTCGATTGTCATCCCGGATTTCAATACCAAATCAGAATTATCAAACTTGACCTTAACACCATATACTAAACGCATCCGTTCTTCGCTGGTCTGGACATTTTTCGGAGTAAATTCTGCTTCTTCATTAATCTTTATAATTTTACCAGAAAACGATTTGCCCGGTGCCTCTGGCAACGTGCCAACAACAGATTGACCGACACGCAATTTATACAACATTTCATACGGCACATAAAAATACGCCCATATATCATATGGATTTGCAACGGAAATCAATACAGTTCCGGGCGCAACAGCCTCGCCCACCTCGCGGAACTTTGTAATAACCATACCATCAATCGGACTTTTAATATTGCACCAGTCCAACTTTAAATCATTGTCTTGTTTATTACGGGCAATAACATCAAATTCCGCCTGGGACAGATGCCCCTTATCACGCAGTGCAACCGCACGATCATAATCACCATTAATCTGTGTCGCCAAAACCTTGTACACGTCGCACGACAATACCATCATTGGCTGGCCCATAACGACCGTATCACCTTCGGCAACATAAGCCTCTGCAACATCAGACGCCACACGCGACGTCAATATAACCTTGGTTGTTTCTAATGTTCCTGCATAAACAAACGGCCCACGCATAAAGAACCGAATAATCAACACTATCGCCGTAATAACAACAATTATCGCAGCAATAATAACAGCCCATTTTTTCTTGTTTTGAATCATGTTCCCCTACCTTACATTTATTCAGTTTGATAATTATTACACTTTTTAATAAATCATGCAATACGTAAAACTACTTTTTTAATATAATACCATTCCAGCCCCGCAAACCAAACAGGAATAAAGTTATAAAAAAATTTGCATTTATAAAAAACAATGTTATAATCATTACCGTTTCGGGGTGTAGCTCAGTCTGGTAGAGTGCTTGCTTTGGGAGCAAGATGTCGAAGGTTCGAATCCTTTCGCCCCGACCAGTATTCAGAAAGGTCGCGCATTGCCGCGGCTTTTTCTATGTGTGCGCCGCACACCGCGGGGATTCGCGAGCAAGCTTGACTCCGGTATCCCAGCAATATACGCAAAGCCAGCCATAATATACCAAAATGTATACAATGCCCAATTTCGCGGAGTCAAATAGGGTTGAAAATACGATTGTTTTTATCTATATGGATTAGTGCACGAAAGGTAGAACTATGAACGATTTTGAGAATATAAAAATTTGGTTATTAAAAACATTTAAGGCCAACGATAAAAGCAAGTTAACTCAATTTACTACATGGCATGATATAGATATTCATTGGACCTGTTATAATAATAAGATAAATGAAAATACATGTAGAGATGTTGTTTGGTATTTGTGCAATATTGGTATATTGAGGCCAGGATGTTATGCTAATAGTGGGCACTCAGGAGGAACGCCTACGGATTATTTCTGCATCACAGACTACGGGAAAAAATGGCTTGAAAATATAAATAGTGATAATTATGTGTCTATTCCAAAAGTGCCGTCAGAATTTTTGAAATTATTTGATATAAATGTTAATAAATTTGGTGAGGCATTTGGACAAAGGCTTGAAGAGGCTGTCAATTGTTATAATTTGCAGTTATATACGGCATGTCATGTTATGGTTGGATCTGCTATTGAAAGTGTTTTATTGGCGATATTAGAGGCCAAACAAGAAATTGTAGACCAAACAAAAACAGAGATTTTAAATGATTATAAAAGAGGAAGTACCAAGAGACTCGAAGATAACACTATACACAAATGTTCAAGAGAATTAAAGGATTGTTATAATGGGTTATGTGCCTTTATAAGGGATTTTAGAAATAATGCTGCACATGGTGAATCTGTTATTTCTTCTGAAAGTAGCGCATATTTATCTTTGATAAGTTTGTATCGTTTCGCTAATTTAGTCGGTAAGCAAGTAATAGAAAGTAATAAATCTTAATTATAAAACTCCCGTTCCTGTTCTGCGAAATCCTCATACTTACTCGCAATCTGGAAAAGGATCTGCAGGTTAATGTGGGGTGGAATTTTGCTATCCATTATGTCGTTGATGATACGAGGAGACAGGTATGCCAGATTCAGGTATTTATAAATCGTGCGCTGGTCGCGCTTTTCTGTGGTGGCAATCGCTTTGACACCAATACCACTTTCATAGGCTTTCTTGTATTTCCAGGCGTATGCCAGGGCTTTAATAAGCATTGTCGCATTTTCGGTTTTTGTTAATAAATCCCGACTGCAACCGGCGTTTCTGTGATTTATGCAAGTATGACTGGACAGATAGACCACCTGTTCAATGATAACCTGAGCCCCATCGGGGCTAAGGCAATAATCCATTGGTGTGGCGGATGTGTTGATATAACTGTCTTTTCTGAAATCGCTTAATTTATCCAAGTCCGTAATGTTTATAAATATGGTCAGTTTATGATCATTATACACAATTCTGTCAATCATAGCCTGTGCCAATGCTTCACTGTATTCCAATTGTTTCAGCGTCAAACGCGCCGTATCGGGTAATTTCCCCATATCAGAGTTCAAAAAGTCCCGTACATTATTACATACTATGGTGTCAAAATCCCCCGCCGGCAGGGATATTTTACCACATTTGTAGTATTTATATTGCCGCAAGCCCTTGTTCCCGGTTTTGTTTTTGAACGCCATCCCATCAGCGGTGTATATCATATTATGGAACAAGGTACGGCCACGACAATACACGGTGCGCCCCTTATGATTATTGTTGTCTTGCAGTTTTTGTTGCACGGTATCAAATAGTTCTTTGGTAATAATGGCTGGATGCTGACCATCAAAAACCTCGCCGGTTGATTTGTTGGGCAATTTGCCCAGATAGATTTGATTTTTCAATATCCGTTCCACGATATTCGCAGTCATTTCGCGACCGCCATGTATTTCGCCTTTCTTGCTCGTCCATTGTTTGCCACGAATCCCAAGAGCCGTAATTTGATCCCGGCAATCTAATAAACTATTGCTATCCAGGTATGTGTTAAATATTTTATTTACGGTTTCCCGTTCAGCCTCGTTTACAACAAGTTTCCCAAATTGTATATCATAACCAAGTGGTGGTATGCCGCCAACCCATAGCCCCTTGGACTTTGTCGCGCGCATTTTATCGCGAACGCGTTCACTGGCGACCTCTCGTTCAAACTCTGCGAAACTCAATAACATATTTAATGTCAATTTACCCATGGCGGTGCTAGTGTCAAAACTTTGCGTTATACTGACCAAATTGCAATCGTATCGTTCAAAAATTTCCTTCATCATGCGTTTGAAGTCATAAATACTGCGCGACAGACGATCTATTTTATATACTAATACGCAGTGTATTTTACCCGCCCGCACATCGTCCAACATTTGCTGTAATCCGGGGCGGGCCATTGTGCCACCAGAAATCGCAGCATCGGAATAAGTTTTGAAATATTCCCAACCCTGAAACGCCTGGGACGCGATATATGATTTACAGGCCAATTCTTGGTTGTCTAACGAATTAAATTCCATATCCAGACCACGGTCGGACGATTTGCGTACATATATAGCGCATTGTATTTTCATTGTTTTTACCTCTTTGCTTGTGTGCATTAGTGCTTACAAATAGAAGTAAGTCCAGTGGTTTTATTGGCCTTGACTAATCATGTTTTGTAAGCGGTAATTGCAACAGAAGGGGTAAAAAATGAATGAATTAAAACAAATGTCACCCGATAAATTACGCGCATTATGGCGGAAATATTTTCAAAACGATGCACGACCGCAACTGCGCCCACTGTGGTATAAAATTCAATGTGAGAGAAGCGGTCAATGGATAGAGCAACGCCATCTGACGCGCTTGAATAAATATGCGATTGCGCCTGAATTGCACGCATCACGCGCCAATCAAAATAAATATCATATTAAACCAGGCACGCATCTGGTCAAAAAGTATCGCGGGCGCGAGTATGTTATTGAGGCGCTGGGGAATGACAGTTTCCGATATAACGGCACGACATATAAAAGCCTGTCTGCGGTGGCGATGGCAATCACGGGACATAAAGTATCAGGTTATGAATTTTTCCGATTTAATAATAAAGGAAAGAAACAATGAAGTAAAAAAAGAAAAGTGCTTATGGATATATTGCGTACTTGGGTTATTTTTACAACTTTAATCAATTGGATTGTATAAAAACTCTATACTAACTTGGTTTTGTTTTAACTCCATATCAATTTTCAATAGTTCATGTAAACCGCATAATTATATTACCATAAACAAGAGTTTTTTTCTGGTTCTGAGGTCAAATCTCCTTGAATTCAAAGCAAGGTTTACAACAAGACGTACTAAGAAAAATTAAGTGTATCATTGTTTTGATAAACAAAAATTTTTAACGCTCTTAGAATATACCAGTTATGCTATACTGAAAAATTTGTATTTCCTTGATATACTTTTACTAAATCTGGTTGTGTTTTTACTAATATGCCTGCATCAATCTTAGATTTTTCTTCCGGTGTGATTTGCGGCATTGAATCAGTTTTTGCAAATTTATTAATGCTGGTCATATGCTCTGCGTCAAGTTCTGTCATTATCTCAATTGTACTCGTGGCGATTTGCTTCAAGTCATCTTCCGATATGTAAGAATTGTTGTCAGTCAAATTCTGAACGCTCCCGTGACTTTGTTTGTTGGTTATGTCAATAATTTTACCCAACTTCTCTGTCAACTCTTTTTTATAATTTTGTTTTTCTAAGAATCTCTTAGTATCACCTAAATCTGGACTCTTTACATGATTGTTTGCTTTTTCTTTATCAGACCATAATATAGCGAATTTGAAAGATAAAAATGTGTCAAGAACTCTGCGTATAAAATTTGGCAAATATTTACGGGCCTCTGTGTATTGAATATTGCCATTATTGAATTTTTGAATATCCTTTAACATATAAAAATATGTTGTTTCAAAATTCTCCAATTCTTCTGGTAATACACCCAAGGAATCTTTATCAAGAAAGAAGTGTTTTGGGTGGCAACCATAAATAGCATTAAAAAATTTCAAGAATAAGAAGTTATGGCTAAAAACAATCAATTGTTTAACTGACGAGAATGAATCTGTTATTAGATGTGCCGTACTGTATAACCTGTTTTCGTCCAAACTTGAAATTGGGTCATCAATAACAACAATGGCTTCGGATTTGTCAGTGTCATTTAATTCATTCTCAAACTTACTAAGGAAATATGCAAATCCCAGTGCGGTTTTTTCACCATCGCTCAGACATTCTCTATTTTTCTCGGATTGTGAAGTATTGTATTTTACGACAATATCTTTGGTTTCTTCCCCTGGTTTATCGCGCAAATCAATTGTGAATGTATCAATCCCCATAGTATTTAGGAATTTGTTTATTCCTTTGGATTCTGCTTTGATTTTAGACAGTTCGCTAATACGACTATTTTTCCAAAATAATAACCCGTCATGGTTATTTTCATCGGTTGTATCAATAGTTGCTAATTTCTGTTTCTCTGAATTGTACACAGACAACGCGCCATTTCTAGTATCTAACTGATTAAATTCTAATATTACCAAATCTTTATAGACCTGTTTTATATCATTTATAATAATGTCTGTCCTTCGCGGAGCAATACCTTGCAACTTTTGCAATAATTCAGCCTTTAACGAATTTATAGCATTTATTGCAGAATCAAATCTTGCTAATTCGTTAATAGTTTTCGGTGGAATAACTGTTGTCATTCCAACGTTTTGTATTTTGTTTTCAATCAGTGCCTTGATTGATTCCAGCATAGAAGCGGCATTTGATACCAATGGTTTCATAAATTGTGATTCTGGCAGATGGTCTTTATATTTGGAATACAATGCTTCTAAGGCGTTTACGTTTCCATCTGTCTGTTTAAGATTTCCGATAATGGTTTCTATGTTTGATTTTTGTTGTGAAAGTGCCGTTATAAATTCGTCATACGCCTTGTCAAAATACCCATTGAAATCTTTTAATATTGAATTCAATTGTCCTGATATGTCGCTATTACATAATGGACAGTGGGATCTTTGCTGTTCTAGCACCCTTTTACCAAATCTGAACCATTCTTCAGTAGATTGTTTGTATTGTTCGTCTGCAAATCCGTCTTTCACAGATCGGATTCGTCTTTCCAAAACATCTTTTGATAATTGCTGAATTGTTTTGCTCAATAACGTATTTATTTCTTGTGAATTCAGTCCAATTTTTTGTAATGATATATTCTGAATCTGAGTTATATGATTGTTGATTTCTTCGGATTTTGTGCTGAGAGAATACTCCTTAACCAGCGAACTTTTTCTGTCTTCCAGCTCTATTTCTGTTTGTTGCGGCAATGCTACATTATCAATCGTGAGATTTGTTAGGCGAGAATTGGAAACTTTACTACCAAAGTCTTTCCCCGCACGTTCCCTAATTTTTCCAAATTCTGTATTAAATAATTCTATTTGTTTGGTTGCTGTTTTGCGATTATCTTCTAATTCTTTGATTTTTGTATTTATATCTTGCAGTTCTGGTGTAGTCAAGCTATCAGTAGAACCACTGAATTTTCTTACCCCGTTTGATACATGGTCAGATACAAAATTAGAATTGAATACATAGAACGACTGCAAATTGTTTGTGGGATCATAGATAGTAGGCTTTAATAGGCCTTGCAACTGTATTTTTATACTTGTTTGCTCTGTATCATTTCTGGTTATATGTTTCAGAATTTCAGTTTTATTTTTTGTAAAGGATTCCGCACCAAACAGCGACAATACATTTGATATTGTTGATTTTCCAGAACCATTAAATCCAAACACAATATTACAATTTTGGGTATTAGCTTTAGTTTTAGTACAAAAATCCTGTGTCTGCTGAAAATTAGCAAACTTTCCAATGTTTTTAAGTTCAATTATCTTTGTAATCATATGGAAATATTATATACTCATTTCTCCAAAGTCTCCGCTGTTAATTTAAGCTCAACATACGCCTTTTTATATGTGTATAGTACCAATCAACCGGAGCAGAACCTTCTGCTTGATAAACTTCATCAAGCTGTTTGTACAAGTCTTTATAGGTTAGTCTCGAAGCAAGGATAGCTTTCAAAACATCAATTTCCAGAGGGATTATTTTCATACCAACCTGTGTCTGCTTCTGATCTGAGCGACTATAATATGTCATATGCTTGCGCGAACGAAAATCTGAGATAACATTAGGATCCAAATGATTAGTGGCAAATATACAATAAGAGTAATTATTGCGAGTTCTTATTAAATGGTCCCCTAAGTGTCTAGACACAGGTTCCATTTCCATCCTGCGTTGATTTGTGGCGTCAGCTAGGGTCGCTTCGATAAGAAGACAGTGTTGTGGATAGTGAGTGGAAGCTTCGTATTCATAAACAATATCAGCTTCTCCGCCGCCGGCATGCGTTTTTGGCAACAAATCTGCGTCTAATGATAATTTCATATATTCCAGAATATTTCCTTCGCGTTCACTGACTTTATACCATAATATGCCCAGTATATATTCAAAAATAGTTGGAACATCAGCATTATCTGTTACTGTCTCTTGAACAAAAGAATCGTCCCTTGTTTGAAATGCGGTCAATAGCTCTTGTATCTTATCATCCGTAAATAGTTGATCTATTAAGAGGTTAAATCTCCGCAATCTCTCATTTTTTATAACTTCTCTTGCAGAAGCCAAATTAGTGGCATTTGTTCCAAGTTCTTGGTTGATTCCATTCAATACGGCATTCTCGCTTATAGTTAAGCACGACGAAATTTGTTCCAAGCGTGTAACTTTGTGGAGGTCATTATGCGCTTCAAATGCCGACCGATATAGACAATCTGCGATAGGGACAAAGAAACTCTTAGGAACAATGTCAAATTCTACTTTGTCTTCGTAAAATAAAACCAAATCCGTAAGTCTAAAGTATCTGCGATTGAGATCAAAGTAGTCATATAGTGTAGCTTTTGCTTTATTCACATGTATTATTTTGAAAAAAACTCTTTTTAGGTCTGCTTCGTTGCGTATAGAACTAAAAATACTATCTTTTAAGGCTTTACCAGGATCTGTCATAATGGCTTTTTTAGAGGAATTGTTAAACAAAAGAGCCACCCAATATTTTCCCGCTGTGTCGGATATGCTTCTAGCTGCTCGATATAACATTGAGATCTTAGAAGCGTCTTTGTACAGGAAAACGTCTTTCAAAGCTAAATACAAGCAGAAATATGGCTTATCATACCTCCTGCTCTTACGGTTTAAGCCTATTTCACAAATTAGGTTCTCGGTTACTGCGTTCTCCAGAAAAACAGTTTGTGCCTGTTGGTAATTATCCATTTTAATAAGGCGATTAAAAATAATATCTTCTATAGTCTCTTGACCGGTCCGCAGTTTTTGGATATGTTCAAGAATTTCCTGCGTTGTCTCTTGATTTATACATAATGGCAGTAAATACATGAATTCCTGGAACGAAAGATAACCTAATTTTGATAACGCATATATAAAAACTATAAAAGGACGCACTGTATGACCGTCTACAACAGAGATTGTTTTTAACAATTGCTGCACGAAAATCATACTATCTTTTTGTATTTGAAAAATATTATCATCGTCAAAACTTCCTTCTAGACTTATGTTGAGCAATCTTTGACCAACTGCTGTTAAACGTCTATCTTTTGTTATCAAACCAATTTCAACTAGTCCGGATGTTTTTTCTCGTGCATCTTTTGGTTTGTTTTGGGCTGCGCCGACAACGAACCCTTTTTCTTGCATATAGTCATAATATGCTGATTGAAGCGCATTATTGCCATTCCATACAACATCACTATTTTCTGGCAAATTCCAAAAATCGTTTAAGATTAGAAGTTGCTGTTCTATGGTTTTATTGAAATTCTTGGTTCTGAAACTGGTTGTTCCAAGGTTCCAACAAAAACTTTTATACGGAATCGGCATACTAAACTTCCTTTTTTAATAATTTATTATCAAAACTTCCTCGCTAGAATCTGTTTTGTCCTTAGTGTGATAACTGGAGTTTGCATAAGTATATCTTAATGGAATTACTGTATATTTGTCAATATTATTACTGAGCCACTGTAACAGGATACTATTTTCTTTCCCTTTGCTTCTCAACACATTAGAAAGCGCAAACCTTATTCCATGTTGACTAAGCCTGTCCAGAAACTTTAGGAGTTCTTTCTCTGTTTGGTTGTTCCAACCGCCTTGCTCATTATATGTAGCGCAAGTGATTAAATATGGGGGATCTATATACACAAAATCATCTGATTTTAATGCTTCTATATCAAAATCACGAAAATCTTTACACATAAACCAACACTCTTGCTCATGCAATCTATCGATGAAAGTAGATAGCTTTGTCGCCATATTGGAATTAAAGTCTCTTTTCCCAACAGGTAAGTTAAAATCGCCATGCGCATTAAAACGTATCTGGTTATTAAATGCATAAACAATCAGAACATATAAGACCACATAATAGTAATAGTCTTCGTTTAACTTAGTATTAAAATCATCACGAAGTTTCAGAAATTTATCTTTATTGTAAGGCCCCAAGCCAGTACTACTGTCGCAACCATAATGATCGTATCCGTGCAAGCTAACGAGTGAAAGCTCATACTTGTCTATTATTTGATATACCCAGTCAAATATAGCTTTTTTATCAAGATTCTTTAGTGTGTTATACAGATAAATAAGTTCTCTGTTAAGGTCATTATATATCACAGAACTAGCTTGTACATTGATTCCGACATTACAACCACCACAAAACAGGTCCACAAAAGTGTTTATCTTTTTTGGAAATAGTGGAAGAATCTGCGACAAAAGCTTTGCCTTTCCGCCAGTATAATTAAGAGGAGATTGTATGAAAGGCAATTATGTTCCTTTTGGGTAGCAGGTGCACAAGAACAATCTCTCCTCATTGTCTTCTATATCGGATTTTCCTGTTGTAAACGCTTTATATTTTGTGGAAAATACTTTAACCGTCCCTTTGGCACTCATAATACGCATAATATCTTCATCTGATATTTTTGCGTTGGATCGATCGTTACCCTTTTGGGACATGTTATTATATGACAACAATATGTATTTTGCATTTATATTTCGAATTAAATCTTCAAAAGATTTAGTTGCCTGGTTTGTACAATACTTACTTTTTATATCAGAACGATCCATTTTCTTGGCGACACCGTATACTTTTGGCTTCGCCCATTTTGCAACATTTTCAAGCAAATGGTAAGCATCGCAATATTGTCTGGAATTATATGGTGGATCTATGTATACCAAATCTGCATACATGTCTTTTACCAACTGATTGGCATCAAGATTAAAACATTTGTTGAGCTTATTATTCGTTTTAGGCGCAAGTGGCACATATAGCTCTAAAGCACAGTCGTAAGAGCTTCCTTTTCTATAGGCATCATAGTGGCCACATGTCTGAGCTATTTTATCCATCGCATACAGTAAAGATGTAATTAGAATAGCACGCTCCCGTTCGTTTATGAGCTTTTGCTTAAATAGTCGTTCAATATCGTTGCGTATATAGCCGATCTTTGAGCAGTCTTTTTTACTAAAATATGTATCAGCAAAATTTTGTGTCATATAGTTGGATCTGCACAAATCAATAGCATTATACTGTTTTATCAGATCTATAATTTTTTTCTTGCTATAAGACTCTGCTCCAAACCAAGCATAGTTGCAGATATAATTGCTGTACATCAAATCATTGGTGATTATGTTCAGTTTGTCGCAAAAAGCGGACGAAACAGCACCAGTTCCCGCAAAGATATCCGCTAGCGAAGTAATCTCAGGACATTCCTTCGCGACAACACTGCTAATAAATGGCAACAATTTGTATTTGTTGCCCAAATAACGTCTGTTGTTAATTTTGGACGTTTTATAGCCCCGCATGTTCCTTTCCCCTTCTTTTTAAGAAGTTAGAACAAAACTACTATATAAGTCAAGAAACAAACGATAGAGACCCAGTCAAGTCATCACATAATTTGTCAAGCGTTCTAAAAACACTATTTTGTCTTGTAACACAGAATAATGATCCGCTCATAGATAGTCTTTATATATGGGAAAGGGGTTATTGCGAAGCTTAGCAGTTATCTGGCGCTATCCACAAAATGTGTTATTATATCCAATTTTATCATCCTACGACATGATTACATATTGTATTACCATATTGATATTTCTAAGGTTTTGTGTATAATAGCAAAAAATAGGATATAATTATGGCTGATAACAATACATTAATTTATGATATCTGGAGTAATGACAAACTGGATATCAAAGAAAATGTCATTGGATTTGCCAATATATTGAAACAAGAAAAATTTACGGAACCCGGGACATCAAAAGTATATTCTATTTCAGCCGAATTTGGAATTGGTAAAACATTCTTTTGCGAAAGACTGCGCGATGTTTTGGAGCATGACGGCATACCCGTATCTATGTTAAATATATGGGAGATGGATTTTTATGAAAACCCACTTGTTCCCCTGCTTATAAACTTGCAGAAAACATATGCAAAATACTCTGGAACTCCCGAGCGTTTCCCAGACCCGAAAACGCTTTTAAATGCATTCAAGTCTTTAGTAGCAGGAATTTTTGTTGAAGCCCATGCGCCATTATTCGGCAAAATAGTTATTGATGGCGAAAAAATCATAAATTGCCATGAAAATCTAAAAAAAACAGCTGAAGAAAATAATATTTACACCGAATATAAACAATTTGAAACAGAATTAAATAACTTGAAATCCTTCTTGAGCAATTGGGCACAAGAAACAGCCTCTCCAATCGTTATCATAATTGATGAACTTGACCGTTGTCGCCCCGATTATGCGGTTAAAACGCTTGAAGTCTTAAAACATTTCTTTGATATCCCTGGATTTGTATTTGTTTTAGCCATTGATGAAGAACAATTAAAGAACTCTGTTGAAACGTTATTCGGCACAAAAAACTTTGATGGATACAAACGCAAATTTATAAATAACTCATTTGTATTACCCGCACCAGACAAGGTAAAATTTACAGATTATTTATATGAAAAATCTGGACTGACCAATATTGTAAAACAAATAGAGGCAAATGAAAAAGATTTGGTATTCAAGATCAGACGAGATGGATATCAAGATTATATTAACAGAAGTTTTTTTGGTGCAGATAACGCTAGAGAAATAGAAAACTGCAAAAATTTTAACGAACTACAAACCACAGAATCCATAATTAAGAGATATTTCGCAGCCTATAGCATTTGGTTTAAATTCACTTTACGCCAAATGGAACAAATTTTTGATAGATTGACGCTATTTTCAAAAGAAATTTTGGGAAGTGACACATTATTCTCACCTGATTTGGCAGTACTGCTTACATGTTTACACGAATTTGACTTAAAATTGTATTCGAAACTTAGAGAAAAAGGGTTCATAGGGTATTCAGATCATTTGTTTTCTCTAATAATTGGCACTAACACATCTATGGCGTTTAAATTGTATGAAAAAGATTCTTTTGGCATGATTGACAAGCTTGATCGCAAACTTGTTCCAACATGCCCACAAATTCCAGATTTTTCTACACTAAATGGCTCCAACCAAACCAGAGTAATCATAAATGATAATGTGGAACGCTTTTTTATACAAGATCCAGACAATCCTAAAAAATGGCTATTAGACGCCGTTGTAGAACATCAGAAAAATCCAATTGATAACAAATGTCGCATAGGTATTGTTATACATCCGAAATCAAATGCTAAATGGGAAAATGTCGAACCAGATATAGACACAGCGACGCAATTCAACCTTGAACTATTCAAGAATAATTATTTTGATAAGATGGATTTTATATCTAATTTCAAATAGAGCATTTGACCAAAGATGTGTATGTTTCTGAATTCGCTGTAAATATGTTGTATGTATAGCCTATTTCCGTGATATCTTGTAATAAAATCCCTGTTATTTTACGGGAATTATCGTTAAAAGATACAGAAAACCGGTATTTTTATGTGATGACAATGTGCTAAATCACTGTAAAATCCCTGTTAATCCCTGAAATTGAGTATTCTGGTATCGGATTTTGGGCAAATGAATACTGGTCGACCAGAATAAATAAAAAACGGTCTTGTACCGTTTTTATTTGGTTTGTATATATAGTCAATATAGTCATGACGATTCGATGGCGTATTGTTTCAACAATACACATATGGAACAAGCATTCATCTAGTTGAATATTATGGCAATTTCAGCCACTAGTTGAATTTATACAAGATTTAAATGCGCAACATAAGCCCCAAATGACTGAATTTAAAAAAAATGAAATTAATAGTTTATTTTTACAAATAAATATGTAATAATATAAGTACATCAATAAATTATTGATTTTATATGTGGAGATCAAAATTTAGCAAAGCCATCAAATTCGTATTGATGGCTTTGTTTTTTTATTAAGTTTCATATTAAATTTTACCCATAATTTTTATACTTGTCTGAATGTGTTAATTTTTTTACAATAATTTTGATGGACAGGATTTTTGCTTTTATTTGTACTCTATTTTGCCTGATTTCTGTATCGGGGGCGGCAACCGTGCAAAGTGCGGCGACACAAACGTCTGCATATAATTATAATTACATGTATCCATATATGAATAATCAAATGCGAACCGAATTAAATCCCGGCACCGCAATCGCACAGAGCACCAGCCCTATAAACGCCGTGGTGCGAACGGAAAGCACCGGCACCCAACGACGCGTCGTCGCACGCAGTGCGTCAAATGGTGGTGGAACTGCACGTCGCGCAACAAACACAACAACAACCGCCCGCGCGGCCACTGTTAGCAATGCGTCAACTGGCACGTCTGCGACACAATCACGTCGTGTTGTCGCACGCAGTGCAACAAATGGTGGTGGCATTGTGCGCAGCGCAACAACCGCCCGCACCATCCGCGGCGACGCATCCAACATCGGGGGCAGTCGCGGCGACACATCATATCTGGCACGAATATCTGAAACGGCCGCCAATCAAACGCAATCCACCACAGAATCAATTCCATCGGCGCGATGCCTGGCCGACTATACAGATTGTATGAATCAATATTGTGTACGTGAAAACACGGCATACAACCGCTGTTATTGCAGTTCTAAATTGTCACAAATTGATTCAAAATATCAAAATGCCATCGATAATTTAATAAAGCAGATTATTCAATTACAAAACAAAAGTTATTGGTCAGATGCCGAAATGAACGAATACTGGATGAGTACCGTCGGCAAATACAGTGGTGAAAATTCATGGACCAATTTGGACAATGCATTAAACATAGATTGGGCCAGCACCGAAAGCCGTGTTCGTGGCCAACAGGCATTTGCCACCGGTCATGAGTATTGTGTTCAGCATTTACGTGGATGCACATATATGGCATCAAATATGCGCGACGCATATCGGTCAGAGATATCACGCGACTGTGCAACATATGAAAATGCACTGCAAACCATAAAAAATGTCGCAGAAAGTTTAGTGGAGTCTTATCAATGAAATCTTTTTTAGGAATAGAATATAGTCGTGGCGCACGCGCCAATCCGGTTGATGGTGGCCCAATGCTGGCCCCACGTGCGGTAAAACAAATGTTTCCAAACGCAAATTGGACAATGATTGAGCACGCGCCATGCGATATGGACGCATGCCGTGCCGACCGTTTTGGTGACACATTTGAAATACAAAAACAAATATATACCGCAACACCAAACGCGCCACACGTCATGATTGGTGGTGACCATTCTGTAAATTTCGGACATTTTGCAACATTGGCTGACAGGGTATCAGACCAAGACCTGTGCCTGATATACATTGATGCGCACTTGGATATTCACAGTCCAGAATCCAGCCAGGCCCAGGCATCCGGTGCCCCACACGGCACAAACGTCCGCGCATTGTTGGGTGATGGCGATGTGCGCTGGTTAGGATTACAGACACGACGCCCTGCCCTGAAACCAGAAAACATATTCTATCTGGGCACGCGTTCATATGAACCCGCTGAAATAGAATATGTGACAAACAACAATATCTTTATGCGCCGCGCCACCAAATTACAAAGCATGACAGATTGCATCAATGCACTATCAGAAATTCGTACCAGAATCGGCGACCGGCCATATGTCGTATCATTTGATTTTGACGCAATTGACCCAAAATATTTTCCAGACGTTTGGGTTCCAGAATCTGGTGGTATATCTGTTGACGCTGCAGAATATTTTACACGCGAACTGGCACCATACGCACACAGTTTTGAATTTGTTGAATACGCACCATCGGGTGACGTGCACAGTGCGCAAATCGTCAAAACACTGGTTGGAATTGCCGCTGAATAAATTACTGTCAGCGTTGACGCTTAACGCAAGTCTCTATTAAATCTGCCATGCGGTATTTATCATCCAACACACATGTCCATACGGCTAAATCAATAACATGATCCAATTCACGTCGCTGGGCTGGGCGCATATTTATTGTATACAGGTAATCAATCTGTGACATATAACCCCGTTCTGCCGCGTTCATTATTGTCCGAAACATTTTACGTCCCCGATACGATAATGCCCCATAACTGGTTAAATACGTATCACCAAAATCAATGCGGCGCCCATGGCGATAATTGCGACGCTCAGCCTCGTTCTCGCGCATGGCAAAGATATCATTTTCATTGTGACGAATTATCCCGTCTTGACGTTCACCTGCCCACTTTGACAGCATATATTTTTGCGTTCCGGTAAACGATGCCATATACACCGGACAATTATCACGTGGCTCGGCATGCCCCGCAGCAAACGCCGTCTGTATTTCAAATACAGGCCCATGCCCACGATAGTGGTGCGACATATCATAAAAACTTTTCAGTGCATATTCTGCACCAATTTTCGGGAATGACAATTTAAACACAACAGCCATCAGTCCCGACCATGGACTGAGCCCACATATATTTATCCCCCGGGCGGTTAATTTGCAATCTGTGCCAAACAAACGTTTCATCGCATCGACATCAACAACAACATCAGATTCCGGCGCAGTCAGATAACACAAATTATTTTCCAGAAATTCACTTATAATCCAATGCATTTCATACGCAGCCACCCCACGCAAATCCGAGGCCACACGCGGGCACAACTGGGGCGGTAATCCACCCACAAACGGTTGAACATCGTGGTTATTTAAAATATATTTAATGTGATTAATATCCAGCCGGCGCCGTAATAAACGTGTCAAAGATACCTGTGGCTTGTTTTTCATACCTTATAAATAGCACATATAAATATTTTGTCAATCGTGACTTTCGCACATTTTATTATGCCGATAAATATTGCGCGCCAAATCATCACTGATTACATCCCAATCAGACGCCCGCCCATATATTATATCACAGGAACAAATTGCCACACCAAAATCATTATTCGGCAATTGTGTATTTTTCGCGCAGGACGCGACGAATATCGCGCACAGCAGTATGATTGATTTTTTCATTTATTTTTTCCTGTCGCTTGATTGTTTTAATCAGATGCACCGTTGTATTACGCTCGCATGTGACGATAGCATTGGCCACCCCAACACGATACCCCGCCACATAGGCACCAATGCACATCACACAGACCATTATGACGATATAAATTCGCATTGTTTTTACCCAAAAAAAAGCCCCACAGTGTGGAGCCAAACACACCTATATAAGATACATATTTTACTGATTCATTGAATTAAAGAAATCAGCATTTGTCTTGGTCAGACGCAATTTATCAAGAACAAATTCCATTGCCTCTAATGTTCCCATCGGGTTTATGATACGACGCAATACATACGTTTTTGACAACATATCTTTGCCAATTAACAAATCATCCTTGCGCGTGCCGGATTTTGTAATGTCAATTGCCGGATATACGCGTTTATCAGACAGTTTTCTGTCCAGAATAATTTCACTATTGCCGGTACCTTTGAATTCTTCAAAAATAACTTCGTCCATTTTTGATCCGGTATCGACCAACGCCGTTGCAATAATGGTCAGACTGCCACCACCTTCGATATTACGGGCGGCACCAAAGAAACGCTTTGGACGCTGCAATGCATACGCATCAACACCACCGGTTAAAACCTTGCCACTGGATGGAACACATGTATTATATGCACGCCCCAAACGTGTTATTGAATCCAGCAAGATAACAACATCCTGCCCCGCTTCGACCAGACGTTTTGCCTTTTCAATAACCATTTCCGCGACCTGGATATGACGGGCGGCCGGTTCATCAAATGTAGACGATATAACCTCGCCCTTGACGCTGCGCTGCATATCAGTCACTTCTTCGGGACGTTCATCAATCAACAACACAATCAGTTTTACATCAGGATAATTTGTCGCAATACTGTGCGCAATATTTTGCAACATAACGGTTTTACCGGTACGTGGTGGCGCAACAATCAGGCTACGCTGCCCCTTGCCCGTTGGCGAAATCAAATCAATCACACGCGCCGACAGATTGCGACCGCGATCCTTGTCATCAGGCACTTCCATTTTCAACTGTTCATCTGGATACAGCGGCGTCATATCATCAAACGATACACGATGGCGCAGTTTTTCCGGTGCATCCCCATTTACACGTTCAATTGTTTCCAGCGCAAAATAACGTTCCGATTCGTTTTGTGGTGCCTGAATCTGGCCTTCAACATAGTCACCTGTCTTTAATCCATACTTTTTAATCAAATTCGGCGATACGTACAAATCATCAGGCCCCGCCAGATAGTTCGATTCCGGTGCACGCAGGAAACCAAAACCATCCTGCATACGTTCCAAAACACCATCACCAATCAACGTCACTTTTTTATCAGCGGCAAAAACACGCATAACCGCAAAGCGCAACTGTTGAACATTTAATTGTGACGGGTTTTCGATACCCATATCTTCCGCCATTTTCAGCAACTGCTGGGGCGATTTAGCCTTTAATTCATTAATATGCATAAATAATCCTTTTGTGGAAATTCAGACCGGAACCGGCCCACTAGATACATATATTATACACATTTTTGTCAAAAAGTCAAGCATCACCTAACTTTTGTACCATGCGTCGGCGCCACAGATACCACATCCCGGCGTATCACAAAATGTGCCCCCAGATATATAACATGCCCCTATACTCTGACTGTCTATGTCTGCTGTTGTACCACTGGTATCGCCATACTTGGGACACGCGGTACAATCGGTACCATTTTTATAATATCCCTTGGCACAAACGCAGGCTTTACGGGTGGCGTTTGGCGTCCATCCGGCAGCGCATCCCCCAATAAAAGGTTGCTTTCCCCCATTATCTGCAGCATATCCATCAGACGTACAACAATCTGTTCCATTGTACACGACCGCTGCATGCGGAAATGGCGTTGCAGATATCGTACTGGCCCCCGATGAATACATCGCGCAATACATTTGACCATTAACAGTAAAATTTGGCCCCTTGCATATTGTGCATTTACTGCTGCCACTGGGGCACGATGACGTTGTCGAAACATTTCCTATGGCCGAACCCTTTTGACATGACGATGCCAACTTTACAGTCCATCCATTAAACGTTTTATCCGCGGCCCCAGCCCCCGATACAAAATAATTATAGCCGCAATAGGCCGCACATCCATCACAATAACAAAAATACAAGTTATAGTTTCCTGTTGCCTCGCGGGCGGTATAACTGGTACATGGCCGGTCACCATAACTGCCAAACATACTGGCACAATCTGTGGCGGTCGGCGGCGTCCCGACAGCCGCATATACAGCATCCATAGCACATATAACGAACATAAAAAACAAAAGATTTCTCATATTTCCCCTCTTGGTTAAGAATCAAAAAACCGCCATGGAATTTGGCGGTCGGGGAGTTAAGAAAATCACGCATTAGTGTGACCCCGCCGGTCTTTGGGCATGCACCCTGTGGTATAACTGACGGCTCCCCGACCTGATTTGATCGGGGGAATACAATAAATGGCGCATACGCGCCGCACTTGTACTGCGGACATACGACGAAATAATTCGCCGCCTAATGCATGGACTTTCTTACGGTCCCGAAGCCAACGTCCCATTGGATTCGCATATAATTATACATGGCACCGACCACAAAAACAATATGTTTTTCCACTTGCATTTATTGGTAAATACTGGTCAAATGAATCATAGAAAAAACAACAAAAAAAGGAAGCGATATGGCAGGCAGCATTAATAAAGTTATTTTGGTTGGCAATGTGGGTCAGGATCCCCAGGTTCGCACAATGAACAGCGGACAAAAGGTGGTCAGTTTTTCACTGGCAACATCTGAACGTTGGCGCGACCGCACAACTGGCGAACAGAAAGAACAAACCGAATGGCACCGCGTTGTAATATTCAACCCAAATCTGGTGGATGTTGCCGAACGCATGTTGCAAAAAGGCACGAAATTATATATGGAAGGTGCACTGAAAACCCGCAAATGGCAGAATCAACAGGGCGTTGACCAATACACAACCGAAGTTGTATTAAACCCATTTTCCGGCCAGATGGTAATCCTGGGCGGTGCGAAATCAATGGCTGATGGTATGTCGGGCGGCGAATATGGCGCAGCCCCGGCCCCGACCGCCCCACGCGAAGAAATATCGGTCGCAGATATCGGTGACGATATACCGTTCTAAAGAACGGGATATCAGAAACCGATAATTCAATCCTCCATCTGGGGGATTTTGTTTAGTATTTACGTAATTTCTTTGTATTGCCCCACCACAGCCACGCAACAAACGCAAACAGTAAAATACGCGATATCGGCATTGCCATCCAAACGCCATCCAATCCAAAAAATACTGGCAATATAAACAGGCATAATGGCAACGCGACAAACGCGTCACCGTATATCAGTATATTTGCATAGGCAACCTTGCCTGTTGCCTGGTAATAATATCCTGCGACACGTATAATGCCCAATAATAAAAATGCAGTTGAACTGATTACCAATCCGTGTGCCGCCATTGGGACCAGGTCACCTGTCAAATTAAACCAATGTGGGAATATATCGCATCCAATAAACGATACGCACATCAATATAAATCCTGCAATCGCCGCAAACACATACCCCAGATTACCAATCGCATTTTGTGATTTATAATCCTTTGCCCCATACAAATATGCCGCCAATGGTTGCACCCCCAATGCCAGTCCCGTCATAAACAGCGACCCCAGTGATTCAATCGCCCCAATAAATGTATAAATCGCCAATCCATTTACACCGCCATATCGCAATGATTGGAAATTATGCAGGAACAGCATTACTATTATCGTCATCTGATTTCCAAACGATGGCAGTCCATTAACAACGATTTCACGAATATATTTTAACCGTACAACCAACATATCGCGCCCATAACGCAATTTGGTATATTTTGTCGCAAAATAACCCAGTTGCGCCATTGCCCCAATTGTCTGTGACGCAACCGTCGCAATTGCCGCCCCTCGCAGTCCCATATCAAACACAAATATCAGTACATAGTCCAAAATAATATTCATCAACAGGCCGACAACAATAAACACCATTGATAATACCGGACGGTTATCATTTCTGATAACAGATCCCAATCCACAGACCAGCATTGACGCCATGCATCCGATAATCAACACACGCGCATATTCGCACGCAGTCCCCATCAAATCCGGTGTCGCGCCAAACAATATCAATATATCCGGCAAAAAATGCAACGCTGGCAATATACAGATACATGCAACCACAACCTGGCACAGCAACATATTTCCAAATATACGCCATGCGTGTACCAAATCATTACGACCACGTGATTGTGATATAATAACCGCCGCACCCGTTCCAAACATATCGCCCAGTGCGCCAAACAACATAACCAACGGCCACGTTAATGCCACCGCCGCCAATCCCATCGGACCACCATATTGTCCGATAAAAACAGAATCAACAATGCTGTACGACCCGACAATCAGCATTGCGATAACCGACGGCAACGCATACGATAAAAACAGATGTAAATTCTTCTTCATTTTTCCCCCACAAAAAGCGGATTGTTTATACAGGATAAAAATCAGAATGTCAAATTATAAATCCCCCAGATGGGGGGATGGTATCAGTTCACATAATATGCATTGTCATCACACGTGCCGCAACCAGTATTATCACAAAATGTTCCACTGGTAACATAGCATTCCGTCACCGACGTAGCACCGATTTCGGCTGTGGTACCGGTCACATCACCAAACTTTGGACATTGGGTACAGCCCGACCCAATCTGGGTCGGCGTTCCATAATATCCCACCTTGCAACCAATTTGTGTTTGCGATTTACACGTTGCACCATCACAATAACGCAGGGTACGTCGGGCATATGGAATACTGGGGATTTCTGACCATGCGTCTGAATTGCACGTACCGCACAATTCTGCATTTGATTTACAGGTATATCGTACGTTATTCTCAGCACTATTTAATGCATTACAGCCCACTTTATCTTGCAAAAAATTAGAATCCAACACGTACGTATACCCATCCTTGCATCCATTATAACAAAAAAGAAATGGTCCAACCAGGGTGCCACTGCTGTTATAATAACAACGCCATTCAACTGTCACATCTTTGCATCCTGGGTTAGATGAAGATGAACCTGATGGAATTTTGTCCGCCGGACACGCAACCATTGCACACGGCGTGCCTGCAACCGCATTACTAATATGTAACATCGACACAACTGCAATGCCAAATACTATATTTTTCATGATTCAAACTCCTGGTTTGTAAAAGAAACAAAAAACCGTCATTTTTGACGGTCAGGAGGTTGAGAACAATCGAAAGAATTGCGTCACGTATTTAATATTTCGTGACCCTCCTGACCAAATAATGGTTCAGGAGTTTTTATTTTTTCATCAGGACATTAAAACAGGCGCACACAGCGCGCCATAGGACAATATTCTGACGCTTTCGCAGAGGTTCTCACGCCTCATCAACGGAACACCCGTCAACGTTTATTATTATAACACAGGCAAATATTAAATCTAGGGTTTTGTTTATCCATCGCCCAGATATTCTAAACACATAAAATATCGAACTTCATAGATATAACGTTTTGTTAGGTGCTTGGTTCTCTTACCTCGTCACCCCGTTGAAGAACGGGGGCCACTGTGTTTATCGACTATCCAAGCACTCGGAACATTACAAAACACAATGGATACCGACCGCCGTCGGTATGACATTTTGTGCAAAAAATCACCCATCTGGGGAATTTTTTTAGAATCGATATGATCCGGACAATCTGATGTTATGCAATTGGATATCGGAATTATATTGATAACGATAGTCAATTCCGAATTGCAGCCCCATCGCCGACAAGAATTCAACACCACCACCAATATTTGCCCACAATGGATCAATATCAACATCGTATTCTGTAAAACTGCCCGCCGGTGCAAATTTATATTTCACATCATCTGGCGCCCCCAGAACATCATATTCAACACCAATTGTTGCATATGGACGAATCTGGAACCATGCCGATGGATAAATACGCTTTTGCGCGGTCAAAGAATACCCCGGTGTAAAGATAAAGTATCCATCAGATTCCAATTTCATATAATTCTGGCCAGCGGCCTTTTCCGTGACCGAAAATCCAGTATTGTATCCAACGCGTGCATACATGTTGCCAACGATATATTGGTTCAACCAATCATGCAGCAAGCCCCATTCTGACGTCAGACTGAACGCCGTACCATCACCACTGATTTTTGCAACAAAATTCTGTTCGCGGTCAACATCCAACAAATGTATGTCCAAGAATCCATTACCATAAACACGTGTTTTTTGGCCCAAAATCTTCATCAAATATGCGCCCAAACCAATATTGGTATCCGCAACCTTGGTTGTCACATGGCCTGCGATATGCTGGCCCGGCAGATATCCCAAATCCATAGAATCAGAATTATCAGACGACATGTGTGATACACGCCCCGTCAATCCCACAATCAATGTCTGTGATTCTTGCCAGTCGAACCCACCAGAAACGCTGAACCGATTTCCATCCGCGCGTTTACCATCCATGGCCTTTTGATTAAACATACCATAGTCGAAATCAACCCACGCCTTCTTTAAATTGCGATTACGATTCCAGATAAATTCATCAAACATACGATCTTCAAACGAACGGAAATTTGTATGTTCATTCAAAATAACACTGCCTGCTAATTGTTCTAATTCGCGTACTTGGAACAAACGGCTGAAACGCGCCAACCCCGCCCCATCGCGATTTAAATTATAGTATTCCATACGGTCATATAACTCGTTTGCCAATGTGGACATATTGGTATTTTTGAATATCAGCGGAATCGCCTCTATCGGGGTACGATTATAGAACCCGGTTTCTGCCAATTTCCCGGCAATCAGGTTATCCAAAGCCCCCGCAGATACATATTCACCCGTCGTATGGTCAGATTCACGCCCAACAACCGGCTGAATCTTGAACACTTCAACAGGCCCACCGAATCGCGGATCAAACACGACATACAAACTGTCTGACTGACCATCACCATCCGAATCGCGTACAGAAATATACGCAGGTAAATCAGTATCTGAACCATTTTCTGCCTTTAAAGAATCCAGATAATTAAAGCAAATTGAACCATCTGCATTACAGAAACTGACATTCAGATTACGTATTTTTGCCGCCAAATCCGCATCAGACACACCGCCATCAGCATGCAGCAACCAAATCGCTGTCCCCTGATTAACGATATCATCCAACACCAATCCAACCTGTGGCCGGGCCAACGCGCCACCATTTTGTGCCACATTGAATCCAGATGCACTGGACACAAATGCACCATCAACCTGAATCAATGCACCGGCATCCGTTTCGGCATTTGTAATTTTACCCAATGTATCGTCATCATTTAAACTGACCGTTGACCAGTAATTTACCGTCACAGTATTATCATCTGCCACGGTTGCATATTTCATAATTGCCGCATTAATTTGACTGTTATCATCAAATTTATAGTTTCCTGCAACCGTCATCGATTCCAGACCAATAAACTGGGTATTGCCCAAGATATTGCCACCGACATCAACTTTTAACCAATTGTTATCCGGATTTGCAGCAATGCGCAAATCTGTGGCATCAATATCGGCATCAACCTTTACATCGCTGGCATTCAAGACCAAATGGCCCGCGTCTTGCTTAATTCCCGCGACATCAATATTCCCCACCGTCAACACATAGTTATCAGACGTAATATTTACATCATTTGCCGCCAAAGCGCCCATATATTTCTGATATATCATCCCCGATACATCAAACGCACCCTGATTATCATTATCGGTGCCCTGGGCGGTCAAACCCGCCCCGGCCAGTGTCAATGTTCCATCATTTAATGCGATTGACGTCACAGTACCAATACCAGTCCCCGAATCAATGCTTAATGCGCCTGTACTGGTGACGGTACCCGCACTAAATTCATTTGCACCCGATAAAGTCAATGCACCATTATTGGTAATATCCGCCATAGAAATTGTTTTGGCCGTCAAATCAACTGATGCGCCTGTGCTAACCGTTGTTGTACCTGTAATCGTCGCGCTGTCACCAATCGAATATGTGACATCATTTGCCACGGCATTAAATGCACCCGTCACGGTCAGATTTCTGGCCGAAACCGTGGCATTATCACGAACGATATTCATCAGACCGGTCGTCGTCCCCTGGGTCAAATAACCATTAACAACAATATCAGCACCAGACGCATCTATATTTGCAACATCCAGATTAATAACACCATTTGTTGCAGTAATACTGCCCGAATTCAATGATGTTGCAATAATGTCCATTACACTGGAATTTGTCGCATTACCCTGGGACGCAATTGATGTTGCATTAACCGACGCACCGGTAATTGTAGCAGAACCCGAATTTATCAATATCCCCGTCGTAATATCAGCCGTACCATTATTTGCCATTAATTTTAACGTGCCACTGTTATTAATATTTGCAGTGTTAATTGACTGGGCTGCAACCTCTACCGTGGCAGTATTTGTGATATTATTATCAAATTCTGCAATGCCATTTAACGCATTGACGATAAACGAACCTGTTGAATTTACCAGGCCACCAATCGTCGCATCCCCTGCCGAATTCAATGTAAACGTATCAGCATCACCAATCGTCACACCACCCGAAATATTAATATTCTGGCCATTGCTGGTTGTTTCCATAGTTAAATCTGACGAATCGGTAGTCAACCCCGCTGATTCCGTATCAGTGTTTGCATTTGCAACGAATCGCACACCACCGACAACATTAATCGCCCCGGTATCCGCGGATATCTGTGACCCGTGTGCAATCAATAAACCGCCATTTTTGACATCAACCGCCCCAGCATCGGTATCATCAGAATAAATTTCAACCGCGCCACCATTACTGGCCGATATGGTCCCCGTCACATCTGCCGTACCCGTTGCATGTGATGCACCACCCAATATAATTTTACCCAGATTCTGTGCCGTCACATTACCGACAGTTCTTATAGAGCCATCCGTATTTCTGGCGCCAACGTTCACAATTGCAGAGTCAAACTGGGCCTTGCGCGATACATCACTGCCTGTTGCAGAAATATCACCATCAATATTGATACTTTTACCGGAACTTAACACAAAAACCGGTGTTCCAGATGTTGCAATATTCACATTGCCAACATTTCCAGTGGCCAGATCATTGCTTAACGTGACATCGCCATTAATTTGAACAGATTCAGTGACATCAACCCGGGTTGTTGTACCACCAATATTCATATTACCGGCCGTGACCGACATCCCCTTGGCAACATCAACACCACCAATCAATGCATTTAAGTTTAATGTACCACCCTGAACATCAATCCCGGCAATTTGTGCGGCACTGCCATTTGAATCAGAGCCCTTGATAGTCGTCGTACCACTATAATTTGTCACCGTGTCATCAATCGTTATCTGACGTGCATTAATCGTCAAATCGCCATCATTATTATTTGTGACCGTTCCGGTAATATGAACCGCACCAGACGCATCCGTCAGGCCCAAAATATCCAAATCACCCATATTAGATACGCCCGCCAAATTAACCGTTTTACCGTTAAAAACCATTGTTCCATTGTTTGAAACGGTACCACCAACGGTCAAATTATTTGCAGATACAATATTCGTTTCCGAATTTTGTGCGCCACTGACATTACCAGCAATATTTACCGCGCCATCCGTCGCAGTTGAATTAATCTGCAACAATTTCGCTCTGTTTGAAACAGTATCCGCATTAACAGACAATCCGGATATTTTCATATTTGCATTTGCATTGTTGGCAACACCGGATTGGCCACTGATACCATTTATAATATCATTTGCCTTTACCGCACCATTTGTTATTTCCAAATAGAACGTATTCAAATTATTTGCAAAAACCTGCAACCATGCGTCCCGGGCCGCCCCAGTAAGATTGGCCGAATCAATTCCACCAAATGCCAAAGTACCGGTTTTCAAATGAAATTCTTTATCCACCGCCATATTCGACAAATTAATTCCATACTTAAAATCAGTATTACCTGCAACATTAATAACCAGGTCACCCGAATTTACCAATGACGCATTATTCGCATCACCACCAGACACCGTCAAGTTCCCAGTTGTTGTGGTTATTGATAATTTACCACCATCCCCAGAAATCCCACCTGTGGCATCCTTGTCATTTTTCATTGTGCCGTCTATGACAATGTTTGCGGCCTTGATATTCATAGATGCCCCAGAATTTTCAACATTGCCAGAACTGGTTAAATTCCCAGTCGCCGTCACTGTCATATCTTGGGCACGATTTTGAATATTACCGGATATTATATTACCACCCGCTGTAATATTTGCATTTCCAGCATTTTGCCCCATCTGGAACTGTGCCATTGTAATATCACCAGTGGCATTTAACTTTGCATTGCCACCCATCACATTTATTGCACCTGTATTAATAGTTGCAGCATTGATATCCAAACTATCCTGACTACCTGTGGTGGTCACATCAATTGCCCCAGATTCAAACATTCCAATACCCGACGTTGCAACAAATTGCCCATTAACTGTGGTCTTGCCACCAATTGTCACATCAACAGTTGTATTATTTCCCTGTAATGTCAGACTACGTTCTTTATCCGTTGCAAAAACAATATTGCCATCAATCTCTATCGGGCCGGTCGAATTAATTGTAAAACTATCACTGCCAACATTTATTCCCATATTGCCAACAGAACTGGCCGATGTACCAACTGTCAAATTCTGTGTCACAGTCAAGCCATTCGCACCACTGATTGTCAATGCATTTGCAACATTACCAATAACGTTCAACGAAATATCAGATGTACTGATACCGCCGATACCACCACCGGAACCAATTGCATTTAATGCCGCCGGATTAAACGTCACCGCATTTCCGCCTGCATTTTCAGAATACCCATCCGCCGTTTGCTGCGTCGCATCAGTATAATTAACACCCGCCAATGCCCCAACCGGCAACAAGCAACACACAAAAGAAAGTAGCTTTTTCATCATAATTTTTATTTACTCTAATTAGATTTGTGATTATATTATTGCACAATTCGTTTTCTTAGGCAAGACGATAGTTGTATGAAATATAGTATTAAAAAGTGTAAGGAGAAAAAGATATGTACTCTATTAAAAAAGTGCACGCACGCCAGATTATGGACAGCCGTGGCAACCCAACAATCGAATGCGATATTGAATTAGATGGTGGCGCATTTGGTCGTGCCGCTGTCCCCAGCGGCGCATCAACCGGTTCTTTTGAAGCATTAGAATTACGTGACGGTGGCACCGCATACATGGGCAAAGGTGTATTGACCGCCGTTAAAAATGTTAATGAAATAATTGCACCTGCAATTATGGGTATGGATGCATCCAAACAAACAGAATTGGATGAAAAAATGCTGGCACTGGATGGCACCGCAAACAAAGATAAACTGGGTGCGAATGCTATTTTAGCGGTATCAATGGCCACCGCACACGCCGTTGCACACCAGAAACATATTCCGCTGTACCAGTATATAGCATCTGTATATGGCAACGAATCCCCGAACACATTGCCGCGCCCAATGATGAATATCATCAACGGTGGTGCACATGCTGATAACGGTTTGGATGCCCAAGAATTCATGATTATTCCAAATGGCGCAAAAAATGAAGTCGAAGCGATTCGCATGGGCAGTGAAATATTCCACAACCTGAAAAAGATTCTGAAATCTGGTGGTAATTCTACAAACGTTGGCGACGAAGGTGGCTTTGCACCAAACTTTAATTCCTGTGCCGAGGCCCTGGATACAATTGTCGCCGCAATAAAGGCCGCAGGATACATCCCAGGCGACCAGGTTTCAATCGGTCTGGACGTTGCATCATCTGAATTCTATAAAGACGGTGTTTATAAATTCGAAGGCAAAGAATTGTCATCTGACCAAATGATTGAATTCTATGAAAAACTGATTGCCGAATATCCGATTATTTCTATCGAAGACGCATTGGCCGAAGAAGACTGGGCTGGCTGGTCTGTATTGACCCAGAAAATCGGCGACAAATGCCAATTGGTTGGCGACGATTTATTCGTGACCAATCCCACGCGCTTGAAAAAAGGCATTGATTCTGGCGTTGCAAATGCCATACTGATTAAAGTAAACCAAATCGGCAGTCTGACCGAAACATTACGTGCAATCAAAATGGCCCAGGACGCAAAATATGGTGTAATCATTTCCCACCGCAGTGGCGAAACCGAAGACACAACGATTGCAGACCTGGCGGTTGCAACAAACGCAGGTCAGATTAAGACTGGTTCAATGTCCCGTACAGACCGCATGGCGAAATATAACCAATTAATTCGTATCGAAGAAGAATTGGGCGCATCGGCAAAATACGGTATATAAATCAAATAAATATATGGCGCGGGCACAGCCCCGCGCCAAGAAATAAATATGATACATAACCTGATTGTTATCTTAAAATATATTATTGCGATATTAATAATCGCGATTATTGTCTTGGCCCCCGCATGGATGGCGGCGCAAACAAAAAAAGACAAAACCAACACTGGGATGATTCGTATTGCCAGTTGGCTGTTGGGATGGACGGGCATTGGATGGCTGTGGTCACTAATCCGCGGCACAAAAAAATAAATTAAATCTGCTCTAACGGCAAACAATCTGAATCATTTGATATATTACAACACGATTTAACATCAACACGCGTTGCTGATTTGGCGTCGGCAGAAAAATAAACATTAAATTTTGCATAAAACGTCCTGCCATTCCAATCAAAGCCCCCATATTTCTTACTACACTTGCCATCATAGCCCGCATGTGCCACTAACAAATCGGTAATATCTTGTTTTAACTTTTCATTATTTACAGATTTGGCAATACATTCACCACCATTGACAGTTCCCCATGAATTTTCCTTAAAAAATTTGGCGATTAACGCCTTAATGTCATCATGACAACTGGCCGTTGACACATCCAACGGATGATTTACACCATTCTCGTCCTCTATGCCGGCCAATGATATTTTACCAACATTCGCAGACGCCTTGACCCCAGGCTTAGATATAACAGTCCTTGTTTCTGTATCGTTCAGTTTTAATGTCAAATACGATGATTTATCCTCGTATGGTTTGTATCCGTTTGCCTCGTTTGCCCAACGCTCTGCCAATGATAAGTCTTCATAGGTCGCCGGGAATTCAGCACGCGCCAGACTTGTTTGTCCGGCGCCGTTCAGTGATTGTAATTGTTTTAATTCTTCTTCCCTGCCCTTCATCTCGCGCATCCAGTCTGGTATTTTTGGAGCAAACGGATTCGGTATCTTATATTCTATGCCATCCGCTGCCGGATTCGGTGCTGTTGCACCAGGAAACGATGTCGGCACAACCGTGTGTTCCGCACTGCGGATATAATTATCAAACGCTGTATCTATGAATCCTGCACAACTGGTCGCCCAGTTATGGCCAGGTAATCTGGATAACTGCAACATCAATGTTGGACGAATATCACTTAGTTGCATATTATGACAATTGTTATTGTTGGCACAAATGCCCGTAATTAATGCATTAACCGTACGTTCACAATCACCAGAAGATACATCTGGTCCTGTAACATATACTGGGACCGGCATGTTTTGGCGATATCCACCGTTTGGATTCCAAAATGGATTTGATGAATAGGTTTGAACGTTTTGTATCTGGCCATACGATGAAAAGGGATTTATACCGTCAACAGCAAATGAGGCACACGACCAGCCACCAATAAAGGCGCAGAACACGAACACAAAAAGTGATTTAATCCCTCTTACCATTATTTATATTATACAATATACATCGATTAAAATCTATCTGTAAATCCGATTAAAAGACACATTTTCCATAATAAAAAAATTACAGAGAGCATACAACCCCCTGTAATCAAATTGCATATAAAAACACAAACGTTTTTATTTTTTACATATTATCCATACCGCCACCCAACGTGATACCACGCTTTTGCAAGGCCGCCGCCAGATTAAAGACTGGGCTGTTCATCCCACGTTTAAATCCCGCCGCCGTACCCGCCGTCATTTGTTGAACAGCAACAGTGGCCGAATTAAATTTATCAATTGTATCAGTCATTTTCAATGCCTCTTTGAACATCTCTCTGACAGGGGTTAATATATACCAACAATTTATTTTTGTCAAGTATTATAATCCCACCCTGCAACATTACTGGCCACAGCCATACATGCCACAGTTTTGGTCAGAATATTCTTCTACCTCTAATGTGATTGGTGCACCAGGGGTATCTTCTGTATAGTGAACTTCTTTGATAACCTGGACACGACGATTTGCCGCATTTGCAACATTATCGCCTGTTTGAACTGCCAAATCTTGTTCACCGGCAGATACCGCAACAATCTGGCTGGCCGGGATACCATATTTAATCAGCATTTTTTGTACTGCATCTGCACGACGACCACCCAATGCATAGTTATAATCAACACTACCCATTGTGTCTGTATGTCCAATAACAGATACTTTTATATTTTTATTTGCCTGGGTTGCACTGGCCAATTTTTGAATCAAGTCTTGATATTCAGGCTTTATAACAGCCTTGTTAAAATCAAAACGAATTTCAAAAACTTCTTCCATTACATGTTGTTTTGGTTCCAATGGAATTTGTTGAACTTTTATCATTGTTTTTTCGCCAACCGCGGCTGTATTTGCAGATTGCGCCTGAATTTTATCCAATCTGGCATTAATTGCTGCCAATTCCGCACGCATCGCCATCATCATATTAATAAATTCGTCACGCGAAACTAATTGATCACCAATCATCGGTATTTCTTCGGCCGATGTAGACGCAGGCGCTGCAGATTCTGTCACTGTTTCAACGGCTGCACCTGTGCACTCATAGCGGCCAGCCGCATTATATGTGCATGATGATGTAGAATTATCATTACCAGAATTAGAAACAGTTTTATCCCCACCATAGATATTCTGATTAAATACCATCGGCTGAACAGGCACTGGATTTATCAAATGTTCTGGAACATTAACATTATTTACAATAATCACACCTTCACGTGCAGTTGACGCCCCACGCATAGCCGCCAATGAACGTGTATCTGCATAATAATTACCTGCTGTACCACGCGTGGTCTGCGTTGTTGTCACAATTTCATCAGTTGTAATTGTTTCTGTTGTTTTTGTATTTTTGGCCACAACCTTTCCACCAGTGCAATCACGCAACGCAGTCATAGCCTTGTAATATCTATCGCGACATTGTTTTGCCGTGGCGTTTTGACCACTGGCCGCAGCAGACAACCAGCAATCAAATTTCGCCTGCAATTCTGCCGCCAGTTCTGGATTAGTATCACTGGCATCATTTTTCAGTTGTTCCATCAAATCATTATATGCGGTATACAATTCAAAAGATTCTTGTTCACCGTCGACGGGCCAATTATCCAATGTTTCCGGAAAAGGTAATTCACCACTGAACGCGGCAACTGCTTTCTGTGCGAACAGTTCACCCATATCCGGATACCCACTGGTACGCGCATTATAAATCGCATAAGAACGATAGTTCATTGCCAATTGATTCAAAAAAGAATCCTGATGTGGCGCAGAATAAACATCCAAACGTTCGACATAGTCAACCGTCGGTGTCGACGCATTTGCGTACATATCCGTGTTTGTTGATTTTTGCGTGCATCCAGCAATCAGCACAACCGAGCCCACAATAATCATGTGCGACAGTATTTGCAACGACACAACAGATTTCTTTTTCATAAAAATTCCTTTCTATAATCTATTATATTATACGATTTTTCATGAATTTAGTAAAGCGAAAAAACACATCTATAAAAAAGCAGCAGCATATAATTCTTGTTTTTAATCGCACCCTATTTTATAATTGCCCCGAACCAGCAGGGATGTTGGTTCGGGGACCTAAGAAATCCTTTATTTCGGCGGTATGAAAATATCGTAATCCATGATGAACATCACCGACGCAGGCAACCTCTGCATGTTGGCGATGCATTTTATCACCCGACTGTGTCTTCGGTCGGGGGTCTGTTGGTTATACAATAGTGTGCCCCGCACACAAAAACCAACAGGGTCATTCCGAAATATGATTTTCTTAATCCCCGACCGCCAAACCATGGCGGTTTTGTTTAAACAACAAACCAAGGGATACAGAAAATGAATAAAATATCACTAATCACCGCTGTTGCGATTACTGCAATATCGTCAAACTGCGTTGCCGATAATTACCTAACCTCCGCCCAATGTCTAATGATATTAAACACAATATGTCCTGAATTGCCAGCCAAAACCCAAGTCCGCTATGACAGCGCAACATGCAGTTCCACATCTAATGCATGCACCAACTGCACAGGCACAATTACAGTCCCCACTGGATACAAGGCCGCCAATAATGCAACAAGTGTATCAGTACAGGCAACAGAATCATGTGCAAGAAAAGACGCCTCATCATTACAGAACATATATGTCAAAACATGCTCTTGCGAGCCAAAATCAACTACTGTCACATGCGATACCGCAAACGGATATACGGGCACACCGCGTATAAGTAATGGCGCATTTTACGGATGTGCAAAACAAAGCTCAACAACCAAATGCGCCAAAGGCGAATACCTGGCATCTGACCACTGTGAAACATGCCCCAGCCTGCACGGCGTCGCCGCCACAACAAAACGCATCAGATTACAATACCTGATAACAGACTGCTATATCCCCAAAGACAGCGTCATAACCGACGAAACAGGCACATACACATTGACAGATGATTGCCAGTATTCAGCATTTAGTATAATAGACCCAGATACACCAATTATTAAGCCATAAATAATAAAAATCCCGCACAACGCGGGATTTTATCTGTCCAGATATTGTGTCGCCATTGTCCCCAGCGAACCCAACGAGCCAAGCCCACCACCACTGCTGTTGATACTGGAAACCTGTTGCAAAATATTTGCCGTATTTGTCTTTTGCCCGACATTACCCAGCGTTGTGGTCAAGAATTCACCCCACAATGCGCGTTTTTTCGCACTTAATTTTGCGGACGAACAATTCTCTATTTTATCCATTAATTTGGCCGCCATGGTTAAATCCTGGGCGGTGTAATCCTTGGTTTCAAAATCAACCAAATTAAAGATGTCGTATATATCAGAAACAGTCTTTTGTGTTTTACATGTATCATCACCATTTGGACAGAATTTTGCAATTCCAACCTTGGGAAATCCGGCCCAAACCATACCATCGTTGCCAGAGCCCTTGAACGTATCAAAACACACGTCCGTTAATTCACCCTGGTCGGCGATTTTTGCGTTCCATGCATATCCACCGGACGCATTATCACACGGTTTACGGCGCAATGAACTTTCGACATCTTTGGCGGATGCACTGCCGGTCATGGCCCACTCTTTGACAATTTTATCAACAAAATTTATTTCTGAACTGGATGGGATACACTCCTCCGTCAGGGCCTTTTGCTTGGCATTTAATTGCTGAACCGTGCTGACCAATCCCAATACACTGCCAACCAGACTGGCCGAAGAATCAGTCACACTGGCCGATTGGGTTGCAACCGGTGCCGCCTTTTTAACAGACACCGCCGCATTCGCCGTGGAAAGCGCCACCGCGTACAAACAGCCAAACAAAAATGTAAATTTGAATTTCATCTCTCTTGATGTGCATTATAACACAAAAGATTCTGTGAATAAATATAAAAATTGCATTTTGCGCCGGGACACGCTACACTGGGCGTATGCAACCTAGCAAACGCAGTTTTATCATATTTTCAAAACATCGGCGTCTGACCCGCCTGTGGCAGTTTTTCTTTACAGGATGGGGTCTGGTTATGGTGGCGGCACTGGTGGCGGGTGCACTGTTTTCAAAACAGTTGCTGTGGACACCAATTTCAGCCGTAAATATGACAGATATCGTCACAAACCAATTTAAAATGACAAATGCGTCTTTTGCCGGTACCGATAAAAATGGCGACCCGTTCAAATTGCGCGCCGCCACCGGACGCCAAGAATATAATAATCCTGACATAATATATCTGGATACGGTATCTGGCGTTATCACACGCCGCACAGACGGCCAAATAATTACAGACAACATATCTGCCCGCACCGGCCAATATAACCGCGCAAACAAGACGATAAAATTACTGGGGAACGTCAAAATCGATTCCAGCAACGGTGACAAAATTTTAACAAAAGAACTGGTGATAAGATTATGAAGCAATCAATTTTACGCGTTGAACACCTGTCAAAATCATACGGCAAGCGCATGGTTATAAAAGACATATCCATGTTTGCACGCCAGGGCGAATCGGTCGGATTACTGGGGCCAAATGGCGCGGGCAAAACCACTGCATTTTATTGCATAACAGGCCAGATTGGTGCCACCGGCGGCCAGATTTTTTTAAATTCCCAGGATATAACACATCTGCCGTTTTATCAGCGGGCACGCCTGCATATCGGATACCTGCCCCAAGAAAATAGTGTATTCCGCGGATTGACAGTCGAACAAAATATCATGGCAATATTAGAGGTCGTAGAACCAGACCGTAAAAAACGCAAACAAAAACTGGATGCACTGCTGGATGAATTTTCTATATCATCATTACGTCGCAGTCCGGCAACCGCACTGTCTGGTGGCGAACGTCGCCGCGTTGAAATTGCCCGTGCACTGGCCAACGATCCAAAATTTATTTTGCTGGACGAACCATTTGCCGGAATTGACCCAATTGCAGTAAACGAGATTCGCAGTCTGGTATCACAATTAAAGAACCGCGGTCTGGGCGTTATTATCACAGACCATAACGTACGTGAAACATTGGGTATTACCGACCGCAGTTATGTTCTGCATGACGGAAAAATATTGAAACATGGAACAACATCCGAAATCGTCCAAGACGAAATGGTCAAAAAAGTATACTTGGGCGAAGACTTTGTTATGTAATTAAGCACCATACTACTATTGTCGCCCACAGCATCGGACCAAAAAAATTGTTATCTGTGATTTGTTCACTGTTCTTTGAATAAACGCCCCAGATGGGGCGTTTTATTTATGATTCATCATCTTCCATTTCATCTTCATCAGACTCAACAGCATTTAAATCAATTTCCTTGGGCACACCCAAAATATCTTCGATTTTATCGGACGCTGTATCCAAATCAATCTTGTGCAGGACGGCAAATTCTTGGGCCATACGTTCCAATGCACGCAAATATAACTGGCGGGCAGAAAACGTCATTGTATCCGCCGCGGTACGACGTTGCAGGTCACGTACAACCTCGGCCAGTTTCATCGGGTCACCAGAATTAATATTTTCTTCGTATTGCGCCGCACGACGTGCCCAAATCATACGCTTGGCACCGGCCTTGCCCTTGGCAGACGCGATTGCCTCGTCCATTTTTTTGACGGATGTCAACGGACGTAATCCTGAAATTTCCGCACGTTCCACAGGCACCCGCAATGTCATATGATTGCGTTCAAATTCAATAACCAACATTTTTATTTTCTGGTCACCGATAACCTGTTCTTCAACACGTTGCAATTTACCAACACCCTGGGTCGGATAAACAACATATTGCCCGCTTTTAAAATCTAATTTTTTACTTGGCATGAAACACTCTTTAACGTTTGCCATCCTCTCATAGAACGTAGTATACCACAAAAAATTCAAAAAAACAAATAATTGGGCAAAAAAATCAGGCCCCGTTATGGGGCCCGATAAAAACTATCGAATTACGCGACGTGCCGCCCCCGTTCGACGCATCGTAGACGAACGAATTACCTTGGCATTTGCGGCCGCATTTGACGAACTGCAATTCCATTTACCTGATTTTTCATCATATATTGCGGTTTGCCCCGCCTCGCATTTTGGTTCACTCAGGCGCCACGCGAAACAACTGCCCTTTTGATACGAACGATACGTTATACTGTCGCCACGCATATATGTACCATATTCCGGATTCCAAACACCGGCAGGTTCATTTGCACACCAACGACGTTCACCAAAGCATTCTATTGTATTGTGCGCAGAATCTTCTAATAAAACGGGCGAATTTGTTGATTTATAACCACTGTTCGCATTTTTACCAACACCCATAGGTTTGTTTGTTTCCAAATCACGACACCACAGTTTTTGACATTCCATCGCATCAATACCGTCAATTTTGCTGTGATTCGCCAGAACATAGCCCGGCCCACACGAAAACGTTGCCGCACGCACAGTCGTACATACACACATAACTATCAATAAAAAAGACAGCAATTTTTTCATATTCAATCTCTCGTCCTTGATATTTTACACGTTTTGTGTAAAATTTACAAACAGTTTTTTTACTGTCCCAGGCCTGCCGGTGAAAAACGTCCAATATTATTGAACAATTCTTCAATTGCGTTCAGTTCAATCGCGGCCGGAATTTCTGTTTCACCATCCGCAATCATAACATTTGGCAAGTCATCATCATGCAACACGGCCGTTTTAACTACACGATTCCCCTTTACCCATGCCAGTAACACAGTCTTGTTATCATACGTCATAGGCAATGGCCCACGATAGTTTTCATCCGCGCCATAATATATCCATACCGTATCCCCATATACAGTTTTAACCTGGGGCGAACCAATTTTATCCATCAATTGGTCGGTTGTGCGAACATCAGCCACAACCGCATCAACATCCGCCGGAAATACATATCCGCGATGCTTGGTCTGAAATGTGCATCCACACACCGTAAACAACAGGCAAATCAGTAATAATTTTCTCATGCCTATAAATCTACACCAAAGGCCGCCCCCAATGCAACAGAATTTTTACCATGCCCCACCGGAACACATACTATTTTTTATAAAAACAACCACTACTTAATTTAAACGTAC
>JAMPEH010000060.1 GCA_023665245.1 Muribaculaceae bacterium
AGGATGTATATTTCTCTGTTGACAAGACCTATGTCGTGGCATTCTATCGCAAGGCAATAAATGCCAACGACAAGGCTCGCATAAATGATATTGTTAACATTCACCGGAACAGAATCTTTACAAACGATGCGATAGGACAATACTGGACAGCCTTTTTTGCATGGCCAACGAAAATAGTGGAGTGGAAAGGCTTGACCGGTATCGTCATACCTTTCTACGATAAAAAATTCTTCTTTGATGGAGTTGACCCTTCTTGGCCGTTTATAAAGAACGGTCAGGAGAAGAATGGCAAATGGTTCTCTTCTGCCAAACTTATCAACAAGTTTGTGCCGGCGAACCAAAAGGGTACTTTTCTGTCTCGTCTTCACATGTGCTTGAAGATAGCTCGTGCGATGCGTCGACTGCATGCAGCTGGTTTGGCTCACTCCGATTTGTCGTACAATAATGTTCTCGTTGACCCATTGTCGGGCAATGCTTGCATCATTGATTGTGATGGCCTTGTAGTACCCCACAAATTTCCGCCGGAAGTAGTTGGCACGCCTGGGTTTATTGCACCGGAAGTACTCGCCACAAAAGCATTGAAAGTGGATGACCCCAAGAAGAATTTGCCTCAAATCTCAACAGACCGTCATGCTTTGGCTGTGTTGATTTACACATTCCTACTCAACCGTCACCCTCTTGATGGTGGCAAGGTATGGGATATAGATGACCCGCAAAAGGATGATGATATGCGCTATGGTTCAAAAGCATTGTTCATCGAACATCCTACAGACAAAACTAATCGTGTCAAAGCGGATCAGTTGGCTAAATCCCAGTTACCACAAGGTGACACAGTCAAACATCCGTATACTATATGTGGTCCATATCTGAAGAAACTTTTTGATAGAGCATTTATTGACGGACTTCATAATCCTTCCACCCGTCCGAGTGCAGCTGAGTGGGAGGAAACTTTGGTTAAGACCTGTGATTTGGTTCAGCCTTGCCAAAACTCAGGTTGCGAGGCTCATTGGTATGTCTTTGACAATACCACCAAACCTCGCTGTCCGTTCTGCGGCAAAGAGTATACCGGCCAACTTCCTATTCTCAATTTCTACTATGCTCCGTCTCACGGCAAATTTATATCAGAGAACTATCGCTTGATGGTATATGACAAACAGACGCTTTACCGCTGGCACTCCAACAACTTGGTTTCTGCCAACGAAAAAACTAGTGCAGATGACAAAAAGCCTGTTGGCGACTTCCATTTCCATAACGAACAATGGATTCTTATCAATCGCCGTCTGCCCGACATGCGTGATGTAACTGAGAATAAGGATGTGCCTATAGGAGGCTTCGTGCCGCTAACCGATGGTCGTCAGATTCTTCTTGACAAGAGTCAGGGAGGCAGATTAATTGTTGTTCAACTTGTTAAAAACTAAAATTATGGCAATAAAAGATCAATGCATTAATTGCAAGTCGTTTAATGAGAATGTATGTCTCTTGACTAATGTTGCACCCTCTTACAATCAAACTTCATGTGAGCAATATACAAAGAAAGGCATCATATTGGATAAAGGCAATTCGTCTTCCCCAATAGCACCTCAACCAACTAATAATAGCACAACGGAGCCAATCTCAGTAAAACAAGGAATGTTCAGTCATCCATTTTCCTTTAGTGGAAGAATAAGAAGATTAGAATATTTTATGTCTGGTATCCTTGCGTATGTGTATGCTCTCTTAATAGGATTTTTGGTCGGTGCTTCTGGAGGAAATGAAGGTGCAATGTACTTATTTCTAATTCCCGCATATTGGTTTATATGGGCACAAGGTGCAAAGCGATGTCATGACCGAGGAAATTCTGGTTGGTATCAGCTTATTCCTTTTTACGGGTTGTGGATGTTATTCGGTGATGGAGATGAATTTGAGAATGAATATGGCCCCGACCCGAAAGGTAGAAATATTAACCGCTAACTATCCCTATGAACATCTACGTCATTCGCAATGGTCAAAGGTTTGGACCATACACAGAGCAGACCTTGCTATCGTACGTTAATCAAGGGCAAATACTTGTTCAGGATAGCGCCGTCAAAGATAGTGACATTACAGAGCAAACTGTTGGATTTTATCTCAGACAAGCAGGATTGAAGTGCCGAATTCCAAACAAAGGGAATATAGTTTCACAACTGAAGTCAATTGGTTCGGAACTTATATTCCCCAAGACCACTATGCTCTCAAAAAGTTTCCTTACAGACCAACGATTCCTGATTTTGGCTATTGTAGGGCTGCTTCCGATGGTCATTATGAATATGCCATTCGGAGGCTTCTTGCGTTTCTACGAGGTGGCTTTGTATTTCTCTATCATTTGGGGGTTATTTTTCTACACCTGTTTCAAAACCGACCAGGTAAAGTTAAAGACTACAATGGCTGTGTTCTTCTTGACGCAGGCTTTCGTCTTTGCCATGTGGGATTTGCTTGGGCTTCCACGGTTGAATCCTTTCTACAATCTTGTAGAGATGCCCTTCCCTATGTCTTTGTTGGGATTCATGTTTGGAGTTGGATTTACTGAAGAATTGGTTAAACTCTTGCCTCTTCTTATAATCCTCAGAAAGGCCAAAGAGCCACAGATTCCGCAGACAATGGTTTTCTATGGGTTGATGTCCGGTATCGCATTCGGCGTTTATGAAGGCGTCGGCTATCAAATGACAGTCAACGCTCAGCAGGAATATGATGTATCGTTCTTCTTGAACATTGCCCGACTAACAAGTCTGCCGTTCCTACATGCCTGCTGGTGCGGCATTGCCGGATACTTCTTGGCATTTGCACACCTTTATCCGAAGTATCGCCGTGGATTGTATTTCCTGGCAATTGGAATCCCGATGCTAATACATGGACTATATGATACATTCGCTAATGTGCATATTCTACCATTGGCATTGGTGTTCATAGGGTTAATGCTCTTAATGGTGTATTTAAAGCGTGGCTTAAACTATCAATCTAAATTAAGACAATGATTAATTATGGCAAAAGGGCGTGGCATAGCAGAATTGATAATACATTTGTCTCATTTAACTCCTATTGGTTGGGGATATCTGAGCGTTGGGGGTATCGTATCATACCTTACTTATTCATCTAGTAAGAAAATTATACCTTATCTCATAAAAAGGCAAGCAAAAAAATACTATCCGCAATTTGAGTGGATAATTATTCCGCATGGCTATCCATTATCGGGTTTCGTATTTCTATTATTTTTTGCGTTTCTTGGATATTTCTGTGAAAGTGAAAAAAACGATGACGTGTTTTTCTTTAGCTTTATGGCTTGGATATTCGGCTTATTTGGACTTGTTCCAATTTTATTCCGCTTGAGAAACCAAAAGAGTTTTATGCGTAATAACAATAGTCTTTTTATGTCAAAAATAGCTTTACTGGGAATTTATGAGCGTGTAAATATAAAAGAGGGAACAGGCCGAACTTACGAAATTGGTAAAGATAATAATAAAGAGGAGATTATAGAATTTGAAACAGTTAAAGGGAAGCGTATAAGAATTAAGACAGACAGTTATGCAGTAGAAGGGATTGAACGACTAAAGCAGTCTTTTAACATTTAATAGAGTCTATATCAAACCTTGCAACCTGTTTATTACACATTCTTGTTTGTATGCCTGTAACGTTATGAAAAACAAAATTGAGTGCAGTTATCATAGTACCTTTGCAGTGTAAAAGTTCAACAAAATTAAAATCGAAGAATATGAAACTGTTTGGTTTATTTGATTCACGTTCAGCAAAAGCTGTTGAGGAGAATGATATGCTTCCACAGAATGAAGCAATCGAAAGCACTAATGACAAAAATACTCCCTCTATGGAAGAAAACCAGGAGGCAGACAAAATTGTTACCATAACTTATGGAACTGGAATGCCAATTGATGTAATCTTCAATTTTGTAAGAAAAGATTATGAGAGCGAGGGATATAACGATGCCTTGGTGAGCACAGACCCTACTTACAAGTCAACCAAAGAGGGTATGATACGTAACGACCTTAAAACGCTGTTTACCCAAGTAACGCTAAAATACAAAAATGACATCCGTATGTTGGATGTTGAAATTGACAATTACAAGCAAGCTTGTCTTTTCTCAAGCGTGTCTGCTATGGAGTCACGCCGCTCTACTTTCGAAGAGCATCTTGGCAAAATCAAAGAGATGGAATCTCAATTGGACAATGATGACCCGCGAATGATGATAATGATAGAGTCTTATCGCAGAGGTTTCTTAAAAGGAATGGCTGCCAAAGCCGGAAGAATCATATTCGCTTAAACAACTAAAACCATTCACATATGAAGTCTTTAAAAGAAATCGGATGCTCCTTGATTGGATGGAATTCAGTAATTCTTAAGGAGTGTGGTGAAGCCAGTCAACGACAGTTTAGAAAATTGCTATCAGCAATATGTATTATGATGGTTCTATGGGGAACTATAGGATATTGCTTTGCTGAGAGATATATTGGTATAGAATCAGTGCCCTTCAAACTACTGGTTGCCGTTGCATTTATGTTTATCATTTTGTGCGTTGAAAGGGTTATCATTCTTACCGTTGGTAAAGCCCGGCTTATGACGGTCATGAGGGTGATGATGGCTTTGTGTATGGCAGTTCTCGGATCTTGTATTTTCGACCAGATAATATTTAGTAATGATATTCAACAAACGATACAGGAACGGCGCGAAGAAAAAATAATCTCAACAATAGATAAACGTTTGTCCGTTTATGATACTGATATAAAGCGAATCAATGCCGCCATAGATTCCATTAGCAAAATCAACGATGTTCTATATAAGGAGTTGGAAGCTAAGCCGACAACTACGATAACCACTGTATCCACAAGTCAGCAGGTGGCAGGTATTGACACAGATGGTAAGCCCATCAAAACAAATGTGCAAAGTGTAAACAGGACTGTTGTTCCAAATCCAAGAGCGGAGCAAGCAAAGGGCAATGAAGAGCAACTGAAGATATACAATGCCCAATTAGATGAATTGAGAAACGATAAGAAGAACATTGACAAGACCGTTCGTGAGGAATTTTCAAAACGGCCAACGGGTTTCATAGAAGAACTGGAAGCAACGCTGTCTGTTGTATCCCAAAGTCCGGTATCTCTCACTTTCTACATTATACTGTTTATGTTCCTGACGTTCTTGGAATTGTTCGTTTTAACTATCAAGGCCGATGACAGTAAATGTGATTACGAACTCATAGTTGAACACCAGTTGGAACTGAAGAAAAATGTAATGCTTAACACTGAAAATACATTAAAGAAGTAAAATCATGAACAATTACAACAACATCACTCCGGCTCTTATCAAAAAGGTTTTATGGGGAGTAGCGGCAATCGCAATTATTTCAGTAGGAATGGCTTTTGTTCGCCCATGGTATAACGTATGGTCACAAGAGATGGAAGGCAAAGCTGAATTTGCAAAAGCGGAGCAAAACCGAAAAATCAAGATTGAAGAAGCGAAAGCAAATCTGGAAGCCGAGAAGTTAAACGCTCAAGCCGAAATTGAACGAGCCAAAGGTGCTGCCGAGGCTATACGTATCGAGAACGGTAGTATTACACCTACCTATATCCAATATCTGTGGGTGCGACAACAGTCTGATTTGAGCAATAAAACGGTAATCTATGTTCCGACAGAGACAAACCTGCCCATTCTTGAATCAACGAGAATGAATCAAAATACGAAAGAAACAACAATCCCTTAAAATAATATCTACTATGCGCTTCAACATTTTAATTTTATTATTGGCTTTATGCTCAACATCGGTTTGGGCGCAGAAGTTCAATCGACCTGACAGCTATTACTATACTCGTGGAGTAGAGGCTATCCAGAACAATAATGCCGATGAAGCACTTGAATATCTCAACAAAGAAATTCAAGAGCATCCCGATAATGGATATGCCTATTCTTACTTGTCATTACTCCGGCTTTATCGTGAAGAGTATGGACAGGCACTGACTGCTGCAAATGTTGCCACCAAGAAAATTCCGTCAAAAGATAAAGAATATGTAGCATTTGCCTACGTAACAAGAGCAAAAGTTAATCTTTGTCTTGCTGATACAATAAAGGCGTTCAAAGATTATGCCGCTGCAATCAACGCGACACCGGAAGATACGAGGTTATACGAAGCGAGAGCACAAATCTACTATGAGCAGAGTAAATATGACCTTGCCAATGCTGATTATAGAAAAATAATTTCCTTGGATGAAGGAGGCGTAATGAGCTATATGGGTATCGGACGTAATGCCAACGCTCAAAAACAATGGAATGAAGCTATCTCTCAATTCGACTATGTAATCAAATTGGCTTCAGAGTATTCTTCCGGCTATTCTTTCAGGGCAGAAAGTTATTTCGGCAAGATGCAATATGACAAAGCCGTAGATGATGTAATCAAGGCTCTGTCTATTGATGGTGATAATAAGGCTTTCTATCTAATGCAGCAGTTGGCAGATTCAGCATTTGTATTGACTACCAATAAACTGAAAGTGCAAACAGCCAAAGAACCAAATGAAAGTTCCTGGCCATACTTCATTGGAGTAGTTAACGAACGTCAGAAAAGATATGCAGACGCCGTTGTTGCATACAAAAAATCATTATCAATGGATAACAATCCCGTTACGGCATACCGTATAGCAAGCTGCTACGATGATTTAGGAAACTTTGAAAATGCTCTTGCGTATAGTGAACAGGCAATCAGTTTGGATTCTACGGATACAGACTATATCTTTCAGAAGGCAAATATACTGAATAATGCCGGACGACCTGAGGAAGCAATTGGCATGATGAACATCTATTTGGAAAAGAATCCGGAAGAAGGCTTTGGGTATTATCGCCGCGGTTGGTTTAAGGATCATTCCGGCGATATTGATGGAGCAATAGAAGATTATACTATGTGTATTACCTTAATGCCGGAATATGCATACTGCTACCTTAATCGTGGAGTCCTTTATCGGTTGAAAGGAGAAACGAAAATGGCAGAGAAAGACTTTCGCCAAGTCATAGAACGTGATACAATTATTGATGAAATTGAGTGTGCACACTATGCCTATTACTATTTGGGTGACAAGGATAAAGCCATATCGCTCATAGATAATCTGCTTAGGAAAGATGGTAAGAGTAATTATTATGATGCAGCTTGTCTGTATTCCATTATGGGTGAGAAAGAAAAGTCTATCGGCTATCTGCGCAAAGCATTGGAAACAGGTTTCAGAAGATTTGCCCATATCAAACGAGACAGAGACCTGAACAATATACACAACGAGAAAGGCTATACTGATCTGCTGAATGAGTTTGAGGAAAAACATCGTCAGGAGGTCACTTCAGATAACAGCACTGCAGAATCTTTTGAAGATGCGACAGAGGAAATTCCATTCTCAAAGGAAGGTGACATGTGCAAAGTAAAGTGCGCTATCAACGGATTGCCGCTACATTTTATCTTTGATACCGGAGCTTCCAATGTGAGTCTTTCTTCAGTAGAAGCCACTTTTATGGTTAAGAATGGCTACCTATCTGCATCGGATGTTGTGGGCAAACAACACTTCCTAACTGCCAGTGGAGAGGTATCAGAGGGAACTGTTATCAATTTGCGTGAAGTAAAATTCGGGAATCTACATCTTGACAATATAAAGGCATCTGTTGTTCGTAATCAATCTGCTCCTTTGTTGTTGGGACAGAGCGTGTTGAGCAAACTTGGCAAGATAGAAATTGACAACGAGAATAGAAATTTGAAAATTACATACAAACTTAAAAAGTAGCAGTCTATGAAAGAAAAGCATTTAATCGGCTTGACCGATGCCCAGGTGCTCGAAAGCCGAAAGAAGCATGGCGAGAATGTATTGACACCGCCTGAAAAAGAACCGTTGTGGAAACAGTTCCTAGAGAAGTTTGGCGACCCACTTATCATCATCCTGATGATAGCCGGCGCATTGTCTATCGGAATATCATTCTATGAGTATTTCGGTCTTGGTCATGGGGCGCAAGTGTTTTTCGAACCGGCAGGTATCTTTGTGGCTATTCTTTTGGCTACAGGCTTGGCATTCTACTTTGAGTTGCAGGCCGACAAGGAGTTTACCATTCTTAATCAGGTGAACGATGACGAGCCGGTTGAAGTTATCCGCAATGGTAATGTTACTCAGATTCTCCGTAAGGATGTAGTGGTTGGCGACATCGTAATACTCAATACCGGAGAAGAGGTTGCCGCCGATGGTGAGTTGATAGAATCTGTTCAACTTAGTGTTGACGAGTCAACTCTCACGGGTGAGCCTATCTGCCGCAAGAGTGTAGTTAAGGAGGAGTTTGATGCAGATGCAACCTTCCCTACCAATCATGTGATGAAAGGCACAAAAGTAATTGAAGGTCATGGTAAGTTCCGTGTACTTGCCGTGGGCGACAAGACCGAGCAGGGTAAGGTGTTCGAGGCTGCGCAGATTGACGATAGCGTAAAGACACCGCTCAATGAACAATTGGATGGCTTGAGCGACTGGATTACAAAGTTAAGTTATGGCTTCGCTACAATAATAGTTATTGCCCGTATCGTGGTATATTTCATGCAAAATGGTATGGACTGCTTCGGCTCTATGGAACAGGCTGCTCCTTTTATTGCCTACGTTCTCCAGACCTTAATGATTGCCGTTACACTGGTTGTTGTAGCCGTTCCTGAAGGTCTGCCGATGGCGGTCACACTATCGCTGGCTTACTCTATGCGCAGTATGTTCAAGACCAACAACCTTGTGCGCAAGATGCACGCTTGCGAAACGATGGGGGCAACTACCGTTATTTGTACTGATAAAACCGGTACGCTTACTCAGAACCAGATGAAGGTGGATGAGATTGAGGTGTATGCAAAGGATGTAGCGGAATCTATCCTCAATGAAGGACTCGCCGTAAACTCTACCGCTTCTATCGACTTCTCTGATACCCATAAGCCGCAAGTACTCCGTAATCCTACCGAAGGCGCTTTGTTGCTCTGGCTTAATGCCAAAGGTGTTGACTATCGCACAATCCGCGAAGCCGCCAAAGAGATAGAAGAACTCCCGTTCTCTACCGAACGCAAGTATATGGCTACTGTTGTAGAATCTGCCGCTATGCCTGGCAAGAAGATACTCTATGTGAAAGGTGCGCCGGAGATAGTTTTCGGTATGTGCAAGACTGCGGATGTGGATAAGCAGACTGTTGACGTTCAACTGCAGGCTTATCAGGAACGTGCTATGCGTACCCTCGGCTTTGCTTATCAGATTCTTGAAGGTGATGCCAAGACTATTGCCGAAGGTAAGGTGGTTGCCGACAATCTGCACTTCATCGGTATTGCGGCTATTGCCGACCCGGTTCGTGTAGATGTACCCGATGCCGTGAAGGAATGCCTTGATGCAGGTATCAACGTAAAGATTGTAACCGGTGATACTCCCGGTACAGCCAAGGAAATAGGTCGCCAGATTGGTCTTTGGACTGACGCTGACAACGAATGCAATATCATCACCGGTCCGGAGTTTGCAGCTCTCTGCGATGAGCAGTTGCTCGACCGTGTTCTCAACCTGAAGATTATAGCTCGCGCCCGTCCTATGGACAAGAAACGTCTTGTAGAGGCATTGCAAAAGAAGAATCAGGTGGTGGCAGTTACCGGTGACGGCACCAATGATGCACCGGCATTACACGCAGCTCACGTAGGATTGTCAATGGGCGACGGTACTTCGGTTGCTAAGGAGGCTTCTGACATCACCATCATCGACAACTCATTCTCTTCTATCGGTAAGGCTGTGATGTGGGGACGCTCACTCTATCAGAACATCCAGCGCTTCTTGCTCTTCCAGCTCACAGTGAACGTAACAGCTTGTTTCCTCGTGCTTTTCGGTGCATTCATGGGTACAGAATCTCCGCTCACCGTAACTCAGATGCTGTGGATTAACCTTATTATGGACACCTTTGCAGCTATGGCTTTGGCATCGTTGCCACCGTCAGAGAGTGTAATGCGTGATAAACCACGTGACCGCAATGCGTTTATCCTTAACAAAGTGATGATTCGTGAAATTCTTGGCGTAGGTGGTTTCTTCTTCGTGATGCTGCTTGTCTTACTCTACATCTTCCAGTATGCTGACGTTACCTCGCTCACTGATATGCTCTCACTGCAACTTGGTGAGAAGGGACACGTCACTACTTATGAGTTGACACTTCTCTTCACCATATTCGTGATGACTCACTTCTTCTATCTCTTCAATGCCCGCGCATTTGAGACCGGACGCAGTGCATTGCACTTCAAGGGTTGCAAGGGCTTGTTGACTATCGTTGCAGTAATCCTTATCGGACAGGTGGCAATGGTAGAGATTCCCGGCATCCAGCAGTTCTTCAACGTATGCGGATTGAGTCTGCAAGACTGGATAATCATCACTATTGGTTCTTCGCTCGTACTTTGGGTACGCGAGGCATGGCATCTGCTGACAAAACAGTCATCATGTGCCGCTTATGAGAAAGCAACAAAATAAAACCTATCAAGAGCGGAGCGTTCCTCAACAGGAATGCTCCGTTTCTTTAAAATCTAAAACTATGGCAAGAAAATCAAACACAGGCATTCCAGGTCTCTCTTTCTCGTGGAAGAGAGCATTGGGCATCACTCAAACCAAACAGAAGTTTGCCCGTGAAACCGACATTCCTACATCCAAAGCCGGATTGGAACGCAACCTCGGCAACATGATTCTGAAAACACTGTTCGGGAAGAAGTAATACATGCTTCCCGTCTCCCAATCTAAAGTCACAAACAGAAGAAAACTGGAAAAATCAAATCTTAACGAATGTAAATTGACGGAAAGCAGACTCAGAAGCCAAAAACAGCCAAAGTTACTTCGTTGGGAAACCTACATGCGACAGTACCCACTACAACATCAAATGGGAAATCTATGGTATCAAATCATAGCTTTCCCATTTGATGTATATTGATATTCAATGAGATAAATTCGAGGTTTAGGTTCAAGCGTGGAATCGTCCTGTTGTCCGTTCCACAGTCTGAGGCTCTTGCATTGCCTATCTAAGTCGAACAGACAACGTCAGAGCCCACGCC
>JAMPEH010000061.1 GCA_023665245.1 Muribaculaceae bacterium
GAATAAGTCTTTGGATGGTTGATGTTGTCAGACCCTCCAAGTTGCCGAAAAGCATTTGCCAATCGCTTGACTTAGTAACTATTTCATTTGAGAGTTCTGCCAATTCATTTGCTTCGGCATCAGCAATTCGGGCAAGCATTTCTTTGTCGTTGTGTTCAAGGGCAATACGGCGTTGTTCGGCATATTTATCGGCGATTTTCGCCCGCTTTTGCTCATATCCTTGGTATTGCTCAATTAGTGCGTCATAATCGGTGTCGCCCGTGCCTTTGGTGTCGTTCTGATATTTGCGGCGGCGGTTGGCAATGGCTGCATCAATGCTTGCCCGGTCTGCATCCGTTGTGGCGGCTGCACGGGCGCGGTTAAGCATTTCAATGTCGCGGTTGAACTCCCTTTCAAGTTCAAGGCGTTTATCGGTATAAGACGCATATTCTTTTAGCAATTCTTCGGTTTGTTCCCTTGCTTGCTTTCGTGCGTCCTTTTCGGCATCATCCAAGATGGTCTTTTTGCCGTTGTCAAGTTCCGTGCCGTCATTGGCAAGTTCTTGGCGGCGGCGTTCAATGATATTGAGCATATCAATGACCGACTTGGCATTGGTCAGTTGTTCGGACAATTCTTGATTGAATTGTTCAAGGACGGTTTGTTTCGTTTCTTCGGCGATGGCATCATTCAGTTGGCGCAATTGCTTGTTTTGCGCCTTTGTGCGGTTTGCAACGTCAATTTCCAAGATTTGGTCACGCTGCCTTTTTAGGTAATCAATATATGTCGCCCCCTCTTGAAGCAACGTGGCAAATTCCTGATTCGCGGATTGCACAAGGATTTCATCGCCGGAATTAAGCCATTTCATAAACCGTTGATATTCGGTTTTGCGCTTTTGCAACTTCTCCAAGAATGGGTCTTTGGTCGTTGATGAACCGCCGCCACCGCCCCCGGTTCGGTGGGTGGTCGTTGTTCCCGTGATGGCATCGGCTTTTTTTTGCAAGGCTTCAATTTCGCCCATAACCTTTTTGTAGGTTTCGGCATCAAGGGATTTTAACAATTCTTGCCGCTTGTTGGCGATTTGTTGGTTAAGGTCACCAAGTGACCCGGCAACAACTTCATTCGTTTCAATAAGGGCATTTGACAAGATTTTATTGCCGTTGGCTTCGGCTTGACGCGCCCTTTCAAAGTATTCACGCATTTCAGCTTCCAACCCCAACGCGGCATTTGTCAATTCGGTTCGCTTTTCACGCAACATTTTTTCTCCCGCGCCACCATAGGAAAATATCTTTTCAATCCAATTCAATGATACATTTTCGGCATCTTCACGATTTTGCAAGGCTTGTTTTAATTTCGCCATGCCCAATTCAATGTATGCAAGTGCCTTTGCCTTTTCAATTTGTGCGTCAATGAATGCTTGCTTGTTGTTGACAAGGACATTTTCGGCGGCGGTCACACCGTCAATGGAAATACCCAATTCATCAAAGGATGCCTTGTTTTTGCGCACAAAGGCTTCCTTTGCTTCAAGGTTATCGCCCAAAGCTGTCCACGCTACTGACAATTCTTCAATCTTGCCGATTGGCTTGTAACAACCATCAACAAGTGCTTTTGAAAATTCTTCTTGCGCTTTCTTGGCTTCTGATGCCTTGCTTGCAAAGTGTGAATAAAGACCGATAAGTGCGGAAATTCCGGCAAGAATCCAACCGAACACCGGGATTGACTTAATCGCCGCCCCGACCATTCGGAATGCTCCGGCAAGACCGATGTTTGCCACCGTTCCGGCTTTTGCGGCGACCGCTTGCGCCCCGATTGCGGTGGTGTTCGCCCCTTGAACCGCCGTGTTTGCGGTTGTGGCGGTTGTGGCTTTACCTCTTGCGGCGGCATTTGCCTGATTCGCGGCGGTGCTGACTTCTTCGGCGGTGGTGTTTGTGGCGATGACTGCCGTGTTTTCCCCTTGCGCAAGGGTGTTGGCTTCAACGGCGGTCGTTTCTTCGGCTTGCGCATTGCGTCCGACCTCTAAAAGACCGTTCCACCATTCTTTCAGCTTGCCGACCGTGCCAAGCATAAACGCGGAATCCTTATTGAGTGCTTGCGACACTTGCATCAAACCATTTGTTATCGCCATAATTGATTGGGTCTTTAACATGATTTGTTGCAAATCTTCGTTTTGCTCCCCGAATAAGCCGACCATTCCGGCAACGGCTGAAAATCCACCCGTCAACCCGGTAAGACCTGACAAAACACCCGCGAATCCGGCATCATCGTTTGCAAGGATGTTGGCTTGTGCTTGTGCATCGCCCCACGCATCGGTCAGGCGGGCGGCTTCGGCGGCAACTTCACGATAACGGGCGGTGTTGCGTTGTCCGGCGGCTTCAAGTTCAACCATTTCCATCTTCAATTCACGCAATCTTTGTCGCAAAGATGTTTGGCTTTTTTCGTTTTCTTGGGTGGCTTTCGCTTCGGCAATCATCGCATCGCGGGCATCATCAAGTTGGCTTGACTGATTCCGCAATTCGGTTAAAAGCTGCTTGCGCACGGTGATTTCGCCTTGAATCGCCTTTTGCTTGTCTTTTAGTGCTTTATATTCGGCTGAAAATCCGTTCTTTTCCCATTCTTGGGATGCAAGTTGCTTTAAGGATTCAAATTCATCTTCAAGTTTCCAAATGGCGGTTTCTTGCTTTTCGCATTCTTCGCCGATTTTGCCAAGCATCGTGCCGATTTCGGCAACCGTTTTGTCAACGGAATCACCGACACCAACAACGCCATCCGACAAGCCTTGAACCCGCCGCATCGTTTCTTGTATCGCCGCATCTAATTGGCTGTTGTCCAATTGTGAGGTAAAGGACAAACCGCCGCCGTCAATTTCTGCCATGTTCTTTCTACATCATTGAATTAACAAAATTCAAAACTTGTTCTTGGTTGCTCTCGGTAAGGGCGATTTCCTGAACGTCACCATTTGCGTCCGTGTCATAACTCGGTGCGTCAATCATCATTCTTTCCACAAGCGACCATGCAATGCCGTTAATCAAGTAGTCATAAGTCCAACCGAAATGCGCACACAACGCGCCCCGGCGACCGTGTGGACTGTTTAACCCGCGTTGCTTCCCTCTATCCGAATCGGCATTGTGGTTCGGTCGGTTGACATCAATCGAATAGAGTTCATAAAATCCCCCAAATTAGCCATTGAATTGACCAACACGGCGAATTGGTGCAAACGTGACGGTTTGATTGTCCGCGCAAACAAATCGGTCAGGGCATTAAGTTTTTCGGTGTCCTCAACATAATGCGGAACACCACCTTTGATAGTGCATTTCAAACGGTCAACCCCAAGAACGGCGATGGCGACAATTCGGGCGCATCTGATTGAATGTTTGTGCGCGAATGTCCGCGCCTTGACCATCGCATCATTGCTTTTCAAGGCTTCTTCATCAATGGCAAATTCAATCCATTCCGATGAAAGGCGGTCAAGGGTTGAAAGGGTCGGTTCTTCAATCGTGAACGTGCGTGTAACTTCCACAAGCTGCTTGCGGCGTATAAGACCGAAAAACCGCTTTGCGGTTGTAACCTCAACGTCCTTGACCTCAAAAGACACACCCTTGCGGATAAGGGCGTTCAATTCTTCTTTTTCTTGTTCAAGGGGTGTTTTCTTTGTTTCTTCCATGCTTTATGTGCTGATTGGTAAAACGCCCCCAAAGTGTGCGTTTCCGACACTCTCCGGGGGCGTGTGAATGATTGGTTGCCGTGCGCCCCGCTTACGCTTTGGGTGTGCCACGCAATGCCTTGCCGGATGATACCGCCATCGGGGTGACGGTGAAATCAACAAGGAAAATACCGCTTGCGGTAAGGTCGGCGTTGATAACGGCTTCAATGTCACCGTTGGGAATGTCAAAGTCAAAGCCTTGTTCGGTTATGACCCTGATTGCACGATTGGCAACAACTTCGCTGCCATCGTAACCCCAAGCGGGTTTGCCGTCTGTGCCGACATCTTCACCGCCGACATAATCAATCAGTGCTTGAACGGACGGGTCCATGATTGAGAATGTCAAGGTCGGAATCTTGCGTGACTTGCGGCGCACTTCGGGGGCGGCTTTGCCCTCTTCATAATGTTCCGTCACATCGGACGAATCTTGGGCAATCTTGGCGGTGTCTTTGTAAGTCTTGCCAATCTTTGTAAGGGCGGTGGGCATAGTGCCGTTGGGGGCGGCTTCGCCAACCTGAATTTCACAAAGCCCCAAAGTGATGACTGTGGATTTCTTGTCCATGATTTATAAAATGGGAATTAAGTTGTCTGAATATTCCAATCAATCCGAATGTTCACAAAGTGTTGTTTGGTGTTCGGCTCATACATAATTGTTGCCCCTTTCGGGATTATCTTCATGCCGGGCAAAACGGCATTGCGAACAAGATTCAAGACTTCTTGGGTTAAAAGGTCAAGGCGTTGGCGGTTTGCCGACATCTGCATTTTCCCTTTGACACGCTTTGAAGTGTCGGTCACATAAATGTTGATGTTGGACGTGCCTAATTGGGGCAATGCGTCCGCTTCAAGGTCAATTGTGTTAACGACAATATCTTCATCGGTGGAATCTTCGGGGCGTTCATCGCCGACAAAGACCCCGCCTTTGATTGACGTTTTACCGACAAGCAACCCAAACAAGATGCCATCGGTGTCAAATGGGGTTTTCAAGTTGTCTTTCATTCCGCTGCGGCTTTGATGTTTGAAACAAGTTTTTCTAACATTCGGGGCAACTCCCTTTCTGCAAGATGTTCGGCTGATGTCAGCACGTTATAGCCTTTGGCTTCAACGTACATCGCATAATTCATTCCGGCAACGACCACAAGGGCAACGCCCTTTGTTTCCTTTCCCACCTTATCGGCAAGACTTTCGCCCGCCTTGATGCCCTCTTGCGCCGCGTTGGATTCCGCGCCGCTTGCGGCATCAAATTGTGTGTGGAGTGCTACGCCATCAACGAAAATCATATATCCCGTTGATGAAAGTAACGCCCCGGTCTGCATCATATAACCTTTGTTGTTACGCGCTTCAATAAGGCACATTTCGCCCAATTTCTGCAAACGTGCGATTTGCTTCTTCTTGACTTCTTCCAAGAATGCGTCAAACCGCCGCTTGACATCATTGGGGGTGAAATCGGGTCTTATAGCCATAACCGACAATGAAGTTGCGATGGGTCAAAATTCAGGCATTCACCAATTATCCGTATGTCGGAACAATCCTGGTCATTTGCGACAATCACTTTTGTGCCTTTCGGAACAAGCGGACACGACTTGGGGCATTGAATCAATGATGTTGCCTTGTGGTATTCTCCCCCGGCAACCTGATATTCCGCGCCGCGTCCGTCTGATTCTTCACGGCACATTGAAATGAATGTGCGTGACGGCTCGGTTTCCGTCCACGCGCCCTTTGCGTCCTGAACGGATTCCGGGGCGGTTTCAATGAATAGGAAATGGGGATATTGTTTGACCATTGCCATAATCACCAAAAGTTTGAACGGTTACGAATTTTCGGTTTTGCTTCCAACACGTTGTCTTTGCCAAGTTCACGACAAAGGGCGTTGTAATACAACTTGACGGCTTCAATGTTCCAAGAAATGGAATAACCGCCCTCGGACACATTTTGCGCTGCCGCCGCAATCACAACCGAAAATCGGTTATAAACGGCAAGGTCGCAACTTGTAACGTCCACGGGGGCATCTTCATCAAGTCCGGCTTTAAGCAATATCACGTCAATGTCGTTGTCCGACACATTAAGACCGCCTAATGTCTTGGTCAAATATTCTTTGTTGGTGGTTGTTGCCATGCTTCAAATCTTGCAAAGACCGCCGGGGTTCGCCTTTTCAGGTGTCGCCCCGGTGGTCGGTCGTTAGTTCTTATTCCATGTGGTTGCGTTGATTTGCATAAGGACGGAACGACCCGCAAGTTTCCACGCCGGGAAAAGGTTTGCGATTCCCTCGGTGACTTCACGCACGGGGGTTTCATCCTCTGAAAATTTCTGCACAAGGGTATGACCGTGCATAACCTTTTCGGCAACGCTGCCGGGACGCTTCTTTGCTTCAATGGGCGTTTTCCAAAAGGTGTTTCCAAGAACCTTGCTTTCGGAAAACAAAATCACATCATCTTCAAAGGGGTTGCCCGTTATGCGTGTGCCGTCTGCAAGTTCAATTGTGATGTCTTGGTCAATCACGATGATTTGCAGACCACGGAAAGTTTCGGTGCGCTTTGCAAGATAGGCGTTAACCGACTGCAAATTGGGCGCATCTTGGGTTTCGGTCAGGTTCTGAACAAGGGTTGCGCAACGCTTGTAAACCTCATCTTGCGCGGCAAGTTTTTCAAAGGTTTCCACGTTCATAAACGCAAACTTGTATTTCACACCGAAAAGACGGCGACCGATTTTCAGGGCGTTGGGGATGTCCTTTGTGAAAGGCTTGCCCGCCGTTCCCGAAACATAAGACGTGGCAACGCCAATCTTTTGTTCTGCGGGAATCTGATAGTCAACATCATATTCGGTTACAACGGTGGCATTGTTGGAATTGCTGATTTTCAGCTTGCCACCGCACGAAATTGATTTGAGCGCAATCCATTCGGCACGGGCGGCAACGCCATCCCAACAAAACTTGGTGTCCTCTGCCCAAAATTCAACAAGGTTGCGCAAATCGGCATCGTTAGATGCCATTGCCACCATGATGTCGTATTCGGTAAGTTCATCTTCAAGTTTTTCACGCGAAATGGTGATTTTGGGAATGTCGCCTTGCAGCCTTGAAATGGCATCGCGGGTTTTCTTGGGGATTGATGCACCCCTTGCCGTCAGGTCGGCGGCAATCTTTAATCCCGCTTGCGCTTCAAGCACTTTCCACGTCAAAGTGTTTGTTTCTTTGAGCGGAAACAATGTGGGGTAATAATACTCTTTAAGGTCATAGGAGTGAATAACCGCTTCCATGTCCTTTTCGGTAAGCCCCTGCATCAGTGTTTTCTGCATATTCTTGGTGCGTTAACGGTTAAACATAATTGATGCCTTTAAGGGTTGTAAGCATCGCCGGGGTAACGGCGGGGGCGTTGGTGTCACGCACAACCGCGATAACCCATGCGTCAACCCAAAGGTTGTCACCATCGGGTTCAACGTCATAGTTTGAACCCGCGATAACGGTTGGAACGACTTTCGGGGTGGTGTTCGCTCCGGCTGATTCAAAGGCAACGTCACCCACCTTGACCGCTTTTCCAAGCGTTGCCGAAAGTGTGATGATGTCCTTTGCGGGGTCGGACTTGTCAATGCTTGCGATAACCTGACCGTTTGCGCCCCCGGCTGAAAAGCGGTCGCCAACTTTGAAATGGCTTCCTTTCCCAACCTCATAGGCGGTGGCGGCGGCATCGGCTGCGGTGACAATCTGCGCGGTTTTTGCCACGCAATAAAGACCGTCATTCCCCTTGCCAAGCGGCGTACCCTCAAAAAGTGCCTTACCGCCAAGTGTGGATGTTTCAACGGTCACACCGCCGGGAATGTCGGCGACACGGTGAAGAATACATTTCACAACGCGGTTGTCCTTTTTGCGTTTGACTTGCATTGTCATTTCTTAAAAGGGTTTTGGGTTAAACTTAAAGTTCTTTGCCCGCAAACTGATTGTTGGCGGGGTTTGCGCTTGCCACAAAGTCGGCAACGGCTTTTGAAACGCCGGATTCGCCCTTGTTGGAGAAAAGGGGCGTTCCCCCTGATTGTCGCATTGAGTTGTCGGCAAACGCCTGATTTGCGGCGGTGATGTCCGTGGTCTTTTCGGTCAAGTATTCATCAAATGCCGAATCATCGGCAAATTGCATTCGGGCAAAGTCTTTCAGGGTTTGCGCCTTGAAAGTTGCGTCCTTGCAGCTTGCCAACGCTTCATTCAGTCGTTGAAGCCTTGATTTGTTAAGATTCTCGGTTTCCATTGTCGCAATTCGGTCGGCATAAGGCTTGACCGCTTCGGCGACAGCTGCTTTCACAATGTCGGCGATGTTTTCCCCATTGCCGCCGGGTTCAGCTTTGGGGGGTGTTGCGGGGTCTTCCTTGATGTTGTACTTCTTGCGCAAGTTGGCTTCCGATGTCTTGACACCCTCGGTCACTTCCTTGTCAACATCCGCACGGAAATTCTTGATGAACTCATTGACTTGCGCATCGGTCAACTTGTCAACAATCGTTCTCGCTTCTTCAATGGTGGCACATTGTAACGCGATGGTGCGTGCCAACGTGGTCAACCCGTCTTTTCGCGCGCCTGAAAACTTTGCGGTCAGTAACGCCAAAATTTCTTGGATGGTCATTTTTGTGTTGTGATGTTAATTGGTTCTACAAATCAATGGCAAATTTAGTGTGTTTCATAGTAATACATTTATATTGTTCAATAATGTTATCCCCAAGTTATTCACATTTTGCACTGCACAAGCAAAGAAAATGCAATGCAAAATCAAAATTTTTGCCGAAAAAGTTTGTTATTTCCAAAATAACACATAACTTTGCGGTGTCTTAATATAAGACACGATGTTTAACCGGGGGCAACCCCACAATTTTCGCAATAATGGAATATACACTCCGCATCTACAAAAACGAATACCAACCCGCCCAAATCAACTACATCAAGGGCGTGTCTGAAGTCCTTGAAGAATCCGACAAGGTAATCACAATCAAGGGCGATGAAACAATGCTTAACAAGATTCAATCGGCAATGTTCCTTTCCGATGAACGATTCAAAGAAGTGTTCCCGGAATATGTAACCGTTGCAGAACGTCAGGCAATCACACGCCAAGAACTTGACAATCTCAAAGCTACCATCGCCAACACCCTTTGCGATTGCATTCGTGACGGCGTGACCGACAACAACGATTTCTTTTGGGAATTACGCGATTTCTACCTTGACAAAATCGCACACTTTCGCATCTAAATAATCACGGGGCGGTGCAATGCCGCCCCAACAACCCTTTCGCAATAATGAATCCGATTTACAAAGCAATCAAAGAAGAATGCCGCAAGGTTATCATCGCAACCAACGGCAATCCCCTTAACCGTGATGTCACACCCATCATCAACAAGTTCAAACCCCTTTGCGGTCTTGATGCCGTGACACACGTTCAAAACGCGATGTCTTACTTTCGCTTTTCGCCTACACAAGCAAAATTCCGTCAGGCATACAATTATTGCATCAACGGTTAAATTTCCACACCATGAAAGATGCCCAATATTATCAAAATGCGCTTGTCGGCAAGATGCTGACCTTTTATGATGGTTGGATTGGCGAAACAACCAAAATCATCATCCGCAAAATAAGCCTTGACCGCCTTAATAACCGCGATTTCATCCGAATCAAGAATGAACGCGGCGGTTGCGACTTTTTGGTTATGACCGACAAGGTGGACACGCTGATTAAGGATGGTGAAGCAATCATCACATCGGAATGTTACGGTTGCATCACCACATCACATTGGCGTTTGATATGACACCGACACCGCCCAAAGAAATACTTGACTTCATCAAGAAGCACCGACCGGGCATGATGCCGTTGCAGCCATCGCCATTCAGTGTGATGCCATCGCGCCCGGTGCAAAGGGATTTCAACATTGAAACGGCATTTGACCGCCACACGGTGTTCCGAATCTCTTACTTGCCCTTTGTGTTCTTTGATGTCATTTGGGATTATATTGATACCCTGAACGACCTTGCAAAGATTCTAAAAGTCCGTGAAACGCGGCATTGTTCACGCGCCTTGAATGAATTGTGGCGTGATTATGACCGCACACGTTCACGCATCCTTGACTATGACCACCGCAAGAACATTGCCGACCATGCCGAACAATTCATTGAGGAATCGCCGACCTTGCAATGGGCGTGGAACGTGATTCATTCGGAATATCGGCGCAAGAATCCCGACTTGTTGCCGGATTGGGTTATGTTCATCGCACAAGCCGACCTTGTGTGTTCAATGTTTGCCGCCCTGATAAGGTATGCACGACACTTTGATGATATGATAACTAAAAAGGCGGGGCGCAAGCTGCATTCAATCTTGCCGGATGAAATTTATAAGATGCAAAAGATTATCCCCGAATATATGGGTGGAATGAAGCCAACACGCATCCGGCGATTGGTTGATGCCGCCTTGTTCCGTGATTTCTTAACCCAAGAATTGACCGATGATGAATAAAAACTATAAACCCTCAAAGCAAGATAAAGTGCTTGCACACTTTTACAAGAATGTCGCAACGCTAATCAAGAAGTCGCCCAACGGTCGTGTCGCCCTGACAACCCTTGAAGAACGTATGCCGCGCCACAAATTTGCCGTCTTTTCGTGGTTGCAATGGCGTGATGCAAAGGAATGGTTCACGACCTCTTATGGCGAAACACCCGGTTTGTGGTATGCGTTAAAATCCGAATATGTGAATTGCACCTTGTCGGAAATATACCAATCAATTAACAAAACATATAACATCTATCAACATGAAGAAGCGTGACATCGCAACGATAACCCTTTTGTGGCTGACCGTGCTTTTGGTCGCCATCAAACTTTTCATCAACCCCGGCTTGAATTGGGGTTGGGTCTTTGCACCCCTTTGGATTCCGTGTGCCGTTGGCATCATCGCATTTTTCGCGGTGGTCGTGTT
>JAMPEH010000062.1 GCA_023665245.1 Muribaculaceae bacterium
GCAGTCCTTATACGACTTTTGAAGTGGATATGGAATGTTCGGGTGCGTTATCGTTTAAACGCAGATTTATGGAGAACTGGATAGATGTTTCCACGACCTACGATATAACGCCCGTCTACGCCGCAACTTTAAAAGGCGGCAACTATAACGAGGCGGCGTGCTACGGCTATTCGGGTGAACTTTTTATTCCCTACGATTATCTTGAATATTTAGGTGTAGTGGAAGAAGATGTGAAGCCTACCGAAGTTTATATTAACCCCGTGCTTATAACTTCTTACTCTTACGAGGGAACGTTGCAGACGGATAGAAACTGGCATAATCTTGCCGCGGCAGATACCGACGGCGACGGTTGGGCAAACCCCTCGACTTTCTTTCATTTTAATGAAAACGGTTTTATTTCTTATGATATAACAACCGAAATAACGGGTAAAGGTAGTGTTACGACAGCAAAAAATTATAAGTTTGCAGTTGCTAATAATTCGCTTACATTTAACGTCGTTGCCGATGACGGTTATACTCTTAAAACGCTTACGATAAACGACGAAAATTATAAGGATAAGATAAGCTATAAAAATTATAAAGCTCAAATCTATATCTCTTCCGTTACGGAAAATTTAAACATTAAAGCAGAATTTGAAGAAATTACGGCAACGCAAAGACTTGTCAGCGGCAATATAGTACCCAAAGGGATAGCGGCAGGCAAAGGCATTACCGATATGCAGGTGAAATATTTCGACGGATTTAAATACGCCGATTTGCGTACCGTAAACGGTGCTTTTGCAGGATATTTACCCGAGGGTAATTACACCCTTGTAGTTGTATCCAAAAGTATGGGCTTTGAAATTGCAAAACAGGCTATAACGGTTGCCGCAGAAAATGCTCCGATTACCTTTAATGTGGACGATACTATGTACGGAGATAATCGTACAATTCGTTTCGACGGTATAGAAATAGCGGGCGGCAGTACTACTGTGGATATAGATAATCCCGTAACTTCCGAGAAATTTGTATTCTCATTCAGACTTGGAGTTGAGGGCGAAAAATCATTCCCCGCATCTCGCTACGTTGAAGATTTCAGACTTATTGCAGATAACGGTGATTATATAACTTTCCAACTTGTCAGATGGGACGGTAATTTCGCCGTTAAGATATTTACGCACGGACACGCAGACCAAGACATCGGCGGGGGCGGTGCAGAGATAAGTGCGGCGGCGCAAGCTAATAATTATATTGATTTCGTACTCGTAAGAGATGGAAAAACGTTGACGATTTACGGCTATGGCAACGATAATCAGTTGCATAAGGTCGGAACGGCTGCGCTATTCGATACAGTTAAGGATACACAGATAAACACTTATTTGCTGTGGGCAAGGGATTATTCCGAAGGCTACGGTGCAAAAGTATCTAATTGCGTATTCTATCAAGGCACTACCGATTTGGAAGTGTTAAACGGTTAAAAATCAGGAGGAAAATATATGAAAAAATTCACTAAAATTGCAGCTGTTGCAATGACGGGACTTATTAGTGCCGCAACGTGCGCTTCTCTTACTGCGTGCGGCAATAAAGTACCCGAAGGTTTTACGGCGGTAGGTTACATTTGTTGTGGACTTACCAACTCAAACAAGTCTGTATTTCAAAATATGGTAGACACGTATAACAGCACGCAGGGACAGACGGATAAGGTTTACGTCGATGCTACTTATTCGCTTAACACCGAATACGGTCAGTATAGTAGCGAATTAAATCGCAGTACGTCTTATTCGGTTGCCACCGTAAGGGACAGTCAAATAAAGGGACTTGCAACAGTCACGGCTAAAAATGGTTTTGTAAACATAGACGAGGTTGCTTCTCCCGAACTTAAAGCCGCTCTTGCGAAAATGCCCGCAGAACTTGTAAACCGTTTCCGTATCAATTCAACACAAGATGCGGACGGACAATATCTTGCCGGCGAAGGCGCAAATCTTCTCGGCGTACCTCTCGGCAGTCAGCCGCACGTTTTATACTACAATAAGAAAATTTTTGGCGACCAAGGTATTAACATAATCTCTGTTGCCGAAGATAAACTTGCAGCTTATAACACGGCGAATAGCGGTAAGCTCGCCCCGCACGGTTATGCCGAATATAAGGAAAATCCTTTACCTAACGCTTCGCCCGCGCTTCAAAAATCAAAGAACGAAAGAAACGAGGACGTATATAAAGTATTCAATAACCGTATTGCAATGAATTGGTCGCAGCAGAGATTGCTTGCCCGCTATTTCCAAACGAAAGGCGGCTACGAATACGGCTATATGAACGAGTGGTGGTTCGATTACGTTTGGTCTATCGGTGGTGACAATATGGTATGGAACGATACCAATAAGTCATACGAGTTTGCGTTAGCGGATAAATCACCTAATTATCTTGCAACGGAAGCCGTTACAGTAAACGGCAGGTCGTATAGCAAAGGCGACGTGCTTTTGCACGAGGATGCTCTTAAAGTTACCGAAGCAGACAAAAGTAAACTGTACGAGCTTCCCTCTAATTACGAAGCGTTCCTTGAATTTAACAGAATGGGCGTTCCTACAAGCAAGACCGTTGATACGGGCTATAATGGTTACGGCGTAGCTCCGAATACTATTGAAAACCGTACCAAGTGGTTTGTAAGCGGCACTAACTGTCCTATGCTTGTCGAGCAATATGAGTTGGGTTTGCAGTCGTTCCAAAATACGGCGGTTAAAAACAATTGGGATATTGCGCCTACCGTTCAGTATCGCCTTTATGACAATGACGGCGTTTATTATAACGGCGCAAAGAGCTTTGCTAACGAGTACCTTATGGTAATCGGTGAAAAGTACGATTTGAACGGCGACGGTACGGTTGGTACAGACGAAGTTTACACGGGTGCAGTTAAAACGGTAAACGGTACACCTATTGTCGGTGAAAACGGAGCGGCTTCCGTTGGATATTCGCTCAGTATTCCTACAAAAGCTCCTTCGGGTACTCAGGAAGCTGCACTTAAATTTATTACTTGGGTAGCAACGGAAGGTCAGAAGTTTATCGGTGATACAAATACTTATATCCCCGCGGATTTGGAATACGCATTATCCGACGAGTTCTGCAACAGTTCAAATAGAATAAGTAATGTCTATGCGGCATCTCTCATAAATTCGCACGCGGATATTGGCGACTATACTTATTTCAATTCGAGAATATGGATAGATAACTGGTCGGGTATGTTAAACGGTGAAGTAAGGCGCGGAGAAAAGACGATACAACAGTTCCTTGACGCAAAACTCGCGGGAGCTAATTCAGATTTGGGTACTATGAACATTCGCATAAAGGGAAGGTAAAATATGTTTTCAGCCGACAAAAAGTTAAGTGCGGAAATAGAGCCTAACAGATTAACCGCAAAGGTAAAACGCAGTCGTTTAATTGAGGGAACATATTCCTACGTTTTTGCGTTGTTGCCTATCATAGGGTTTTTACTGTTCAGTATATTTCCTATTATAATTTCAGTCGTGGCGATGTTTTGCGATATAAATCTATACGATTTGTCCGATATAACTTGGAACAATTTTGAGGGATTTAAGCTCGTATTTAGTCAAACTTATTCGTCAACGATGCCCGTTCACGTTACAGAGCTGTTCGTCCATTCAATAGGAATAACTATTTGGATAGCCAGCGCACAGTTTGTTTCGCTTGCGATTGCTCTGTTTATAAGCGTTCTCGTTTCTTCGGTTAAGCGCGGTTCAAAGACGTTTCAGGTACTGTTTTTTATACCCTATATCTGTTCAAGCGTTGCCGTTGCATTGATGTGGCAATGGATATTCAGCGGAGAATCTTTTGGGTTTTTAAACAGCCTTTTCGGAACGAATATTGATTGGACAAACGATGCAAGTACGGTTACTTGGTGTATAATCATTGCAATCGTTTGGCAAGCACCGGGTTACGGTATAGTTATGTATAAGGCGGCTCTTGGCAATGTCAACAAGTCTTTATATGAAGCAGCTTCGATAGACGGGGCGGGTCCTTTCAAAAAGTTTTTCAAAATCACGTTACCTTCTATTGCACCTACAACATTTTACTTAATGATGGCAGGTATAGTAGCGGGACTTACCACGTTTGATATTGCTCAACTAATTGCTCCTGACAAGTGGACGACAAACGGAATAGGCGGTGAAGGTAATAATGCACTAACTCTAATGAGGTTTATTTATTACCTTATGGATGATAAAGTATGGGCTACGAACAAGAGCTATATTTCCGCGGCGGCAATAATAACGTGGATACTCTTTATAGTTACTGCAACATTCTCGATTATAGTAATGTACATTAGAAATAAGAGGTTGGAAAAATGACGACTAATAATATTTTAAAGCTCGGAAAACGAGTAGCCGTTTCTTCGACTGTTCCTCTTAAAAACGATAAAAAGAAACGTGCGCCCGTTGGTAAAATAGTTTGCTATGTGTTGCTTGTTGTGTATTGTATATGGTTGTTTCTGCCTATGTATACAATACTTGCAACGTCGTTTACCTCAACAGAGGAGCTGACAGGTTCGCTTTCATTCGTATGGTTGCCTAAGCTAACGGTTGACCCGTATGTGCAGGTTTTCACGGGCGATATAAACGCAATGAATACGGGAATCCCGTCCATATTGCTTGGCTTTATAAATACTATGTGGATAACGCTTATACCGCTTATAATAGGTTTGGTGGTTTCAGGGTTATCTGCGTATGTTTATGCGAAGCGCAAATTTAAAGGTAGGAATTTCTTATTTGCGATTAACATTGTGATAATGGCGTTCCCTCTCGGTGCTTTTACTATTGTTTCGTATATTTTCTATGAAGCACTTGGTTGGGTTGGCACTCCGTTACCTTTAATTATTCCCGGACTTTTCGGCGGCATGGGTACGGTATTCTTTTTAAGAATGTTTTTTGACGGAATACCAGACAGTATCATTGAAGCCGCTAAAATAGACGGACTTGGTTTTTGGGGTATTTTCTTTAAAGTTATGGTCCCTCTCGCAAAGCCTGCGTTTATTTCTCAATTCATATTCGGCTTTGTCGGTGGATATAACAGTTATTTAACGCCGCTATTGTATTTGGAGGGCAATCCGAATATGATTACTTTGCAACTTGTTTTAAGCGGTATGCAGAGTATATTCCCCGGCGAAGGTATGCAAAATATATATTGTGCCGCATCTGTACTCGGTATGTTGCCGCTCATTATTATTTATATATTCTTGCAAAAATACTTTATCGAAGGCATTGCTCAGGGCGGAGATAAAGAATAAAAGGTCTACGGCGTATTCGATGACGCACGCAAAACGTCACAAAATCGAATACGCCGTTATTTTAGGTTAAATATGTTAGATTGGCTTAAATTTTTCAGTGGAAGTTTTTTTGTAAATAAACTTGCTATGCAAGGAGCTGACAGAAGAGTAGGTAATGCTATCCTCTCATTTTTCTTGGGGTGGATTTTTATATTTATCGGACTTACCGTCGGTTATTCGGCATCTTTCCAAACTCATTATTACAATTGCACACCCGCAATGCAAGTAGTGGAGAAAGTCTTTGACGGCGGTATAAGTTTGAGAACACAAGACTATAAAGCCATATCGGGATTGGATGGCGTGTTTGATAATGGCAAAGTCATAAATACATTTGATAGCGTTGACGATAAAGAAAAGTATGCTGTTGACGGCTTCAATATTATTTTAGATACACGTCCCGCAGACACTCCTTACACGGTAGACGGTGAAGAAAAAACTCTTCGTGATTGGTACGTTAAAAATGTATTTGACAAGAGTGGCGTCGGTCAATATATTGCGATACTTGATGATATGGTTATCGGTGAATTTACAACCGACGGGGGTATTACCGTTGGCTTTAACGGTTACTATTTCAAAACCGACGGGATAATCTATAAAACTGCCGAGCAAGGAAATGATTTTATAATTAAGGCGTTTAAAGGCTCGTCGGCTCTTAACATCAATATTTATTTTATAAACTTATTAAAGATTACACCACTTTTTGTAATTATACTCGTGTTGCTTGCCCTCGTCTTATGGATAATTGATAAAGCGGCAAAGTTCGGAGTTTTCGATAAATTCGGAAAGACTTTAAAAGTCGTTTGCTCTTTTGTGTTAGTAAGTTCGATAATAACATTTTTGTTGACTATAATATTGTCGTTCTTTATACCGCGCGGAACGGTTTATTCACTTGCAATTTTGATTTTCGGTTTAAGCGTTTTCGTTAGGACTACGGTGCTTGCAATAATGAGATTTGTTGCGGAAAAACGATATAGGATACCTGAAATTTATAATGGCGATATGCCATAAAAAATAGACGAATGATATTACATTTATGACGAAAGGCGTCATTTATAAATTTATAAATCGGTGATAAAATAGATACTGTAAAAGGACTTTTATTTATGTTGTTATTTTATGTGCGACACGGCGAGCCTATATATGAACCTGACGGATTAACGCCGCTCGGTAAAAGACAAGCGGAAGCGGTTGCAAAGCGGCTTGCATTGTATGGAATAGACGAAATTTACGCATCGAGTACGAAACGCGCACAAGACACCGCAAGACCGACAGGCGAGCTTACGCATAAGCAAATTACGGTACTTGATTGGTGTAACGAAAATATAGTTTTTGAAGAGCTTATAGTAAAAAAATTGGACGGAACAAAAGATTGGTTATACCGCGATAAGGAAACGTGTGAAAAGTTTGTTTCAACTGAAATAACTTCTCTTGGCGAAAAGTGGTACACCCACAAAGACTTTAACGGTGCGCTCTTTGAATCAGGCATTAAACGTATTAGGCGCGAAACGTTTGCTTTTTTAAAAACATTAGGTTACGAATACGATGAAAAGGCGCGTTGTTATAACGCGATTTCTCCTAATGAAAAACGCATTGCCTTGTTTGCACACGAGGGTTTTGGAATGGCGTTTTTAAGTACTGTTTTAAATATCCCATATCCTATGTTTTGCACGCATTTCGAGATAGAGCATAGCGGAATTACGGTCATTCGTTTTGAGGGCGAGGGGAAAATAATTCCGAAGCTGTTGCAACATTCCAACGATTCGCATTTATATAAAGACGGGTTGCCTACATATTACAATAACGAAATTCATTTTTAAGGCAGCTTAAATGAAATCACAGTTAGATTTTTTGAACGAATTAAATTCAAACGACGAAAATTTAATCACGGAAGTTCTGTTTGGCGTATGCAAAGTGACGCCGCATAAAAGCGACGTAGCAATAGTACTCGGTTGCGGGGTGGAAAAAGCGTTAGACCGTGCAGATATGGCTGCAAATTTTTATTTGCAAGGCTTTACAAAACTTATTATTACCTCCGGCGGCGTGGCGCACGAATTTAAAGGCGACAGCAAAAAAGAGTGTGAGATTATGCGCGGACGGTTAATTGAAAAGGGTGTTCCCGCAAGCGCAATAGTAGAAGAAGAAAATTCCCAAAACACAATAGGCAATATGGTATTCTCTTTGGGCGAGTTGTGTAAATTGGGTTTTTTGGAAAGTAATTTTAAAAGCATTACAATAGTAACTGAACCGTATCATTTAAAGAGAAGTCTTTTGCTTGCAAGTACTTATTTTCCTAAATATATTGACATTTACGGATATACAGAAGGTGCGGAGGAACAAGAAACACATTGGAGTTCTGACGTCAATTTAAAAAAATGCGTTGATACCGAGATTTATTTACTTACGCAGCTTATAGAGAATGGGAGAGTTTATGAGCAGAAATAATAAGTTCCAAGATTGGATAGTATATCAAATTTATCCCCGCAGTTTTAAGGATAGTAACGGTGACGGGATAGGCGATTTGAAAGGAATTACAAGCAAGTTGGATCACCTTACCGAACTCGGGATAAACGCCGTGTGGCTTTCTCCTTGCTATAAAAGTCCCAATTGTGATAACGGCTACGATATTTCCGACTACCGCGACATAATGGACGAATTCGGCACGCTTGACGACTGGAAAGAAATGATTGACGGTATGCACGCCCGCGGGATAAAACTTGTAATGGACTTCGTGGGCAACCACACTTCAAGCGAACATAAATGGTTTAAGGAAGCAAGAAAATCGAAAGATAATCCTTATCACGATTATTACATATGGCGGGATAAACCTATTGCGGGTTTAATGTCTGAGTTTGGTGGTTCGCCTTGGGAATTTAACGAAGAAACAGGCGAATATTATTTACATTCCTTTGCAATAGGACAGCCCGACTTAGATTGGACAAATCCGAAAGTCCGTAAGGAAATGTGCGACATAATAGACTACTGGGTAGACCTCGGAGTAGACGGCTTCCGGTGCGACGTACTTGCCTTTATCTCAAAAGATTTGGAAAATGGTATAAATCAAAACGGTCCTAAACTGCACGAATATATAAGGGAACTTTTCGGCAGAGAAAAGGTAAAGCATATTTTTACTGTCGGAGAATGTTCTATGGGCGAGGACAAAATAGTTGATATATGCGGTGCAGATAGGGACGAGCTTACCTGTATATTTCAATTCGACCACTTTTCGCACGGGAGGTTGCAGGATAAATTCGTGAAAATGCCTTTTAAATACGAAGAAGTCAGAAATGACCTTGTTCGTTGGCAGTATTTTACTGAAAAGAACGACCTTATATATACTTTATTAACGGATAATCACGACCAAGCTCATATGATTTCAAGACTTGGTAATGATAAAGAATATCGTTATGAATGTGCAACGATGTATGCGGCAATGATTTACCTTTTAAAAGGTGTGCCGTTCATATATCAGGGGCAGGAATACGGTTCTCCCGACCCTCATTATGACGATATTTCGCATTTCAACGATATAGAAACGCTTAATTACTATAATGAAAAAATTAACAATATCCCCCGCAATAAACTTATAGAAATGATAAATTTCGGCAGCCGCGACAATACGCGCAGACCTATGTGTTGGAATAGCGAAAAAAACTATGGTTTTTCCGTAGCGGAAAAAACTTGGACAGATTTACATTCACGCGGCGCGGAGATAAATCTTGAAAGAGATAAAAACAGCGACAAATCAGTATTCTGTTTTTATAAAAAAGTTATTGCTCTGAGGAAAAGTTCCAAAGCCGCACGGTGCGGAAAATTTTGCGACTTAACCGTCGGTGACGGGTACTTTGCATACTCAATGACTTTTAACGACGAGTTAATATTGGTTGTTTGTAACTTTAACGAAAGTCGGACAGTAAACGGCTTGCCAGAATATGGATATTTATTCGGCAATTACGGTTCGGCAAGGAACGTAAATGGGAGTTATAAACCTTTTGAAACTGCTGTTTACAAAAAATGATGAGGAATTATTATGAAAATTTTTAGCGTAGCAATATTAGGTTGCGGTAATCGTGGAGCGGACAGTTACGGCGAGTATATGTTTGCGGCAAAAGATAAGTTTAAGATAAGCGTTCTATGTGATTTAAAAGAGGAAGTGCTTGAAAAATACGGCAAAAAATTCGGCGTATCAAAAGAAAATTTGTTTAACGATGAAAATACTTTTTTTGCGAAAAAACGTGCGGACGCGATAGTTATTGCAACTCAGGATAAAGACCACGTCAGACATTGCTTAAAAGCAATGGAGCTTGGTTATGATATTTTGCTTGAAAAGCCGATAACCGATAAAATAGAAGAATGTGAACAGCTTCTTGCCGCGCATACAAAGTACGGTTCAAAAATACTTGTCTGTCACGTTTTAAGATATGCACCCGCATTTGTTAAGGTGGCGGCACTTTTAAACGAGGGCGCAATAGGTAGACTCGTTGCAATACAGGCGTTGGAACAAGTATCTTATTGGCATCAGGCACACAGTTATGTGCGTGGGAATTGGAGAATTGCCGAAGAAACCACTCCGATGATATTGGCAAAATGTTGTCACGACCTTGATTTATTGCAATATTACGCAAAGTCAAAATGTAAATCCATTTCGTCGGTTGGAGATTTAACTTATTTCAATGAGAATAATGCTCCACAAAATACGGCAAGCAGATGTGCAGATTGTAGGCTCGTTGACAGTTGTCCATATAGTGCAAAGAGAATTTACATAGACGAATGGAAAGCGCAGGGTTGTCCCGAATATTGGCCCTTTTCGGTTCTTGCAAGCGGGCATAAGAGAGTAACGGAAGAAATTTTGAAAGATGCGGTAAAAAACGGTCCATATGGTAGGTGCGTATTCAGATGCGATAATGATGTCGTTGACCATCAGATAACGCAAATGACTTTTGAAAACGGAGTAAAAGCTACACTTACTATGACAGCGTTCACAAAAAACGGCGGTAGGATTATGTCTTTTTTCGGTACTCTCGGAGAAATTGTTTTAAACGAAGAGTTAGGTACGATAGAGATAAAGCCTTTTGGTGCGGAAACAGTAACGGTTAATATAAAGGATATGAAAGAAGCAGGACACGCACACGGTGGCGGGGATAAAATTCTTGTTTCATCATTCTATGATACGCTCTGCGGATTTGGAAATAATACTACAACGATAGAT
>JAMPEH010000063.1 GCA_023665245.1 Muribaculaceae bacterium
TCTACCTCTATAAGCTCCTCCAGGGTACCACTGGCACCAAGGGCGAGTATGCCGCCATGACCTCCATCACCACCAGCGTCTACCACATCGATGTGCCTGTGCCTGCCCTCGCCATCCGCGGCGGCACCGTCCATCTGAGCGCCATCGCCAATGATCCTGAGCACGCCTACGTGGACGTGAACGGCGACCTGACCTTCAACCTGGGCGCCGACGAGACAAGCGCTACCCTGAACACCTACCTTGACCTGTCCAACCGCTTCATTGGCGACACCATCTATTATCCCATCCTTGTGGGGTCCCGTGACGACTACAACATGGCCGGCGGTGTGAACCTGCCTGATGAAGTGCGCGTCGTGGTGCTGGAAATGACCATCGTGGATTCCGTGGCCGACCTGGATCTGGACATCTACACCGCGCCCAACCAGAATGACGGCTACAAGCTGGCCACCGCCTTCGACGGCGATGAGTTTATCCAGACCATGGACATGACCCTCTTCGGTGGCACAGACAAAGAACCCGTTTACAACTATTACGCCGTCGTCTCCAGCAACTTCAGCGGTATGAGCGACAACGCCCACATCCGTGGCGTCGCCCACTCCGAGACGAGCCTCGTCAACATCTTCAACCCCGAGGCCAGACTGCTCAACTCCGCTCTGGGTCAGGCTTACGCCCACCGTTCTGTGGACACCGACAAGGCCTATGTCTTCTTCCGTGTGGACTCCGTGGACGGTGCCAACCACCGCTTCTATCGTCTGGAGCTGCGCCGCAATTCCGACAACGCTGACCTGCGCTTCGTGGGTGCCGAACACAACCTGGGTTACGGCGTTGGCGAGGTGTCCAGCGGCGGCGACGTGGTCGGTGAGTTGGATTGGTCCAACGATGTAGAGGGCCACTACACCGTCAACCTGCCCGGTGTTACCTTCGTCACCGACCTGCGCCTCATCACCGTGGAGCCCGACGCCCGCATTGAGATCCAGTTGGGCGACGGCAGTTGGACCAGTCCTGCGGTTCATGAGACGGTGAAGGAAGACCACCGAATCGGCGGCGCCGAGAAGGACGTCATCCGTGTCCGCGTTACCGCCCCCAGCGGCCGCCAGAAGTACTACGACATCCAGCTCAACAACGGCGGTGAAAACACCGACCTGCTCTACGTGGCCGTGGGCAGAGAAACCCCCGGCGGCGGTTGGGCCGACCGTGAGGCCAAGCGCGAGGGCCTGACCTCCTATGCCGCTACTGTCTCCACCATCGTGGATGGCGAGTCTCAGGATTACATCCTGGTGCCCTTCCGCCTCATCGCCCGCAGCACCCGTGCCACCGTCAAGCTCACCGACCAACCCGGCCAGAGCTACCTGGCTTATGAGTACGGTGTGGGCAACGATGTCAACGGCTGGACCGTGGACAACGCCATCGTCAAGGATAAGTACGGCAACGTGGTCGGTACTGTCAACAATGTCTCCACCGTTCTGGACAGTGCCAACAACACCACCAGCGGCATCAACAATAAGTACACCCTCACCGGCGAGCTGCTGGTCAAGAAGAGCGTTACCAGCTTCTACCTGGACATCACCGTCTCCGCCGGCCTGTCCAGCAGCAAGTATCAGCTACACATCATCAACCAGCAGACCGATTTCAGCGACCTGATCGTCCGCATCAATTCCACCCAGATGCTGCCCGACTCCAACGGCGACTTCCGTTACGTCAAGCCCGTGGAAGACATCAACACCATCACCACCGAGCCGCTGTACTACATGGGCAAGAACATCGAGTATGCGGACGGCACTACCAACGGCGAGCGCGACGGCTTGCTCTACCGCCTGCTGCCCGAGGATGCCCGTTACGAAGAGCTGCTGGCCAACCGCGCCATCTACAAGGAGATCATCTATGACGTCAGCCGTACCTCCGTGCCCATCGGCGCCACCTTCGCCAACCTGGAAGCCAAGCTCAATCCCACCAACGATCGGTTCTACCTGAACATCGGCAAGGCCGACCAGGATAACCAGTCCCTGGGTACCTTCAAGTACAAGGGTCCCAGCGAGTTCACCGTCAGCACCAAGGTGCCCGGCCAGGAGGAACTGGTGGAGATTAGCGGCAACCCGAAGACCGAGCAGCTATTTACCACCAACCCGGCCGTGAACCTCTTCGGCGCCGAAACGAGAGTGCCCATCATCGTCACCCTCAACGGCGAGGAGAAGACCTTCTACGCCATCGTCCGCAAGAACGCCCTGGATCAGTGGCTGGACTTCATCCGCGTGGACGGCAAGGACCTGTCTCTCAACCGCAACCCGCAGACCTCCATGCTGGAAGCCTCCACCGTGGTCTACAACACCACCCGCAGCGCCCTCGTCCAGATCCAGTCTTCCGAGACGACTGCCGGTATCGACATGACCCGTGACCGCTACAAGGTCTATATCCGCAACGAAAAGGGCGAGCTGGTTTGGGAGAACGCCACCCAGAACGATGATGGCGAGTGGGTCAACGGTGTCTACAACCCGGCCCAGCCTGGCGGCATGCTCCAGAGCGTCAACGCCACTGGTCTGCTCTCCTGGTCCGTCAGCAGCCTCAACGACGGCGACAACCTGTTCCACATCACCGTCACCCCCGTCTCCGGCACCTATCCGCCCAGAGATTACCTCCTCATCATCCACTACGTGAATCTGGATGTGTTCCTTGACAACATGATCGTCTTCGACGCCGCCAAGGCCGAGCAGGAAGACTACATCACCGACATCGACGACATGTGGAGCAGCGATTACTACATCCCGTACACCGACCGCAACTTCAACAGCCATATCTATGACTACCGCTTCAACTATGAGCTGCGGCCCGACGGCAGTGGTAAGCTGGCTGTCTTTGCCGATGCCACTACCTCCTATAACCTGATGAAGGCATACGCCGAAGCCTACTATCCGCAATACTACCACGGCGAGGTTTACAGCGAGTACTATGAGCAGGTCCTGGAGGCCCTGAAGGCTGGTCAGAAGCTCACCAGTGAAGGCGAAAAGAGCGGTCACTATGACGGTCTCAGCGAGGCTGTCCTGAAGGCTGCTACCGTCAGCATCCTGGCGGGCAAGACGGCTGAACTGCCTCCCGCCATCCTCAACAGCAAGGCGTACAACGACACCTACAAGGGCATCCTCCAAAACACCAATTACCACGATGTGGTGGACGGCGACGGCAACGTGACCACTAAGGGCGCCATCTCCATCGAGGCGGAGAAGCGCACCCAGAAGGCCCTGGCCGACGAAACCATCTGGGTCACGATCGGTGACAAGGAAGATATCACCTACAAGCTCCTGGATGGGCCTAACGGCAGCGAGATCGCTACCCTCAAGTCCTCCGACGTGCTCCACTCCACCTGGACGAAGGACGCCGGCGGCGGGTATACCTTCTCCGTGACCTATTTCGACCAGTATGGCCTGGTGCAGACCCAGACCAGCCCCAGCATTACGATTCCTGTCCCGTCCGTGGACAACCTGAAGGCGCTGATGAACCAGATGCTGGTGGTCCAGGAGGGCTACGAAGGCCACGAGAAAGAGACGAAGCGCTTCGTGGACGTTGACCTGGAGGTCAAGATCAAGCACTTTGATAACGATGGAAACCTGATTGAATCCACTTACCACAACACCGACCTCGACTGGTCCGGCTTCCCCGTCGACACCTATCCCAACGGCCCCGTGGTCTACGATGAGGTCGCCCATGAGACGCGCATCTACTTCAAGAATAACCCGAAGCCCATCGTGGTGCCCTATGACCGTTGGTATGACGAGACCTTGGAGGATTGGGTCGTGAACAGCCAAGGCCTGGCCCCGGCGGAAGTGTTCACGCGCCAGGATTACATGCGCATCCCCGTGGAGCTCTACGTGCCCAGCACCGGCTTCACCCTGGATTACTCCGCCACCTACCACATCCTCTCCGACGATGCCACCCTCAAGCCCGGCACCTGGGGTGTGGACATGGGCGTCCAGGGCTACGAGCCTGATGAGCATGAGGCTGGCACTAAGCCCGGCGACCCTGTGTACACCTACACCTACAACCTGTCCCACGCGGTGAGTCAGGCTTACATCTGGGCCAACATCAACCACGACCACGACAACACCCAGGCCTCCCTGGCCCTGTACCGTTTCGTGGGCGGCCGGTATGTGCTCATCGACGGCAACCTGACCAACCTCTACGAGCTGGTTGACCTGGATATCGGTGTCAACGACTTCCAGATCATCGTCACCGCCGAGACCGGCAAGGAGAACACCTACCTCATCCGCATCAACCGCGCGGGTGCCAACCTAGCGCTGGATTACATCCGCGTCAACAACATGAACGCCATCTACGACCCGGCTACCGCCAGCTATTACGCCTACGTGCCGCGGTATAACGGCGTGGAGAAGAACCGGCCCGAGGTCACCGCCAAGGCTAAGGACAGCCGCGAGGGCGTTACCACCATCTGGAATACCCTCAACGGCAGCAACCGCAAGGAAGGCGCCAAGGGTGCGGAGGCTGAACTGAGCGCGGTCAACCCGCTCATCAGCGAGACTGACCTGACCAACACCTTGACCGATACGCCCATGCAGGTCATGATTTCCATGGAGACGGTCACCACCACTAGAGTGCCCTTCGATGACAGCATCCCGCTCATGGGCGAAACCGTGGTTGAAGCCCTCACCGATGAAGACCCGAGCCTCATTACCTACGATGGCGAGGGTAACATCCAGCGCAACGATAACCGTGGTATCATTACGGTCACCACCATGAAGCGCGAGAAGTCCGCAAACGGCAACTTCATCGTGACCACGACCAAGCGCACCCAGTACCGTATCTACGACCTGACCCTCATCGAGGTGGAGAACGACCAGATTGGCGTCATCGTGGACAGCGAGAACGGCTCCTTCATGCCCACCGACAACGACCCGGCCAACCCGCGCACCGCTAAGTGGGATGTGGCGGAGACTTGGTACAAGCCGCCCAAGAACTACGATGAGGTTATGAACGTCCTCTCCGAGCGCCTCACTGAGGCCTCTGGCGTGGACAACGCCCAGCGCGAGGAAGATGACCTGACTCCCATCGTGTTCGGTACCTATGTGGTGGGTGTCCCCGCCGCCACCGAGAAGGTTTCCATCCGTGTCAACACGCTGCTGGATAACTCCGACGATCTCCAGCAGGTGAAGATTGGCGCTACCCCGTGGCGTGTGGCCGACCGTATCTCCGCCACTGGCTCCGCGCCCACCAACAACTTCACCACTGAGGGTATGCTGGACCTGGTCATTCCCAAGGATGTGGCGTACATGGAAGTGCCCATCTACGTGACCTACAACCACCGCAACGAGGGCGACCCGGGCATCCTCTACATGCTCCATATCTACCGCCGCCGCGCGGACGCCTACCTGGTTGACCTCCAGGCGGAGGAGTGGTTCAACGGCACCGATGGCAAGTCCAACTACGTGCCCAGCAACCCGACCTTCGACCAGTACTCCAGCCGTAACCTCTACGACATGACCGTGGAAGCCAACGTGGAGACGATCGACTTCACCGACATCCTGCCCTGCGATGGCGCTACCGCCACCGTGATCCTGCCCAACGGCGTGGAGGGCAAGCCCACCCACAAGATGTTCCTGCCCAACGAGCTGGATGCCAAGGCGGATATCCACCTGCCCGACGGCAGCGTCATCACCGTGGAGAAGGAAGACCTGGTCAGCGTGACCACCGACGACAACGGCGATACCGTCGTCAAGTACAAGGACGACGACGGCAATACCCAGACCGTCACCATCCCCGCTGGTTCCGTCACCGACCCCGTGACCTACCGTAACGAGCTGCGCAAGGTCAACCTGGAGCCCGGTATCAACCGTGTCACCATCGAGGTCACCTCTGAGGACGGCACCGTGACCCGCACCTACGTGGTCACCATCCGCCGCAAGACCGATCCCAACGCGGCCAAGCTGCGCGATATCCAGATGTACCAGGAGAACCAGGATGTCCGTGATCCCATCACCGGCCAAATCAGCAAAGCGAGCTTCTTCTACGACTTCTCGCCGGTGTACGATCCCGACAACACCCTGTACTACTTCGCGGTGCCCTACATGTTCGAGGACGAGATCGTCCTGAACCCGGTGTACTACGAAGAACTGAACGTGACCTACGGCGTCACCGCCACCACCTATCACCAGGTGGATCCCACCAGCCCGTTCCAGATGCAGATGGCGCCCACCGACGTGACCAACAGCACCGTCATCGTGCCCGGTCTGGCCCCTGGCAACAGCTTCCGCGTGGAGCTGCTGGTCTACCGCCGCGACAAGGACCTGGCTACCGTGGGTGGCTCCACGCTCTACACCCTCTACTTCTACAAGAACGACGAGGACGAACGTGACGTGACCCTGACCAACGACCTGACCGAGCGCGTGGACTACTCGCCCTTCAGCGACATCCGCATGGAAGGCGCTACCCTGACCCGCTCGGCTGCCAGCAGCGCCAACGCCAGCGACCACAACTTCTATTACAACACCACGCTGTCCTCCGGCGAGTTGAACATCAACCTCTACGACCGTGCGGTGAAGGAAGGCTACAAGGTCTACTGGAGCGACATGAGCACCTATGACAGCGTGCTCAAGGAGCCGGTGTGGCATGCGGTCACCGACCTGAAGGAACCCATCAAGCTGGGCTTCAACGCCAACGACAATTGGTTCGTCCTCAAGGCCACCGATGGCACCAACATCTTCTACTCCTCTGTGACTGTCTACCGCGATATGGGCAACAGCCGCGAGACGCACCTTGAAAACCTGGCTGTCAGCGACCCGACCGTGCCGCTGTTCCGTGACGACCGCTACGAATACTTCGCCGCGGTGGACGCCGAGACAGAGGAAGCCACCATTGTGGTCCGCGGTCACGATGGCGACACCTACCAGACCGAGTTGCGCGTGCGCAGCGTGGGCGGCGAGTACCTGGAAGGTGATAACCTGGGCACCACCTATATCGAGGCCAAGGGCATCAAGCTGCACCAGGGCTCCAATCGTGTCACCATCACCGTCAAGCACGTGGGCCGCGACCCCGAGGTGGAGGAATCCAAGCAGACCTTCAAGCGGGTCTACGAGGTGGAACTCTACTTGGCTGGCAAGACCGCCTATCTCACCGACGGTCTGGACGAGCACGGCGATCCCATCCAGTACGTGTCCTCCTCCACCACCGCCACCGACGAGGCTTCTAAGCGCCAGGAGCGCGAGAACCAGTTGGATACCGGCGACATCATCTGGATGGACTACACCACCGGCGGCCATATCACCCCCATCTGGAACAGCGAGCTGGTCAACTACTTCCTCAGCTATGACGTTTACTCTGACGACTATGAAACCTACGTAGGCGACGACGGTATCACCCGTCCCAAGCTGGAGGAGAAGGCTGGCGGCGGTTACCAGTACAACGCCGAGGAAGGTGCCTACGAGTACGTTGGCAAGGGCAAGGGCACCCATGGCGTAGTCTACAAGCTCAACGACCATCTGGAGCTGGCCGCCACCCTGCGGCCGGAGGAGGCCGAGCGGGCTCAAGTCTATGTCCAGGTGACCACCATCGATCCCACCACCCATGTGAAGACCATCCAGCCTCAGGAGGAATTGCACCGCAACGCTGCGGGTAACTGGCCCTACGAGATCCCCGAGCTGACTGCGGGCGAGACGCAGGTGCTGTTCACCGTCCGCGTCAGCGGCAAGACAGACCGTGAGCTGGACGGCGCCGTGGTGGAAGACCAGATCACCGAAAAGCAGTACCTGATCACCGTCTACCGCAACCACGCTGACAAGTACGACATGCCCAACGTGGCCAAGCACACCGCTATCCAAGTCCGGGATGCCTATAACATGAACCGTACCTACGGCACCATTCCCGAATTTGACCCGGAGATCAACTTCTACTACGTCAACCTGCCCTACGAGGCCGAGAGCGTCCGTCTCTTCGCCCAGGCTGGCGAGTATCAGCGGCTGCTGGGCAACAACAAGACCACCACCGCGCAGTACCAGCTGCTCATCAACGGCCGCCAGGTGGCGTCCAGCAACTTCGATACCAACACCTTCAACGGCTTCCTGGCGCAAGACCTGATGCTGGGCGACAACACGGTGGAGATCAACATCACCGTGCCCGACAAGGCCACCAAGTACTACACGTTCATCCTTAACCGTGGCGATAAGGAAACCACCGAGAAGGACGATGTGGAGTGGCCGGTGCCCACCATGACCGACCTGCGTATCAATGAGGTCGTGGACGGCGAAGTGGCCAAGGACAAGACCCTCATCCCCAACTTTGACCCCGATATCCACTACTACAACGTGGTGGTGCCCTACGAGGTCACCGAGATCAACGCTTACGGCCAGGCCATCAACTCCGGCGAGCTGCGCATCGCCTCCATGAACGTGGACGATGTCCGCTACGAGGCCGATGTGGACGCCAAGCTCAATGCCACCCTGGAGGGCTGGCGGCCCATGCCCATCCCGCTGAAGGTTGGCAACGAGAACAACATCGAGTTCGTGGCCTATGGTGTCAACGAAGCGGGCAAGGTCACCGATACCCGCGTGCGCTACATCGTCAACGTGGTCCGTCTGCCTGAAGGCTATGTGCCGCCTGAGCTCAACTTCATGGGCGTCAGCGAAGGCACCATGACCCCCACCTTCCATGGCCGCACCTACAACTACTATGTCACCGTGCCCTACGACGTGGATGTGGTGGATGTGGAAGCTATCGCCACCGAGAATGTCAGCGAGGTCACTCTGGTCAACGTGGATGAAACCACCGTGGGCAGAAGCACCTATGTCACTGACAAGGTCACCCTGTCGGTGGGCGACAACCTGGTCCGCGCCTACATCTACGACATCCGGCCCGTGATGGACGGCGGCTACCCGTACTATGTGGGCATCTACTCCCTCATCATCCACAGAGAGAGCAAGGACGGCATCGAGATGGAGCTGGGCGACGTGACCACCGGCGCCACTACCCTCAAAGCCATCTCCGTTAAGCAGACCAAGAGCGACGGCACCGTGGAGGCGGTGGATACCAACCTGCCCTACGCCTTCAACGAGTACTCCAACTACGTCTACGTCCAGCAGGACGCCGTCAGCGTTACCCTGTCCGCCCAGGCGGCCCATCCCAACGCTGTGGTCACCATCAACGGCAAGCCGCTGGACAACAACGGAGAGGTCACCGTCATGCTGACTGCCGGCATTGACACCACCACCCGCGTGCCCGTCACTACCATCGTGCCCATCGTGGTCACCGACCCGGCCACCGGCACCATGAAGAGGTACACCCTGGCCGTGGTCCGTGGCCAGGAGGCACCCAGCTACGCCACGTCCGACTACAACTGGGGCTACAACTTCATCCGTGGCATCACGGTGGAAGGCGCCAACACCGCCAACGTTTCCACCCAGACCCAGCCCGTCACCGCGGAAGTCAACGTGGAGCCCGCTCACAACGTGACCATTACCATGCCGTCTATGTACACCAAGTACGAGCTGGCTGAGTGGATCGCGGCCAACCAGGGCAACGACGCCGCGGACGTGAACAACGACGGCGTCCTGGACGAGACGGATTGGGGTCACACCGTGGAAGAACTGAAGACCGTGACCTACACCGGCGACGCTGTTACCATCCGTGTCACCGCCCCGTACGTCACCGGCGCCCTCACCGACAAGGCCCTAGCCACCACGCTGGTCCGTGTCAACGGCCACGTGGCCACCCTGGTGGACAACTCCACGCCCACCGCCGCCGTGTTTGAGGTCACCCTGCCCATCAACACCTACACTGACCGCTTCGACATCCGTGTGGATGTGCCAATGCTCGACAAGAACGAACCCAACAAGGTGGAGCGCATCGAAAACGCCTCCTACGTGCTCTACATCACCGACGAGGCCAACGCGCCCAAGGCCATCGAGCTTGACCCGACCACCAAGAAGCCGCTGCGGTACACCCAGGACGACCTGGATGCCTGGCTGGCTGTGTCCGGCAACGAAGGCAAGACCATGGATGACTGGACGAAGGCCACCGGCCATGAGATTGGCGACTTCAAGTACAGCAAGGAAGTCCTGACCGGCCCGCAGCTGGATTCCATCGTCCTGGACGAGAACGACGGCACCATGCACTCCGGCACCTTCACAACTAAATTCTATGGCGAGGTCTTCAACTACCGCGCCACCGCCGCGGGCGACACCTTCAGCGTCTTCGCCTACGTGGAGCACACCACCCAGAACCCCGACAAGACCACGACCACCACCAAGGCCCAGTACAGCGACCGTCCGGCCTACATCGAGGTCTATGACGAGGCGGGCAATCGGTTCACCATCTCCAAGTTCTCCACCGACTTCGTCCACTTCGCCTTCCCCAAGGACGAAAACGGCAAGCGGGATATCCTCAACCTCACCTTCCGGGTCATTCAGTACGCCGACAGCGGCTACGAGCTGGTCAGTGAG
>JAMPEH010000064.1 GCA_023665245.1 Muribaculaceae bacterium
CCTTTATCTAACAATTCTTTTACTCTTTTCGCATTTTTAGCCAGTTTTAGCTTCTTGCTTTCCGCTCCCATCGGTCTGCCAATATTTTTGCCTGATGCTTTGAGATTATCCAATGCCATTTTAGTTCTTTGAGAAATTAAGTTCCGCTCAATTTGTGCTGATAAACCAAACGCAAACGCTAAAACCTGTGATTGGATATCGTTGCCAAGGTGAAATCCTTCTTTAATTGTGATGATTTGACAGTTTTTCGCCAAACATTTTTCTAAAATCCCCATAACTTCAAGTAATGAACGACCAAGACGTGATATTTCACAAGCAATAATGACATCATTTTCCTGTAAGTTTTCAAGCAATTCTCCAAGTTTTCTATGCTTCAAAGCTTTTCTGGATGAGATGGTTTCTTCAACCCAAGCATCTATTATCAAACCATTTTTAGCTGCATACTCTTTAATTTCATATTCCTGATGTTCTACCGATTGTTTTTGACTGCTGACACGAATGTATCCATATATCACTTTTATCCCCTTTTTGTATATTTATCGGGAATACAAACATTTAAGAGGAAAAAGCGGGTCTCTTTAACTGAACGATAAAATCAACCCTTTTTTTAAGTGTTTTGAGTGTTATTTATGGAGCTGGTAGAACCGGCTAAAATTTAAGCAAATTCGTTATAAACCAAGGGATACGGCAATTTTAGGAAAAATAAACTCTTTCTTGAAACAAAGTACTGTTATTACAATAACATAACCGTTCAATTATGTTCCAATAGTTGTAGAAAATTATTGGAGAATGCAAATGGGGAAAGTTTGTGCCTTTTTAGGAAATGATTATGATTTTATGAGCGGTTGGACAAGACACCACACACCAAATGAGAATATAAAAACAAGATTGCGAGAACAGATAATAAACCTTATAGAAAATGAAGATGTCTCAACATTTTTTGTAGGTGAGTTAGGCGGTTATGAAGTAGATGCTTATGATGCGGTTTTAGATGTTAAAGAACAATATCCAAATATTTTCGTCATTTTTGTGGTAGCCAAAATGACTGAACATAAACTTCGGGTGAAAAATGCCAATGGTACAACATTAAGCCGCCGAGCTTGTGATGATTTTATCTATCCAGATAAATGTGCCACAGGTTATAAAAGACTTTGTATTGTTTATAGAAACCGCTACATCATTGAAAATACAAATTTCATCATTAGCTATAACAAATATCAAGGCAAAGCCTACGATTTCTGCCAAGAAGCCAAGAAAAAAGGTGTTGAAGTTATAGAACTAACAGAACTCTATGATTTTGATTAAGTAACCTTCAATTCAGAACCAATATGCTCTTTAATATACCTATGCAGAGTCTGCCATGTACAGCCCATCAGGCGGGCGATTTCTGATTTGCTGACACCTTTTTCCAAGAGTTCAACAATCTTGTTATGCTTTCTTTTCAGTTTGCGATAAGTCATACCAATCGGACGACCGAGGTGTTTCCCCTCATTTTTGAGCCTTTTTAAAGATTCCAGTGTCCTTTGTGAAATCATCTGTCTTTCAATCTCGGAACTAATGCCAAAAGCAAAAGCCAGCATTTTTGAGGAAATATCAGCTTTGAGGTGGAAGTTTTCTTTTAAGGTAATGATGGTACATTCTTTCTCCAAACACATTTGCAAGATGTTAAATATCTCCACCACACTCCGCCCAAGCCGTGATATTTCAGTCGTGATGATTGAATCTGATGTTTTAAGATTTTTGAGCAAATGCCCGAGCTTTCTTTTATCTAATGGCTTTTTAGAACTAATGGTTTCTTCAATCCATTCATCAATTTTGATGCCATTTTTGCCGGTATATTGTTCAATTTCAAAACGTTGATTGGCACAATTTTGCTGGTCTGTGCTTACCCTGATATATGCGTAAACAGTCATTTTTTTAATCCTTTGATATTACAATGTTATTTATCAAAAGACTATATAAAATAGATGTCCGTTTAGATTTAATAGATGAATCCTTATTATCTAATGCTTCTACCAGAGTCAATAAAAATGTTTGTTTTTCTACACTTAAAGCAAATTATAGTGCTTTGAAAAACCTACGAAATCTCCCTAAAAATTTCCCTCTACAAAAACGGACATTTATGGAGAACTAAAATGAGACTATCAAAACACGCTTTAACCGTACTAAACGCCCAGTATCGTTCAGTATTAAAGAAATGCTTACTTATCAATGCTGGTGTATTTGCTTTTGTTGGACAAGCAATGGCGGATACTTATACACCAATTAGCGGACAGGAAATTGTTGTAAATGACAATCAAACAACATCAATAGAAAGTACTTGGAGCGGAAATACATCAAGTCAAGGAGATGGGATATTTTCATATATTCCTTCAATTTCAATAGGTTCAGGGGCATCTCTTTCTTTAACCCAAAGCAGAGTATTAGTAGGAACAAAAGATACTAATAACGGAAAACTTTCAGTAAATGGAACAGAAAATAGCAAAAGCAGCGTTTCATTAACAAACAGCTCCTTAGATTTTTCAGATGGCGATGGTTATGATGCTGATGTTAAAATGAATTATACAGATTTAAAACTTGTTGATTCTGAAATGCCAGTTGACGGCAATCTTGAATTAAAAAACAGTACTTTTGATATTTCTTATGCTCAAAATACAAACACTGATTATCAAGTAGAAGTTTATGATTTAACTTTAGACGCAACAAAAGTTATTCTTGATGATAATAGAGAACAAGATACAACTTTGGCCGCAAAGAACAACCTTAACATTATTAACGGAAGCGAGGTAAATTTAAGCAATAATGCTGTTCTGGCTTGGAATGGCCAAGTTTATGAAGACGATGGAAAAGGTAATGATGTTTGTGTTGCAGTTAACGGTGAAGTAAATATTAAGGATTCCACATTAACATTGAAAGACAATTCCAAATTATCTATTGGTATGGATGATGATGAAGGTGCTGATAACAATCAAGCAAAGTTAAATATTTCAAACTCCAAAATTGAACTGAAAGGTAGCTCGTCTATTGAATTTTATGAATTTAACAAAGGCAACACAAGTATTGAGGACTCTACTATTAGTATGAACGGTGGAACGAGTATGCTGCTAAATGATTTGAACTTAACAAACACTCAAATCAATATGGTCGGAAATTCTTCTATTACATTAAACCAATTAAGTCTGAAAGATTCCAGCATTTCAACCAAAGGAAATGCAAATGTTACACCGAGTACAACATTTGCATTAAGGGCATTTTCTCCTTTTGCAGCAGCAAGAGAAACAGGTTTAACCGAGGCTAATTTTAACGGAACAGAAATGATTGGTAGTGAAAAAGATAATTTTGACTTTGATTACGCCAATATTTCTATCATAGATTCTGATTTAGAAACAAAAGGAAATCTTTCTATTACCAATTCTAAATTAAACTTTACTTGCACTGGAAATGATTGTGCTCCTGAAGAAGATGGTCCAGGAATTGGTTTGCTGGGAACAAATGTAACAATTTCTAACAGTGATATTGTATTAGGTAATAAAGAAGCAATTTTAGAAGATTATGCATATATTGGTGCAAATAAAAATTTCTCTATTGAAAATAGTGATATTACCTTAAATAAAAATGCAATTTTAGCCTATGAAGGTGATTTGGCTGATGGCGATGGACTGTTTAGTATAAAAGGCTCTAACATTATCTTAAACGATGAAGCTGCATTAAACATTGGAGAAAAAGACATAACATCCAAAGCTCCGTTAAAAATTAGCGATTCTGAAATTGAATTAAACGGTAATTCATCTATTCAATTTTTAGGAAATAATAAGGAAAACACAACAGTTAAAGATTCTAAAATTACATTGAATGATGAATCTTCTATGCATTTGAACGATTTAGCTCTCAATGATTCTACAATCACTATAACAAGTGAAAATGCAAAACTTGAAGTAACAGATGTTCAGTTGAATAATTCTGCAATTTTAGGACAGAATAATGTGGTTACATTCAAAGGCGATGTGGAATTTTCCGGTTTGTTTGACCCGGCAAAAGCTATTGTTGATGGAAATGTTCTAACGCGTAAATTGGCAGATGGCGGTTATGATGACGATATTGCTTGGACAATTACAAAAGGAACTCTGAAATATGATGATGATAAAATTTTGTATGAGGAAGGCAAACACAAACTAAACTCCATCAATTTCAATGGCGGAACGTTGGATTTAGTTAACGGCAAAGCAAGCGAAATCAAATTAGCAAGTCTTAAGCTTTCTGAAACTTCTAATATCAAGCTGGATGTGGATTTAGCAAAAGAAGAAATGGATAGATTTGTTGATACACCTGTTGAAGGGAAAGCAACACTCAACATTTCCAAGTTAAATTTGGTATCAGATGCAAAGAAAGAAACAACAGAAATTGAATTTACCAATAATGATAAATTAAAAAATGCGGTTAATTATGAAAATGGTAAAATTCAGGGATATTCGCCAATCTATTCTTATGATGTAGAATATAACGATGGTAACTTCACTTTCACTCGTGGCACAGGGGCAAGCTCTGGAGATTACAACCCGTCTGTTTATGCCGGTTCGGTTGTCGGTCAAACACTTGCTACAATCCAAAGCACAATCGCACAAACTGCTTTTTCATCACTTAACAATATCTTGCCGCAAAAAGATAATGCTTGGGTATCCGTCATTGGCTTTGACGACACGGTTGATATGAAGTCGTTCAACAATGTAGATTCTGAAATGTATTCAGTTGTCGGTGGTGTCAACAGTGATGTGAAACACTTTAACGATTTTGAGGCAACTTATGGCTTGTATGCCGGTTATATCAATAGTGAACAGAAATATGATGGCAACAAAATCAACCAAAACGGTGGCTATATCGGTTTAGATTCTGTTTTGAACAAAGGAAACGCCGAATTGTTGGCAAGTGTTAATACCGGTTATATCAGAAATGAAGACAAACACTCTTTTGGCAATGACAAGTTTGATACATACTTCACAGGCATTGCCGCAAAAGCCGGCTATACATACAGCCTTGATAATGGTTTGAGCGTGATTCCGAGCTTGTATGCCGGTTATACCTTTGTGAACAATGAAGATTATACTTCGAAATCTGGCGTAAAGATTAAAAACGATAATCTGCACCTGTTTGAAGTTGCTCCAGGGGTTAAGGTTAATAAAGACTTCAACAACGGTTGGACAGGCTATGCCCAAGCAAAATATGCTTTCATCATGGATAATGGCGGCGATGCAGATGTCAATAATATCAATCTGCCAAACATCAGTGCCAAAGATTATGTAGAATATGGTCTTGGAGCAAATAAAGCCTTGAACGACAGTTGGAGCTTATCAGCCGAAATCAACCGTCGTGACGGTGGTCGTGAAGGTTGGAACGGCAACTTGAATATTAAATATAACTTCTAAAATTAAAACAAATCAGGCGTTTCTTGGTTATTCAAGGAACGCCTTGCTTTTATAAAACTTCGGAGACTAAAATATGAAAAAATTATCATTTATTGCAGCATTAACCCTTTCAACAATGCTTTCAGCCTGCGGCGGTGGTGGTCATGGCGGACATATTCCCTCAACATTACCGACAATTCCAGACAATCCAAGCACACCAAGTGGAAATGCTCCGGAGAGCTTTGATAATACAACAATTACCGAAATGAAAGCGCGTGTTATTGATGACAAAGATGGTTTTACTGCTTTGGCACAAGAACGCCTTGGTGATAGCTATCAGACAAATACTCCACGTAAAGCAAAAGCTCGTTTTGCTATGGCTCGTGCAGGAGTTCAAGAAATTGATGATGAATTAAATCAAAAGCTTTTGGATAATATGATTAAAGTTTTGGTTGAGAACAACTGGAATGGTGTTTCTGCAGATGATTATGAAAAAGCATTGTTATTAGCTGGTTTTGATAAAGAACAACTTGCAGAATTAAATGATGCTACATCTTACCAGAACTTTATTAAAGAGCATCAAACAGATATTAAAGAAGGAATTGATAGTGTTTATGCTCATGCCAGTTTGACAATAGATAATGCTAAAATGCGTTTAGTTGAGCAAGATGAAGAGGGAACACAAAATTCCTTTATTAATTTAACATTAAATAAATCCGGTAAAATTGACGGTATTGAGATTTCTAAAAATAAAGAGGCATATAAACTAACCAGAGACGGCAACAAAAATAAATTTGATAATGAACATACTGTTTACAGATATGGAATTAACAATACTTATTATACAGGGATATTTGTTGAATCTTTAACGCCATTAGAGCCCAATGAATGGAAAGCGCGTCTTAAAGCCCGCATCAAGGAGATTGAACCATCTCAAGCCTATGATGAAGGAAATGAAGAACATAATCACCAACTTGCCGAAGAACTGATAAAAGCTGTTGATGAGATAACAGATTATGTTGAGGGTAATATGAAAGACCTTAAGGGGGAAAACGGAAATAATCCGAAAGAACTTTTCTACACCAGCTACACCAAAAAAGAAAGTGCTGAATATACCAGTTATGCCAAAGATTTAAAACTTGCCTATTCTGATTTTGGCACAATATCTTTAACCGGAAGTGATACATTCAAAGACAATAAAAATGAAATCAATGAAACTAAAACGTTTGCGGGTGGATATGAAAAGAAAAAAATTGCAGCAAATGATATACAAAACGATATAACATTTAGCGGACGAGCTGTAGGTGCTATCAATTATCTAAAAGGAGAAAACGAATCAGATAAGACGCTTGATACCGGTAAATTAGAATTAGATACAAATGCTACTTTGGAGTTTAATGCTAAAGATAAGACGCAAACTCTTACTGCCAATTTTGATAATTGGTATAATCTTGAAGCTACTACGGATATGACTGGTAAAGGAGATTTGACATTATCTGGCGGAGAAAAAATTGCAGATAACAAATTCAAATTTCATGAGCAAATAGAAAATGCTGAAAATCCGATTAATGAGGATATTCTGAAATATAAAGATGAATATACGATTAATGACTTTACAACAGCCAAACAAATAAAAACTGATAAAACAGGGCATTCTGAACCAACTTATGGTTCAATGGAGGTTGGTTATTACGGTGATAACGGCAAACCAAGTGAAGCAACCGGATATGTGTATTATTCAGAAGGATTTGGCTGGACAAATAAAGAAGGAAAAGAAGTCGGAGACCGTATTTTTGTAAATATTGGCTTTGGAGCTAAAAAGGACTAAATGTTCAAACGGACTGCGATAATACTTGGGGTGTTTTTACTGCTTTTGGGGTATCAAACCCAAGCACAGGAAACGCCCCAAGTTTCTGAAAACCAAACTATCCTGACAATGACACACGAGCAGGTTTTAACCTTTGCCAAAGAACTTATGAGCAAAGGACAGCTTGATGATGCCAGAAAAGCTCTGCTTGCCAAGCCTTACGATGTGAAAGAGTTGGAGATTGAACGTCTGTATTTGCTCGCTCAAATTGCCACAGCCGAACATAAGTACGATGAAGCAATAGACATTTATTACTTTATTCTCAATTATCAGCCAGACATTTCAAACATTCGCTTTCGGTTGGCAGAACTTTACCTTAAAAAAGAAGACTGGTGGCGGGCTGACTATCATTATCGCTTGGCTTTGGCTGATAAAGACTTGCCTAAAATGGTGCAATATCGTATCGGACAAGCCTTAAATTATATCCGTAAAAACAAAAACTGGAATGTGTGGTTTAACTTCGGCGTTGCCCCTGATAATAATGTGAATAACACCACTTCCGGTGAACAATGCGTGATGACAATGTTCGGTGTGATGTGTAACACTTTGGACGAACCGGAAAAAGATGTCGGTTTTAACATTACAGCCGGTGGAAACTATGAATATAAACTCTCTGACAAGTGGCGTATTCGCAACGAAGCGATGGTTTATACCGCTCGTTATAATGATAAAAAATACGATGATGTTTATTTGTATTATGTGTTGGGTGCTAAATATGTTTATGAAAACGGCGATATTTTCTTCGGACCAACATTTTCCCGCCGCTACCTGGGACATACTGCCTATAACTATTCAACAGGCTTTATGGTGGAAAACAGTTATGACATCACCAAGCAACTCAATGTCAACCTAACATTAAGCTACACGCCAACATATTATGATGATTACAGCGATATTTTAGATGGTGATACTAAAAGTGCCAGACTGCGGCTGTTCTATGCTTTGGATAATACCAAATACCTTATTTTTAAGACAGGATATGATTACGAGAAAACCAAAGACAAAACATATACTAATGATAGAATAAACTTTGCTCTTGGCTTTGGTGCAGAACTTCCGTATGGCTTTCATGTCTACGCTGAACCGTCAGTGCTTTATACCCAATACAAAGGCGAACGCTGGACAGTTAAAGATTATGAATTTCAGCAAGTAAAAGAAAAAGATACCACCCAAAGATACTCAATCTCTCTTTCTAACCGCAATATCGCCGTTTGGGGCTTGGTGCCAACCTTAACATATTCCTACACTGATAAAAGCTCTAATATCTGGCAGCGAGAATATCAAAAATCCTTGATTGAACTAACGATTAGTAAGAGATTTTAGGAAAAACTATTCCTTCTTCTCTATCTCCTTTGCAATTTCGTTTGCTCTTTTCATATCACCACTTTTGTAGGCATCAAGAAACGGAATATAATAGCGACTGTTTTTACCTTCGCCTCTATAATAAATAGTTTTTTGTCCCCCATTAGCTTTGTCTTCTTTTCTTTTGGTGAGAAGTGTATTGTAGGATAAGCCCAGATAATCGGCCGCTTGTTTAATATTTAACCATTTAGAACGTGCAGCAATATCAAATTTGTTCTTTGATGCTGTTAAATCGTTTAAATAAAATTGCTCCAATTCTTGTGCATAGCTCTCAAGTTTATGTGTCTTCAATAGTTTTATAAAGTTTTTAATTGATTGTGGAGCGATTTTAACCATCTTCATGCTAAAAAGGATTTGTTTGAATTTAGCAATATCCGGAAGTAAAATATCTTTATTCCTAAAATCAGTTAAAAAGAATAGATTACTCCAATTTGCGGCGGTAAAACGTACATTCTCAAAAAATACTCCGCCATTAAAAATAATATTTTCAAAATGAGCCTTTAAGAACATAATGTTTGACAATCGGAAGTTTGCAGTGTCAGAAAACCGACAATCTTTTAGAATTAAAGTATTGTGCATATTTTCGGTTATATCATCAATTGTTACATCAACATTAAATGTGCATTTTTCAAACATTAAGACACTGATAATTTGTTGGTAGGATGCATAGGGCTTTGCGTTATAGTCAAATGTATTGTTAAAAGTACAATTTCTAAAGAAAAGCGACCTTGAGTTTTCATAAAAACAAAAATTAAAAATACAGTTTTCAAATTCTAATGTCCGTACAAAAGGACAGGACAAAAATAAATTGTTTACGGTGTTAAATACATTCTCTGCGTAGAAATTCACATCTTTGAAATGAACTTTAAGACTATTAAAATTTTCAATTTCAATATGAATATGAGGATTTTTCTGAGAAAATTCTATTTGTGTGGCAGGTGTTTCAAACTCATATTCTGTCTCAAACTTATCAAACCAAGCATTAAACCTTTGTTGGTTTGTATTGATAATTTCTTCTTGAAATCCTGTAAGGATTTGGGGCTTCGGTTGCTCCAAGTATGTGTGAAACACCGTTGTTAAAACGGATAAAAAACAGCGTAGAGCATCTGCATAATATGAGGCATATTGGTCTAAATAATTCTGATTTATTCGGATAGTTCCTTTGGGTTTAGACGGGATTTTTAATAGAAAGTTTTTTAATGTTTCAAATTCTTTTGTTTGGACAGTACATTCTTTTATCTTTTCTTCATAGCAGGTTATCAATTCTTTTATTGAATCTCCGGCATTAGCTATATCAGGTTGCGGACATAAATGATAAACATCAGCGAACTCCGTAATGAAATGTTTAGCAAAAGAAAATACATCATGCATATTGTTACAATAAACGAAATGACTATTTGCAATCATCAAAGCCAAATTTTTAGCATATTCTCTCTTTAATAAAGCATAAATATGATTTTCAAACTCTTTATTTTCATTTGTTTGATAATCATAATGGTGCAGCAATGGAAAATCATATTCCGAAGGAAAATCTCCTATTGCAGAAAGCTCATTCATGGCATAAATGTCTTCCGTAAATTGCTGAACTTTAATATTAACCAATTTTCTCATAGTGTTTTCCATTGTAAAACTCACATATCAAAACCATACCTCCCCATAAGTTTAATTTCGCTTAAAAAATATCAAAATTTTGCGATTCGTTATGTTTTTT
>JAMPEH010000065.1 GCA_023665245.1 Muribaculaceae bacterium
TTGGCAAGCGTTAATTCGGGGATATCTTCGGGGGTAAGCAGTTCGCTCTTAATTACCAAGCCCTTTTCGTCCACGGTCAGTTTGGTGAACGTTCCCGCCGTTGCACCCGTGTTCTTCAGCACGAGCGTGATTGCCGCATCCTCGCTGCCATCAAAGGTAGTCGCACCCGTTGCGTCGCCCGTAATGCTGATAGCCCTTGCTGTTTTGAGTTTCTGCGCCACCTGCGATTCCGCAACGACCGTCAACTCTTCGGCGGTGGGAATACGTTTCCATACCGCAGTCGTTTCCGACGTTGCGATAATGACGAACACCGCCTTATCCGCCTGATTTACCCATAACTGTCCGATATCGTAATCGGTATCGTCCACGGTTGGATTGTTGTTCGCCACCACGATGTTATCGCTTACGTATTTCAGTTTCGTCCAAGTGCTGATGCCGTTGCCGATTTTGATTTTCCTCGTATCGTTCTCGATACCAACCTCGCCCTTTAACAGCACGGGATTTGCCGCTTTCCAATTTGCGGCGGTGTCGTTCCTCAACTGGATTTTACTGTCCAATACTCTTTCTTCTTTTTCGTTAGCCATTTGCCGAACCTCCGTTAATGATTTTTATTTGATGATAATCTGCGCCTATGCGGACATAGGTCTTAGTTTTCTTATCCCAGCGATATGCTTCGTTTTCCACGATATCGATATAGACGACGCCTTCGTCGCCCTTGTTCGGGAAAGCGTATTTACTTGCATACTGCTGTGATTTGAGTTTTACCTCTATCGTCTTCGCATCGTTATCCACCACCGTCTTTGTCGTTCCGTTCTCTTTGCCCTCAAAGGATTTCGTTATCGCACGGAACGCTTCGACGTGGATGTCTTCACAATGCTTGCATCCGCTACAATGATTACAATCGCTCATTTAGCTACCACCTCCAATTCTTTATCCGCTACCGTGTACCGCTCTTCGCCGTGTCCGTGTATATCCAACGTCAACTGCATTCGGTATAATAGGCACGGCAGTTTTGCGGTTTCGGTTGCCGTGAGCGCAACGACGAAAGTATCGTTTATTTCTCGCTCAATCTCGCCCGGATACCGCTTTGTGATTATAGGCTTACGGTTGCGCCGTCCTATCGTAAATTCCAACACGTCGCACTTTCCGATATGCAGCCGACGCTCTCCCATAACGGGAAACGACACGTGAAAAAAGGCGAAACTTTTCGCTTCGCCCTGCACAAGTATTTCTCTTTTCATATTTTACCCGCTTGAATTTAAAATTTCATAAACCGAATCTAATGCGAAATAACACTTACTTGCAAGCGCGTGTGAATTGGTGTATGAATTGTCGCTTTGGTTTATTTTCCATCCACTGACATACAGCTTATTTCCCGACAAACTTGCTTCTAAGCTAATAAACCCATAGCTCGTACCCGGCGTGCCGTTCACCGACCGCAACCAAAACAGTACCGGCGTATCGGTTGCATAACTCCACGGATTTGACTGACGCAAAAATAATGTAACCCAAAATTTATTGGCACAAGTCAACATTCCCTGAACAACGATAAGATTCGACGACTTTGTCGGCGGTGTGATTATATAGGTCGCCGACTTTTCGCCTAAATCGAAAGCATCGTATTTACTGTCTGCCCCCGCTAATTTCTTAAATTGCAGAGCGCCGCTTGTGCTTGGTATGCTCGGCTTATCCGATAAATCGTTATAGCTACCGCTCGTAGCGACCGCAGCCAAGCCCGTTACCTTGCTTGCCGCAACCGAATCTACTTTCTCATCGGTCACAGCTTTATCGTCTATCTTTGCCGTCGTTACCGCCTTCGCACCGAGCTTATCCGTAGTAACCGCACCGCTTGCAATTTTACCCGACGTTACTGCGCCGTCCGACATCTTGTCGGCGGTTACGGCTCCGTTTTTAATCTTTACGGTTTCCACCGCATCAGCCGCAAGCTTTGCGGCGGTGACTGCGCTTGCATTTATCTTTACAGCAGTAATCGCGCTATCGGCTACCTTCGCCGTAGTCACCGCACCGCCGTTTATCTTTTCGGTTGTTACCGCAGAATTATCAATGTCCGCCGTTGCCACCGTTGCCTTGAACGCCAAAGCTTTAAGGTCAGCTAACCATTTTCTTATTTTTCCGAAAAATCCTTTCACGGTTTCCTTGTCCCCCATACTTTCACGGGTTGCGCTCTGGGTGCTGGTTATCTCCGCATCCTGCACCTGCTCCGTGGTTATCTTTTTTTCTTGCAGATACCTTTCGTTCTCGGCAAGATTATTGAAAATTTCGGGAACGACTTGGTCTTCTTTTTTGTAGTCGTTCTTCGGCTCCTTCCACGTTGCCATTGCTACCTCCCTATAATTTCCGTCCACGGGTTTCTTGTTTTAGGCCCCCGTCGTATGTGAATTTGTTGTATTCGCACAAAAGGCTTTGTTTGTCCCCGAAGCGGTCAACGCAGTCGTAGGCGAGCCCGACTTCGAGTTCGGGGTTTCCGCGCCACACGGCCGTTATACTGCCCTCACCCGCTCTCATTCGGCTGATGAGCAATGTCGCCATATACTCTGCTTGCTCATAGCTCTGCACGAGTTCGCTCGTAGGGTGTTTATATTCGACTATGCCATATAGCAAAATGCTCTCTTCGTTCCTCACGGTTACCGTTCGGGTGTTGATGTCTATCGCATTGCCCGATACCGTTATTACCGCCGTTTGCGCCGCATTTACATTGTTCTTTAATACGCAAATGCACGAGTTCACTCCGCTTTCAAAGGACGTTATACGCACCGATGCGTTATCACTTGATGCGGACGGATATGCGACCTCCGACGTGTAGTCTATCGTTATCGTCTTCATTTCGTAGGGTTCGAGCCGTATCTCCGGCTCTGCCACCTCGATTAAATCATCCTTGATGCTTATCTCGCAGTAGTCCACCGACACGCTGTTTGAAAAATCCGTGAGCGTGATGTTCGATTTATACGAGAACATGTTGCCGGGGTTGACCTCGGTCTGCGTCCGTTGCGGTGTTTCGTCTTCGCACTTGATAACGATTCGGTTTTCCCTGTCCACGAAGATTTTACACAACCCCGCATTCGCAATTTCCTGCAAAGCGTCCCAACCCGTGGTTTTCGGCAACAACGCCGTATCCACCACAAAGTCTTTCAGTCGGTTCGTGATTTGGTATTCCGCCGCCGACAGCCCCATCTTCGTTAGGATATCCTCGGCGATCTCGTATAAGGACACGTTCTCTATGAGCGGAAACCCGATGTATGTTTTGGCTTGCAAACGCATCATTCTATCGGTAGCCGTGCATTTTACCCATTGGCTGTCCTGCGGTATATCCCATTCGTCCGAGTAAAACACGCCGAGCGGTTTATACTCTATCTCACCGTCCTTTTCTATGCCGATGTACGGATACAGTTTTCTATCGAGGAGCATCAGCGTCCGCAAATAGCCTTTATCGAATTTGCGGTCTTCGTTGTAAATGCTCACGGTCATAGAGTCCGAATTGATGTTATAGTTCCCCTCGCTTGAACACAGTTCTTCGCCGACCTCAAACGAGAGGAGCGAATCGCCCTCGTAGGATTCGTACACTCGTTCAAAAAACCGCAGTATTTTCGCCACGGCATTCGGCGCACTCCACTTTTCTATTGTCATTCGCACCGAGGTTATGTCTTCGACCTTCGGCGCTGTTACTATTTCCACCTCGGTGTTGCCCTTGATGGTTTCGGTTTTCACTATCGTACCGTTTTTCTTATACTGTAGCGTAAAGTCCACGGGGTATTGGTTAAGCTTCGTATCGCCGATGACTCGCCAATAAATAACGGGACGCATCATAAAACTGATTTCTATGTACGGCTTGCTTGCATACTTTCCGCTTCCGTCCGCACACTTTTCGCTCCACCACCCGACGATTAGGTCTTTGCCCATCATTTGGAACGTTCCGACCATTGTAGCGTTTCCGTCCATCGTACAAGCCTTGATAGTTGGTTCGCTCGGTAGGTGGAATACCTCATCGGGGTGGCTGATTTCAGAGTTACCGCTGACCGCCACCTTTACGTCACGGCTCAATTCTTCGTCCGCATAGACGATGTCAACTTTGCCGTAAACCTTACGCGGATTGTCCGAGTATTCCATAGGCTACCTCTCTGTAAAACTTAACGACACGCTCTTCCACATAATCTTGCCCTTTGCCCAATCATAGTGCGGCATATATGTCAGCCCTCCCGAGCGTCCCGTCATTGTTACGAGGTCGCCCGTGGCGTTATCGTGGTAGGCTATCTCGGCGAACTTATCTCCGCCGATCTCTTTTGCAAGCGTGGTCATATCCTCTTTCGATAAATACTCCCAGCTCACGTCCACTTTCCGTTTCGTGCCTATCACATCCACGACCATCGTTCCGTCCACGGTGCGCTCGGCTTTGTCGAGTATCTCTTGCGACATGGTCAGCTCGGTAGGCGCTTTTATTTTCTTTCCGTTTACCTTGAAAAAGTCCATATTACACCTCCGCTAAATTTACGCCGTTTCGCTTGTATTCCCTCGACAGCTTCGGCATCATGAGCCGTGCAAGCGTCTGTCCGTCTATCTGCAAGACGAGTTCCTTTTCATCCGCTCCGCCCATTCCTTGCATCGCCATTATTCCTTGCAGAAGCCCGTTTATAAGGTCGCCGTTAGGGTTGCTGCCCGTGCCTACGATTGCGCGGTTCGGCGAGCCTGCAAGACCGAGTGTGTTCGCAACGTCTATGGCGGCTCTTTGCATCATCGGGATGTTGGCGTACATATCGTCCGCCATCATATCCAATAGGTTCGGTATCCATTCGTCCGCTTTATGTCCGGGGCCTTTCTTCGTGGGCGAGCCGAAGCCGAGAAAGTCTGCAATCGATTGTCCTATACCCTTAACGCCGTCTACTACCCAATTCCATGCGCTCTCTATTCCGTCCGCAATATTCGAGATTAGGTTTTTGCCCCAATTAAAGGCGTCTTTAAATAGATTTGTGAAAAAGTCGCCAATACTTGAAAACAAACCCGTTATTTTATCCCAAATCCAACCGCAAACAGAGCAGATTCCGTCCCAAATGTTGACGAAAAATCCACTTATGCCTTCCCATACGCTTTTGAAAATGTTGCCTATCGTTTCGCCGCAGTTGGTGAAAAAGGACACGATATTTTGACCGAAGCCCTTTATAAATTCCCAAATACCGAGAAAGATGTTTTTGATTGCAGACCATATATTGCCCGCAAAGTCTTGCATATACTCCCAAGCAGACGCCCAATCTCCGCGTAGAACGGCGCAAACGATTTTGATGATATCGAGTATTGCGCTGACCACGTCGATTACCGCTTCGAGGAACGGGCCGAGTGCGTCTATAATCGCACCGAGTACGCTCGACACGACTCCCCATAAAGTCATAACGAGTCCGCCTATAAGGTCGAATATCGGTTTTAAGGTTTCGTATAATTCGCATATCGTATCCCAAAGCGAAGCAAACAATGCTTTCAGCTTTTCCCATATCGGTTTAACGTAAGAAAAGAATTTGTTTAAGGCGTCCCCTATAATGCTGAACGCCGCCTTTACGCAAGTCCAAATATTGGTGAAAATCGTTTTGACCGTATTCCAAATCTTTGCGCCGTTCTTTTCCCAAAACTGCTTTATGGCGTTTACCGTGTCAACGACTATCATCTTGACATACGGCCATACCTTTTGGGCTATTTTGAGAATGAGATTGAATTTGGCTTTGATTCCGTTCCACAGAACCTTTAACGCCTTAATAACCGCGCCGATTATCTTTTCGCCGTTCTTCGACCACCAAGCCTTGATTGTGTTGACGGCTTTGAGTATTGCGGACTTGATTTTCTCCCATATCCGCGCTACCGCATTTCGGAAGTCTTCGTTGGTTTTCCATAAATAGGTAACCACGCCGACCACCGCTGCGATTGCGGCAATTATAAGACCTGTTTTACTGAACAGCAACGACCCGATTTTCATAATCGTTCCAACGCTACCGATGAGCTTTCCGACCACCAATAAAAGCGGCCCGATTGCCGCCGCCAATAACGCTATGGTTACGATATTCTTTTTAGTTCCCATAGACAGCCCCATCAGCTTTGCCGTTAACGGCGAAATGTACTTTTGGATGAACTGTCTGATTATAGGGATTAACACGTCGCCGAACGATATGGCGATTTCCTCTATTTCGGATTTGAGTATCTTGACCTGACCTTGCAAGGTGTCGAGCTGTACCTCCGCCATTTCGGAAGCCTTGCTCGTTCCCGTAATCGAGGCGGTCATATCTCTGACCGCGTCTCCGCCCTCCGACATAAGGGCAAGCATACCGGGACCCGCTCTCGCTCCGAACACCTTCATTGCCTGCGATGTGTCCATTCCTGCATCGCCGAGACGGTCTATAATCGTTGCAAGATCGTTCGTTGCAGGGTTCACGTCTTCAAACGACAAACCCAATTCCTCGAACGCGGCAAGCGCAGACGACGTCGGATTCATCAGAGATACGAGCGATTGTCGGAGCGACGTGCCTGCGGTCGAGCCGTCATAGCCTGCGTTATATAGCACGGCTAACGCACCTGTTACCTCTTCTATCTCGTAGCCGAGGCTGTTTGCCACAGGCCCGACGTAACCCATCGAGTTCGAGAGCTTATCCATATTCGCCATCGAGTTGCCGATTGCGGCGGCGAATACGTTCGTTACCCTTTCAGCTTGGTTTGCCTCCAAGCCGAACTGGTTCAGCGTGGAGATTACCGTGTCCGTCGTAAACGCGAGATCGCTTTGCGTTGCGGACGCAAGGTTCAATGTCGCCTCTATGGAGTCCGCCATTTGGTCAACCTTATACCCTGCGGACGCCATATAATAGAGCGCATCCGCCGCATCCGATGCCGAAAACACCGTCTTACTGCCCATTTCACGGGCAAGGGCTGTCATACGGGCGAGTTCATCGCCCGTTGCGCCTGCGACCGACGCGGCGTTTGCCATTGATTGCTCGAACCCTTGCGACACGTTGACCGCCGCCGCACCTAACGCCACGAGCGGCGCTGTTATGCTTGCCGTGAGCTTCGTTCCCACTTTCGTAAATGTAGCCGAGACCTTTTGGATTTGCTTTTGTGCGGTTTGTAGTCCTTTCGACAGCGAGGATATGTCCGCCGCTATCTTGACGACAAGGTTTCTTATTACCGCCAATCCCCACCTCCCTATTTGATGATTACGCCTTTTGCCGCCGCCATTGCTTTTAATATCGCATCGCTTTTACTGCTTGCTTTTTGGTTCGGTTTCTTCCTCGCCTCTTTCAGCAGTTTTTCAAGCCGTGGCAGTTTCTTTTGCCGTGCGAGAGCTTCGGTGTGCCAAGCAAGGCAAATCAAGTTCTCGAACTCGGTCTGCTCGACGTTCCGTTTCTGTTTGGCAATCAGCGTGAGTTCATACGGCGTATATTCGCCGACCTTTATCGGATCGACTCCCCACGCTACCACCGCTTGTTCGGAAATAGCGAATAAATCAAAAGCGGCGGTTACTTTTCCCCCGGCGCGTCGGTCTGCTCCGTCTTCGCTCCGCCGAACGCTGCGGTCAGGGCTTCGCCGAGCTTCTCCGCAACTTCGTTAAGGTTGGAATATTCGTCTATCAAATCGCCGACCTTTTCAATGGTCAGCGTCTTGTCCTCGTGGTACAGTCCGCCATACACGATGGCAAGCAAGTCTTTGATACCCAACTTATTGAGGTCGAGCGCAAGGATGGACTTGCCCGTCAAGTCTTCTATTTTCGCAAGCGCATTCATTCCGTAGCGCAAGGTTCTCGGTTTGTCCAAATTGATTGTGATTCCGTTCTTCATCGTTTCCTCCGTTTATTCCGCCGTTTCAAAGGTCAGCGCACCCGTTCCCGTGAATTCGATGCTTATCGACACCACGTCGTCCACGGGATCTTCGATGGAAAGGCTGTTTATATAAGCCTCGCCTTCGTAGTGGTTCTTTTCGTCCACATACAGTTTGACCGTTACGGTCGTACCGTTTAAGAAAGCATCTTGCAATGCCTTTTGTCCTTCGCTGTCCACGGGTACTTCATAGTCGCCCTCGCTGGATGCAGACCACTCTTTCAAGCCCGTGATATAATTCTTCCAATCGTCGCCGAGCGCGGTCGTTTCCAAAGTATCAAGCGAGAGTTCGAGCGACCAATTCTTGATGCCTACTACTTTCTTGCTTGCCGTTGCGCCGACGACCACTTTGCCGTTCTTACCTGCTACCGCCATTCTTTAACCTCCGTCTTTTAATATTTGGGTGGAGCGTCACGCTCCTCGTTATAATGAAATTCAAATTCGATGCTCGACATATACTCGCTCATATCAAATTTGAGCGCCGTATTCCCGTTGTACTCGTAGTCCGACTTAATGAACACGGCTTCTATATTTAGCCCGCACATATCCCCGTGGTAATCCTGAAAAACACACTTCACCTTTCGGAACAATTCACGGGCTTTCTTGTACGTCGTATCATGGCAGACGAATTGTATCGTTTGCCTTACAAAGCCTGTATCTCCCTGCAAAGCCGAATCATAGTTCGCAAGCACGGGCGAATAAACGATTGCGGGCAACGGCGCGTCTTCGGGCAATACTATGGGGTATATGCGTCCGCAGACTTGGCGCGAAATGTCCGTATCCGAACACAGCCGCTCGTACACCGCTTGGCAAATATCTTTCATAGTTTCCTCCCGACCGCACGTGAAATTTCCGCCACGATCGCATCGTTGATTTTGTTTTGGTTATCGTCCACGGCGTTCCGCAGAAACGGGTTCGCAGGTCTGCCTCTCGCTCCGAGTTCGACGTGCGTTCCGTATTTTAAGGACTTGTCGTAGTCCACCTGTACGGTGGCTTTCGTTGCGGTCGCTTTGCCTTCGGTTAGATGCAGACTCTGCTTTAACGCGCCCGTATCCACGGGACAGTTGCGCTTGGCGTCTTCAAGCGCGATTTTACCGCCTGCCTTTGCTCCCACCATCAGAACGTTTGCTGCAGCATCCTCCATCGCCTTGAGGTCTTTCGCTATCTTGTCTGCGCCCTCTATACTCGTCTTCACTTTCCTTTGCTTTGCGCTGTATCCCATCGCTTACCAACTCCTTCGCATTCAGTATTGTGGCGGTGTGGGCGGTTTCGTTGTCGAGTACGCCTATAATTTCGTACAAGTTATCCCCGTATCTTATACGGTGCAAGACCGTCAGCCAATGGCAGAACCGCATCGTGATTCGCACCACCTTTTCGGCTGTCACTTGCTGTGCGAACATCTGCTCCGTACCACTTACGGGGACGATTGCCGCCCACACCTTTGCCACCGTCCGCCATTCGCCCGTTTCTCCGCCATATTCGTCACGGTCTTTGAAAAATTGTAAAATCTCAACCCGGCGGTTTAATCTTCCAATGTCCATCAGAACGACTCCCGTCTATAAGCGAACAGCATTCGGCGAACAAGGTCGAGCGTTTCCTTGATATCCACGCCCGACTTGTCTTTTGCCACTTGCCGTTCCTCGTATAAGGTTGCCGTAACAATGAGCATAGCCTGATGTACAGGTTCGGGGACTTCCTCGAACTCCTTGAGCTTCCGCCGTAGCACCTCTTCGGTCAAGTCTTTCGCCGTAACGATAAGCGAGGAGATGAGCGCGTCTTCGTCATCCCCGTCCAAGCGGAGAAAGTCTTTCGTTTCCTGCAACGTCAACACGCTCGATCACCTCCCTATTCGTTTTAGTTACGCTTTTCTAACGCCACAAACGGCGAAACGGTTGCCTTGCCTTTATACGGCGCAAGCGGTTTGTTCCAGATGGGTTTGCCGTCTGCGCGGTAGATGAAGCGGAACACGTTTTCGTCGTATAAAAAGCGGACGTGAATGGAACTTGCCGCCTTGACTCCGCCCTTATCGATGAGCAGATACTGACCGACGTCGGCGAGGACGATATCGCCGACTTCGCCCTGTGCATTGCACTGCTCCAAAGGAATTACGGGACGACCGAACAGCGTACCGAAGGGCTTTTCCGAGATTCCGCCTGCGGGGATGTACACGGGCTTGTCGCCGAGTTTGAGCGTATAAAGGAGCGGTTCGATTTCCTGATTGATATACCAAACCGCATTTGCTCTCGATTTCGACCACAGTCTATTCCACATCTTGATGAGGTTTTCGACCGTGACGATATCCTTTTGGTCTTTTTCTTTTTCGACTTTGATGAGCGCGCCGCTTTTGAGAATTCCGAGAGGCTCGCCCTCGCCGCTCCCGTCCAAGATTGCGTCGTCCATCTTAAAGCCGAACTCTTCGGCGAACGCCTGACGGATAACCG
>JAMPEH010000066.1 GCA_023665245.1 Muribaculaceae bacterium
AAAATACCGCCCATCATCGCAACCATGGGCATGGGCTATATCCTGGAAACCGTTTCCCTGATGTATAACCACCATTTCGCGGTGTTTGAAACCTGCTCCATTCTGACGGCGATTTCCCGAAAAAAGATTTTTGGGCTGCAAATTGTCATCTATATTATTCTTGCATTGGCGCTGGTGGTGATGTTCCTTCTGAAAAAGACCACCTATGGCAAATCTCTGGTGGCGGTCGGTCAGAATATTGAGGCCGCCAAGCTGGCCGGCATCAACACGGTCAGGGTCGAAACCCTCACCTATATTTTCAGCTCCGTCCTGGCAAGCGTTGGAGGAATGCTGATTGCCGCCCGGGTTGGGGGAGCCTTTCTGGGTATGGGCGATTCTTATCAGATGGAATCCGTTGGCGCAGTGGTCCTCGGAGGTACGCTGATTTCCGGCGGCAAGGCGGTCCCGGTGGGGACGCTGGCAGGATGTGTGTTCCTGGGGCTCATTATGTCCACCATGCAAATCGCCGGGTTCCCCCAAGGTGCGCAGAATGTGGCAAAAGGTATTCTTATTATTGCAGTCATCCTGCTGGGTGAAATCAACAGGCGGAGGCAACTGAGCGATGCAGGCGCGGCCTCAGACAATGAAACAAAAACACAGGAGGTAGAACATGTATAAATTGCTTTCCTATCCCATTTCCAGGCATTCCACAGCTTGTCCGGGGGCGACGCTGCTCTCCGTAGAGAAAGTGCATACAGCAGGAGAAGACTGCGACTGGACCGAGTGGAAGTACACGCTGCCCAATCATCTTGGAACCCATTACGATGCGCCGAACCACCATTTTGCGCAGGGCAGGAAAATTTCCGAGCTCCCCCTGGAACAGTTCATATTTGAAAAGCCGTTTATCGCGGAGGTGCCAAAGAAGCCCAATGAATTGATTACCAGGGAGGACCTGCTTCCGTACAGGGACCAGATCGCGGCGTGTGACGCGCTCCTGCTCCGCACGGGTTTTTCCGAGCTGTATCATAAGCCGGAAATTTATGGCGGGCAGAATCCCGGCGTAAGCTCTGAAGCCGCAAAATGGCTGAACGAAAACTTCAGGGATCTGAAGGCGGTGGTGCTTGATTTTATCTCTTTGCAGGCAATGGCCAATATTCCTGACGGCGTGATCGCTCACAAATGGCTCCTGGGTCAGTATTCCGACAATATGATCTGCATTATTGAGGATGCCAATCTAAGCGGGCTTACAAATGACACGCTGGTTCGGATTTTTGCCCTGCCGTACTTCATTGATGAGATCGACAGCGCGCAGGTCACGGTTCTGGCGGAAATCAAAGAGGTGGCGGAAAAGGAGGCGGCACGATGAATTATCATTTAAACGGCAAGGTTGCCGGCATCACCGGCGCAGGCGACAATAAGGGTCTGGGCTTCGCCATTACCAGAACGCTTTTGCAGGAGGGGTGCAGCTGTTTCATTATGGACCTGAATGAGACGGAGCTTCTCAAAAGGAAGGCGGAGCTCTCCGAATTTGGCGAGGTAGAAGCATATCGCTGTGATATCAGCAATGCATCGGAGGTAGAGCAAACCATTGGGAAGGTCATGGACCGCTTTGGGAAAATCGACATCTATGTAAACAACGCCGGCGTCTGCCCCAACGTATCGATTGCGGATATGAGCGAGGAAGCCTGGGACCGGGGCATGGCCATCAATTTGAAGTCCGTGTTCCTGAGCGGAAAAATCGTCGCACCCCGTATGAAAAGCGGCAGCTGCATCATCAACGCCGCGTCATTTGTTTCCCTGATCCCAACGGCGGGACTGTCGATGTACTCTGCGTCCAAGGCGGGCGTGCTGACGCTGACACGCGTCATGGCGGCCGAATTGGGTTCCAAGGGAATCCGCGTGAACTGCTATGTGCCCGGGCTGATGGATACTACGATGAATGCAGAGCGCATTGCCACGCAGCCGGACCGCCTCAAAAGCCAGATTGCAAGCGGCACTTTTGGCCAGCCGCAGGACGTAGCAAACGCGGTTGCCTTTCTTGCCTCCGACAGCGCCAGCTATATCAACGGGACATACATCGAGGTTGCAGGCGGCAAGTTCTGTACCCAGAATCCGGATTATTCCTGGGCGGCAAAGTGAGGTAAGCTTATGGATCGGGTAAATTTTTATCATCATCAGGGAGGAGCCATTACAGAGGCAGAACGGCGGTTTTTTAACGATACCGCGTACAACCTCCGTGTCAACTCCATCCGCCTGATTTCCATGTGCAACTGGGGACATCCCGGCGGGTCCCTGTCACTGGGCGAAATGATGGCGGTGCTTTTCGGAGGCGGCGCAAATCTTACGGCGGACAACTGCCGGGAAACCGACCGGGACTACCTTGTCCTTTCCAAGGCCCACTGCTCCCCCGCATTTTATTCTGCACTGAAAGAATTCGGCTTCCTGCCGGAAGAGGAATTCTACCGCTATGGCCGCGCTGACGGTTATGAGGGACATCTCCTGAAGGATCTTCCCCATGGCGTGGACTGCAACGGGGGCTCCCTTGGGCTTGGCCTCTCCTATTGCGTGGGCCTTGCCGCAGGGCTGAAACTGAAGCAGCAGTACCAAAACCGTGTTTTCTGCATCTGCGGCGACGGAGAGCTGAACGAAGGGCAGATGTGGGAGGCCGCCATGAGCGCGGCGCAAAACCATCTGGATAACCTTGTGCTGCTCGTCGACTACAATAAGGTCATGGCAAAGGGCTTTACCCATGAAGAAATCGACGTTGCTCCGCTGGATGAGAAATTCCGCGCTTTTGGATTCAACGTGCAGCAGTGTGATGGTCATAACGTTGATGAGATATGTATGGCGCTTTATCGGGCAAAGTACCGCTTTGTAAACGGGCATCCCAATGTGATCATTATGCATACCGTCAAAGGCAGAGGCGTTGAGGCGTGCGAATTCAATTACAAATGGCACACGCACGCGCCGGATATGGATACTGCAAATCGCTTCCTGAAGAGCCTCGCCGATGCGTACGGAAAGGCATTTGTCCCGATTACCCATACCGTAAAGGGTAAAGATCCCGGTATGCGGGGCATTTTAGAGGAGGCGTGAATCGTGGAGTTTTATCAGGAGAATATGCGCGACACGTTCGGCAAAACCCTTGTCGAACTGGGCGAGAAATATGATAACGTCGTCGTTCTGGATGCGGACCTCTGTACATCCACAATGGCCAGCCTGTTCCGTGACCGGTTTCCGAAGCGTTTCTTCCAGTGCGGCATTGCGGAGGCCAATATGATGGGAATGGCGGCAGGCCTGGCCAATCTGGGATATATCGTTTTCCCGTCCACCTTTGCTTCCTTTGCGGCCCGCCGGGCCCTGGACCCGATTTACATGCAGATCGCGGGGCACAACGCCAATGTGAAAATTCCCGGCTCCTATGCGGGACTCACAGCGACAGAATGCGGTATGTCCCATAACAGCTGTGAAGACATTGGGGTTTTCTCATCGCTGCCAAATGTCAAAGTGGCCGATCTGGGGGATAACCGCGAGCTTCGCGCCGCAATGCACGCATTTGCAGAAACGGAAGGTCCCGTCTATTACCGCGTCGCCAAATTTGACGCGCCGGTCCTGTTCGGCGAGGACTATTTATTCCAATGGGGAAAAGGATATGTTTTGCGGGATGGCTCTGATGTAACCCTGATGAGTACAGGCATGATGACCGGCATCGCTTTGAAGGCTGCGGACCTTTTGAAGAATCAGGGGATCTCTGCCCGGGTGGTTCATATGCCGTCAATCAAACCCCTTGACGAAGCGCTGGTAAGGACATGCGCTGAAGAGACCGCGGGCATCATTGCTCTGGAAAACGGACAGGCCTTTGGCGGATTCGGCAGCATTGTTGCGGAGGCAGCCTCCCGCCTGCACCCCACTCGCGTGGAGCAGATCGGTGTTGCGCGCAATACGTTTGCCCAGAGTGACAATCTTTATAACCTTCTGAAATACCACCGGATGACCCCGGCCGATGTCGCCGCCCACGCGGTGGAAATGCTGAAAGATCTGAAATGAGGAGCGCGAGAGATGATGTTTGATTTAAGCGGGAGAAGAGCCGTAATCACGGGCGCGGCCGGTGATCTTGGCAAAGCCATGGCCGAGGCGGTCAGCAGCCAGGGCGCCGCAGTCGCCATTTTGGACGCCAGCCCCGACGCGGCGCGCTGCGCCAGCGAAATGGCGCAAAAAACCGGCAATCCGGTTCATGGCATCCGTGCAGACCTGTCCGTCAGGGAAGAACTTGACCGCACATTTTCTGCTGCCGCTGCGGCACTTGGAGGAATTGACATCCTGATCAACTGTGCCGGCATTAACTGCAGGGCGCCGGCGGAAGAGTTCCGGCTGGACGATTGGGACCGCGTCATTGATATCAATCTGCGCGCCACCTTCCAAATGTGCCAGCTGGCCGCAAAACTGATGATTCCGCAGGGACACGGAAAAATTATTAACATCGCGTCTTTGAACAGCTTTATCGGAGGATATAACAACTGCGCCTATTCCGCCAGTAAGGGCGGCGTGGCGCAGCTGACAAAAACCCTGTCCAACGAGTGGGCGCAGTACGGCCTGTGTGTCAACGCGATTGCGCCCGGCTATATGCGCACCAAAATGAATGATTACTATTTTACTACAGAAGAAGGCGCCCGCCTTCAGAAGGTAATGATGTCCCGCGTGCCCATGGGCCGCTGGGGCCAGCCGGACGATCTGCGGGGAGCGGCAGTATTTCTCGCCAGCGATGCGTCCGACTTCATCAGCGGCATTGTATTGCCTGTTGACGGCGGTTTTTTAGGAAGATAAAAGGGAGGAACGATTATGAAAAACGACTATTTTATGCGCGTACAGGCATGTACTCCGACCAGGTTCTGGATCAACAATGTGACGCGCGAACAGGCGCGGCTGGCCATTGACCATGGAGCCGTGGGCTGTACGCAAAATCCCGCCTACGCATGGAAGATGATTTCAAGCGAAGAGGAGCGCCCCTATGTTGCCGGCCTGGTGCAAAAGATCATCGCGGAAGAGAAGGACGACAACGCCGCGCTGGTCCGGCTGCAGCGGGAGCTGGTCGGCGGCGTCGCTGCAGTTTTCAAGCCCATATACGATGCCTCTAACGGCAAGAACGGATATGTTTCCATACAGGGCGACCCCTTCCTTGAGGATACCGCCTCCATTCTGGAATTTGCAAAGTTCAACCGCAAGGCCGGCGAGAACATCATGTGCAAAATTCCCGTGATCCCCAGCGGGCTGGCGGCCATTGAACAGCTTATCAGGGACCGCGTCCCCATCAACGCTACCGAGTGCATGGCCGTACGGCAGGTGCTGGATGTCTGTGATATTTACGAAAAAACCACCAAAAACATGGTGAATCCGGCGCCGCTGTATTTCAGTGTGATCACCGGCATCTTTGATCAGTACATCAAGCAGACTGTGGAAAGTCAGAATATTGACATTCCGGCTGACTATGTCTACCAGGGAGGCATCGCCATCGCGAAAAAGGTCTATGAGATTGTCAAGCAGAGAGGCTACGACTGCCACTTTATCGGCGGCGGCGCCCGCGGGCTCCATCACTTTACCGAAATGGTTGGCGCGGACTGTGCGGTCACGATCAACTGGGTCGGCACGGCGGACAAGCTCCTGGAACAGGATCAGCCTGCTATGTCCCGGTTTTTCAATCCCATTGACGCCATTGTGATTGATACGCTCTGCGACAAAATCCCTGATTTTCGTAAAGCCTATGAGATTCAGAGGATCACGCCGGAGGAATATGAGGACTACGGTCCCGTCGTCCTGTTCCGTTCCAGCTTTGAGGACGCTTGGAGGAACGCGCGGGCGTATATTGCCGGACAGCGCTGATTGACGGAGAATACGGCGGCGGTAAGGGCCTCCTTTCAGGCTCTTACTGGCCGCTGTGTTCTGGGAAGCGCTGCGTAGATCCGTACACATTGATTGAATCGATCCTTTTTTATATTGAGAGGATGCAATATGCCGGTACAGAAATCTGTTGTTTTAAATGGGATGTGTCCCTGGATCGAAACCGACAGGGACAGCTTTCTGCGGGCGATCGAGTTATTCCAGAGCGTGGGTATCGGCTCTGTGGAATTTTATGCAGAGAAGGACCGTGTCCAACAGTATGGAAAGGACCTCCAGCAGCGGAAATTAAGAAGTGTATTTCTCGCCGCAACTGCACAAAAAAGAGCGCGCCAAAGTCTTTGTGCGCTGCACGAGCATGGGCGGGAAGCGGCTGTGAAAGCGTGCATCGAAATGGCGGACCAGGCGTCCTGCGCCGGTGCGGACGCCATCCTGATTACCAGCGGCTGGAGGCCTGCCGCCGGACAGGAGGAGCCGGCGTACCGTGCGCTCAGCCGCTCCCTGGAGCAGCTGCGTACTGCGGCGGACCGCTCTCTGGAGATATTTCTTGAACCCGGTGATACCGACGTGGAGTTCTGCCAGCTGATTGGTCCGACGGAGCAGGCACGTCGGCTTGTGTCGGGGACCGGAGTCATGCTCACTATGGATCTGAGCCATACTGCACAGCTGCGGGAGGATCCGGTGGCTGCGTTCACGATGGCAAATCCCTATACAAAGCATTTCCACCTTGCAAACTGTGTTTTGAAGCGGGAATCTGTGTTATATGGCGATAAACATCCTCCATTCGGCGTCAGGGACGGGGTGTTTTCATCGCAGGACGCAAAAGAAATTTTCGCGCTTATAGAGCGCCTGAATGCAGACCGGGAGGTCCGTGTCGGCATGGAAATCATTAACAGAAGCGGCGATCCGTGGGCTGAAATCAAAAGTATTATCCGGCAGGAGGAGTGGTTCTTCTCCGGTCGGAAAAGGGAGGATGAAAGACTGTGAAGAAAGTGTACATTCCCCGGGATGTCAATGCATGCGGCAAGGACTGGCTTCGGGAACGCGGCTATGAACTGGTCATGGGCACCGCCAGCGACGAGGAGACCATGATTCGCGAAATCAGGGACGCCGACGCCATTCTCGCCAGGACGGCGCCCTATACCAGGCGTGTCATCGAATCGGGGAAAAAGCTGAAGGTTATCGCCCGTTTCGGTGTAGGTTATGAAACTGTGGATGTCCAGGCGGCTACGGACAACGGCGTATATGTGACCATTACGAAGAACTGCAATATGCAGGCGGTCGCAGAACATACCATGGGCCTGTATCTCGCGCTGGCTAAACAGATATACGCAAAGATGGATGCATGCAGGGCCGGAAACTGGAAAATCCGGGATGAAATGCCCGGCGTGGAGCTGGGAGGGAAGGTCCTCGGCATTATTGGCTATGGCAGCATTGGCAGGGTCCTTGCGGAGCGGGTCCACTATGGCCTGTGTATGCAGATCCTATGCTATGACCCCTATGCAGACTGCGCCTCCCTGCCCGGTTATGTCAGAATGACAGATCTGGAAACGCTGCTTCGTCAGTCGGATATTGTCTCGGTGCATGTCCCCCGCACGCCCGAGACAGAATACATGATAAATGCGGATACGCTGGGCATGATGAAGAAAACTGCCTTTTTGGTTAACTGCGGCCGCGGCAGGCTGGTCGATGAGGACGCTTTGTATACAGCGCTGAAAAATGGCACTATCGCCGCCGCCGCACTGGATGTATTTGAAAATGAGCCGGTCAATCCGAACCTTCCGCTGTTGGAGCTTGATAACTTCCTTGCCTCTCCCCATTGCGCGGGACTCACTGCGGAGACGGGCGATGCGCAGTGCCTGTGCGCGGCGCAATCCATCGACGACGTCCTTACAGGGAAAAAACCGCTTTACCCGGTAAACGAAATTTGAGGTGACTGGCCATGTGTGAAAAGATGAATCCGGAGATCCGGCAGTTGGAAAAATTTGACAGCGGAACCGTAGGCAACTGTGTAGCAGGATATCCTTCCCGTGAAGCCTATTGTCTCAGGCTCTATGACGCCTGGGGAGAGTGGTATACCTCCAGCGAAGTAAAGAACCTGTTTCCACATCTGGGGACCCGCGTCGGATATGCCGTAACCTGTGTCATGGGGGAAGAGGCGGAGGGCGACACACTCTCCATCAACGATGTAATCCGTGCGATTGACCGCTCGCCTAAGCCGGTGATCGTTGTTATGAAGGCCGCTTTTCAGCCGGAACATGCACGGCGGGCGGCGATCTTCGGCGGGAACGTAGCAACTGCCTTCAAACGGGTAGGCGCTGTTGGCTATATAACCGACGGCCAGATCCGGGATTATGCGGAAATTGACGCGCTGGAAATGCCCTGCATTGCAGAGGGAATGACGCCGGGACACGGAAATATCTGCATCAAGGAGGTACAAAGCCGAGTGGAAATCGCGGGAATGAGTGTCGCGCCGGGCGATATTATTCATATGGATCAGAGCGGCGCCGTAAAGGTTCCTCCGCGGCATTTTGAGGAAGTACTCACACGTGCGGAAAGCCTTGCAGCCCATGAGGAGCGGTATCAGCAGCGAATGCGGGAAGCTGAGAATGCGGAAGCTCTGATTGCGGTCAGAAGCAAAAAGGCGCCGGGAACCTTGCAGCAGAGGTAACCGGCATGTCTGCGTATTACTTGGGTATTGATCTGGGAACGACAAATATCAAGGCAGTCCTTTTTGATGAAGATGGGTATCAGAAGGGAATTGCATCGACGGAAAATAAAATTTTCACGCCAGCCGCGCGGTGCGTGGAGTGCGATCCGGAAATGATATTTTCCTCTGCGCTCCAGACAATGAAGGCGTGCCTGGATCAGGTAGCATACAGCCGAAAATCTCTCTGCGGAATCGGGTTATCAACCCAGAGCCATAATATTTTTGCAGTAGATCAAAAAGGCGCCTGCCTCTGCAACGCCCTGATCTGGGCGGATACCCGGGCGCAGGAAGAAGCACAGGGCATGGAGCGCCTGATGCCGGCAAAGACGCTCTATGGAAAAACCGGCTGCTACCCCAAACATCCGCTATATCCGCTCAGCAAAGTTTTGTGGATGCGGAATCATCTTGCCGGATGGAATGGGGATGTACGTCTGGCCGGTATCAAAGATTACATTCTGGAACGCCTTTATGGGAAAAGGGTGACAGATTATACCAACGCGTCCTGCCATGGCTTCTTCAATATCCATCAGCATGACTGGGACATGGATATTCTGCGGGATGTTCTGAAGCTCGACAGAGGGATGCTGAGCGATGTTGTTCCCTGCAATTATGTTCTCCGGAGAATGCGAAGGGAGTATGCCGCCTATCTGGATATTCCCGCCGATACGCCTTTTATTGTCGGCAGTAATGATGGGGCCTGCGCCAGTATCGGAAGCGGCGTATTTTCGCAGAGCGGCGCGTCCTGCAGCATAGGTACGTCCGGCGCAATCCGCACAATGGTTTCCATACCCCGGCTTGCCGGCAAAATGCAGACATGGTGCTATAGTGTTTTTGATGACCAATGGATTGCCGGCGGAGCGACCAACAACGCGGGCATTGCTCTGCGCTGGCTCAAGGAAACCTACTCCGGACAATATATACAGGCTGCCAAAGAGGCCAATATGAGCGTCTATGAGCTTTTCAGCGCCTACGCGGAGGATATTCCCATTGGCTGCGACGGCCTGACATTTCTACCATATTTTACCGGAGAGCGCAGTCCAGACTGGAATGATAAGGCAACGGGAATCATGTATGGCCTGTCGCTGCATCATACAGACCGCCATATTATCCGGGCTGCAATGGAGGGCGCGCTGTTCCGTTTGTACGAGGTTTTCCTCTGCATGAAAGATCTTGGCTGTAACATGGAGGTGCTTCATGCATCCGGCGGATACGCAAAGTCTGACGTCTGGCTCCAGATGCAGGCAGACTTGTTCGGAACTGATATCCAGATATCTGAAGTGACCGAGGGGGCGGCTCTGGGAGCGGCATATCTCGCCATGCAGGGAGTGGGAAGACTCCGCTATGGAGAATTGCTGGACTCCATGAAAAGCGTGAAAAGGATCACCGCAAATCCCAACCGCCACGAGTTATATCAGAACCCCTATCTGCGGGCAAAAGAATTATACGATCATATTTATGGAAGGTCTTCTCTTGATGCCTTTGAGATGGCGCAATGACTGCATCAGCGCGGCGAGATCCTTTTCGTAACCGCTGAGCGGCGCTTTCCTCTGCGCAAATTTTGATGGGACCGGTTGTGAGCAATTCATCAGGGTATTTGAATGAGTAAATAATTTATGAACAGAAAGCGGCGGATACAATT